>CAWAYO010000040.1:0-42915 GCA_963786085.1 uncultured Acidobacteriaceae bacterium
GGGTTGCCGGTAATCCTCCCGCAACCCAAGAAGGCGCCTGTCAATGGATCGAAACCCGCTCGTGCGATTTGTCAGCAATCAAAACCACGGCCAGGATGCAGGTTATTCGGCGCGAAGGGCTTCCACCGGATTTACCGACGCAGCGCGGCGAGCGGGCAGGAAGATTGCCGCCATCGATGCCAGCCCGAGCAACAATGACACACTGACGAGAGTGACTGCGTCCCATGCCTGGACTCTGAAAAGCAGGCTGCTGATGAGCATCGATGTACCTACTGAGCAGATGAGTCCGATGGTCAACCCGGCCGCGGTCAGCCATCCTGCCTGTTGCATGACGAGTCTATAGACTGAGCTGCGTTGTGCCCCGAGAGCCATGCGCACACCAATCTCGCGCGTTCGCCGGCTTACGGAATAAGCGATGACTCCATACAGCCCGACGATGGCGAGGATGAGTGCCATGGCTGCGAATCCGCCGACCAGCCACGCAGAGAGGCGGTGCAGCAGGGCGACCTGCGTGGCGTCAATCTTTTCGATCATGGTTGCCTCATTGGACACGCCCAGGTTCGAGTTTATCTGATGCAGCGTACTCACCAACTCAGGCAGAAGTGTGCTCCCTCCCTGCGATGTACGCACAACCAGAGTGAAGGAGTGTTCGCCTATTTGGTTCATAGGAAAGTACTCTGTGGGTGCGATGTCGGCGTCAAGCGAACCTTCGCGAACGTCGTCGACAACGCCGACAATCTGCCAGACGGAAGGACGTCCGCCCTCATCATTGGCGATGCTCTGGCCGATGGGGTCCTGACCGGGGAAGTATTTTCGTGCAAGCGTCTGATTGATCAGAGCCACTCCGGGCCTCGACGGGTCGTCAGCCTCCGTGAAGAGTCGGCCCCTTATCAAGGTCGCCTTGAGCGTAGGCAAATAATTCGCGCTTATGTGACGCTCATCCACTTCGTTATGTTCGCCATGATATGGCCTTCCCACAATTCTGATTCCATCGGTATTACAATCGCATTGGGCGGGAAGCCTGCTGGTAATTCCTGCCGATTCAACTCCCGGCAAGCTTGTGGCACGCCGCACAGCTTCACGATACAACTCGATAATCTGCGCGCTTGTTTCATAAGCTGTGTGGGGCAGGGCGACATCTACAGCTACCAGGTGGCTCGGTTCAAATCCCAGCGGTACGTGCAGCAGGCGATAAAAGCTGCGCCCTAACAGCCCTGCGCCAGCAAGCAGAACCACGGCGATTGCCAGTTCAATCACGACGAGGTTCGCTCCCAGCCTGCGCCAGACCTGGCTGGCTGCAGCGCGATCTCCATAGGACAATCCGTCGCGTACTCTCTGGAACGAAAGCCGCAATACCGGCGTGATCGTGAGCAGCAACGCGGCCAACATGGCGACCGCGGCAGCGAATGCTACTGTGTGCGAGTTCAGTCCAACACCGTCGAGGAAAGGCATATTCGACGCCATGTCTTTGGGAATAAGTCGAGCGAGAAGCCTCATTAAAGCAGCGGCAACGATGATGCCTGCTCCGCTGCCAAACGCGGCAAGCAAGAGACCTTCGGTTACAAATTGCTTCACCAGCCGCGCAGGCGTTGCGCCGAGCGCGCCGCGCACGGCAATCTCGCGCCTGCGATTCTCTGAGCGAACGAGAACAAGACTGCCCACGTTAACGCATGCAATCAGCAACAACAGGCCGGCTCCGCCGAGCAGCGTCAGCAGTATGGGTCGTACATCGCCAACAATCATCTCCGACAGCGGACCGACATTGGCGCTCAGGTCATGACCGATAATGCCATACTGTCGCTGGAGCTGTTTTGCGATGCCAGTCATTTCGGACTGCGCCGATTGCGGTGTGATGCCGTCGCGGAGTCTGCCTATTCCGAGGAAGTTATAGAAAGTGCGTGAATGCTCGTGAGGGCTCAGTACGTTGATGGGAGTCCAGAACTCCGCATTTCCACCGGGAGCGAAGGAAAACGACCGCGGCATTACACCGATGATCGTGTAGGCCTGGTTGTCAAGGTCGACTGTCTGCCCGATCACATCGGACCGCGAGCCAAAACGCTGGAGCCAGGCTCCATAGCTCAGGATCACTACGTTCGGGCCGCCAAGCCGGTCCTCTCCTGGATTGAAGTCGCGGCCCAGCATGGGATGCACGCCGAGCGTCTGAAAAAAGCCACCGCTTACGCGCATAGCTTGAACGGGCTCCGCGCCAGAGCCAGAGCGCAGAAGAAAGCCGCTCCATGAGTACACATCAAGCGAAGTAAATGATTTGTTCTGCGCTTGCCAGTCGAGGAAGTCCGGATATGAAAGGGGCCAGCGCGGCGATTCAACATTGCTTTCGCTTACTGACATGAGTCGACTGGGGTGCGCATACGGCAGCGGTTCCAGCAGAGCCGCATCGACAAATGCAAAGATAGCAATGCTGGCGCCGATGCCGAGAGCCAGCACGAGAATAGCGACCACGGCAAAGCCTGGATTTCTTACCAGCTGGCGAATTGCGAAGTTGATATCCCGCAGTAAATTGTCGAACCATACGACGCGGCATCTGAGATAGAAGCGCTCATACGCTGTCTGCACGTTGCCGAATTCGACTCGTGCTCTGCGGTGCGCTTCGTCTTCGCTCCAGCCTTCGCTCTGCAGCTGATCGGCTTCGAGTTCGAGATGTGATTTGATCTCCTCGGCAAAATCGTCTGCGCTTCGCCTGCGTCTAAACATGACTAAACCTCCTCGCCGCTCGATCCTCCATCCAGAATCAGTCCCATCGCTCTCGTCAGCCGCTGCCATTCACTGGTCTTTTCTACGAGCTGTTGGCGACCGTTCGATGTCAACGAATAAAAGCGCGCTTTACGGTTGTTGTCACTGATACCCCACTTGGCGCTGATCCATTTCTTGTCTTCAAGGCGCTGCAGGGCGAGATAGAGCGAGCCGTGGTCGACGAAGAAAACTTCTTCTGACTGGCGCTGTATGGAGCGCGCTATTCCCTGGCCGTGGCGCTGTCCCAGCACAAGGGTTTTGAGAATGAGCAGGTCGAGCGTACCCTGCAAGAGGGCGATGCGGTCATCAGGATTATTTTGGGAAGGCATCCGACCTAAGCATGCACCTACTTGGGTCGGATGTCAACATGAAGCGAACGAGACTGACTGAGGTTTACGTTGAGCAGAACAGCACTGCCCAAGGCAATGAGTTCTAAATTGACGAAAACAGGATGGCGCCGTCATCCACTCGACTGCTATCGCACTTTCATGGCTCCGGTCGGATAGTCGGCAATCCGTCCATTACTACTCAGTAATGTCAGGGTGGCCGGTCAACCATTACTGCCGAAGAGATGATCCCGGTCTCACAGTTAGGAGATACACCATCGTAGCGATTTCGATTAGCTTTTCAGCAACGAGCGATGCACAACGCCTGCAATAGAAGGCTTCCGTATCGCCATCATGAAACCTTGCCGCGGACCCACAGGTAGTGCAGTTCACGTGATCTTTGACGATGGGGATTCGCTTCAACATGGGTCAAAATCTACATCTAACTGATTTGCGAGAAAGTGATCCGCGTCACACAACCTGACCAAGAGCAGGGGCAGCACCATGGCTATCGGCGCCTCAACGCTCAGAGCAGCAAGGCTCAAGCAGTCTGCATACTTCCGGTTTGGCGGTCACTCGCCCGGAACTCGGACAATTGGGGTTTGTCTCTCTCTGGATGGTCGATGAGCGCATTGGCGATTTGACGTCAATTGAACGCCGAATCAGTGAAGCAAAGCCCATTCCGTACAAATCATCGACAGTTGTGACGGCCGAATGAATCGACGTGCTCTGTTGTGACCTCGCATATTGAAAGGCTTGGTGATATCTGATTCAAGCTTTCTGAGACCGACTCATTGGTCAGGCCAAGATGATCTTACGAGCTTCGCCTTCCGGATCATTCACCATCCTGCATTTGTTGTCCCACTCCATCGTGTTGTCCGTCTCTGGACTTGTTGATGCCCACTTCAGTCCCGGAATACTCGGATTCCCAGTCGCCGCAAAGGCCGCCCAGGCCGAAGCCATCTTCTTCGCCAATGCCTGTGCCTCCAGCGTATTGCCCGTTCCCTGCTCGCATCGCTTCGTGTTGTCGAAGCAGAATTGCAGCTCCGCCGTATGCCACGCCCCAGGCACGCCATCCAGCATCGGCGACTGCCATGTAAAGTAGTATGCGTACGCCGGCGCCGCCTTCAGCTCGTGCTTCAATCGGGCCATCTTCACCACGCTGTTCCGCATTCCAAGTCCATTCAGTCCCGGAGTGCCGCTGCACATATACGACAGCGTCTGAATCTTCTTCTGTGGATACGCTTTCTTCAGCGCCGCCACAATCGCCGTCGCCTTCTCCTCGCCATATGTCTTTGCAAGGTTTGCATGCCACTCTTCTTCCGTCGGGCGCGAAGACATCTGGTTGCCCTCTTCGCTCACCGAACCCACCAGCATCGGCACATCCTTCGAAACCTCCGGCGCAGCATCGAAGAACGAACGCATCGTGATCAATTTCCCGTCCACGCAAGGCGACCACCCCACACGCGGAGTTCCCGGCGCCCCCGGCCCCATCATCGGCCGCCCCGGCGGATTGATCTTCGCGGCCGCCGCGTTCCCCGCCGCAAACAGTTCCGCCCACTCCACCTTTTGCAGCGCCCGCATGTCACTCGGCGTTAGCCCAAGCTCCTTCATCGTCTGCCGTGCCAGCTCCTTCTGCTGATCCCTGCTTGGAATGTTCCCTCCGCCGCCCGACTGCGCCGAAGCGCGGTGGAACAAACCTGCCGCCGAAGGCATCCCCATCAGTGTCGTCACCTTCGACCCGCCGCCCGACTGCCCGTAGATCATCACCCGATCCGGATCGCCGCCGAAGTTCTCAATGTTGACATGAATCCACTTCAGCGCCGCCACAAGGTCCGTCATCCCCACGTTCGCCGAGTCCTCGTACGCAGAGCCGCCGATCTCCGCCGCATCGAAGAACCCAAGAATATTCAGCCGGTGATTCACTGAAACTTGCACCACATCATGATGGCGCGCCATCTGCGCGCCCTCGTGCGATGGCAGCTCATACGACGACCCGAAACTGAACCCGCCTCCATGCATGTAGAACATCACCGGCCGCTTCCCCGTCAGGCTCGGCGTCCAGATGTTCAGTTTCAGCATGTCCTCGCTCTGCCAACCGTCATCCCAGTCGAACAGAAACGTCTGCTCGATGCTCGTCCACGGATGCAGAGTCTGCGGGCAGTTCGCGCCGTACGTCAAAGCCGGATACTCATCCGTCCACGGAGTTGGCGGCTTGGCCGGAAGCCACCGATTCTCCCCTGAGGTCGACGCCGCATACGGCACACCCTTGAACGTCAACACGCCGCCATCGACGAATCCGCGCACCCTGCCGTACTGTGTCTTCGCGACTGCCGATCGCGGAGTCGCGACATTGCCCGGCTCCTGATGAACACCCGTCTTCACGCTGTCAGAACCAAATGCAGGTTTGCTCAACGCCGCGCCCAACCCTGCGGTGGTCGACAGCAGCAGCGCCTCACGCCGCGTGAGAACAACAGAACCTTTCGATTTCGACATGACCAACATCTCCTCTCGTGTTCTTCCAGCGCTCGGCAGCTTCACAGGGATGCGCTGCTCCCGTGAAAGCTACTCCGGCAACGCGTACTGTCCATCAACGTGGAACTTCCCAGTCGTAACCGGCGCTTCTGTATCAGGCTGTCCTCCACCAATGCTGATCGTGTAATCCCCGTCCGCGATAATTGGATTCCCGTCCTCCGTCACCACGCTCAGGTCGCGAGGCTTCAATTCGAAGTGCACCTTCTGGCTTGCGCCCGCATCTAGGTGGATCCGCTCAAAACCGCGCAGAGCAACATTCGGCGCACCCTTCACGTGCGGAAACTTGAGATACACCTGCACCACCTCGTCGCCCGCAATCTTTCCTGTGTTCATCACCGTCACATCGGCAACAACCGGCTGTCCGGCCACAATGGGATGAGTGGGAACACTCAGATCGCTGTAGCTGAATTTCGTGTAGCTCAGCCCATAGCCAAACGGATATAGCGGCTTGCCCATGAAGTACCGATACGTCCGGTTCGCCATCCCGTAGTCTTCGAAGTTTGGCAGTTGGTCAACACCCTTGTAGAACGTAACCGGCAGCCGACCCGCTGGATTATTCTTCCCGCTCAGCGTCTCTGCAACCGCCGTACCGCCCTCTTCGCCCGGATACCAGGCCTCCACAATTGCATTCGCGTGTTCGTTGATCCAGTTCACAGCAAGCGCGCTTCCGTTCATGAGCACCACTGCGAGCGGCTTGCCCGTAGCTGCTACAGCCTCCACCAAGTCCTCTTCCGGCTGCGGAAGATCGATGCTGGTGCGATCTCCCCCCAGGAATCCAGGCTCGCTCACCGGCATCTCCTCGCCCTCGAGCTGGCTTGTGATGCCCACGACTGCGATGACCGCATCTGCATTCTTCGCCGCCGTAACGGCTTCAGGCGATACCGCGTTGTTGACCCGGGCCCAGAACACTTCGGCGTGAGCCTTGCCATTGTTGCTGCCGTAATTCATCTGCAATGCCGCCTTACGTCCTTTTTCCAGGTGGACGCGGCCTACAACCGACACGGGCTCGTTCCCCCCGCCGTAGGTCATGGCCACTGGCTTGTCGTCGACCGTCAGCCTTCCAAATCCAACGCAACGGACGCCGAGAATAAAGTCGCCCGTTTCCTGGGGCGTGAGAAATCCGGACCATTGCACCCCAAAGGTCTTCTTACTGGCGACTTCTACCGGCAGGCTCTCTTTCGTGAGGTTCACATTGGGCTCCGTACGGCTGAGTATGAGAGTGCTCTTCGTCTCAGAGCCAGGCCCTCCGCGCACACCGTCGTTGTAGTCCGCCTTCAGGCCGGGCTTGCCGTCCGGTGTGGTTAACAGAGCATTCGGGATTGGATTCCCGTCGGTGCGCAGGAACTGCGTGCCCGGAACGAATGTGATGGATGCGTTAGGAAACTCAGCCTTGAGTCCCTCCATGATCGAGACAATATGCGTAGGCTGCCCGGCATAGTTTCCGATCAGCGGCCGCGTCTGGTCCGCCAGAGGCCCGACAACCGCAATCTTCTTGATCGAGGGCTTCAGCGGAAGCAGCCCGTCATTCTTCAGCAGTACCATCGACTCATTCGCCAGCTTCCGCGCGTGTGCGCGATGCTCGGCGCTGTCCAGCTCTTTTTCATCGATCTTCGCGTAAGGGACCATCTCCGGCGGATCGAACATGCCCAGCTTCATTCGCGCGGTGAACAGGCGGATCAGTGCATTGTCCAGCACGCTCTCCGGCAAATATCCCTGCTGCACCGCGTCCACATACGCTTTCTCCACCGGCTCGCCGAATCGCTTCGTGAACGTCACGCACTCGTTGTCCATCCCGCGAATGACAGAGATCGCCGCTCCCTGCGCCTGCGTCGGACGATAGCGATGGTTCGCGGCAACGTCCCTTACCGCATCGCAGTCCGAAACCACGTATCCCTGAAAGCCCCACTTTCCGCGCAGCTGGTCCTGCAGCAGATATTGATTCGCACACGCCGGCTCGCCGTTGATGGCGTTGTATGCGCACATCACCGATCCCGCCTTGCCCTCTACTATCGCGGCGCGGAATGCCGGCTCGTACGTATCCACCTCGTCATGCTTGCTCACATCCACATCGGCGAAATGGCGCGTCGGTTCCGGACCGCTGTGCACATCGAAGTGTTTCGGGGTCGCAATGGCCAGGTAGTATTTTGGATTGTCGCCCTGAAGGCCGGTCACGTAAGCAACTCCCATGCGCCCCGTAAGAAAAGGATCTTCCCCGTAGGTCTCCTGGCCTCGACCCCAGCGTGGATCGCGAAAGATGTTCAAATTGGGCGACCAGAAGTCGAGGCCGCCCATGATGCCAGTGTGACCTTCGCGCAGATTTTGTACGTGCTTGATGCGCCCCTCGATCCCGATCTGCCCGGCCATGGTGTGAATGCCCGGCGCATCGAACGTTGCAGCAAGCCCTACCGGCTCCGGATACTCCGTCACGCCCTCGTTGATCACACCGTGAAGAGCCTCACTCCACCATTGGTACGCAGGAATTTTCAGCCGCGGCACAGCAGCCGAGTTGTTCTGCATCTGCGTCGCCTTCTCGTCGAGCGTCATGCGACGAACCAGATCAATCGCACGCTGCTCTGGAGAGAGCTGCGGATTCATGTAGGGAAGATTTGCCGCATTCTGTGCGATGGCGTCTTGCGGGGCGCTGGCAACCAGGAAAGCCCCGATACAAACGGCGATGCATTCCACAATTTGCTTCATTCCACTTCTCATACGTTTCTCCCGGTTGTGATTCCTATTCGGTACTTACTTGCAGGCATCGCTAAAACATAGGTTTTTGCTGAAGAACGGCATCACGTGGTTCTGAAAGCGATCCGCTACGGCACTGATATGCGTGCCGGAATAGATCTCGAACGTATTTGCTATCCCATAGTCGTCGAGGATGTTGTGCAGCTTGGTTGCGTCGAAGCGCAGACCGTCCTGGTCGCCCACATTCATCGCGATTGCGCGATATTGCTTGAGGTTCCCGATGTACTGATCGACAAAAGCCAGAGGTGCATTCGCGCTGTACTTGGCCATGATCTCCGGCTGCGGTTCACCCTTCTTCGTCGGCAGGTCGAAATAGAGTGGAGGGTTCTTCGGATTTGGCGCCCACGCTGCCGCGGTTGCATACTGGACAGCGCCGAACCCGGGCGACTGAGCAGCAAGATCGGCGGGAGACTTGGCAGCCGCAGCTTTCTTCTCGCCGGCGATGGCACGCTCTTTCATCTGGTCGGCAGGGCCCGGACCGCCGCCGGCCATCGGAGACATGCAGCAGGGGCTCATAATGTAAAGTGCGCCGAAAACCTCAGGATGCTTCATGCCAATGCGGGACGCGCCATATCCGCCCATTGAGTGGCCTGCAAGGCCGCGGCTCTCGCGCTTCGGAATAGTGCGGTAGTGCGCATCGATGTAGCTGACCACGTCGTGCCAGATGAACTTCTCGAAATCGCCGGTCGTAACCGAGCTTGAGTACATCGACCCGTTGTAGATGGTCTTTGAGTCGGGCAGAACAACGATCATTTCCTTAGCGCCTTGAGCGAACGCGCCCTCGATGGTCTGCGGAACGTGGATCTCATGCGTCCATTGGTCGGCCCCGATCGAGTAGCCGTGCAGCGCATAGACAACCGGATAGCGCCGCTTCTTATCCTTCTCATAGCTGGGAGGAAGAAAGACGATGAGATCGCGATCCACGGCATCACCTTCAAGGTTGCCCTCGAGCGCCGCGCCGTGAATTTTGATGTGCTCGACCGCAACGGGTTTTGCACCCGGCACGGGATCGGGAACGATGGTTTGCATCTGGGCGGTGAGTTGCGTAGACGGTGCACCGGCAATCGCGAGTGCGCACGCGAAGAGCAGTCTGGTTGCTTTCATGAGGACCCTCTTTGGAATCTGTTTAGCTATTGCAGCGGATAGGAGTAGATGTTCACGCTGAATGGGCGCACGGTGATGATCTCTGGCAACGCTCCAAGCGAATGTTCTTCGACTTGGACCTCAGGTTTTTTGTCGACCTGAACGGTTGCGTCAATTTTGTCAGGAGCCATCCGATAGAGATGGCCTTGACTTGCGAGCCTCGCTCCGCTGATTGTCAGCTTGATGTTCTGTTCGGAGTCGGATGGATTGAGTACGGCGATGGCGAGGGTCTTGCGATCTTCGCTCAAAGCGGCACTGACATCCAGCGGATAAGTTGGGCTACCAGGATTGACCGCCGGCTGATCTCCTCCGGCCGGGAAGGCTGGTTTCGGCTGGGGCGAGTCTCCGGTGACATCGACGGGAATGGTGCCGAAGTGATCGCGGTACATCTTGAAGAGCATGCCCGTGGGGTTGAGGATGGCCTCGGTCCGATTCTCGCTCATCATCGCGGTGGCAAAGGTGAACGCGCCCATCTGGAAGATATCTGAATGTCGGAACATCTCGTGAAAGGCCCACGCATAGGCGGGGACGACCTTGTAGCCATCACGGTTGCCGCCAAAGTAGGCCCATTCGTCGATGGCGATGGGGACGGGCTTGGCGCGGAGAGCGGGGATGCGCTTGAGATACTCCTGGTAGTGTTCGTATTTCGCGCGGACTTGAACTGCCGGGGCGCGTTCCCACTCGATCAGGGACAAAGGAGGATCGATCGGAACCTTCTTCTGGAGCTTCATGTCGGTGTGCTGCGTGCCTGAGGCGTAATAGTGCTCGCTCACCATATCGATGTTCTCGAGGCAGTTGAGCAGCATCTGACCGGTCCAGTCGGCCGCGGAGAGATAGTCGGGAACGTATTGACCGTTGATGCGCCGGGCTTGGTCAGCGCCTTCCATCACATCGGGCATGGCACCGCCGGCAATCAGATTGATGGAGGGATCTACCTTCTTCATCTCTTTCGCAAAGAGGTTGTGCTTCAGCTCAAATTGTGGAAGCGACATGGAGCCCATCTGGTAGTCGCCCCAGGGCTCATTGCCGACGCCCCAGAACTTGACGCCATAGGGCGCGGGATGGCTGTTGTCGGCGCGCCATTTGCCCATCGGCGTGTTGGCCGCGCCGTTGGTGTACTCGACCAACTCGCGCGCTGACCAGGCGTCCCCGAAGCCCGCGTTGACCGTGATATAGGGATCCACGCCGAGCAGACGGCAGAGCGTGAGGAACTCGTCCGTGCCTACATCGTTGGGCTGCACGGCATGCCAGACAGGATCGAAGATAGGCGGTCGTTTGTCGATGTCGCCTACACCGTATCGCCACTCGTAAGAGGAGACGAAGTTGCCCCCGGGAAAGCGGAGCACGCCGAAGCGGAGTTGCTTGAGCGCGGCGACCACCTCAGGACGGAAGCCATCCATATTGTCGGCCGGCATGAGCGAGACCGCGCCGACATGAAACGAGCCGGCGCCCGTTCCGGTGACTTCCAGCGTCGCATCGTCCGTATCGCCCGCAGCGGTGAAGCGCAGCGGAAACTTGCGGTATCCCTGGCCGATGGCGTGGATCGTGGCACTTTGGCGATCGCCTGCGTCCTTGCCCCAAATCAGCGTAACCTTGACCACCGCGCCCGCAGAGCCACTGAGAACGATGCGTCCCGTGTAGGCTTTGCCTTTGCGAACCGCGATTCCCGACTGGCTCAAGCCGTGCGGCTCCTTAGCGTCGAGCTTGATCAGCGGCGAGTGATCTCCGGAATACGGCGACTTGGCGTCCATTGTGATGACACCTTCACCGCCAACAGGAACCCACCATCGCGTCGGCTTGCGGTTAAACCGCGGATTTCCTCCTGCATTGGCCATCACCGGCGGGGGCGTAGGCGCATCGTCAGCTACCGGGTAGAAGAACTTGCGATCAACCAGCATCTCAGACCAGACGCCGGTGTTGACGATGTCGCCGCCGTGTTCCAGGAACTGACCGTAGATGTTCTTCGAGATCGGAGCCCCTGTCTTGGAAAGATCGATGGTGGCATTGACCAGCTTCGGTTGCGCCGAAAGTGCGGTAGAAAGCCCGAGTGCGGACAATGCTGCAGCAAGGACAGTACGTAGAAAACTCCCGTGTGTCGCAATCATCTGACTCTCTCTTGTGTTGTGCCGCGGCCGGTAGACTGATGAGCCGGTCGTCTTGGGGCAAACGTTATCCGGAAATGTCGAGCGGCGGAATCAAAATTCAAGAACGACAAATATACGGCGGGAAGAGATCGAAGTACAAGCGAATAAATCGCTTTATCTCTTAGAGATGAATGAACTATGATGCTTCCGGGTTGAAGAGCCCCGCTGTCGGCTACGATCTCTATTGGTAGAAGACGTTTACGGAGGTTACAATGCGATCGATTTGGTTGTTGCCTCTGCTCGCCGGAAGTCCCTGATTGACCATCCCTGATTTCCGCGCCGTGAGATAACAAGGAGCGATCAAGAACCATGCAGCGAAGAGAGTTCTGTAAATTTCTAGCGGCGGCCGCCGCATCGAAGGCTCTTCCGTCAGTGGCGCAAAGCGCGCCGAACAGCCAGTCCGACTTGCCGGCAGGATTCAACCGTCTCACTCAGGACTATGCAGAATTCTGTGCCCTGCCGCCAGAGAAGCGGATCTTCTATAAGCTGAGCGATGGCAAAATCGTCCCGGTGAAACTAGACGAAGCAGCATGGCAGCCTCCGCAGTGGAATTACGACCCATCGCCTTCGCAAGCGGCCGGAGGCATGTGGGACGATGTTCCTCTCGAATCGCCCATCCCGAACCTTTCGGGAACCGGCCCCTTCAAGCCAACCTGGGATTCTCTGCTAGAGTATGAGGCTCCCGAGTGGTATCAGGACGCCAAGTTCGGAATCTGGGCGCACTGGACTCCGCAGTGCGTGCCCGAGGATGGCGACTGGTACGCGCGCAACATGTACATCGAGGGACAGCGGCAGTACAAGTATCACCTCAATCACTACGCGCCGGCATCACGCTTTGGCTATAAAGACCTCTGCACGCAATGGACACTCCTCAACTGGGAGCCGGAAGATCTGATAGCACGGTACAAGAAGGCCGGCGCAAAGATCGTCGTAGCGCTAGCCAATCATCATGACAACTTCGATGCGTGGAATTCCAAGCATCATCCATGGAATGCAGCGGCCTTCGGTCCACATCGGGATGTCGTCGGCGCATGGGCCACGGTCGCACGAAAGCAAGGGCTTCGCTTCGGAGTGACCGTGCACCAGGCTCGGAACTGGTGGTGGTTTCAGCCATCTCACGGTGCGGACAAATCCGGACCGCTAGCCGGCGTTCCATACGATGGCGCTCTGACAGAAGCGGAAGGCAAGGGGCAATGGTGGCAGGGCGTCAATCCGCAGCGGTTGTATGGCGTCAAGCATCCGCCAGAAGCGCTGCCGGATGCCTCCTACGTAAAGAACTTCTACGACAGAACGCGAGACCTGATCGAGCAACACAACCCTGATCTTCTCTACTTTGACGACTCCTTGCTTCCTCTCGGCTGGGGCGGCATGAACATCGGCGCCTATTTCTACAACAATAGCCTCCAGAAAAACGGCGGAAAGATGGAAGCCGTCCTGAATATCAAAGATGTTCCAGACCGCCTCGCCAAAGCGGTCGTCGCAGACTATGAGCGCGGACTGACTGCGGAGATTATGAAATATCCATGGCAGTCGGAAACCTGCATCGGCGCCTGGCACTACCTGCGCTACCTGTATGAGAAGTCGGGAGCATACGGCGGCTACCTCAATCCCCGCGACGTCATTCACTGGCTCATCGATACCGTAAGCAAGAACGGAACGTTCATCCTCAATGTGCCTGGAAGGCCCGATGGAACCATCGACAGCAAGGAAGTCGCGGTGCTCGATGGCGTGACCTCATGGATGGAGGTCAATGGCGAGGCCATCTATGGGACACGTCCATGGCAGGTCTCCAGCGAAGGGCCGAATATGATCAAGGCGGGATCCTTCCAGGGCAAGAGCGTGAACAAGCTCGGAGAAAAAGACATTCGTTTCACTCGCAATAAGGCGAACAGCATCGTCTACGCGCTGGTGCTTGGCTGGCCTCAGGACCCCATCCTGGTGCGATCGCTCGGATCCTCGGCGCCCACCAACCCAGGCAAAGTGGCGCAAGTCGAGCTCTTGGGAACGGGCACGCGCCTGGACTGGCGTCAACAAACGGACGGCCTCCGCGTGGTGCTTCCAAACACCTATCGCCCGCCCGTCGATTACGCCGCGGCTCTCAAGGTGACACTCTCGTGAGCCGCTTCGAGATGAGACAGGATCAGGAAACTCCTGGAAGAAGAGAAAACGGAATGATGACCAGCAGGACTATGTTTATACTCTTCGCGGCGACGGCGCTTGTCCCGCTTGCCGTCCAGTCGCCGACTGCCAATGCTGTCACCATCTCCAGCCCCGACGGAAGAATACGCGCCGAGGTCAACGCCGCCGACGGCATGCTTCGTTACCGGATCGTCGTAGACGGCAAGCAGGTATTGGCGCCTTCGATGATGGGAATCGAGGCGGACGATGTGGAACTCGGCCGGGACGTCACTCTCGGCTCCGCAAAGCTCCGCAAGGTGGACGAGTACTACCGCTTCTTCGGAGCGCATGCAGAGGCAGTCGATCGTGCCAGCGAGGCAACCATCCCGGCGCAATCGCACGGCCAGTCCTATTGGGTAGACGTGCGTGTGGCCAACGATGGCGTCGGCGCTCGGCTGCGGCTACCAGCTAAGCCAGGGCGAAGGGTACAGGCCGACCGGTCTGCCTGGATGATCGAAGGCGATCCAACCGTCTGGGCAGCCAAACTCGACAACTCGTACGAGAGCCCCTATCACCAGACCACGCTCAAGCAACTAGGCACGGGCAACATCGGCCTTCCACTAACGGCGCACGTCGGGCAGGTGTACATCGCTCTCACCGAGGCTCTCATAAAGGACTATGGCGATCTGGCAGTCAACTTGGGAGAGAGCGGCGCGCTCGAGGGGCAACTCTACGCCGATCCCAACGGATGGAGTACCAACAACGAGGTGGTGCAGCCATGGCGCGTTACCATCGTCGCGCGCAATCTGACGGATCTAGTCAACACCACTCTGGTCGAAAACCTGAATCCGCCAGCCTCAGCCCAACTAACAAAAGCGGACTGGATCAATCCCGGCCGATCGGCATGGCAATGGCTCGCCAGCGGCGATCCGAAAGAGTCCGAGCAGCAGCAGTGGATCGACTGGACCAGCCAACTCGGGTTCGAGTACTACCTCATCGATGAGGGATGGGAAAGATGGCCGGATTCCTGGCAGGCAATCGCATCTGACGTTGCCTATGCCAAAACCAAAAACGTGAAGATCTGGATATGGACACATAGCCGCTCAGTGTGGGATCCAGAGCAACGCAAGGAATACTTCCGGAAAGCGGTTGAGTCCGGAGTTGTGGGGATCAAGATTGACTTTCCTCCCCCCGCTAGCCGCGAGGTCGCCAATTGGTACTTCGATACCGCAAAGGACGCAGCAGAGATGCACCTAATGGTCGACTTTCATGGGGCAAACAAGCCCAGCGGAATGGAGCGCACATGGCCCAACGTGATCACCCGTGAAGGCGTGCGTGGACACGAGTACCAGATCACGCGTTATCATCGCGTTCCCGAGGCTGACCACGATGTAATTCTGCCCTTCACTCGCTATTTAGCCGGGCCGGGCGACTACACGCCGACGGTGTTCACCAAGAGCGAGCTGATGGGAAACACCTGGACGCATGAACTGGCCCAGGCAATTGTCTTCACCTCACCATTTCTCTGTTATGGCGGTCACCCGCAAAGCTATCTCGAAAATCCGGCGCACGATGTGCTTACCGCCATCCCTCCCGTTTGGGATGAGACGCGGATTCTTGCCGGCAGCGAACCGGGCAAGGTGATCGTTGAGGCCAGACGATCCGGCAGGCAATGGTTTATCGCTGCGATTAATGGTGGCGCAGCGACTACCCTCGAACTTCCCTTGGACTTCCTGGGCGCCGGCGCGTGGGAGTCGACGCAGTTGCGCGACGTCAAAGAGAAGCCAGATGCATGGAACCGCCAGGATGGGAAAGCAATACGCAACGACCACATACGCCTAGAAATCGCCGCGCGTGGAGGCTTCATCGGCTGGTTTCGCCAATAAGTTCGACTTCGCCTTCCTCAGTTTGGATGTCGGATATTGTTGGCAGTGCGCTAGTTCCGATCTCCCTCAACCTTTGCAAAATTCTCTCGTCGCAACACGCCTTCCACACTCAACTAGGCGTTGGGATTGGCATTATCGCAAACTGCCCGGATCTTTTTCTTGCAAAAGATGCAATTGCCACAAGCGATCGTGAAAGGAACAATGACACGATCTCCTCTTTGGAGATTGGTGACTTCCCTGCCCACCTCTTCTACTACGCCCATGAACTCATGGCCGAGATCCGACGATTATGCAGGCTTCGATGAATTCACCGTCGCAGCCGTTCGGGTCGCTCGCCGCGTTCCCCGCTGAAACACAAGTGCAGCAGCTCCGCGTAGCCGAGCAATTTCCCCTTCATGGGTAGGGCGGATCACGGGAGCACTGCCGGCTAGTGTAAGGTCGATTGCTTCCTTCTCGATTGCCGGCCCAAAACGATGCCAAGCGGCGGTCAGTTCACCGGCAATGAGAATCGTACTGGGGGAAACGCTGGCAATAATCATTCGTAACCCACGGCCAATCCACATTGCCTGTTTGCTGAGGGCTTGCGCCGCCGCCGAATCGCCTTCTTCAGCGCGGTTGAGTAGTTCCTGGAAGGAAATAACCGAGCCCTTAGGCTTCAGTTCCCGGTAATAGCGCAGGGCGGCCCTGGACGAACTAAAAACTTCCCAGCAGCCGCTCTTACCGCAGCCACAACGAGGCCCATTGAGATCGATAGGAATATGACCAAACTCGCCCGCCATTCCATTGTGTCCCGAGAGCAACTGCCCATTGGCAAGGACGCAGGTTCCCACGCCTTCAGCAACGGCAACCAGCACCGCATCCCGAACTCCGTCCATGCGTGCGAATGTTAGCTCTGCCAACAGACATGCCGTCGCATCATTCTCCATCATTACTGGCAGTCCCATGTTGGTCTCAACCATCTTCTTGATATCGAACTCTGGCCATTTCAGATTAGGAGCGAAGATCAGCCGCTGAGTCTCGGGAGCCACCCTTCCCGGCAAGCTGATGCCGATGCCTTCCGTTGTTTTGTGCGGAGCCGTGGGGCGGATCCGTTGCATACAGTCGATGATGAGTCGCATCGAGGGTGCTGGATCTGAGGTAATCGGCACTGGCCAGCGCGAGAGTAACCGCCCATTAAGATCCACTAGGGCCACGCTGGCCTGCCTTGGATGGATATCGACCGCGATCGCCACGAGGTCTCCATTTAGTCCCACCAGAGTCGGTCTCCTTCCGCGAGGCAAGGAACCCATCGCGCCTTCCCGAACCCAGTTCTCGCGTATGAGCTGTTCTACGATCTGCGAAACGGTGCTTCTTCCGAGGCCTGTGCGCCGCGCCAGATCGGCGCGCGAAATCGGTTGGCTGGCGCGGATTAACTCAAGGACGATCTCCCGGTTGATGGTTCGCGCTGTCTCAGCGCGAAGCTATGGAAAGGATACTTCGTTGACTTCATCTTACTTGCGTTACGGCTTACGGTATGAATGTCTTCAGGTGTTGCGTACAGGGCAAACCGCGTTTCCAGAGTTCATCGTCTTGGAAACATGCCTCGGCGATTTGGCATCAATTGAGTTTCGCGGCCCGGATCGCGTGAGGGATGCGGGCCATCCGCTCCATTGACCTGAACGCCAGTTTCGCAATATAGTTCATAATGAACAATTCATAGTGAACTATGAACACAGATCACATCAAGAATGAGCCAACGGAAACCGTCGTCATGGCCGAGCAGATATGGGCTGTCTGCTCCGTCATCACGAAAGTGGCCCGGGCCGACCTCGAATCGCGCCTCAAACAGCATGACTCCGGCTTCAGTGCGATCGAACATGGCGTGCTTCGCCATCTTTCCCGCGGCGTCACCTCGATGGCAGAGATTTGCCGCCTTATGGGCGTCGCGCCCTCAACGCTCGTATACGTCGTTGACGGGCTCACCAAGAGAAAGCTTGTGAAGCGGGGCGTCGATCCGAAGGATCGGCGCAGGGAGCCGCTGCTGCTCGAGAAGAAGGGCGCGGAACTATTCGCAAAGACACCGAAGATGGACTCCGCCAGTCTCCTCGTCCGCAGCCTTGACCGGATGTCCCCGCCACGTCGCCGGGAATTGATGATCCTGCTGAATGAATTAGTAAAGGAACTCGCCGGTTCTGAACGCCTGTATCTCGGCTCTGAACCAGCGGAATCCATGGCGCATGCCAGCGCCGACAAAACCAAGCGGAGACGAAAGGAGACAAGGCGATGAATAGGTCTCAATGGGTGTTGATCATCACACTTGCAGCAACATTCTATGGCGTCGGCAATATCTGGATGACCGAGTTTGGCTGGCGGCTCTGGCCCTATGTTGCGCCCGCAGACTTCGGCGCTTATCACAACGCATGGTGGGCAATGATCAAGCCCGTTGTCTTCCCGGTCGCAGCCGTGGCCTTCTTCGGGGCATTCGCGCTCATCTGGTGGCGTCCGACCGGAGTGAGTTCCGCTGCAGTTTGGCTGAACATAGCCATCCAGGTGTTGATTTACGCTTTGACCGCAATGTTTTGGGGACGGTGGCAAGCGCAGACACACTACGCCACGCTTCCCGGCGGCGGTCTCGATCCCATGTACCTGCGCGGGATGAGCACGCATTGGATCAGGGCCGCCCTCATTACCATGAGCGGTCTCATCGTCTTCTGGATGCTCGTGCAGGACCTCTCCAGGAATCTTCAGGGAGTGTCCTGAATTGGTGCCTGGGGGTGCATTTGTGCTGCGGAGTTGGACTATGCGAATGCGGAGAACTGGCATGAGGAATTCTGTATTGGCGATGATCGTCGCAGCCGTCTGCGTTGTAGAAGGTTCGGCGCAGATTGCCCCGCCCTCCGTCACTTCTCCGCTTACAAGTGGCGACAAGTTTCGGATGTACTTCCGGCAGATATCCTGGCGCAAGTCGCATGCCTCCTCAGGATTCGGAGCAGAGTCCATAACTTCGAAGAAGATCGATTCGCAGCGATGATCCGGTTGGGGATCAAACAGCACTTCGGGACGAGTACGCCGTTTGCGCAGGATCATAAGGGCACGGAATGCCGATCATCTGGCATACCAGCAGATGCTCGTAGATGGGCTGCGCGGTGCGCGGGTTCGGAATCATGAGGAGATCATCGCCACACTCATGCAGCTGAGACCGGAACAACTTGCCCAGCTCATCCAAACTGACGACGTGGAGTCGCTCGAGGAGCTTACGGCCTTCGGGCGTGAGCGTTCTCGCAAGATCCTCGATGCATTCAGAGAGAGCGTCGACCCGCTTACTCTTGAGGTAATCGCGATTGAAGACAGAGTCGGGATAGAGCTAAATGTGTCATCTGCGGGAAAGGCGAATTTTAAGGACGCGTCCGATCTCTCCCGTGGTCACAAATGCACAGCCCCTGCTACCGATTCTCTTAGCAAGAAGAGACAGCCCTCTGATCATTGATCAGCCAGAGGACAATCTCGACAACCACTTTATTTTTGAAACGGTAGTAAATGCGGTCCAACGGCTGAAGAAGCGTCGACAGATGATCTTCATTACCCACAATGCGAACATTCCAGTATTAGCAGAAGCGGATCTTGTGCTGGTTATGAATTCAGACGGTCGGATCGGAGTGATCGAGAGATCCGGCAATGTGGATGAGTGCCGCGAACAGATCATCGAACTGCTCGAAGGTGGAAGGAGAGCGTTCGAACTTCGCTCGAAGCGCTATGAAACCGCCTAAGATTCTCTATGAGAAGCTTCGGCACCTCGTGGTGGAGGACCCACGTGAGGCCCGGACACTCTTTCACCAACTCCTAGATTCCGGCGGTCCAGCTCTAGACCAATTTCTTGGATCTATCTCCTCTCCTTCAGACGGTCGCTTGCGGCAACTTGTCGCGAATGCACCGAGGAACCATCGCGACAGGGAGCGCCTCATCCCGCATCTCATTGCATGGCAGGAAAGTGAGACAGACGAATTCACGCAGCGCGCTATCTCGCGCACGCTCGATGTCCTTGACGTAAGGTCAAACGCGCAGATGGCTTTGGCGCTGGAGGTCGCACGCTTAACGACCGCCATCGGACGTGAGATGGCACAGCGAGAACGGCTGAATCGAGAGTTGGAAATTGCACAGGAAGTGCAGGCGCACCTCTTTCCTCAACATCTTCCCGCGGTGACGGGTCTGGACTATTGTGGACAGTGCCGGCCGGCGCGAGAAGTAGGCGGGGACTACTACGACTTTCTCGAACTGCCCGAAGGTAAACTCGGAATTGCCATCGGGGACGTCTCCGGCAAAGGTATCGGTGCAGCACTTTTGATGGCAAGTCTCGAGGCTACTCTGCGTGCCCAAGCAGCAGTAAGACATGACCTAGTCGACTTGATAAAGCAAGTGAACCGGCTCGTATCTGAGGCTTCCTCGGCGAACCGCTATGCAACGCTGTTCTACGCCGAATACGATCCTCGAACTCTGCAACTCTACTACGTAAACGCTGGTCACAACCCACCTATTGTCCTGCGGCATACTGCCACCGCGTGCGAGGTTATGCGGTTGGAAACTGGTGGTCCGGTAATCGGGCTGCTGCGGCACAGCTACCAGCAAGAAGCCTTCCCGCTTCGGACAGGAGATCAGATTGTACTTTTCACTGATGGTATTTCTGAGTCTATGAATGTTCACGACGAGGAATGGGGCGAGAACCGATTGATCCAATGCGTTAAGAATTGTCGTGAACTGTCCGCCCACGAGGCGATGGCCAAGATTTTTGCCGCCGCGGATGCCTTCTCCGCGGGCGCATCCCAGCACGATGACATGACATTGGTTGTCTTGCGCCTCTTAGGCTGACAGGGTCGCCATCAGGTACCAGGACTTCTGGTTATACGTGGTCCCGTGACTTTGGGTATACGGTTGCTCCAACAATAAGTTACGGTCAAGAGTGATCACTTTGATCTTGTTCCGAGATCTTCCTCGTCTGATTTGAGGCCGATGGCGCGTTGCATGGGCCGGATCTCGGGGTTAGACATGAAGGTGCGCCAGACCAGACCTGTTCGACCGTTCTCAATCATGACTGTCTGGGGCGCCTGGTTCAGGCCCATGGTGATTCCGGAGACCCAACTCAACTGCTGGTTAAAGGCATCGCAGAAGCCGTAGATGCCCCACAGTTGTGCGCCCAAATCGCGATACCAGTGCTTGAGCGCTGCCAGGGAAGCTTGTGGCGTGTACGCGTAAGAGGCAATCGCTCCGGTAGGTGCAATCGTTCCGTCGTCTGTAACGAACGGCTTGTATTCGTGATATCGCCCATTCGGTCCGTCGACCGCCGTCAGTCCCCAGCTGTCCTTTCCATAACCTCGAAAATGATTTGGATTTGCGACACCATAGGCCTGACTCACGAGCGCCTCGTTCCGGTTGTTCTGGAAATAGTCGGAGTAGGTGTCTCGAACGCCGCGAGGATCGTAGCCAAGATAGGAGTATTGCGTGAAGAACAGCGGGCCGGGCGATCCGGGCACATAACCTTGTGTCAATGGAATACCAAAGTAAGTGTGTTTGATTCCGTATGGGCTGCCAGTGCCTTCCCTGTCATATCCGGTCCAGTAAACCGCGGGAGGAACCGGGTGAGTTGGAGACGCAATCGCCAGCAGATAGGTAATCATGACCTCGTTCCAGCCCTGCAGCCTGTTGGCGATATGGAAGGCATAGTTTGGTGACCAGTGCCAGTAGAGGGCGTCACCCTTTGGAGTAGCGCGAAACCAGTTCCAATCGACTTCGCGCCAGAGGACCGTGATCCGTTCCCGCAATTCGCGCTCTGATGAGTCGTCGGAGTTGAAGTATTGCCGAGCAGTGAGTAAGCCCTCCATGAGAAAAGAGGTTTCGACCAGGTCGGCTCCGTCGTCATAGATGCCAAAGAGCGAAATCACATGACCTGTCTTGCCGTTCATGAAGTGTGGCCACGCGCCGTGGAAGCGGTCTGCATGTGCAAGGAAGGCAGTAATCCGCAGCAGGCGCTCGACGCATGCCTGCCGGGAGATAAAGCCGCGATCCAGCGCAACCACCATCGCCATGATCCCGAAGCCGCTCGCACCTGTCGCGATCAGCTCGTCAGGCCCGGGCTGCGACTCGCGCGCCATCCCTGATACTGGCTCCTCCGCTTCCCAGTAATAGCGGAAGCTCGCCTCCTCCACCATAGACAGAAGTTCGTCGTCGGTCATCGGATGCGTCTTTGCCGTGACCTCCTCGGTCTTCGCAGACTCGGCCAGGGTCGAAGTGCGCCCCGAAACACGATAGCTCGCGGTTGCGTGGGGATCTCCGATGTAGTCAGCATAGAGATCGACACCGTAGCGCTGGACTCCAATTGCCTTGTAGGGTCCACCATTGAGTGAGCGGTATATGACGTACTGAGCGATTGTCGGGTCGTCTGCTCCTTTCCAGTGCAAATCGATATGCCGCTCATAGCCGTGTGCTTCGAGGCTCGAGGGCTGTTTCGGTTCCTGATCCAGACCTTGATCGGTCTCAATCCGAATGTCATCCATATATAGCGTGTGCGGCTTTGCATCGGCCACGCCTTGAGACAGCACGATTGCAGTCAGCTGACGCGGCTTGAAAGGGCGTAGAGACATGCTGAGAAAGCGGTCGAGCGGTACGCGAACGCGAATCCATCGCCCCGCCGGTAAGTTCGTCGTGAACTCGCTCAGCGGTAAGGGCGCAGTATGCCCATTTTCGAGATCAACAAAAGCGACGCGTGGCAGCTCCGCAGCAGATATTCCCTCGGCACTCCAAAGCCACAGGTAGAGATCTTCTCCATCCCAGTTCACGTCACGATTGCGCCACCGGTAGAGATTCAACTCTGCGTCCCAGCTTCCATCTGTGACCGAGCGCCAAGTTAGTTCCAGCGCGTTAGGTCCGCTCACGTACTGAGCGGTCTCCACCGGCAACTTTCCGTCGATGAGTCTGAGCGTGCTGGGTGCAGAGATCTTCCCAGTGCTGTAGAAGTAGGAATCTGGGGTGGCGCTGTTTTCAAAAAATACTTCCTGCGAGTAGTGCTGATCGTCCTGCCCATGCAACACGGGGGGAATGAACAGCAATATCGCAGCGACTTGGAACGCGGACAAGCGTCTTGTCGTCTTCGCTCGCACCCTGACTCCTCCACGGAGACATTTTTACCTGACTGTATTAGGGCGCGTCACCTCGGCTGCCGAAGGTTGAATTTAGGTGAGCCTCGAGGTTCGACCTGCAAAGGCGCGTAGCCTTGGAACAGGAACCGGAATCAGCCCGGAAGTCATGGCCCTGCCCGTGTTGTTTAAACGCGATAATGGATTTTATCGACCGCCAAAGCAATGTAGAAATGTCCTCGAATCTCTTCACGTCACAATCCGATGCTCAATGAATGACGTGGCTATAGAAACCGGACTTTACGGCAATGCCTCATAGGTGACATAGGCAAAGCGCATCGAATCGGGTGCCCAGGAGTTAACATTCATGCTTCCCTGGCCACCTGTGGCGTGTACCAGCACCTTTTGGCTCTTTGCAACCTTATCGTTCTCGATGGCAACCAGCTTCAGTTCGATGTGAACATCACGCGGATCATGCGTCGGGGTGCCTGCGGGATAGGCGATGTAGACAAGCTTTTTGCCATCAGGTGAGATGTGAGGAAACCAGTCTTCCATGCTGTCGCTCACTACCATCTCAGCCTTGGCATCGTTCTCACCAGCGCCTGTCGATGGGAAACGCCACACGGCTTCTTTGCCCGAACGATCGGAGTTGATGTATATCCACTTTCCATCCGGCGAATAATCCGGACCATCATCGTGCTGGGGGTTCGAAGTCAGTCTCCTCTCGTCGCCACCGGCTGCCGGCTGGCCATATATGTCATACTGGTCGCCGCCAGCGCTCCGCTGAGCCACATAGGCAAGGGTTTTATTATCAGGCGACCAGCCGTGAAAATAGCTGGGAGATATGTTCGTTATCTGCCTGATATTGCTGCCGTCGGGATCGGCGAGAAACACTTCGGATCCATCGACTCCGCGCGAAGCTGAGAAAGCGAGCTTCGCTCCATCAGGTGAGATCGCTTTGTCGTTGTTGCAGTCATAATCATGGGGAATATTTAGCTTTACCGGCGTCTGGACCGTTCCATCGGCTTTGAAGATCAGCTTATATATAAGTCCGCCCGAGTTTGAGATGAGATACTTGCCGTCAGGCGACCAGTTGGAAGCCTCCCAGATAGTATCTGCTGTAAAAACCAGCTTCGATGAATGTGTGCGAAGGTCATAGACATAAATTCGACTACGCAGCGGTGCCTCCGCGGCACCGGCTGCACTGGAAAAGAGGACGAGAGAAAATGCGACTGCCACGAGTTGGGAGCAGAATCGCGGGGATGACGCAGAGATCTTCATAAATGGAACACACTCCTTTAGGCTGAAGCAATCAAAGTGTTGCTATTCGGCTTTGCCCGCCGCATTCTTAAGCAACACGTTTGAGAAAACCGCCGTATCGGTCGTAATCGGGAGATGGGAACAAAAACCGATGCCGACATAGAACGGCGCCTCGAAATGCAGCATGATCGGTGGTCCGAACTGATGCAGAGGTTCACCCTTCAGGCTGACGAAAATTGCGATTTCATCCCCCTGCTTCTCAATGCCAATGCGCTTGGCCATCACTCCGTCCAGGGTCCCGCCAAACCGGAACTGCATATCAGTCATCTGCGCTCCCTGTTCCGAGCGCTGCGCCAGATGAATCATGCCCGAACCGTGTTCTCCCAGCATCGCCTCTTTCGAGTCATCGTCCAGGCGCTGTCTAATGATCAGGACTACCTTGCGGTCGTCGTACCCCTTGGGATTGGGAAAGCTGGCGTCAGCGGCGAGGGAAACGTCGCCGGACATCTTTTTCCAGAGGAAACGAAACTCATCGCGCTGATACCAGATGTTGTATCCGGCCGAGGTGACCGTATACTGCTTCGTCGCCGGATCATAGCTGGCGCTGCCCGGCACGAGCGCGCCTCCGATATCGGCCTGTCCGGCAAAGATGCCGATTGGGCTGAGAAGAACCCTGCTCGGTCGATGGAAATCTGTGGGAGGTGGAACCTGCTCATGTGTTGCCGAACCAGGCAAAGCCCAATCAGGAACAGTCGGGGTTGCCTGTCCATACAACATAACAGGGGTGGTGAACACCAAAGTTGCGACCGGCAAAAACCGTCGAAGACTTTTGAACCAGCACATACTCAGTAGTTTTTCATAACCGAGGACTTTAGGAGGATGTCAACATGCGTGTCTGCCGAATGGAGAACTTCAGAACCTCAACGCATGGAGTGACACCTAACTACAACAACGTCGATACGACCAAGGATGACGCGCACGACCGGCCGGGCCCTCGGCACCGGCGAAATCAGAATCGAGCTATGATGATGGTCGCCTGAGTTTTAGCGGCCACAGTCTTGAAAAATTTCTCCGTGTATACGCAGGCGAGCCAAGACTACCTCTGCGCCAGATGATCAGCCGCTCTGCTTTCCGTGCCATAGGACGTGTCTTGGCACGAGTCAGACACACAATTGGCACACAGGGTTTCATTGGGCTCTGGGAGGGGGTGCTATTGATCAGGAATTCAATTGCCGAGAACTGGCCCACGCGGCGCCTCGATTAGGTACGTGAAGTCGGCATGGCGACTGGAATCGGCTGCAGCGCAGCCAAGGCAATCAGCGTCGCCATCCCCTTTTGTGAGGAGCAATATCTTTCCGACTGAGATTTCGTTTGTCCCCGGTCCTCAGATGCGAGGTACAGAGGTCAACCCATCTTGGTTTGGAAGATCGCCGAGACCGGGGCAACCCGCCCTATACTTGACCGCGTATGGAGGACTCCATGAAGAAGATGGACTACGCCATTGGACTTCGGGCGGGCCGCGCCGGACAGAAATGGACGGCAAGCGCCTTGACTGACCGGGCGAAAGAGAGAACACCGGAACCTTTGGTGTTTGCAGGACGGCCAGAAGCATTGAAGTTTCTGAAAGAGTCACAGGCCGAGGGCTACCGGTTCGCCGGTGCCGACTTAATTGACCGCGAACAAAGGCCGGTGAAGAACCGGTACTTCGTAATTAGCGACGATGGACAGTTCATCCTTTCAGGCGATGACAACGGCCCGCGCGATACGGTTTGGGAAATTGGCGACGTGATGCCCGGACACGATAGGAACGCGAGGACCGAGCTTATCATTGAAAACATTCTTCAGGGAACAGGGGTGCGAGAAAGGTTCGGATGCGACCTCGCCTTTATCCTTCGGCCACACATCGTGCGAGGGGGTCTCGCAATGCAGTCGATACCGCCATTCGACCCTGGGAAGCCTTGTCCATGCGGTCTCCACGGGAAGTCATACGGTGACTGCTGCAAGGACAAAGGCATACACGCTCTCGGGAACGAGATGCTGCGGGGAACGTTTCCAAAAACCGTGCCGGGTGCTCTAACGCAAATCCAGTCCAGCATGGTCAATGTCAAAGACGATACCCGGTTTCGGATCGTCTGGAACAAAGTCTGGTACTACCCACAACACGAAACATTCCATCAGTTCCTTGATGCGCTTGTGCTCGGGACGCTCGGCAAGGATTGGTTTGAAAAGCAACTTTTACTTCCATTTAAGAATCAGAACGAGATTGTCAAATTGCGCAAGGCGATGGTGGAGTTACTTCGCAGGCCGGGAGACGCAGACGATGATGTTAGCACTGGCCATACTCTCACTGGCCCGACAAAAGCCTACCAATGTTTTGGCTACGATCTATATTGGCTTCAATTGGTCCATAGGCTTCCCGACTCACTTATCAAGCGGTTGAAAGATTATCATAAGTTCCAAGGAGCGCGATACGAAATTCTAGTCGCTGCTGTCTTTACGCGCGCAGGCTTTGACATTGAGTGGATCGACGACACTAAAGCATCCGGCAAGCACCCGGAGTTCATCGCGACTCACAAGAGGACTGGCAGGAAAATCGCTGTTGAAGCCAAGAGCCGCAGGCGACCCGGATCGATAAATTTCCCCGGCAAGGTCACGCCTGAAACACATCTCAAGGGTGATGTTTTTGACCTTTACGATGCAGCGATACCTAAAGCACCCGATGGCGACATACCGTTCCTGATTTTCATTGACGCCAACGTTCCCGGCAGCCCACAGAAGGAACTTCCATCGTACTCGCATATTCCTATCGAGACGACGCCTTGGATGCAGGACATTCGTGACCGTCTTGTGGAGATTTGGGACGCTGCAACTGAGCCTACGCCAGAGAGCGCAGTGGTGATTACAAACTTTGCGTTTTACTACGGCGACAACGATGGTCCTTCACCTGCTGGAATGGGAGCGTTCTTCGCCTCTAAGAAGCCAAGAGTGCCGGTCCCTGATGATCCGATGATGGCTGATCTGGCCTATTGCTTCCAGACTTATGACACGGTTCCACGACAGATATAGAACGCGGGCGGGCGGCCTGCTCCTGTCGTCCATGCCGCTCCTGGATTTGGGCCACCCGACACATGAATCCGTAATGACAAGTCGGCCAGTGTCCGCCGATCATTGCGCATGATTCTCGATTGACGGTAACAGGAGGCCAACGCGCTCGTTGAGAGTTTTATCGGTCCTCCAGGCGTGTGCGGAGTTAGTCGTCGCCCAACAAACAGTTGCGTCGTCTGAACGGTGTCTATAGGCGATTCTTCAAATAGAGTAATAGGCCAGCGCCAGGCTGGCCCCTTCTGTCTGTGCGTCTGTCTGTGATTGGCCTTCTACTATTCGATTCGCAGATGGTATCCGCGTTTGACCGAAGCTCCTTTTACCACGCCACCGTTGGCGATATGCTGCTTGATGGCGCTATTCGAAGGCTCGCTCGATCTGACAGAGGCTGTGAGAGGTTCTGCCAGTGCCCGGGGCAATGCATCGATCACGTCGAGCCAGAATGGGCCATCGATCTTGGCTTCAAAGCGCCGAAGGTTAGCGGGGATGCTGTCCGGCTGGGTGATCACCACACTGTCCTGGGAATTCTTGTTGCGCTTCAGCGTGAATTCGTGGCTCTCAATCTTCTTGAGGTCGTGGCTGACCAGGTAGTAGAGAACCATAGACTCGGTTCGCTCGATCTTGCTCTACGCCCTCCTGGCACGAGCAGCATATCGTGCCGCCTCCCTCTTGCAGTATTCGGCTCGCGTCTCCATGATACGG
The DNA here is from genome assembly GCA_963786085.1 of uncultured Acidobacteriaceae bacterium. Classification (GTDB taxonomy): domain Bacteria; phylum Acidobacteriota; class Terriglobia; order Terriglobales; family Acidobacteriaceae; genus Silvibacterium. Next base: position 27,816 of record CAWAYO010000040.1, read on the forward strand.
AGAAATCTGCCGATGCGATCGATCTTTACATCCATCGCCTCACAGAAAAGTTGGAAGCGCTCCATTGCTTCGGCGCTCGCTTCGCCCAGTTCTTCGATCTCATCCTGAATCTGATCGAGCAGCGCATCAAGTTCGCAGTCCAACTCAAGCAGAGAATGATCCGTCGCAACCGCTGTGGGCGACAACGGCGCCCCAGTGGTCGATTGAAACGGAATCAGAGGTATAGTTGTGGCTTTGGTCGCCATGAAATCTCCAGTTTCGTCGTTGAAAGGTTCCACACGCATGTGAGCCTGTGGGCAACTTGCTACTGGCTCACATGGAATGGTTCAGACAAAGAGCAGCATCTGCTCTCCTTCCGCGTAGCCGGTGGGCCAAAGCACGGAAGGCTTCTGTTGTCTCTTCGGAGTGGACTCGACGAGATGCGGTGCAGGCGACGATGTTGTCTCCGACTCATGCGGCAGAAGAGGCAAGGATGGATCGTCTCCTTCCCTGTCTCCGGCATCGATACCATGTGCTGGGCACGTTCGCGCTTGAGATCAGCCCAGACCGCATCGGCTGACTCACCGACGCGTCCGCGCTCGACCAACTCACGCGCCATGGCGCTCATCATGTCTTCGTCGCTCTCGAGGGAATGAATGCCTTCGCCCGAGAACTTGCCCTCCATCATCAGCGCCACCAGCATCTTCTTCCCCATCAGTCGCAGACACGTGGTCTGTGTCGTCCCTTTGGAGACGAAGAACTTCACCCGCACTGGATGCTTCTGTCCGATGCGCCACGACCGGCGCGAGGCCTGTCGCAGCGTGTGGAGCGAGTATCCGGTCTCGTAGAAGTAGAGGGTCGGGAACGCGAGAAGATCAAGACCTGTCTCTACCAACTTCGGATGACAGATCACAACTTCAACGCCGTCCTTAAGCTGCTTCTCGTACCACAGCTCTCGCTTGAGCGTTGGCACGGTGGGCCGAAGTACAGCGACGCGCAGCCCGGCCTGACGAAGCACTCTCTCCAGGCGAGCGGCAACATCGTGCTCACCGGTAAAGGTCGCATAGACCTGGCAACGCCTTCCTCGCCCTAGCTCTCCGCGGATGTCCTCGATGAGCCTGCGCTCCTTGGCGTACACGAAGTCTTCTGAAAGATCCGGCGCGGTCGTTACCAGGAACGGCTCAAGGCAACCGAGATGGGGGTTGAATCGCTTGCCCCAGATCTCCCCGATACCAAAGGGATGGTCGGGGTAAAGAAGCAAACGGTGCATCATGAGGCTCATCAGGCTTCGGTTTCCGCGGTTCTGTTTGACCGCTTCACGTATGTCGTATTCGATCTCTCCATACGCCTTGCCGAGCTCTACATCCATCTCGACCTCGATGACGCTCTCTTCATACGAAGGCAGGTACGCGACGATATCCTCGAGCGTCACGAAGGCCGTGGACGCCATGAGGAACTTGCCGAAGACCAGCGGTGAAGCCCGGGCTTTCGCATCTGCCGCACTGTCGTCTTCTGAGCTCGGGTGCAGGCATTGTCAGCGTCCGGTATCTTCTCAATGGATTCGAGAACGCCATAGCGTTCGGCAAAGTCTCGTCTTCCTGAACCGCCTGCCGCGAAGCCCTTCGCTACCATCTGCCGCGGTGTCATCCGATAGAAGAGATTGAAGAGATCGTCGGCGTAGCCTCCCATCAGAGTGCCGGTGAGCCCGATCAGCTTTCGCGAGCAGCGATAGAGTACGCCCAGGTTGTTGCCCTGGGCTGTCTCTTGAGCCAGCTGGTGCAGCTCATCCGCGATGGCGTAATCCCACCAGCCCTTCATGTAACGGCCGATATACCCAAGCGGCGCCATGCGCTGAATCTTCTGCCGGTCGGCCTGCCACATCGCGCAGAACCCCGCAGTGCCGTCCTTCTCACGCGTGACGTGCTCGAAGATCTTCTTCTCTGCAAAGTCGACACGGCTGAGATATCCGCCCTCCGATCGAGCAATTGCGCGGCCAGTATCAGGATTGGTGACAGCTCCCTTTTCATGGCCGGATTCCGCGATCGTGTACGCATGCTTCCAGTGGTAGCTGAGTTTGCCCGTCTCCCTGCTAACGATGAAGTAAGCAGGGCCTGGGCAGAGCCTCTTCCACCCGGAGCGGCCCATAGTTCGCAGACTCGAACAGTGTCGTCCTCAGGCCCTTATGAACGAGCTGTCCATTGCGCTGCTTCACCTCGACGACGCCGTGCGGCCGTGTCGGATCGCCGCCATTGCGGAGATCGTAGATGATAAAGGTCCGGGCACGGGGAATCGTCTCCAGAACCTCACGCGCCCACTTGAACACGAGATGTGGCGGGCACATGGCGATGGCGGTGTAGGGACGCGCTGCGGAAAGCGTATGAGCAACAGCAACCGACATCAACGTCTTGCCGGTTCCGCACTCGCCAACGATGATCGCCGATCGCGCTGTTTTGAGATGCTTGGCAACACCGGAGAGAGTCAGAGCTTGAGCTGGAAGCGGCTGCCGTAAGAGGGACTTGATTGCTGGAGCAAGGGGATCTGAGAGTACCGGGACATCCTTTACGTTTTAGACCGGGGACATGGGTTTACAAGCCCCTTGCGGTGAGAGTGGCTCTGATTGCGGGTTTTCGGCGGGCTTTGCCGGTCTTCAAATACATCATAGTCGTCGCCGTAGCCGTGGTAATGTGGGAATCCCCGCAGGGATTTCCAAGGGGTGTGGGAAGGGTGGAAAGCCGGCTTTATGGCTTTCCATGCTTTCCATACCCTGGCATTTCCATGGCTTGTTTTGGCGCTCGGGGATAGCAACTTCAGCAACGCCGACTCAGAGTATCGAAGCGGCAGGTGTCCTGCCTTCGGGATCTCTTCGATGTTTTCGAAACCCAAGCCAAACGAGCAATGCACCTGCCATTAGTTCAACCAGCCTCGGCCATACTTCGTTTCCCCTTGTTAACTGCAACAGAGAGTCAAGGCCGAATCCTGCACCCACAAACAGCGAGGCGAGCAATCGGGCCTGGCCTTTTGCTTTTGAGACCGGAACTAATGCTGCGATGAGCACAGAAACTACTGCGATCAGGATCAAACCTAGAGGAATAAGCCTCACTGTCAGCATCGCTCCTTTTCTACTCGGCAGCATGATCAAATAATCGTTTGAAAGCTTGGTAATACGATCTCACGTTCGGAGCGCTGGCCGAAATCGCATCTCGGCGCTGTTGAACTCGCCCAGCTCGGTGTTGCAGAAGAAGACCCGGTGCACGTCCTCATCCATCTGTTCCAGTCCGATCTCCTCGTTGCGGAACACTTCGCTGACGAAAACCCGGCCCTTATGCCAACTGATGTCGCCGCTGTTGTTCACTCGCCGCGTCTGAAATGATCTTGGGATATTGGAAGCTCGCTACTCTGCTGGGCAGCAGCCGAGTGCTGGGCACGTAGATGCTTCCCGGCGTCTCGTTGGCAAGAGCTTCATGCGGGCGCTCATGGTTGAATACCAGGCGGAAGCGATCGAACTTCTTCTGTTGCGCCGTCACCGTGCGTGCCGGCGGCTTCGCCGTGTCCTCCTTCAGCGTGCGGTGCATCCGTTCGTGTCTCCCGTTCTGCTGAGGGTGTCCTGGCTGGATGCGTTCGTGAACGATGCCGAGCTTCATCCATCCCAGCGACAACTTCGACAGGCCCAGCAGGCCGACGCCCGCGAATGGCGCTCCGTTGTCCGTGCGAATGCGTTCTGGCACGCCGTACTCGCGCATCGCAGCATCGCAAACGGCACTGACCTGGGCGAGGTCCATGCGCGCGACTGCCTGGCAGCGAATCAGAAACCGGCTGTGCGCATCGGTGATCGTGAACGGATCGCAGCGATAGCCATCGCCTGTCAGGAAGTACCCTTTGAAATCCATGCACCAAAGCTGATTCGGCGCCGTGACCATCGAGAACGGTTGCGAGCTGGGCGTGGCACGCCGCTTCTTCCTCTTCGGGTTGGTGAGCCCGGCCCGGCTGAGGATCTGACCCACCGTGCTTGCCGCCGGCCAGCTCACGTTCGGGTTCATGCGCTCCAGTCGCGCCTTGAGCTTCCTCGCTCCCCAGGACGGGAACCGCTTCCGTAGCGCGAGGACTTCGTTCTCGATCTCTGCCGATGTTGCGTATGGAGAACTGTGCGGCGTGCGCGTCAGATCGAGCAGGCCCTCAGGCCCAACTTCGTCGTAACGCTTGATCCACTTGTAAGCAGTTGGACGCGAGATGCCGTACTCGTGGCAAAGATCGGTCACGGACATCTCTTCCTTCTGATAGCTCGATAAAAACTGCAGGCGTTGATCCACGGTTCGAGTCTCTTTCCAAGGCATAAACGCATCTTCATGCGTCAAGCCAAAGCTGGGAAAGCCAACTGTTCTCCGCCATGGTGTAAACCATGTCTCCGGTCTGTTTTGTAAAGCATCTCCCCGGTATGCTCAGATCGCTTGGCCCTTGCAGTGGCGGGTACATCTCGACGATACGTGCTCCGAGCTCCTGAGAGAAAGTTCGAAGATATTCGTAATAACTATCCACGGCGGGACTCCGGAGGATGGAAGTGAACACGAAAAACGGCCGGGTTAACCGGCCGTTCCTGAGTGGGATTGCTGTGATTATTCGTGTACGAGAGCGGTCTCTAAGCGTCGCTGGCTAACGCCAAAGAGGACGCCTTCAGCGCTTGCTTTATCGTGTGCCTGGGCCAGAGCACAGGACCATTTTTCTCCGGAAACGGCAGCAGCCCCAGAGATCGTGCCCGCCCGATCCGAGCCAGCAATTCATCACGTGTACCGTGGATGACCGCCGGCGTGCAGCCGATTCCATCCAGGCGGCGAATTTTCGTCTCCGCCCACATCGCCTCCAGGATTGGAACGCTCCAGCGCGGATCCGCCGGCAGCCCAAGAAAGCTAACCAGGGTTGCCCACGCGAGTTCTCTCGTATCCGGCCCGAGTTGGAGAATAAAAGTCCGTCCAGCGCTTCCATTGGCGTGAAGGGAGGTTGAGACCGCGATCAGATGCCGAAGGGCCTGTTTGTGCCCTTGTAAATTGATCGAGCCGCGATAGCAGATTGCGTCGGGACCAAAGCCTACCACCTTCTGGCTGCCGTCCAGGAATCTCACCGTGAAGGTGTGCTTCTCATAAATCGCCGCCGTGATTGCGCCTACCTCGGCGTCGCCTCCGAACAGACTGATCAGATGCGCGTCGTCCCCCTCGCCAACGTAGCGATCCACGTGTACGGAGATCCTGGTGTTCGTGCTTTCTGAATTCCGGCGATACTCAAGGCGCCCCATCCGCAAATGTGCGTTCTGCATCGTCGTCTTCTCTCTTCTTGTCTCCGAGCACGAGCGTTCGCCCATCCTCGTAGACCAAAGCCAGTTCGTTTGTGAACTGCTCGCGCTTACGGACTTCGGTGTAGCCCTTCTCTTTCACTTCGAAGACAGTTACCGATTTCACCGAGCGCCAGCGCGCGATGTGCCGCTCGTCTCCCTGTCCAAAGACGCCGTTGAGCAGTCCGGCCGTGCAGAGAAGACCCACATGACCCGCATGTAGCGGAGTAATCGGTCGACCACCTGCCATCTCCTCCTTTGGAAGTAGGAGCGCTTCAACCTGTTTCCAAGCAGACGAGCTGACAATCAGGTCCTCAATCTGATCGAGAGGCAAGCCGCGATATGCAAGCTTCGTGGACGGCGACGCCGGTACGCGATAGGGCGTCTCATTGCCCTGGAGCGTCGGCATATCGTGCCGCCACACCATCTCGTGCAACGCTGCACGGTTCCGGCTGTAGTCCTGGCCACGCATCCTTTTGCGGACCCCTAACAAGGCCACCTGGTCGAAGCGTACCGATTCCGGATCGGTCAGTCGAAAGACTCGAAGGTCTGCGAAGTTTTCGGCTAGCAGCGGAATTGAGGACTCGAGGCGCGATTGAGGTACCACCATCAGCAGCACTCCGCCCTCAGCCAGCCTACGATAAGTGTGTTCCAGGAACAGAAACTCCATCCGCTTGTTGTCCATTGACCCGATCTCTGAGTCATACGGAGGATTGACGTAAAGAAGCGAAAAGCTCTCGACCTTGGCGATGGTGTTAAAGAGATCCCCCTGAATCGTCCTGATACCGCTAGCCGCGGCAGTCGCAGCGCGGTTGGCGTCGAGTTCAACGCCGTGCTTTTCCGCCTCTGTTCGGTCGGTCAGTTGATGAAGCGCGTCTCCTGTGCCGACACATGGATCGACAACGCTTGTGGTTCCGGCCGTGAAGTCCAACAGTTTCCGCAGGCGCTTGCCTTCCTCCGGCGGCAGAGGGTAGTAGCCTAGCTTGATCCGAGCGACATTGCGCACGTTTACCTCCATAAATGAACAGCCCCGCCAATTTCGCATCGGGGGGCCAGAGTTTAAGCAGAATCTTTTTGCTCTTATCGGCTGGATCACTTCTTTGTGTCAACTTCGCGTTACAAAATCACTGCTACGATGATGTTCGGCGTTTTGACTCCGGTGTCAGCACCACCAACGCCTTGGGGACATCTCCCCTTACTCATGGCGCACTGGGAGGACAGCCATCTCATAATCGCTCGAGTGGGCTGCGAGCGTTTTCTCCAATTCGAGCGACGAAATGTTTTCGCCAGCGCTAACGATGAACTCTTCATGCGGTTTATGCCATAGCGCCGAACAGCAGTAAAATAGTCGGATATCGAGAAGGACTATGCTTGGACTTCAGACGATAAAGAATCAGGCTGACGTGACTCACGACAGCATCACAATCTCGCGGGCTTCGCGCTTTCGAGCCGCCATGGTGCTGGCTGTCATAGCGGATGCTCTCCAAATCGTCGTTTTCCCCCTATTCGTTGAAGGCGCGGCATCGCCTGCTGATGACATACTCGATCTCGGCATTGGAGCTTTGCTGGTTCGCCTTCTTGGCTGGCACTGGGAGTTTCTGCCGTCGTTTTTTGCCAAGCTCTTGCCCGGAGTTGATTTAGTTCCTTTGTGGACGTTGGCGGTTGCCAGCGTCTATTGGAAATCGAAGAGGAGCGCGGTGACTATCGAAGGAAGTCGTGCGGAGCACCCGACACAGAGCGATCCTCGGTGTGTTTAAGCCGTGAATTGCCAGTGATCATTGATTCGAATGAGTAGTCAGTTCTGGAAACGTGTTGAGCCCTGGAGTCGCCCACTGAGATTCGGCGAAGCACTTTTGTAAATGAATCGGATCAGCTCCAGCGCTGCGAATTTCGATTCGGTCCTGTGTCCTTGTCATAAGGGAGCCTTGTTAGCAGAATTTCTCCTTTCCTTATGACAAGCGAGCCCTCCTCAGCCAAACGCCGTCGATTTCTACGGCACTCAGGCCGAAACCAGGCTGACGACTATGCAGCGCAGTTGTGACGCGCTGCTGCTTCACGTGCGGCTCGTAGGATTACAGCCCGTTGCTGAGCATTCAGCATTTCGACCGGTTGAGCCACCTCTCTGAGAAAGGAGTCCTGAGAAATTGCTTCAAGTTCACGTCGATGCAGCCGCGCATCGCACAGCAGGTGATGCACCTCGATCTCGAGAGCGCTTGCCATACGATACAACGTCGCAATGGTAGGAACTGTCCTGCTCATCTCGACTTTTGAAATGTACGTACGTGGCGCTTTCATGAGTTGTGCCAGCTTACTCTGAGAAAGTCCGCGCATCCTCCGAACCTCGCGCACGCGCGTTCCAAGATGGTTCACGATCTCCGGTCGGTCTTCTCTTGCAGGAGTTCCAGGAGTTCGCGTAGCCGGATCAGAACTGACGCAATGCTTTTCGGTGCCGTCCAGAGGCTTGTGGCAGCGCCGGCACATGCAGTTCCGAGTTCTAAATTGAATCAGGCGGCAATGAGGACAAGGGACAACCACACGAATCGCTGCCGAAAGGAAGGAGGTTGACGAAGCTGAGTCTGCGCACAGAGCAAACGTTTGATCTTTGTTTGGCATGGGCAACCTCTTTTCTGTTCAGACGATAAAAGGCGATGCGTTTCGGGGCACATCGGCCCGCACCTGCCTTGCCCTGACCCGCTACGGAGTTATCCAGCAGCGGACAAAAGATACATGCGGCCAGGGCTCGTATCGTCTCTGCCCTCCAGTACGAGCGTTCTTATCTCACGGTTCGTTCGACTGGTTAAATCGCTTCGCCCTGTTGAAGGAGTTGCCCCCGCATCTTTCTGGATGACACCGGGCACACAATAATTAGGCGCCCACAGCGCGCAGGTAAGAGAACCGCACCCGGCCCTTGGCCCGGTTCGCGGGATCCGGATCCGGGTTAAGAATCGGTTCGACGAACAGCACGGCGCTGCTCCCGCAAACGCCGCATCGATGCGGCCGCGAGTTGGAAATGGTGTTGCAGTTCTCGCAGTACATGGCGAGACTCAAGGGAATGCTGACAATGGTTGCTTCTGCCTGCAACTGAAGGATCTTCGCCATGGCCTTTTATCTCCTGGAGGCGCGACTGCCGCCTTCGTTCTCCTTGGACTTCTTTTTGCGAACAAGCTTCTTGGCTCGCCGGAATATTGAGAAGTGGCCAGCGGCGTGGAAAGTGCGGTCAACGGTCGTCAACCGGCGTATCAGGAAATGATCGACACCGAACTCCTCGATGATTGCTTCCTTGTGACCCTCGCAGAAGATGTCGCCGTCGATCATCCAGGCAGCCGGTCGGCGGCAGATCGAGCACTGGATGATGTTCATGGTTGTCACCTCAAAGGTGAAGGGGACGCACTTTGCGTCCCCTTCACTTGCCTGTGGATTAGCGCCCTGGATTAAGCCGCCGTCTTTCCTAAGGCTTCTTTCATCGCGTTGCCTAGTTTCAGGAAAACCTCGAAGCTCGGAATACGGTCCAGTGACCGGATTTCGAGTTCGTCGAGAATTATGTAACGCTCCGTTTCCGGAAGCTCGGACGCGAATTCGCGGATGCTTTGCATTCCACGAATGCAGGTCTTCATCGAAGAGTCCACGACCTGCTGCAGGTTCTGGTTCGGAATGTCGCGAGGATCCTGAACGCCGGCCACGCGCGCAAGAATGTCGGCAAACAGTGTGGCGCCAAGGTCTCGTCTGTAACCGGCGATCTCTTCGGTCAGCTTCGCGTCCAGCGGCCCCTTGCGGATGGACGACCCGCCGCCTTGTGGAGAGCCGGAGGACTTCCCTCCCTCCTTCAGGCCACCGTTGTTGCCTTTCTTTCCGCGCTCACTGGCCGGCAATGCCCATTCTGGCAGCGTTGGGAGTTGCTTTGGCTGCCGGTATTCGTTCACTTCTACCCAGATTTCCGGGACATTGTAGAAGTACCGTCCCAACCCAAAACACGAGCAGGCCCTCTTGAATGCCTGCGCTTCCGCGCTGGTCATGGCATTTTCATCGTCAGCCCACTCTTCGCCGCCACTGCTGTGCGTGCCCACGTCAGGAATCGTAACTACGCAGGTAACGATTACCTTGCCCGTCTGGATCAGCTTGTCGTTCTTTACACGGGTGATGTTCGAAATGGGGTGGATCGTGTATTGACGCGTCCATCCGCTCGGCGTGAACAACTCGTTGAGGCGATCGGTGTACGCTCGCGGATCGGCGTACGGCGCGACCCGACCTTTCTTTTTGTCCCGTGAAGTGGCTGCAACCAGCCACTTGACTTCTCTTGAAGCGAAAGGTTCCTCCAGACGTGCGAGGACCTCCGCCGCAGTGTTCTGCGTGCTTTCCATAATTACCTCATTGTTCGGGATAAAGACCGACAGAGGCGCCGGCCTTTCAAACAAGGACTATTGCCGCGACGTGGGGTTCAGTGGTTTTGGTGGACACCACTGCGTTAACGGCTTGCGCGCACCCACGGGCTAGGTTAGGGCCACCTTTATCCGGCATTGCTCCCGCGTTTCAGTCACCATCCACGCGTATGCCATAGCTACACAGGCAACGAACAACTACTGTGGCAGGACTTTTTGCCTCCAAGAAACCGAGCAGCCACCGAACCGCTCAAAACGGGATATCTTGATCTGTGATTTCAAGCCCGCTGTAGTCCTCATCAGCGTCGTTGTGGCGATCACCGCGGCCTTGGGAGCGGCTGTTGGATTGGGCTCCCCGGCCGTTTCCGCTATGCGACGATCCATTTTCATTGGGACCGAGCAGCGTGATGTCGTTGACGATCACTTCCGTACGATACTTTTTCTCGCCGATGTCCTTGTCATCCCAAGACCGCGTTGTAAGCCGGCCTTCGATGTAAAGCCTCGATCCCTTTTTGACGAAATCCCGCAAGATCTCTGCGCCGCGGGAAAACGCAACTAGGTTGTGCCACTCGGCGCGGTCCGTCCAGTTCCCGCTGCTATCCTTGAAGCGATCCGTCGTCGCCAGAGCCAGGTTTGCGACCAGGGTGCCGCCGTTAGTGGACCGGAGTTCAGGGTCCTTTCCTACATAACCCAGCAGAAAGACTTTGTTCACTGATTTTGCCATTGATGAATTCTCCTTTATCCGAAAACGTAGGCAAGCGCCTCCGCCTTCGTGACCTTGATGTACGAGCAGCAGCCGTACAAATAAAATTCGCCCGCGTCGGCATCGATGTTGAGGTAGCGGCGGGTGTCGCGATGCTTGTAGAGCATGATGGTTCCCACACTGCCCATAAACATAAAGGAGGCGCATTCTGTTCGCGATAAGAGCCGTTCGAGCGGTGTCCAGTTCGGTTCGCTCACTTCGATCACCATAGCCTCCTACTGGACAGCGATTACGCGACTGATTCCCGCTGATGTCTTCTTGAAGCTGGAACGTGCTTTTTCCACGTGCTTGATGCCGTCTTCGCTGGGCCGGTAATTCCGAATTCGACGGGTTGGTGGCAGAAATGCCTTCTTCGGAATCCAATAGCCGGTTCTTGAGCAGGCGTCGTAAGGCGGGGTAGAGAGACTCCTGTTCGATCTGCAGCAGATCATCTGAAACTTCCTTGATGTGAAAGGAAGTGAATGAGATAGAGAGATAAAATATAAGAAAAAAAGGACCTTACCAATGCATAACCGCTCTGTCGATATTTCGCGAGGCCATGCCGAGCGTGAAGAACACAAGGCCGAAGCCTTGCAGCCGCGCGTAGATCCGCGGGTGATGACAGTCAATCATGCCGGGACTCCGATCGCATTCTGATTCGCAGCACCGCACGCTTCCAGCAGATGGCAATGTTTGCAGCCTAGGCAGCACACCCCCTCGGTCACTTTCAGCGTTGCCTCGATCCACAGTGGCTCCGGTGAGCTCTGCTCTCCACTCCTTGTGAAGAAGACAGGTTGCGCTCCCCCGCGGAAGGCAGCGTCTCGGCCCCACAGTTCGGTCGCCAGCGTCCCCCGCCGTCCCAGATAAAGCAGCTCGCTGCGCAGCTCCGGCCGCCTTCCTTCTCTGCCCTCGAGCCAATGCCGTGTGATCAGCAGATCATAGGTGTGCTCATAGCGAAACATCTCAACCCTGACCAGTTCCCTCTCGACCACGACGGCGTGGGTGCCATTCGGCAGCAGGCTGTGTACACGATTGAGCCACGCCAGAGCACCCCCGTCTGCAGCCACGAAGCCGACATAGTGTCCGAGCAGCGACACCGCTCCGCCTGATTCTTCGGCACGCAGCTTCCATTGGTTTGCCCGGTCCTGATGAACGATCTCCACCTGAGGCCGGCAACGAATGCCTGTTTTGCGGATTTCTTCTCGGATCTCTGCCGGGAGCATCAGCCCCCGGCGCGTCAGCGTGGTGAATCGGCTTTCCTGCACAAGCACCTCCTCGGTTAGCGATAACTCCGTTGGGGTATAGGCTGGCCGAGCGCGGCGCGGATCATCTCCCGCGTGCAGCCCGCCCAGCATTTGTAGAAGCGAGGGTCGGCAATCGAGATAGCGAGGTTGTCGCCAGCCGATCCCGGCCTTCTTTTGCGCACGACGGACAGCGGGTCCAGTAGTTTCCGCTCCTCTGCGCGCGGACGGTGACGTGCTGGAGAATCTGAAAGCCGCCATTGTTCCAGGCCCGATACGATACGGATTGGATCGGCGGCCGTGTGACTATCGACTCGGGAATCGATAGCCCCTCTGTGAACGTCTCCAGGTCTCTGCGCGTGAGCCGTTTCACCCCGCGCAGGAAGGCCATCTGATCCTCAAGGTTGCTGCCGGCATCCTCAAACCAGTACCGGTGCATGTTTGCCCGGTGAATGCCGAGCGGTGCCCGAATACCGTTTCCGAACTCCCCATCGGCCAGTTCATCCTGGCGCGGGAAGACCTCGATCCCCTCTACCTGCTTCAGCATGCCTTTGATCGGCACGGCCAGGCGGAGCGCCAGGTTATATATATAGATACGGCAGAGCTTGGCGGGGACGGGTTCCTCGCACAGGATCCAGAGGTGGGCGCCCCGTCGTGACATCTCTACCAGAGCGTAGACGCCATCCTGCTGGAGTTCCCAGCGCAGACCTCGAAGGTCCCGATACGCATCCTTATAATCACCGTCGATGGCGACCCATTTCGAGCACTGTGTCTCTGGATTGATTGCGTAGAGGCCAATCGTGAGCTCCCCTGACAGGTGCCGGCGAATCGTCTCGACATCGAGCGCCAGCGGCTCCTTCGTCTTGTAGTCACGCGCCCGGTAGAAAAAGTACTTCCCGGAATCTTCATCTGGCTTGTCTGTCTGCCGGGTATAGGCCCGCCGGTTGACGAACCATGACATATATTCCAAGGCCTGTTCCGGGGAGACCGGCACCAGCTCGGGCTTCGGGCGTGGCAGTTTCCATGGCGCAAGCTGGGTGGTCATGGCTCAGTCTCCTTTCCTCATGGATGGGCTGTTGTACCCCGGATTCCGCACACGGTCAAATGGGTCGGTTTTGGCCTGCAGTTAACCGAATGACCATACCGGGGATGATCTCCAGGTAGCTGCAACCAGACAGGCAAAGCCGCCGCCGACCGCGCACCACACCTGAGGCGTTTACGATGACGCGGTCGCGGGCCACTCCCGACCAGCCTGATGAGCCGGTGAATGCGCATGGCGTTCTGGAAATCCTCGCCGTTGAGATCGTCCTCACAGTTCCCGAAAGTTAGCCAGAAGAACGCCTGCAGGCTTTCCCGGTAGAGGTAGATCGCGCCGGTATTTCGCCGACCCGGGATGCTTTGCAGAATCAGGAAGCCGTCCCGTTCCTCCACCAGCCGTTCAGCGCGCGCTTCGCCGCGCTTGAGGAACGCCCGAAGTACGTCCCACCGATTTGTACCGGGCCGAAGCCCAAGATCGGAAACTGACATGATGTAGTCCACATGCAAGCTGCCCAGCAACTCGCGCTTTGAGTAACGGCGGCGGTGAGACATGGCGGTTTCTCCTGGTGTTGGTATGAAATGGAAAAGCCCCCGCATCTGCGGAGGCTCATGGACGAAAGAACTGAACCGAATGGTCCGCGCCGGCGAAAATGGTCGCGGCAAAAGAATTCATTGCACCGGCTCGTTCTTTTCGAAGAACGAGAATCGTCGGTCCTAAAAGCTCAGCAGGTCGAAGCCAGTCCGCGGGCCTCGCCACAATCTGCTCGCGCTGGAGCTCCTTGGGCCCTCGCAAAGCCGGGCGTATCGACAGCGTAGGCGCGCCCGTCGATCTCAACAACATCGCCAACGCTCATCGAAGGGCCGCGATAATTGGCTATGTCGCCCGACCGCTCGATATTGAACCAGCGGAATAAAAGCTGGGCCGCGAAATGATCGAAGTCTTCCTGCGAGAAATCAAAAAGCAGGTGCTTCCATCTCGCCTTGTACGCCAGCGCCAGCCGGTCACCTGGCCGGTATCCGTGAAGGAAACTGGTGCGGTGACCAGCGCTGTCCATCCGTCTGTTGACCAGAAAGCGGTACTTGATCAGCGACTATCCGCGACGTGCTTCAGGTGCTGTCCGGTGATCGGATTCTGCAAATGCCCCTTCCCCGGTCTTTCCCGAATAAAGAGGGCACAGGAAGACGCCGATGACAGTCAGGAACGAACCGATGTTCAACCACCCGTGTCAGGGAAGTATCTTCCGAAGGATAGGCCAACGCCTAAGATCAAGGTCTGTCTGACAGAGGAACTTACCACTGCATTGCGAGAACGTGCCTATGCGTCTCCTCCTGCACGTTTAGCCCAGTGGCGATGAGGAACCGTCACGCCTGATACCGTCAGAAGATTCTGATTTTGAAATCAGCTTAGCAACTGCGCGCAGGAATTCGACCGCCGGCACACCCTTGGTGATATATAGATCTGCACAATCGCTCCCTGGAGGCGCCTCCGGCAACCCGCTGAAGAGAATAATCGGGATTGCCGGCCTCAGCCGCTTCATTTGAGCACCCATCTGCGCTCCCATAAGGCCGGGTAGACAATGGTCAGTAATAACCAAGTCGACTTGGATGCACCGGAAGAGCTCCAACGCCGCCGCGCCGTCTGCGGCGGTCACAACCTGATAGCCAGCACTTAACAGAATGAGTCGACGGAGCGCCACGGCGACCACTTCATCATCAACACATAGAATTACGGGGGAATTCGACAAGAACACTCTCTTCGGTTACGCGCGATTTCCGGGGATCTCGTTACTCATATGTCCCTTGACATCGAACGGCAGCCTCGCCTGAACGGTTCCCGCGTGGGAGAGCTAGATCTCCACGCGGAGCGAAAGCGAGCAGCTGTCGATTGCCGGGGGAACGGTGGAATTGGCGCCCAGAACTGGCGCTATGCGACATTGTTTCTAGCATGACATCGGGCGCCGCTTGAGTCGTTGCTCAGGCGCAAAGATCGTGAAGGATTTTTGAGGGTACGCAGAAGGTAGGGATGGAAGGTCAGGCTTCTCTTCACGGGAGATCTTTTGCCGGGTTCCAGCCATTTTGGCCGCCGGCCAAATGTATCCCTTCGTTGACCGTCGCCACAGCCTGGTTGACCTGACCCTCGGCAAGATACCTCTTTGCGTACTCCAGGTAGAGCTCGCCACGACGCGTGGCCCATATCTTTCTGGCCTTCAAAGCAGAATTTTCCCGAGTGCTCCGGGCATGGAAACCCATGACACGATCTCCTTTCTGACTGTGCGGATCAAATGAATACTGCGATCAATCACCGATGGAGAATCGGTGACGCGGTGTGGTCAGCTTTGGGAATATGCTAGCTGGCGATGATCTCGGGCAGTTCGAAACCCGTTAAAACCATGAACGATCCGCG
>CAWAYO010000041.1:0-53075 GCA_963786085.1 uncultured Acidobacteriaceae bacterium
GATCGGGCACGTTACTGACTCGCTACGTTTCCGGTCCCGGGATGGTCAACGGCGCCGTTGACGACGAGTTGCTTGCTCGCACGAGCTTGGGCGGAGCAACAGCCTGGTACTTGACCGACAAGCTGGATTCCGTGCGGGACGTCGTGAGTTCCTCGGGATCGGAATTGGATCACATCGTCTATGATAGTTTCGGGAACATCCTGACGGAGACGAACGCCAGCAACGGTGATCGGTTCAAGTTTGCGGGGATGGAGTATGACAGCGAGACGGAACAATACTACGACCGCGCGAGGTGGTACGGTCCGCAGTTGGGTCGTTTCGTAACGGGTGATCCCCTCGGATTCAATGCGGCATGATGACGACCTCTACCGGTACGTCGGAAACGCGCCGACAGATTATGACGACCAATCAGGTGAGGTGCTAACGCAGCCTGGCCAGTCAGGTCAGACGCTAATCATGCCACCCGGAACCGTTCCGCCCTATCAGGGCCAAAATCCGTATAGGGGGATTAGCATCCGGACGGCCACGCAGGCGACCGCGACGATCAACGTCGGCCCGTATGCAATTTCTACCGCCTTCCGAACCACGTCGGTCACAATAACGCTGATTGTCGGTAATGATTTCTATCAAACCTCTTCCGGCGAGCAATTCTCACCAGCCGAACAGTCGATGATCAATCGCGCTGTCCAAGCTGCCGGCGTTCAAATCTGGAAGGCGTCTATGATGATTAACAGCGTCGAGGACCTTGTCGCGAGATTAACGCGACGGGGGACCGCCGGTGGAAGCGGGAGGATGACGCGACTTTTCATTGGAAATCCCAAGTTCGTCGGGGAATGGAAGGATTTCATCAACAACATGCAGAATAAGATGGTCAATCCGACGATTAACTTTGAGATCGATCCAGTTTACGACAGTCCGACAGAACCGAGTCTTCACATGACCACCAACCCGTTTGGAATGGGTTACCCCGCGGGTGCACCAATACTTGTCAGTCCCTCCTTCTTCACCCAAGACCCGGACTCGCAAGCCACGTTCATGGTCCATGAGTTCGGGCGATTCTTCGGCGGGATCACGGCCGTGGGCGGCGCTACGGGAGACCAGATGGAAACCTTTGACATGGTAATGGATTTTCTCGTGAAGAAGTACGATGCTCAAAACCTACCGCCCATCGTGCCTGGGCCGATCAAGTGACGGAATTGCGCCACGGCGACCCATCTGGTTCGCACGTTCCGATCCACCTCGCATTATTGATGACTCGACAGGCTCGATCGGCACCCGTCCGCAATTCCTGTCGCGCACTGCGCCATTAAACTCGATTTGACCCACCGGCCAAGGCGCGTCTCCACGGGGCGTGGAGTTGCTGTCGCTGCGCGAATAAAGTAGGCTTACGCAGGCGGTTATTCCACCGCGATCTGGATGTCATCGTACTCAGCCCTATTGGCACCGACTAGGCGGTGATGCATATTTTCCGCATTATTCCGACGGAATTGCTGGGATGCCGCGCATTCGAAGTTTGCAATACCTGACCCTGGCTGTAGCGGCATCTGCCGTGGTAGCATCCGTTGTCCGATTCTGTTTGGACGACCGCGTGGAATCGTTGGGGGTCCGCGGGGCCAAGGTGGTCATTACGGTGCGAGTAGTAGACTCGCGCTCTGGCAAACCATTGAAGGGCGGCGTGGGTGCAGAAATGGCATGCGGACTTTCCTGAACGAGCAGAGGAAGCCAAGGTGTGGACGGACAGCTTGGGCGAAGCGAGAATCATGGAGGACCGTTTGGTTAACGTCGCGCGCTACTCAAGTGGACGACTAACTGAGCGGATTAGTTATCCGTTCTGGGGACTGAGGTGTGGTAGTGCCGGTTACGACGCAGCGGATATCGTCTCCATTCGAGAAGCGCTCCAAGGCGGCGGCGACCCTGCCATTGCTGGACTCACGCCGCCACCAATTTTGATCAGACTTCACCCCGCAGGCAATTAACGCCCTTCCTTGAGGTCTGATCCGACGAAAAGGGAAGGCGCCGGGTCGCCCGGGGTAGTTGACCACCCCGGGGACGGGTAAGGAGGTGACGTTACCGCCGCCCCCTCCCCTCAGAACTGCACGTGAAAGTTTCCCTTCATGCAGCTCAAGCCTTCACGAACGCCCCTCGCAAGACGCGGCCGCTTTCGTCAGTCGTTCTTGGACATGGATCTGCCGATGACAGTTGGCGTGCAACAACTCCAAGTTGTCGGCTGTGCCAGGACCGCCTCGGCTGCGCCAGATGCGATGATGGATACGCACGTCTTCCTCTGCGATCCGCAGCGGTTAACTACAGACCACGCATCGTCCCTCTTGTTCCTTCCATAGGTATTCGATCCGACCCCGACCTGCCAGCGTTTGGCTCAGTTGCCAACCCAGTCGTGCTTCGAGGTAGAGTTCCCACTTCGGATCGTAGCGTTTCACGTCGCTTCGAATCTTCACATAACGAATGATCCGCACTTTGGCTGCTTCCATCAACTGGATCGGCCGGCCTTGGCCTTTCTGGGCAAACAGCGTACCGGTGAAGACCCAGTGGCGGTAACCGTCTCGCTGGAAGTATTTCTCCTTGATCCACCTCCGGCATTTGTTCTGGTGCCGTCGTCGACACCAACGCCACAATTTCTGGAAAATCCGGCGGGAGAATGAAGAGGGTTGTATCCGCACGGCCGGTGGGCGCAGTCGCTTACACAAAGGCGGTGCCGGCCGTGCGGATACAAAACGAGATATCACTCGCTTCAGCGCCGCTTTCGCCAAACCGCCAAGACGAGACTCGCACAATCACGCCTACCACCTACTGGCCTTTCTCCACCGAGCGGCCTTTCACTGAAACGCGACTCGCGCCGCAGCTTGACCCTGGAACCAACGTCGTCCGCATCGCAACGCTGCCGATGCCAGCGATTCTCGTCCGCCGGCGGCCCGCTTGAACCATCGGCCAAAGTGACTCACGGTTTCTAGCCAGCATTCGCCGTTCAGCCCCAGGCGATTCAAATCCTGCGCAAGATCGGGCCGCACTGTCAGAACGACGTGGAGATGATTGCCCATCACGGCATAGCCGCAGATATCAATACCAAACACCGACGCGAGCTCTTGAAGCCGGCGCCGAATAAACTCCTTGCGGTGATCGTAGTCTTTGCCGGAATACTGATCGTAACCGCAGAGGAACGCCCTGCGCACGCACCGCGTGATGCAGTGATACACCCCAACGACATTCACCACGACGATCTGAGATCGAGGATACCCCGGCATGAGCGAGCTCCAAAGGGGCTTTGACGACTCGGAATCCAGCCTGATCGCAATATCATTAGTGGACAAAATAACAAAAGAATTCCGCCGGTCAAGTACGCCGCATTGGGTTTTGCGCAAATCACTTCTCCCCGTTTGGACGCTCGCGGCAGAATTCGACCGGGAAAATGGATGTCTCGCAATCCCTCGCGGAAAATGGATCTCTCGCAATCCCTCTGTTGAACGGCTGCTCGCGCCGGCGAGAACGAAGCCTGCACCGCGAGATCATTCGAGCGCGTTCAACGGGTCGATAACTTGCAAAACCGAATTCCATGTTGGAACAGAAGTGCGCGAAGGACGCGAAGAGTGCACAAATACCGAGCCCGATCGGTTGGCGTCCCTCGCCTAGCTCCGGATTTTCTCCGACCTTCGCGACCTTGGCGATCGTCTGGTGCGTCAGGCTAAGTCTCGCTGATCTTGTCAATTGAAAGGAATTGACCATGGCAATTGCTCGTTCACCATGAAGCCGACTTGGCGGCGGTACGGGCAACCGTGCTGTCGGAGCCCGAGAAGGCGAAGACGTCAGCCGTAATGCGAAAGCGTGAACCCGTTTCGACTCGTTACGCCAAGTGGTAGCGGTCAGCCGTCCAGAAGCGGCGAAACCAGACACCATCCGTGAAGCAACGAGCACGTGCAGCGGATGGGCTACCCGGGGTGAGAGGGGATGGCGGGCGTCGAAAGATCAGTGAGGAACCTGAGAGACCCGGCTTGGCGGTCTGAGATCTGGAAGTGATCTCTGACCAACGACTGACGGGAAACCATAACCGCCGGTCGGCCCAGCCGGGAGTCGGAGGGGGTCGTAGTATCGACGAGACGGCTAACCACCGTGGAGCAAAGGACCCCTGCCAAATTCACGCTTCGTCAGAAGTGAGGAGATCCGCTTGGACAAACGTCCCACTACGGAAGAACACGGTGGCCTGACCTGGGACCAACAACTGGCTGAGCCAGAAGTGAAGTCTGGGGTCCTGCTACCTCGGAATCGGACGCTGTTTGGTCCGTTTCGCAATAGAGTGGTGCGGTCCGGCGCGAGGCTCGGGGTGTCATCACGACCGGGCCGGTGTCCCATAACACCGTCCCATAACCGCCCAGTTCATTGTGAAAAAACTGCACCAAGCGAATTCCAGGAGGACTGCCTCAAAGCCACGTTGCACTTCGCTGTGCGACACCCGTCCGACACGGACCGGCGTCCGTTCATATGCTGCGCGTATCTCGTGGCTCCAAAATGTTGAACTCATTTGCTCCAACCGAGGTATCACCATGAGCGCGCCCACTATCGGCGGACTCACGTCCGTCATCATCCCGTGCTGGAACCAGCTCGAATTCACCCGGCAGTGCGTGAAGTCGCTGATACGTCGGACAGCACCACGCTGGGAGCTCATCGTCATCAACAACGGTTCAACCGACGAAACCGGCGATTATTTCGCGGGCGTCCAGGACATCTCGCCCGTGCCGGTGACCATCATTGCCAACGCGACCAATCGCGGATTTCCCGCCGCAATCAACCAGGGGCTCCAATACGCGCGGGGAGAATCTCTCGTCTTGTTGAACAACGACGTGGTCGTCACCGACGGATGGCTCGAGCAGTTAATCGCACTGGCCGGAGCCAAATCCGAAATCCGAAGTTCGAAATCCGAAATTCGAAATCCGAAATGAAGATTGGGCTCGTCGGGCCGATGTCCAACTATGCTGCGCCGCCGCAGTTGGTCGAGGATGTGTTATGGGAGCCGGACGTTTGTGGGGAATGGGGTCGATGCTGAGCGCGTGCTCGATGAGAATGCGCGGCGGTTTGCGGCCAAGTGGGGGGTTGATGTTCCGCAGGGACGGAGGGTTACGCTGCAGGCTTGGCGGAATGGGGAGAAAGCTGGGGCTGGTGAGGCGGGAACGCGGGCGCCGGAGATTTGCGTTGGGGATGGGCGGGGGCGCGCAGGCCGGCACGGGGGAGCGGGAGGCGGACGCGGAGGGCCCGGATGTCGGGCTGAAGGCTGACGTACTTCGAGGTGGGGTGCCAGTCGCGAATGGGCCGGATGTCAGGCTAAAGCCTAACCTACTTCGGGCGCGGGTCTCGCTCTCCATGATCGTGAAGAATGAGGAAGCCAACCTCTCGAGGTGTCTCGAATCGGTGCGCGGGGTGTTTGATGAGATCGTTGTGCTGGATACGGGGAGTCGCGATCGGACTGTCGAGATTGCTCGGTCGTTCGGGGCACGGGTGTTTGACTTCGTGTGGGTTTATGACTTTGCTGCTGCTCGCAATGCGGCGCTGGCTCGTGCACGAGGCGACTACGCGTTTTGGCTCGATGCCGATGATTTGATTGAGCCGCCGGAACGCGGCAAGCTTGAGACGTTGTTCGGGCAGTTGAGATGTGGTGGGACCATGCCTGCCTATGTCGTCCGGTGCTCATGCGACCCTGGGCCGGACGGAGCGGGGGGCGAGACCGTGGTTGATCATATCCGGCTCTTTCCGCTGATCGAAGGCGTGCGCTGGACGTACCGCGTTCATGAGCAGATCCTGCCGGCGCTGAAACGCGCGGGAGTACCGGTCGAATGGACGGATATCACCGTACGCCATACCGGATACGCTGACCGCGCGTTGCGATTCCGAAAGCTCGAGCGTGATTGCCGCATCCTGCGCGAGGAGCTCGCCGAGCGGCCGGATGATCCGTTCACGCTGTTCAACCTGGGGTCGATCGCGATCGAACGGACCGAGTGGAATGAGGCGCTCGGGTACCTCAAGCGCAGTTTGGCGGGCTCAGCGCCGAGCGATTCGATTGTTCGCAAGCTGTATGCCCTCATTGCGCGGTCTTACCAAATGATGCGCGATTACCCGGCTGCCCTTGCGAGCTGCGCGGAGGGGCTTTCGCTCGACGCCAAGGACGCCGAGTTGTGGTTTCGTAAGGCGGTCGTGCATCGTAGTCGCGGTGAATCGGCTGAGGCCGAGCGATGCTGGCGGCGGATCTTGACGCTGTCGCGGCCGCGGAAGTTTGCGAGTTTGGATCAGGGTATTTATGGGCACCTCACGCGGCGCAATCTTGCGGTGCTTGCACAGGAACGAGGTGATGTTGAGGAGGCGAGGACCCAATGGCGGGAGGTGCTGGCGGAGTGCCCGGGAGATCGCGAGGCGATGACACGGCTTGGCGATCTTGGGTCGTAGGGTCTGCCATTGCGGACCGGCTTCTGTGCTCGCCGTCGATCGAGCATGTGCTCCGGAAATGATCAAGCCGTCCCGTTGACCGCGCCCGTGAATGCGTGATTCGTACGGGCGCAGCCCGCCAGGCTCGGTCGTGAGCTCGATCATCCGAGGAGGCGGGCCTGGTGCCAGATCGCACTGACGTGCGAGGTTGGAGGTTCCCCATCCGAACCACCGTCTCACGACGGTGGTCATGTTCTCGTGCGCCATCAGCTCGCACCCTGTGGCGCTCGACGTATCCACGCGTCCGGTCCGCAATGGCGGACCCTACGTGATTCTTTGCGTTTATTCCCGTGGTGGGGCCGGATGGTCCGCAATGGCGGACCCTACGTGATTCTTTGCGTTTATTCCCGTGGTGGGGCCGGATGGTCCGCAATGGCGGACCCTACGTGATTCTTTGCGTTTACGCCTGTGGTGGGGCCGGATGGTCCGCAATGGCGGACCCTACGTGATTCTTTGCGTTTACGCCTGTGGTGGGGCCGGATGGTCCGCAATGGCGGACCCTACATGATTCTTCGCGTTTACGCCTGTGGTGGGGCCGGATGGTCCGCAATGGCGGACCCTACATGTTTACGTGTTATCGCTTGGGGGGACTCAACATGGCTCATCGATTGCTCTTTGCTTCCACTCACAGCTACCTCGATCCCTCGAGCGGCGCGGCGCTGGCCACACGCGAGCTGCTCGAGCTGCTGGCTGCACGCGGCTGGGACTGCCGAGCGTTCAGTTGCGGTGTCTTCGATTATCAAAACGAAACGCCCCTCGAAGATGTTCTGGCGCGATCGAGCAGCCGGCGGCGCCGGTGGGGGCTGCCCTCAGCCTCGGGGGCCAAGCCGAGGTTTTCGACCTCGAAGTCGACGGCGTGCGCGTCACGTTGCTGCCCACTTCCTGCAGCCGGGCCGATAAGGCACCTAGCCCGCGTGAGGGCGCCATGTACATTGACCTGGCCACGACGGTGCTCGATCGATTCCGGCCTGAGATTCTGCTGACGTACGGCGGGCATCCGGTGAGCCGGTCGTTGATGATCAAGGCAAGAGCACGCGGAATCGCGGTCGTCTTTAGCCTGCACAACTTCGGCTATAACGATCGACGCGGATTCGAGGACGTCGATGCCATTATCTTCCCGTCAGAGTATTCGCGCCGGCTCTATGCGCAGGGTCGGAATCGACGGGGTGGCGATTCCTAACCCGATACGGCTCGGCAAGGTTATTGCCGAGAGCCCCGAACCGAGATATGTGACGTTCATCAACCCCCAGCCTGAAAAGGGGGTCACGGTCTTTGCACGGATTGCGCTCGAGCTCGGCCGGCGGCGGCCGGATATTCCGCTTTTGGTCGTCGAGGGCCGCGGTACCGCGGACGGCCTGGCGGGGTTGCCTGTCGATCTCTCGGGACTGACTAACCTGCACCGGATGGCCAATACGGCCGATCCGCGTGACTTCTATCGGGTGAGCCGGATTGTTCTGATGCCATCGCTGTGGCGGGAATCGCTCGGCCGCGTGCCGATTGAGGCGATGGCGAACGGCATTCCGGTACTGGCCAGCGACCGCGGCGCTTTACCTGAGACGTTGGGTGATGCCGGGTTCGTGTTCACGATCCCTGCTAGGTGCACGCCAGCCAGCGGCGTGGTGCCGACAGCTCAGGAAGTTGCTCCCTGGGTGGCTGTGATCGAGCGGCTGTGGGACGATCCGGAATTCGAGGCGGAGCACCAGCGGCGGGCGTTGGCGGAGGCCAGGCGCTGGGATGGAGACAAACTGGCGGAACAGTACGAGGTGTTTTTCGGATCATTGTGCCGCGATGGCCGTCGGTCGTCGGTCAGGATGTCCTAAGTAGAATGAGTACACCGCGGCGGCTTCCCGTCCATGGGCGGAGCACGGTTCGCATGGCCTCGTCATTCTCATCGCCGGGCATTCCGGCGCGGGGAGCGGCGGGGCTTTTTTGTTGCGCGAAGAGCAAAGTGCGCGGCGTGGCGGTGTTTTGCGCCGGCGCGAGCCGGCGCGTGGCACCACGCGCGGTTTGGATTCGAAGGGGAGGGGTTCCTTGGGCGGATGAAAAGCGCGCCGTATTGGCGAATTGCGCAGCGGACGATTCGACGTGTTCTGTTCCGCGACGGTTTTGTGATCGCGGCCGCCGGAATGCACCCCCCCTGGCCCCTCCTTCTAAAGGGGGGGAAACTTGGCGCAACATTCGCGGCGGGAAATCTCCGCTCCTCGATCTGCAGATTTTCAACAGGCCATGGGTGCCGACTCGAAACGGACGAATTCTTATTTCTTTTGGCAACTGGATCGCAGTTTTTGCTGATTGTTCTCGATAGAAGGAGTGTGTGCGCCGGCCGGTGGGCATGCACCAACCGCGGAGATCAAACGCAACAACCGGAAACTCGAGGAGCGAATTGGTGGATGCCAAGCTGCGTTCAAGCAATGGCGGGGATTCATTCGCACTCTGTCAGGCTGAAGCCTGACCTACGGAATAGGGCCTGGTTCAATTGCAATACGCCCCGCCAAAGTCGCGGGAAGCGCGAGCGACAGTGATCGAGATCCTCGCTGGCGCTTCGGGCTAGTGTGGTCTCTGGGGCGAGTTCGCAACGTGATACCCAGTCAACCGCACGCGTGAGCCAGGCCCGGAATTGTTACGAACGAACCCAATACGAGACAGGTGGCTGGAAATCATAAGTTGCTTTGAGAATGTGGATTGGGTCGAGAATCAGCAACCAACCGGCACTTGACAACGTGGCTGGATTTCGCCAAACGAACCCAATTCATTCTGGATCTTGCACTGGTCGAGTGAACGTTGGTGGGCCGCACCTAATTTAACGGAGCCACACCAAGCGGTAGCCGTCATAGTGGTAAGGGACCGGACCATTCGCGTGAGGTTGATGGGAATTTGCCCCCGTGCGAATTGAGCTCACACATCACGGTCATTCGATTCCCGTTTGGCATATTGGGAAAAATAGGAAAATTACGAAGAATTTTCTTGCGGGAGGCCAAGATGGTGGTATAATCAGGGTAGGTGAGATCGTGCGGGATTACCGGGCGCAGCGGGCGACTGGTGACCGGCACTTCGCTTGCCGCGCCGGGCGCTGTTTGCTGGGCTGCGGTACCAGAGCACGAACGACACCTCACACCTTCTTTCTTTTAGCGGGGCGATGACCAAGACGGGGTTTTCCCGTTTTGTCGGCCCCGGAAACACGCGACAAGACCGTGACCAATTCGACTACAACCGCGGTGCTTGACTTCATTCATTTCATTGCCCTCGATCCGGGCCGTTGGGCCAAGCCGTACCTCAGGCTGAATACCGTGAGCGGGAGAGAAATCGCCCCAGGAGTGCAAAAAGGTGCAAGAAAACGCAATGGGTAAAGAGGTTGAAGCCATTACCGAAAGCGAGGTGGGCCTTGCCGTTGCGCGGAGTGGCGCCGTTGCCCCGACGCCTACGTTCTGTCGTCAGTCGAGCGCGGGGGTTCCCTCGCCGAACTCCGAACTGGGAGGAAGGCGAGGAATTTCATTGGTTTGCCATCACTTTGGTATCATTTCGCGCAGGGGGGCAAAAGCTGATTGATCGAGCGAAGCTGTTTTTACATATGCACTTACGGCGAGCGGAAGACCCGGATTTGGGGTGTGGGCCACGTCGCGGGGCCGCGCCGTGGCGATTCGGGACCAAAACGATGTGCTTTCGGACGAGGTTTCGGGTTTGCATCCGGGTTGGAGCAGCGAGAGCCAACGACTCTGATTTACGCCGTGCGCCATTTTGCCAACCTCGCTCTCATCTTCAAAGGATCAAAATGTGACGAACGAACCCAACGCGAAACAGGTGGCTGGAAATCATAAGTTGGTGTGGCAATGTGGATTGGGTCGAGAAACGAAAACGAACTGAAACTTGACAAGGTGGCCGGATTGCGCGAACGAACCCAGTTGCCGCGAACGACTTCCCAGCCGGCCAGGGAAGAGCGTATCGTTAGGGCTCATATGCGACGTTCACCGGGACGAATGGGCAAAACTGTGGAACCCATGCACGATTTTGAAAAGCTGGGGCTGTTTTACCTCGGCAAGACTTATGACGTGAAGGACCGGAAGGTCACTTCCGAGCTGGTGCTCTACGAGTCCAAACATCTGACGACGCACGCCGTTTGCGTCGGGATGACGGGCAGCGGGAAGACGGGGTTGGGAATCGGATTGCTCGAAGAGGCGGCGATCGATGGAATTCCCGTGATCGCGATTGATCCCAAGGGAGACCTGAGCAATCTCCTGCTTGGCTTTCCCGAGTTGCGGCCAGAAGACTTCCTGCCCTGGGTTGATGCCGATGAAGCAGGACGGCGAGGTCAAACTGTCGAGCAATTTGCGGCGAAGACGGCCGATCAGTGGAAGGAGGGGCTTGCTGCGTGGGGTGAGGACGGCGCACGCATTGCGCGGATGCGAGACGCAGTTGATCTTGCGATTTATACGCCGGGAAGCAGCGCGGGGCTTTCGCTGACGGTCCTTCGATCGTTTGATGCACCACCGCCGGCTCTCGTCAGTCAGACCGAGCTGTACCGAGAACGAATTGCGTCGGCTGTCTCCGGGCTGCTTGCGCTTCTGGGGATCACGGCTGATCCGATTTCGAGCCGCGAGCACATTCTGCTTTCCAACATCCTGGACCAGGCCTGGCGCACCGGGCAAGACCTGGACATGGCAAGTTTGATCCATGCGGTGCAATCACCCGCTTTGCAAAAGGTGGGAGTGATGGACATCGAGACCTTTTTCCCGGCCAAAGACCGGTTTGCTCTGGCGATGAAGATCAACAATCTTCTCGCCTCGCCGGGTTTTGCCGGCTGGCTGGAGGGAGATGCACTCGATGTCGGCAGTTTGCTGTACACGCCGGACGGCAAGCCGAAGCTTTCGGTCGTGTCGATCGCGCATCTTTCGGATAACGAACGGATGTTTTTCATCACGATCCTCTTGAACGAGGTGCTGGCCTGGGTGCGCACGCAGCCGGGTACATCCAGCCTGCGGGCTGTGCTCTACATGGATGAGATTTTTGGTTACTTTCCACCGACAGCTAATCCACCGTCGAAGATGCCGATGCTGACCCTGCTCAAACAGGCCCGCGCGTTTGGCCTGGGGGTTGTGCTGGCGACTCAGAACCCCGTCGATCTCGACTACAAGGGATTGTCGAACGCCGGCACGTGGTTCCTGGGGCGGTTGCAGACCAGCTCGAGATAAGGACCGGGTGCTTGAAGGTCTCGAAGGGGCGTCGACTGCGGCCGGACACGCGTTTGACCGCAAGAAGATGGACGAGATTCTCTCGGGTCTGGGCAGCCGTGTGTTTGTGATGAACAACGTACATGAAGACCAGCCCGTTGTGTTCCAGACCCGGTGGACGTTGTCGTATCTGCGCGGCCCGCTGACGCGCGAGCAGATTCAAACTTTGATGGCTCCCCGGAAACAAGCGAGCGCACCTGGACCAGCCAAGCAGGGATCAAGTGCTCCGGCGACGACCGAAGCTCCTCCGGCGGCATTAACAACGGCCGGGTCACCGGCTGCTCCAACCTCCACGGCTACTGTGCCGGCTGGGAGTGGGGCTCGTCCTGTTATGCCGCCTGACGTTCCTGAGTTCTTTGTGCCGCGCCGTGCTCGATCCCGGGCGGGAGAGTCGCTGCTTTATCGACCGGCGCTTCTGGGTGTAACTCGCCTGCATTATGCCGACCGGAAAGCCGGTGTCGACTACTGGGAAACACTGGTGCTTGTTCGACGGATTGAAGATGCGATGCCGGGAGAACCGTGGGACTGCAAGTGAGCCCTTTGACGACGGCGTTCCGGAGCTGGACAAGACTCCCGAGGCGGGAGCCAGATTTGATCCGTTGCCGGCGGAACTGTCGCGGGCCAAGAGCTATGCCGGCTGGATCAAATCGTTGAAGAGTTTTCTTTATCGTGAGCGAACGCTGCGTGTCTGGAACTGTCCCGCGCTCAAGGAGTGGTCGCGACCGCTTGAGACCGAACGGGAATTTCGACTGCGGTTGGTCCAGGCGTCGCGGGAGAAACGCGATCATGGAGTCGAGGCGCTGCGGGCCAGGTACGCTCCCAAGCTCGAGGCAATTCAGGAACAGATGCGGCGTGCGCGGGAGAAGCTGGAACGTGAGCAGGCACAGGCGAGCAAAACGAGCTGGGATGCGACGATTGCTCTTGGCAGCTCGGTGCTGGGAGCGATTCTGGGCAGGAAGGCCATTAGCGAAGACCTCGGTAGGCAAGGCGACAACGGCGGCGAAGGCTGCCACGCGTGCGGCCCAACAACGTGGCGATGTAAGCCAGGCGGCGTCTTTGCTCGATTCACTCAGACAGAAACACGACGATCTGCAGGGCAAGTTTCAGGCGGAGATCGAGGCGATGGCAGCGGCACTGCGGCCTGAGGCACTGGTGCTCGAGCCGCTGCCGATTCGGCCAAGGAAGACCGATATCACCGTCGAAAAAGTTGTTCTGGCCTGGATGCCGTACCAAGTCGGAAGTGAAGGGCGAGCTGAGGCGGTGTATTAAGACGGGACTGGGTGCGGCTGGGGAGTGCCAGCCTCATTGAAACACCAGGCGACCGTGTTGGGTCGACTTCGGCGGGGATTAACCCTAAGATTAAGTGAATGCATGCTGCCGTGACGTCTGGAGTATAGAAAACGTGCGAGCAGGGGTAGGGCTGGTTGTGATTTGTTGCGTGGCCGGCTATGGCTGCCGCGCCGGCCTACGCGCAAGAATCTTCGAAGAGCGAGGGGGCAGGGCAGCGGCCCAGGGGCGGAGTTTCCTTTCGCACTGCGGTCATGCCTGTTCTGACCAAGTATTGCACGGGGTGTCATGGATCAACGAAGCCGAAGGCGGGACTGAACCTTGCATCGTTTCAAGACGAGACATCGGCACGATCCAATCGGAAGGCGTGGGTGCGAGTCAAGGAATATGTCGAAGGGGGGCTGATGCCGCCTGAGGATCGCCCGCAGCCTAGCCGCGAGGAACTGGCGCAGTTGACCGGGTGGATCAAGTCGGCGCTGAAAGCCGATGATTGCGGACGGACATTTGACCCAGGACGCGTGACGATTCGCCGGCTTAATCGTGCTGAGTACAACAACACGATTCGCGATCTCATCGGCATCGACTTTCATCCAGCCGATGACTTCCCGTCGGATGATGTCGGCTATGGCTTCGATAACATCGGCGACGTTCTCACGATGCCGCCGATTCTCATGGAGAAATACCTGGCTGCGGCCGAGGCGATCAGCGAGGAAGCGATTGTTGCGTCGTCGTCTGCCAAGGGCATGGTCAAGACGTGGAACAGTGAGTCGCTGGGCTCGGCAGCAGGTGGCTCGCCGCGGGATGATGGATCGTTGATCCTGACCTCGGAGAGCGAGATCGTCGTGAATCATCATTTCCGCGGAATGCGCATTACATCATTCGCGTGCGAGCCTGTGGAGATCAGGCGGGGCCTGACCCGGTGCGAATGGCGGTGCGGGTCGACGGCAAGGAACTGAAGCGATTCGATGTCACGGCTCCCTCGGGCAAGTTTCAAGATTTTCAGTTTCGCCAGAACCTGCGCGGGGGGCCGAGGCGACTCTCGGTGGCGTTTCTGAACGATTATTATGAGCCGAACGCACCAGACCCGAAGCAGCGAGATCGCAACTTGATCGTCGAATCGATCGAAGTCGAAGGACCGCTGTACTCGACCGGTGATCCGCTGCCCGAGTCGCATCGGCGAATTATGTTCACGACTCCCAAGAACGCGAGTGACATCTCCAGGGCATCGCGGGCGATCCTCGAACGGTTTGCAAGCCGTGCCTATCGCCGACCCGTGAGCGACGATGAGATCGCGAAGCTCGATGAAGCTTGTCGAGCTGGCGCTGCAGAAGGGCGACTCGTTCGAGCGCGGAATCCAACTGGCTGTGCAGGCGATGCTGGTCTCACCGCAGTTTCTGTTCCGGGTCGAGCTGGGGTCGCGTGCTGTTTCGACCAGTGGAAAAGCGGGGGAGACGACGCGGATTGAGACGATCGGTGACTTCGAGCTGGCCAGCCGACTTTCGTATTTCCTGTGGAGCAGCATGCCCGATGACGAGCTTTGGCGAGCGGCCCTGGATGGGTCACTGCGGTCGGCAGACGTGCTGGATAAGCAAGTCCGGCGTATGCTCCGCGACCCGAAAGCACAGGCTCTGGTCGAAAACTTCGCGGGGCAGTGGCTTCAGCTTCGCAACTTGAGGTCGTTCAATCCGGACCGCGGTCGATTTCCGAGCTTTGACGACAAACTTCGCGAGGCGATGATCCGTGAGACCGAGCTGTTCTTCGGAGCCGTGATGCGGGGCGACTCGAGCATACTCGACTTCATCGACTCCGACTTCACGTACGTTGAACGAACGGCTGGCTCGCCACTATGGGATACCCGGCGTCAAAGGGCGAGCAGTTTCGCCGGGTGAAGCTCAAGGGGCATGAGCGGGGTGGGCTGATCACGCAGGCGAGCATCTTGACCGTGACGTCGAATCCGACGCGGACTTCGCCGGTCAAGCGGGGCAAGTGGGTGCTCGAGCAATTGCTGGGAACACCGCCGCCACCGCCGCCACCCAACGTGCCGGTGCTCACGGAGGATGCGAAGGCGCTCACGGCGGCGACTTTGCGGCTGCGGATGGAGCAGCATCGCTCCAAAGCGAGCTGTGCGGTGTGCCACAACAAGCTGGATCCGCTGGGATTCGGTCTCGAGAATTTCGACGCGGTCGGCGCCTGGCGCGAGCCAGGATGGCGGCGGCCCGGTGGATTCTTCGGGCACGCTGCCTTCGGGGGAATCATTTCGCGGGC
Organism: uncultured Acidobacteriaceae bacterium; assembly: GCA_963786085.1. GTDB lineage: Bacteria > Acidobacteriota > Terriglobia > Terriglobales > Acidobacteriaceae > Silvibacterium. Next base: position 15,261 of record CAWAYO010000041.1, read on the forward strand.
CCAGCAGAGCTGAAGGCGATCTTGAAGGCACACACAGCGGAATTCAGCCGCTGTTTGACCGAGAAAATGCTCACCTATGCTCTTGGCCGAGGGTTGGAGGAGTACGACCGGTGTGCAGTCGAGCAGATTGTCAAAAGCCTGGAACGAACCGATACCGGTTCTCGGCGCTGGTGCTCGTAATCGTGAAGAGCGACCCATTTCAGAAACGGCGCGGCTGATGGGCGATGAAAGGCGACGGACGATCTGTCATGAAGCGGTCAGTGAGGACTTTCCCGGCGGACTGTCTTGCGCGGAGTGGGAGCGGCCGTTGCGCTTCCCTGGCTGGAGGCGATGCTGCCGGGGGCTGCGATGGCGGATGGACCCGGCTCAGGCAAGGGCGACGCGGTACCCAGGCGAATGGCGTTTCTGTACGTTCCCAATGGGGTTCACATGGCAGACTGGACGCCCAAGGACGTGGGTTCCGGCTTCCAGATCCCGGCGACATTCAAACCACTCGAGGCTTACAAGGACGACTTGCTGGTCCTCACCGGGTTAGCTCAGCACAATGCCGAAGCGCTGGGGGACGGCCCTGGCGACCATGCGCGATCGCTGGCGTGTTTTTTGACTGGAGCGCACCCGCTCAAGACGAACGGGGCCGGTATTCGAGTCGGGGTTTCGGTCGATCAGGTTGCTGCGGAGAAGGTGGGCAGGCAAACCCGGCTGCCGTCGCTCGAGCTGGGCATCGAGCGCGGGGCACAGTCAGGCAATTGCGACTCGGGATATAGCTGCGCGTATTCATCAAACATCTCGTGGCGGTCGGCGAACATGCCGATGGCGAAGGAGATCAACCCGAAACTGGTATTTGACCGGCTGTTTTGCCTCAGGCATCGCGCGAGGGTTCACCGGCCGATCGAGTCAAACGCGAACTGTATCAGAAGAGCATTCTGGACCTCGTCCTCGACGATGCGCAGCAGCTCCAGAAGCGACTTGGCGTCGAGCGACCGGCGCAAGATCGATGAGTACTTGACCGCCGTTCGCGAGATTGAACTGCGAGATTACACAGGCTGAGAAACGCTGCGAAGCGCCTGCCCGCAAATGGCGTGACTCGCCCCAAGGGCATACCCGATGACATCGGCGAGCACATCCGGCTGATGTTCGATTTGATTGCTCTGTCGTTTCAGTGCGACGCCACGCGCATTTGCACATTCATGTATGCCAATGAGGGAAGCAACCGGAACTACCCGTCCATCAACGTGACGGACGGGCATCACGATCTGTCTCACCATGGGGGCGACGTCAAAAAGCACGAGAAGCTCAAGATCATCAATCGGTTCCACATCGAGCAATTCGGCTATCTACTGGGCAAGCTCAAGTCGATTTCGGAAGGCGCGGGCTCGCTGCTCGACAGCGCGATGATCGTGTACGGAAGTGGGATCAGCGACGGTGATCGCCACAATCACGACGACCTGCCGATCTTGATGGCCGGCAAGGGGGGTGGAACGATCAAACCCGGGCGGCACTTCAAGGTCGAGCCACAGCCGCTGAACAACCTCTATCTTGCGATGCTCGATCGCATGGGCGTCTCGCTCGATCGGCTGGGTGACAGCACGGGCCGGCTTGGAAAGCTTGAAGGGTAAGGGGGCCTGGTCGTTTCCATGCTCGCTCAATTCTCTTTCTCGGCTTCGAGTTGTTTTTTGGCTTCGGCGATGATCGCGCGCTGTTCCCTGGTCATTTCGGGATACTGAACGTCGAGTGACTCGACTGCGTTGGTCAAGATCCGAGCGACCAAGGCGCGGCTGACCCATTTATGATCGGCGGGGATGATGTACCACGGTGCCCACTTGGTGCTGGTTGCGCTGATCGCATCCTCGAAGGCCTTCATGTAATCGCTCCAGAAACCTCGTTCCTTGAGATCGGCCGGCGAGAACTTCCATTGTTTTCCTGGGTCTTTGAGGCGCTTGAGGAATCGCTTGCGTTGTTCGTCCTTGGATAAGTGGAGGAAGAACTTGAGAATGACCGTGCCGTTGTGGGTGAGATGCCGCTCGAACGCGTTGATATCGGCGAAGCGGTCTGACCAGAAATCGTCGTCGACCTTGACGTCGGGGATGCGCTGGGCTTCGACCAGTTCGGGGTGGACCTTCACCACGAGAACTTCCTCGTAGTACGAGCGATTGAAGATGCCGATGCGACCGCGCTCGGGTGCTGCTCTGGCATAACGCCAGAGGAAGTTATGGCTGAGCTCCTCGGCTGAGGGGTGCTTGAAGCTGGTGACCTGGCAACCCTGGGGGTTGAGGCCCGACATGACATGTTTGATGGTGCTATCCTTACCTGCGGCATCCATGGCTTGGAGGATGATGAGTATTGACCACTTATTGGCGGCGTACAGGCGGTCTTGGACTGCGGCGAGTGCGGTAACATCTTGAGAAAGCACCTCCTCGGCGAATCGTTTGCGTTCTGCTTTGGGGAGCTTGGGATCACCATTCCAGCCGGGGTCATAGTCCTTGAGGTGAATGGACTTTGCCGTGGGGAACACGCCACAGGTCGATGATTTCTTCGGTTCGTGTCATGGTGAGATTCAGGAGTTGGGTGGGATCTTCGAGACGGGGGGCGAGTTCAGTTTCCCCGATCTTGGCTCTGGATAAGCAGTTCATTACAATAGAAACAAGATCAAGCCAAATACCATGTTAAGAGTTGCGAAGCGGCGTAGGCTACCGTGAGATTGACGGCTGTGAATCATTTGCAGCACGTTTCGCGAGGTCTTGTTCTGTGGAGTTTCACGTGCCGGCCATTGCGCCAAGAGCATCCAGGCTACCTATCCTATCGGCCTCTATGGAAGCCTGGTGCAGTTGGATGGCGGAGCGGGGATATCCAGCCTACCGTGCGCAGCAGGTGCTCGACTGGGTCATGCGCCGGCGAGCTCAATCGTTCGAGCTGATGTCAGACGTTCCCAAGCGTTTACGAGAGGAACTCGATCGAGAGTGGGACGGTGTTCGGTACGCGGGTCGCCTATCACGATGTTGCTTCAGATGGCACCGATAAGCTGGTGCTGGAATGTTGCGACAGCCGCCGGATCGAGTGCGTCTTGATGGCTGAAGGCTCGCGCCGGACGGTCTGTCTGAGCACGCAGGTTGGATGTGGGATGGGCTGTGTTTTTTGTGCCAGCGGGCTCAAAGGTGTCGAGCGAAACCTGAGTGTAGATGAGATTCTCGAGCAGGTGTTGCAGCTTGCGGAACCTGCTGCCACCGGAAGAAACGATCAGTCATGTCGTTGTGATGGGAATGGGGGAGAGCCTGGCGAACCTCGACAACCTGATCGCGGCGCTGGATCGGCTATGCTCCGCTCGGGCCGGGCTAGGGATCAGCCAGCGCCGGGTGACGATCTCCACGGTGGGTTTACCTGAAAAGATTCGAAAGCTCGCGGCGCTCGATCGGCAATATCACCTTGCCGTGTCGCTGCACGCGCCGACTGAAGCTTTGAGGAACAGCTTGGTGCCGGTGAATGAAGCGATCGGGCTGGATGCAGTCATTGCGGCGGCCGACGCCTATTTTCAGGCAAACAGGGCGGCAGGTGACCTATGAGTATGTTTTGCTGCGGCGGTGTGAACGATGGCTCAGCCCGAAGCGAGGGAACTTGGCCGATTGCTCGCGTCGCGACGGGCACACGTCAATTTGATTCCTTATAATCCGGTTGCGGGTTTGCCGTTTGAGCGACCTGATCAAGAGGCAATCAGTCGGTTTGTGGCGATCCTGCGCGAGTGGAACGTCAGTGTAACCGTGCGCAAAACCAAAGGGCGGGCGATTGATGCGGCATGCGGCCAGCTTCGCCGTCGGGTGGACCAAGATCAGGTGGGTGTCCGCGTGCTGGCCGGAGAGAGCATCGTCAAGAACGATCTTGGACTTTGCACAAGACCTGAGAGCCAAGCGGTTCGTTCCGTTGACGCGCCTTGACAGTTTTCGGCCACGAGATTCCTGGACTCAAACGGTTGGCTTTACACGGGAGGCTGCCTCGGTGGTAGCAGAAGCCGAGAACCTGGAACAGCAGTTGGAGGCACGTGATCCGGACGTCCGGCTGATGATCCAGGTTCGTACGGGTATCGCTGGAGCTTTCGAGACGTTGGTCGAAAGATATCAGAATCGGCTGATGGGGATCTTGTTCCATCTGGTCGGCAATCGCGAAGAGGCAGAGGACCTTTGCCAGGAGGTGTTTCTTCGCATTTACAAGGCGCGGAAGGGCTATCGTCCGCGCGCCAAGTTTTCTACGTGGCTCTTCACTATTGCGAACAACCTGGCGTTGAATCATTTGCGGAGCAAGGGACGTAACGCGAGCGTCCCGATCGGACGGACGAGCAACGATTCGAGCGCCGGAATCCTGGTGGGACAACAGCTTGCGGGGCGTGAGGGCACTCCTTCGACGGAGATGCGCCAGGCTGAACTGGCAGATCTAGTGCGCGAGGCGGTTGCGGTGCTCAACGAGGATCAAAAGCTGGCCGTGTTGCTCAACAAGTTCGAGGAGATGAGCTACGCCGAGATCGCCGACGTGATGGGTCGCTCACCGGCGGCTGTGAAATCGCTGCTGGCACGTGCTCGAAATCAGCTCCGCGAACAGCTTGAGCCCTATCTCCTCACGGGCCAGCGCAGCGCGGGCGGACCTCAGTAACAAGACTCGTTCCATGCAACTATGCGATTGGTTTTTCCCGCCTGCTTCAGCAAGAAAAACTGTGACAGGTTGGTTGAGCAATTTGAGCGAGGTTCTCAATGCCTTGGTATTTCCCTGGTCATGTGCGCTCTGTGAGATGGAGGGAGTGAGTGGGGCTTTATGCAAAACGTGCCGGGAAGGCTTGCTAGGGAGATCGGCGGCGGCCAAAGAATCCGTGTGCCCGCGCCTGCGCTTCAAGGTCGGTCCATTTGCAGATATACGTGGTGGATGTGCTGTGTGCCGTGACCGAGCCCTGGGGTTTGACGCGGCGCTTGCGCTGGGGGCATACGATGGTGAGCTTCGCGAGTTATGCCTGCGGCTCAAGCACGAGCGCAATGCCTGGTTGGCTCCGTGCCTCAGCGAGCTGTTTGTGGAGGCACGGCGCGATGCTTTCAGTGAACTTTGCCTGGATGATGCCTTGGTCGTCCCGGTTCCGCTTCACTGGTGGCGCTACTGGCAGCGCGGATACAACCAGGCTGAGGCACTGGCCGCGGGTATAGCGAAGCAACTCAAGCTGCCGATCCGTCGTTCGCTCAAGCGAGTTGTGGGCACTCGCAGGCTGGCAGGCCTGAGTCGTTCGGCACGGGGTGAAGTTATCCGGGACGTCTTTCGTGCACGTGCCCATTCCAGGATGACGGGGCGCACTGTGCTACTCGTCGATGATGTTTTGACAACTGGTGCTACTTGCAGCGCAGCCGCGAGGGCGCTCAAGAAGGCTGGTGCTGCACGGGTTGTAGTCGCCGTTCTGGCGCGCACCGAGCAAACTACTGTGTAGGCAGGGATCTGATGAGTAGTGTCCGTGGCACAGAAGGGTTGATCCGCATCGGCACTCGCGGCAGCCGACTCGCGCGCTGGCAAGCCGGCTGGGTTGCCGAGCAGCTTCGTGCGCTTCACCCCGGTTTGACTGCCGAGCTTGTGGAAATCAAAACAGAGGGAGATCGCGACCGCAACTCTCCGCTTGCGGTAATCGGAGGCGTCGGCGTCTTCACCAAGGAGATTCAACGGGCCGTACTCGAACACTCGATTGACCTGGCCGTACACAGCTTGAAGGATCTGCCGACTCAGCAGACTGATGGTCTCGTGCTGGCGGCAGTACCGGCGCGCGAGGACGTAGCCGATGCGCTTGTTGCTCCGCGATATCAAACGCTCACGGCATTGCCGGTTGCTGCCAGGATTGGCACTAGCTCGCCGCGGCGACGGGCTCAATTGTTGTTCTTTCGCCCTGATCTAGAGATCGTGTCAGTGCGAGGCAATGTGGAAACCCGGCTCGACAATGCAATTCGAGGGGGGCTGGACGGAGTTGTCTTGGCCTGCGCAGGCTTGCATCGGCTCGGGCTCGAACACCACATCACCCAGCGGCTGGGACCACCTGATTTCCTTCCGGCCGTGGGACAAGGAGCCCTGGGACTCGAGTGCCGGCGCGATGATACAGTTGTTCAGAACTTGGTGAGACCACTCAATGATCAGTCAACCTACCGCGCCGTATTCGCTGAGCGAGCGGCGTTGGCTGCACTTCAAGGTGGGTGCACTCTGCCAATGGCGGCATGGGCGCGGGATGTAGCTGATGGCGAAGCCGACCGTACAGGTCTAAACCTGGCACTTGACGCCATGCTTCTCGACACCGACGGCCGCGAGCGCATCATGGTTTCGCTGCAAGGATCGCAACGCGACCCTGAAGGCATTGGCAAGCAGGTTGCCGAGGCGCTTTTCGAAACGGGCGCAGCGCGTCTCTTGGCACAGATTAGCTCGAGGGCGGAACACTCGTTTAAAAATGCATAATCCGGCTGGTCACAACATGTCGGACGACCGTGATGAACGGGTGGCCGTGGACTGGTTAGTTGTCGCCTGTTCATTGTCAGAGTGGGTGTCTGATTGGTGGAAAAGGCTCACTTTCTTGCCCGTTCCAAATGCGTGGTAATCTGACATTCATTTTCTTGGGCATCACCCGAATCAAGAGACTGTGCGATCCGATATTCGAGAAGGGGACGTGCTCTAGCACGCACCGCGCGTTTCCCGTCCACGATGTACTGATAGATAGACCGAGCCGAGGGCTGCTTGCGCTGATCTGGCAAATCTGGCACGAGCGATCACCCGAGATGGTCAATCGTGCGGCTAGCAGGGCGGATTCACCTTGATGGCGAACTCGGATACTCCAAACATGAGACCCGTGGGTGAAGTCCAACGGTTTCGACCGTGGGCTTCAGACCGGCTTATGTCAAGGTTGCGGCCCAGCGGTAAAAAGCCTAGGCCGGGGGTAACTCTGGTCGAGGTCGGGCTTTTCGTCCTCGTAACTTCAACTGCGATGGCGATTGCCTCGGTGTCGACTTGGTGGATGCTGGTCTATGTCGTGGTCATGGTCGTGATCTTCGTCACTCCTGGAACGTGGCGAGCTGCGTCATCTGCTGCAGAATCAGGTGTGGAATCCGATGTGGTGGGGATCGTCGATCAGGAGTCCAGTTTACGAGTCGATCGTGTGAGCGGGCCGGATGAAATCCGTTCCCTCAACCAATTTGACTCAGATCTGGCAAACGTCGATCTGACCAGGGCGATGGATTCTAAGCCTGATCTGATCACGGCGGGTGTCACAAAACGTCGCGGGCGAGTCCGTGCACGGAAGGTAACTAATCCGGCTAACGAGCCGGTGAGTGATTGCCGTCCAGTTGCCTGGATTCAGGTCGTCCCTGGTAAGTATGTCCGGGTTGAAAGCGGCAACCAAGCCGCTGATCCAGCGCAGGTCGAAGAAGTTGCTTTGCGGGCTTATCCAGCACAGGAGACACCTGCAGAGGCGACACGATTAGCGCAAGCAGAAACTGAGCTGTTGGCGGATTCAGAGTCGCTTACATCGTCAGGGGTTTTCCCGGGCGAGGTTGGCTTGATTTCTATCTCGGATGATTGTGTCTCAGGACCGGTCGCTGAAGAGTACGGTATCGCACCCTCTGCCTTCAGCCCCGCCATGGGACACGACTCCTTGGTTGAACCCTGTATGCATGATCTGCCGGGCCCAGTGGACGAAAGCGAGGACAATACTACCGCCCTCGGCGAACCCAGCAGCCCGCTTGTATCGGGTGCTCGAGACTCGGGGCCTTTGCTTTACCGACAGGGGGTATCGAGGAGTTGGGTGAGACGGAGTCAGCGTGGGGTCATTCGCACGAGTTCGCATTTGGATCGAGTGCCGTGGCGACGCGTTGCCCCGAGGTCTCCCAACTCTCGGCTCCGGGTTGGATTGAGGTATGCTCCAAGCGTATCTCGTCGCGAGATTGCATGTGGTGCGTTTCGGCGCATGCCGCATGCTCAGTACCCGGTACGAACGCGCTCGCCGCCTCGCCGCTGACTGGATTGCGATAGGCTAGCTTTGCTGGTTGGGAGCACTCTGGGGACTATTACTGGGAGTGTCGGCTGATCAAGCCAGTCGTTTGGCGTTAAGTCCTTCAGCCGTGCATGGCTTAGACGATCAGCATCGCGTCGCCGTAGCTATAAAATCGATAACGCATTCGGATAGCTTCGGCATAGGCAGCACGGATGAGCTCGACACCGGCGAACGCGCTCACCAGGACGAGCAAACTACTCCGCGGAAGGTGGAAGTTCGTGATCAGGGCGTCGAGCCCGCGAAAATCATGACCTGGTCGGATGAACACATTCGTCTCACCCCGGAACGGCTGCAACATTCCTGCGGCAGATGCGGTTTCCAGCACTCGGGCCGACGTGGTTCCGACCGCCACAATTCTACCGTGCTGAAACCGACGTAACTCGATACATGCGACAACCTCCGGGGGCAATTCGGCCCACTCGGAATGCATTTCGTGCTCTTCGATTTGTTTCACCTTAATGGGGTGAAATGTACCGAGGCCGACATGAAGGATCAGATCGACCCAACTGATGTTTGCGGTCGCGAGACGCTCGAAGAGATCCTCGGTAAAATGAAGGCCCGCCGTCGGGGCAGCGACTGACCCTGGACATTGAGCATAGACAGTCTGGTAAGTAAGCTCTTCGCCAGGTGCCGGATGCCCGCGCCGGATGTATGATGGCAATGGAGTTTGGCCGTGCTTTTCTAACAGACTCGCGGTTGTTTCACTGTGAATTTGATTACCATAGGGCCTGACAATCCAGGATCCGGATGGGTTCTTGGTTTTCAGCACCAGGTGTAAGCCTTGTCCTATGATTACATGTTCACCAGATATAGGCTGGCCTCGGGTGCTTGCAAGTATTTCCCAATCGCCTTCAGGTAGTTCACGCAGGAAGAGTCCTTCCCATTTTCCACCGGTCGTCACCCGGCGCCCGATGAGTCGGGCTGGTACCACGCGCGAGTTGTTTCGGACCAAGAGATCGCCGGAACACAAAAGATCGGGAAGCTCGCGGAAGGTTCGATGTTCCCAGCAGCCACTCTGTCGGTCAATCACCATCAACTTTGAATGATCGCGTGGTTCGACAGGTTGCTGTGCGATCAATTCGTCAGGCAAATCAAAGTTGAATGTGGATGTAAGCAACGATCTTGATCTCGCAGGGTTGTGACCATGGATTTACTTCGCAACGAGTCGCAGTCGGGAGAGCCATTGCCTTCGGTGCAGGGCCCATTTCATTGCAATCGTATTGGAATCCTGTTGAGCCGCGATCTAATCTTTACAACCAAGGTCCAGAGAACCGCGCTTGATCTTGGCTACCAGATTGTGGTCATCGGTGAAGTGTCGAAGGCACGATCGGAGATCGAATCGATACATCCGCGGTTGGTGTTGATCGACTTGACGGCCGGTGACTTATCTAGCGATTCCTTGCTGAGCGAATACGTGGCGGTTGCTGGTGCAGAGACTTGGCTGGTCGCGTTTGGTCCCCACGTCGAGTCTGAGACTCTCGCTAGAGCGAAAGCTGCCGGTTGTCAAGTCGTTCTACCTCGGAGCAAGTTTGCTGGTGATCTACCACGGCTACTTCAGTTTTGGTTCAGTCGCCTTCCGGGGAGTGGTTGAGACGACTGTGAATTGCAAGAGGCGCTGACCTGTCAAGTTAAGCTTTGACCACGCGCTCACGGTACGCTGCAACATTCTTGGTCGCGTTGCGCGTATCGACCACGAGCGACGAGTTTTCGACAATCCAGGGCCAATCATAGGCTGAATGATCGGTTACGATCACCACGCAGTCTTGGCGATGAAGAGCATCAGGGGTTAGCTCTTGACTGGCCATCGACAGGTGAGGATATCGCCGCATAGCGGGCAGTGTAGGGATATATGGATCGTTGTAGTAGACGATCGCCCCGCGCCCCAAGAGGAGATGCATCAATTCGAATCCTGGGGATTCGCGGGGATCGTCTACATTTTTTTTGTAGGCCATACCAAGAAGGAGAATTCGGCTTCCTTTGAGCGGCTTGGCTCGGTCATTCAGGGCATTCACAATTCTTTCCATCACGTATGACGGCATCGCCGTATTGATCTCTCCGGCGAGTTCGATGAACCGGGTTGCCATTCCGTATTTTCGCGCGATCCAGCTTAGATAAAATGGGTCGATCGGTATGCAGTGGCCTCCCAGACCCGGGCCTGGGAAAAAAGCCTGAAAACCGAACGGCTTGGTACTGGCGGCATCAATGACTTCCCAGATATCAATACCCATCCGATCGTATAAAACCTTGAGCTCGTTGACCAAGGCGATGTTGACGGCTCGGTAGGTGTTTTCAAGGATCTTACAGGCTTCTGCAATTTCAAGGCTCGATACTGCTACGACTTCAACGACCACCTGATCGTAAAGTATGGAGGCCAACTCGAGACTCGGTCGATCAATTCCGCCGACGACTTTAGGAATCGTCGGTGCGGTGTGCAGCGGGTTTCCTGGATCCTCTCGTTCCGGACTGTAAGCCAGGAAAAAATCAGTTCCTGCCCGGAGCCCGGTTGCTTCAAGAAGGGGAAGAACGACCTCGCGCGTTGTCCCAGGATACGTGGTGCTCTCGAGTATGACGAGTTGCCCCGGCCGCAATCCCAATGCAATCATCCGTGCCGAATCCGTCACGAACGTCAAGTCAGGATCACGAGTCGATGACAGTGGTGTGGGGACGCAGATTAGAATCACATCCGGCTCGTTGAGCCGCTCGAAGACATGTGTTGCCTTGAAAAGGTCCTGAGACTGGCCGATCATTGCATCGGAGATATGGCCAATGTAGCTTTCACCGCGCTCCAGCTTGGAAACCTTCAACTGATCGCTGTCGAAACCTAATACAGCAAAGCCCCTCTGCGCGAAGGCAAGTGCCAAAGGAAGCCCAACGTAGCCCAAGCCAATGACTCCGATGCGCGCCTCGATAGCGTCTATCTTGGTGCGAAGAGATTCGAAGGAGTTCGGGACCTGAATGTGTTGGGACATGAGACCTCAATAATCCGAGGACAAACCTCCCGTGACAGCAATTCGATATGGATTATTCCACGGACAAACGGTCGTCTAATCCGGTGCAGGAAGTCGGTCACACGATCTGTACGCTTTGAACCAAGCCCCTCAACTCATGGTCGACGATCGCGCTCGACCGCCATGGCGGGCGGGCACGATCTCGATATGCGATGTATGACGCGCCAGCTCAGCCGGCGAAGGAGCGGGAATGATCGGAAGCAGGCGAAATGATTCTTCTACGATCCGGGCTACTCCATCAGCCAGCGGCGAAGAAAGAAGCAGACGAAACTTTGCGATTAGCTCCTCTGCTCGTTCCGACGAGCTAATCCTGCTTGAAAGTGAACTGGCCGTGGTTGCCGTAGTTGACGCATTTGCCTGGGAAGTTGCGGCGACTCCACCCGAATCAGGCGCAGATGTCAGTAAGACATCGAGCGGGACACCAAGAGCTCGGGAGATTTTCCTTAGCGTGCCGGCCTGCGGCTTGCTTGTACTACCTCGCTCGATCTGGTAGAGAGCGGTACGTGAAATCTTGGCGCGGCTCGCCAGCTCGTCAGGACCCCATCCCTTCGCGTAACGAAGGTCACGGATTCTCCTGGACATATTCATCGATGGCCCCTTTCATTGTTGATTGACGACTTGCAAGATGATTCGGGCGCCCGAATCATCGCGATGTCAATTCTGGAGAGTTTGAATAGGCTGATCGGAGGACCGGGTATAAATCCCGGGCTAATTCCGATGATCCAAAGTCAAGTCGTCCTACAGCCGGCCGGAAATTGAACTCATCACTTTGCAGTGCTGAGCCGTCCCTACATCGATGGGAAGATGGCGGATAAGATGGTGCAGAAGAGGACAATGCCATCGGCTCACGAAATGCAACATCCGCAAAGGAGCCTGGAATAGCACTCCTCGCAATAATACTAAGATGCACAAGATTCGCACAATACAACTATTTCTGCAACAATATTGGATATTACTGCCAAGATCGGATTGCAGATAAAGAAATGCCTCGGCCAAATCTTGAACGAAAAGAGTCCTTTCCAACTTGAAGGCCATCACGCCAAAGATTGGTGCACACTCTCTTCCACCCTCCAGATGACCATTTTCGTTGCGAATTCATAACGCTGGGAAACGAGTAACAATCGTGGCGACCCATCGGCGCCCTTCTACTTTAGGCAAAAACCTTCGACCGTTTCATGCGTTATTGTAGGCTCACGCTACTGTTTTGGAACCGGTAGCCGAGAACACGTGCCCAGAGGTGCTCATAGGCCGCGACGGTCGCGTCAAGGGAAAATTCGTGCTCGGCGCGGAGCTGCCCGGCTTGACCGTAGCGTTTCAGGCGGTCGGGACATTCGGCTGCTTCGAGAAGCACTCGTTCAAGAGTTATGGCATCATGTGGTGGCACGAGCCAACCCGTTTGGCCGGGAACTACCAGATCCTCTGTGCCTTCGACCGAGGTACCGATCACCGCAATTCCAGCGGCCATCGCCTCGAGAACCGAGTTCGGCATTCCTTCCCAGAGCGAGGCATGCACGAGAACATTGGCTGATTTAAGCACATTTGGAATATCGTTGCGGCGGCCCAACCAGTGAACTCTACCACACAATAACTCGCTGCCGGCAATGCGTTGCACCAGCCAGTCCCGGCAGGGACCGTCGCCAGCTAGTGCTAAATGCCACTCAGGTCTCTTGGAAATCACTATTTCTGCCGCTTCCAGTAGATCCGGCAGGCCCTTCTGTCGATCGAGACGGCCGACATAAAGCGCCAGATGTGCATCATCCGGGATTCCGAGAGCAGCCCGCGGTACAGGTACTGCCGCAACAAACGGCGCAATCTCAATCCCATTTGGAATAACAGTCAGGCGTGCAGGATTAAGATGTGCAATATCGCGGCTAAATCGTAAGACACCGTCAGAGACACAGACTGACCCGGTACTCAACACGGCGGTGAGACGATCCAGAGTCAAGTGCCAATGTTTCTGCCGCTCGGCAACGCGCAAACCTCCAATAACCCACGGAAAACCGGCCCATGGAGCAGCGAACCGGGTCACTAAATTCGCATGGAACATGAAGCTCTGTACCAACTGCGGTTTAAACCGGCGCAGGCCTCGCGCCAAGCGAACAACGCCTTGAACCGCGCTTCGGCGCCGAATGCTCAGGCATTCGCACGGAACATTCGCTTGCAGCAGCACGTCGACCAAGCTCCCACGTTTATCAAGGCAGAAAACTGCTGGCCTCCACCGCTGCGGGTTTAAGCGCAGCGCCAAGGAGACCAGCGCCGCGTTCGGCACCACCCGCATCCAGGTCGGTGATTACCAGTGCAACCGGGATCGGCTGCTCCTGCCAGACGCGACAAGATTCATTCCGGGCCAATCGTAGGCTGAGACTCTGTTGCACGGAATAAGTACACCGCCTGATCGAATCGTCTTCGGACGCCTGCTTCCATGAATGCCGTTGCAGAGAGCCTGTCAAAAGGCAAAACGCTGCTCAATCCACGTCGTGGTCAGATCTCCCAGTCCGGGAATGACGTCGTCAGCTCCTGCATCAAAGAGTTGTTTTGCGGAGTATGTATTAGGTACGCCAATAGCCCACATTCCGGCGCTCTTGGCCGAGACAATCCCGGCCAGACTATCTTCAACGACCAAGCAGTTCGTGGGGGAAAGATCGGTTCGTTCCTCGGTTCTGGGAGCGGTCGCATCCGTCGCCTTCGCAGTGCGGTTCCGCAGCGCGGTCAGGACGAGCTGGTAGCCTTCGGGATGTGGCTTACATCTCGTGGTGTCCTCAGCCGATATGATCACGGCAATCTGATCAAGCCGATTCAGCAATTTCAAAGAGTATTCGATTTCAGCACGGAGCGCTCCCGAGCAGATCGCGACCGGCCATCGGGTGGCAACGGCTCCCAAGGTTTCCCCCGCCGCTGGAAAGAAACGCAAGCCTTCACTGGCAACTTCCGTATATCGGCGCGCCTTTTGTGCGATCAGCGAATCGATGTAATTTGTATCGAATGACCTCTGCGAATCGAACAGAACCGTCTCAAAACACTTGCGGTCGTCGTATCCCAAATAGCGTTCCACATACTCCTTCAGGGAAAGAGAAACGCCTTCTTTGGCCAATATTTCCCTGAACAAGGAAAAGTGTAGAGATTCGTCATCGACCAACACCCCATTGAAATCAAAGATAACCGCACTGATACCCATTAAATCGCCTCAGGTCCGCGCTCGCCGGTCCGGATACGGATGCAGTCATCGAGCGGGAGGATAAAGATCTTGCCATCGCCGATCCTGCCGTCGGGCCCACTACGACCAGCTTCGAGAATTGCGTTGACGGTCGGCTCGACAAAATCTTCATTCACCGCAATCTGAAGTTCGATCTTGCGCAGCAGGTTGACCGTCACCTCATGCCCGCGATAAACCTCCGTGTATCCCTTTTGCCGACCGAATCCTTGAACATCCATGACCGTCAAACGAAATACCTCTACCTTGGAAAGTGCATCCTTGACGGCCTCCAACTTCGTTGGCTGAATGATCGCGATGATAAGCTTCATGAAGGAATTCAAATCAAGAGAAACTGTTCTTCCGCGGCGAGTCTTCATCTCGCAATTTCGCGGTTTTGGCGGCGATGACAACCGTCGGTGCCGCCATCATAATCAATCCTCGCGTTGAGTTCTTGTGCTTTCTGCTGAATTGGATTCTTGAAATGGGCAGCGTGCACTAATTTCTTCGGCGCGAAGTCGTTTCGATAGGTGACCAGTACAACAGTGGCTCCGGGGACCTAGGCCATGAACTGGTGCGACAATCACGACGAACGCTGGAACGACGAATCTGTATTTGATCTTGAAGTTCTGCTCGTGCTCGCCAAAGGAGGCGATGGTGCGGCACTCGGAAGGTTGCTGGAACGCTATCGCAACTATGTAGGTCTCCTGGTTCGGCTCCAGATCGGCCGCCGGCTCCGCACCAAGGTGGATATCGACGATCTCCTTCAGGAGATCTGGCTCGAGATTCACCGCAAGATTGGATTATTCCGTGGAGGATCCGAACGTGAATTCTTGAGTTGGGCCCGACGGTTGATTGGCTCGATCCTCGCCAATCAAGTGCGACACTACATCGGAACCAAGAGCCGTGACCTTCGCCTGGAGCGCGCACTGGCCGATGAACTCGACCAATCGTCGCGAGCGCTCGACGAAAGTCTGATCGCAGCTCACAGTTCACCCAGTCAGCAAGCGGTTCGCCGCGAACAGGCGGTGCTGTTGGCTGATGCATTGCAAGATCTTCCGGAAGATTACCGTGAAGTGATCATTCTGCGGCAGCTTGAAGGATTGAGCTTTCCCGACGTCGCTCGCAGGATGGGCCGAACCGAAGACAGTGTCAAAAACGTATGGCTTCGTGCCCTGGCCAAATTGCGGCGCATGCTGGAGGATCTGCGATGAATGAGTTGGCCTGATCAGGGAGAACTCCACGGGCCAACCAGCTTGGGATCGGCGCCGGGATGAAATTGAGTCTGCGCCGACTCTTCGATCGTGAACTCTCGCGGCTGCAGCAATTCCCCACGTGCTGAGGGGTCAATCCGGTATTTGAGCTTGATTCGGATAGGATTCTTTTCCTGTCGGACAAATTCAAGCCATCCGTCCAGATCCGTCGCCGAGGCGGAAAGTACGGGCGTTCCCTCACTCGCCGAGTTAACGATCCAGCTCCGCCCGAGCACCTCATAATAGTTCCATTCGCCACGCCACTGGACCTGTTCCCGCGGACGCCTCTTGAGATTGACCGCCAAAAGAGTATTGGAGCGCAAAACGCACTGTTTCACTTCAACCTTCACCGGCCCTGGCCCAGGGCTGTCGGTCAAATCGAACAATCCTGCCCCCTCCAACGTGCAGTGATCAAGCAGAAAATTCGGCGGCGGGACCGCTTTTGTCGGGGGCCGCACAGCGCCTGTAAACCGCAGCTTTACACCCCAACCGTACCCTTCGCTGGGTGAAGCCTCACTTGGTTCTCGCCCCCCCGGATCGCGCACGATCATGGTCTGCCTGATTTGTACGTTCGTTCTGGATTCGGCGGCAACTTCGATTGCGCTGTCAAATCCCTCGAACCAGCAGCGGTTCACCTCGAGCACGCCAATGTTGGATTGAACCACCCGACATCCTTTCGGGTGCGCCCGGGCGCGACCTTGAACGCGCATCGGTCGAACGTTGCCGTACCCATCGTCGTGATCACCGCCGGCGGTGCCGGGGACACAGGCACGCCTGGTTTTGGATAATGCACCACAAACGTGACCCCCGAGAGCTTGAGCGTTACAGCCGAGCCCAGCACAAGCAGCGGCTTTGAGCCATTCAGCGTGATGTCGATCACTGGCTCGATTCCTTCCGCTGCACGGATGCTAATCGTCCCGCGCCTGTGTGAAGATCAAGGGGAGGAGCGTTGCCGGCGCTGATCAACTTCAGCGGTTCGCGGTTTCGCAACTCAATCCAACCACGACCACCTACGCGCCGTCTTCATCGCATCAAATAGCTTGTCAGCGGCAAACTCTTTCTCGATTCCTTCATCAGATCGAACGACGATTGGAGGCCCTGAACCCGCCGCATCAGGCTGATGAGCTGTCGATTTTCCTTTCACGTCGGTCAGCTTGCTCGCAGACCCAGTCTTCTCGCTCCCAGGTGGAACATTGGGTTTGTTGACCGTTGCGGCCGTGTCTGCAAACGGATTGATGAACGCCAGAACTCCCACACTCACCAGCACAATCGACGTGATTGCAAGCAGCCCCCACAGCCAGTTGCGCGGCAATCGTAGCAGCAAATTGCTGTCGGACGAACTGTCCGACTGACTCGCACTCGATCGCGTCTTGGGCCGTGATAGACCCTCGGTGAGCGAAGGTTCCGGCGCCATGATCAGATCGATTGGAAACTCCGGATCGCTGCCTTGACCGCTATCCGGAGTGAGAACGGTCGACGGAACCCGAACGCGCGACTCCGCGTTATGATTTACGGCCGGGTCCGGCAATGTCTTCAACCGGGCAGAATCCGCCATCGCAACTCCGGCTGTCCTCGATCCCGCACCCTCCTTCGGCAGCGCGGCATCGACTATGGCCGCAGTCGGCGAAGTGGCGCCGGTCTCAGGTGGCGCATGCTGCTCGCTAATTCCGTTGGTCGCGATCGAATACTCATCCTCATACGGCTCCAGCGCCTGCGCAACCTGAAGCGGCGTGCCATAGCGATCCTCGGGCGACTTGCACATCATCCGCTGAACAACTTCTGAAAGCCCCGGCGCCAGATTCGGAACAAGCTGGACAAGCGCCGTCGGCTCCATCGCCTGGTGCGCAAAGAGCTTTTCGGGCAGACTCGGCGTAGGAAACGGTACCTGACCAGAACACATATGATATAACGAGCATCCTAACGAATAGATATCGCTTCGGATATCTGCGGAATGCGAGTGGTGCGCCTGCTCAGGAGCGACGTAGTCGAATGTACCGACGGTGGCCCCTTCACGAGTCACCCGGTCATCCTCGGCCAGATCGATTGCCAGTCCTAAGTCGGCAAGCTTGGCCGTTCCTTCACGAGTCACCAGGATGTTGTACGGGTTGACATCGCGATGGACCAGCCCTTTGCGATGGGCATGCTCCAGCCCCATCGCGACTTGCCGTACCAGCTTGACGGCAGTCGCGGGGGAAAGCGCTCCTTGCTCGGAAATCAGCGTCCCAATCGTCTTGCCTTCAATGTACTCCATCACCAGATAGTACCGGCCGCTCGATTCGCCGAAGTCGTAGATGCGCACCAGGTTTTCGTGCTGCAACTGGGCGCCGACGCGTGCCTCGCGCTGAAACCGCGCTATCGCTCGCGGGTTGTTCACCCGCTCCGGTGAGAGAATTTTGAGCGCGACCTCACGGTTCAGCCGAGTGTCCTGAGCCAGATACACCCGACCCATCCCCCCCTGGCCAATCAAGTCCACGAGCACGTACCGATCGACTTTGAAACCGCTGGTCCGCCCCGCAATGATCTGCTGCGCTTGCCATAGGGAAAGTGCCCGCGCCTGCACGGCCTGCCGGGCGAGCCGACGGTCAATATGTTGGGGATCGTCTCGTTTTCCCGCTGGAATCGCGTTCCAGCAAGCATTCAACCCCTGTGCGTCCATCAGGCCGCTCAGCAGCGTTGATTGCCAGAATCGCGATTCCTTAGGATCGAGCATGGGGCGTCCTGAAACGGCTTCGCCTGCTTTACCACCGCACGACCATGGCAGAGTGGCAAGTGACATTTCAGCTTATCAACTCTTGCGTTTTCTCTCAACGAGCCTATGAACAAAAGCGCACCAGACAGCCAG
Source organism: uncultured Acidobacteriaceae bacterium (assembly GCA_963786085.1). Taxonomy (GTDB): domain Bacteria; phylum Acidobacteriota; class Terriglobia; order Terriglobales; family Acidobacteriaceae; genus Silvibacterium. The sequence goes on from CAWAYO010000041.1 coordinate 33,595, forward strand.
GCATCTCGCCTTCAGAATCGAATCGAGCTCGATCAGCCGGCCCGTGGCTCCGTGTTCACATCCCGTTGGGTTCCCGTTGTTTCCCGGCGACATCTATGGATTTCTCGCGACAGACATCGTCACCCTGACCACGTAACCGCGTTAGACCAGAGACGGGGCTTTGGATTCGCGGAAACTGCTGGAAACAGGAGGGCCGATCGGGATGGCGAAAGATCATTTGATTCTTCCTCGTGCTGATTCAAGCTGCGGGAAGGCCTTCTACAACGACCGGCGAGTTGCTGAGGGACACCGCATCGCCCTGGAATTCTGGAATCAGGCAACGGGCTCTGTCCGTCCCGGCTATCACCTGGTCGTGCACCGCTGTAAGCAATGCGGTGGCTTCCACATCAGCAAACGGCGAATCGAGATACGACCTCTGAAACTCGCCCCCCGACACCAGACACTGCCGGCTGCCGAGCAAATCAGTTAAACTCGGCAAACGTGAATGCGGGCGGATCACCCGCTTCCCGTCGGAAACGGCAGCATGAGCGACCACACCCGAATCGAATGGACGGACGCCACCTGGAACCCGATCCGAGGTTGCACCAAGATCAGCCCAGGCTGCGCCCACTGCTACGCCGAGACATTCGCCGAGCGGTTCCGCGGAGTGCCCGGTCATCCCTATGAACAAGGTTTCGACCTCCGCCTTGTCCCCGATAAACTCGCCGATCCGCTCAAGTGGACCAGGCCTCGGATGGTGTTCGTGAACTCGATGAGTGACCTTTTCCATGAAGATGTGCCCGATACTTACATCCGGGATACTGTCGATGTCATGCTCCAGGCGAACTGGCATACCTACCAGGTCTTGACCAAACGATCAGGGAGATTACGCCAGTTGCTCGAGACCCATCTCCGCGACGCAGCCGCTGCGCCGCAGATTTGGTGGGGCGTGAGCGTCGAGAATCAACGTGACGGACTGCCTCGCATCCGCGACCTGCAGCAAACGCACGCCGTCACTCGCTTCCTTTCCGTCGAGCCCCTTCTCGAAGACCTCGGACCGCTCGACCTGACCGGAATCCACTGGGTGATCGTCGGAGGCGAAAGCGGTCCAGGATCCCGTCCCGTGAGTGGTGATTGGATCACGGCCATCCGCAACCAGTGCCGGAAAGCCGGTGTGTCGTTTTTCTTTAAACAGTGGGGCGGCATCCACAAGACAAAAGCCGGTCGGTCGCTCGACGGACAGACCTACGACGAAGTCCCCGACCGACGCAGCCGCTTCGCAATGGATAATGAACGTAGAAAACGCCTCCTGGCCGCGCACCAGAATCGCCGCAACGGCCCGCCGCTACCTTAGCGCTGCCAGTTTCAGACCGAGACAAGGTCCTGCCCCTGGCCCTCGACCAGTGAGAGAAGCAGCGACCGGTCCTTGCTCCGCGACTCGCCAATCGCGGTGACGTACACGGCAGGGTCGTCCTTCACCGGGCATTCGTGCTCGCAAATCCCACAGCCAATGCACTTGACCGGGTCGATATACGGCCGCTTCAGCTCGATCATCGCCCCCCAACGATCCGTCACCTCGACATTGCGGGTAAAAATGGCCTTGGGGCTGACCGGGCAAACCTCCTCGCAAACCACGCAACTGGTATCCATCGCCCAGGGAAGACAACGCCCCTGGTTGTAGAACGCCGTACCCGTCTTGACCGGCCCCTTACCCTCGAACGGACCGATGCCCAGCTTTTCGGCAATCGAGATTTCGCGAATCGCACCCGTCGGACAAACCTGGCTGCACAAGGTGCAATTCAGCTCGCACCATCCCATCTTGGAAATCATGATGGGCGTCCAGAGTCCCTCCAGCCCCGCTTCAAACAACGCCGGTTGCAACACGTTGGTCGGGCAAACCCGGATGCACTGGTCGCATTTGATGCAGCGCCGCAAGAACTCATCCTCGGCGACTGATCCCGGCGGCCGGATCACCCCGCGCTGAAAGTTCTTCCGCACCCCCCCCGAGAGCCGAGTCATCGGAAAGAACAGCAAGCCAAACAGCCCCGAAAGCACCAGCTCACGCCGGCCCACAGCCGGATAGGCAACCTCACTCGCCTTGCGGGGCAGAAACCGGAACGACAGAGCATCGTGCGGGCAGTCATCAATACAGTTCAGGCAGACGAAGCACTCGCTCTTGCGCAGATCACCCTGCGGGTCAGACGCACCCTCACAGCTCTTCAAGCACAGATCGCAGTCGGTGCAGCGAACCGGATCACGGTCGATCCGCCACAGCGCGAATTTGCTGAAGATCCCCAGCAATGCACCCAGCGGACAAACAACCCGGCAAAAGAACCGCGGAATCCACCAGTTCGCCACCAGAAACCCGACGAAGATCAGCCCGACCACCCACGCTTGCCAGTACTCACGCGGCTCTGTGTAAACGAGCTCACTCGCCTTGTGCACCGACGGAAGAACGCTGGTAGTCATCGAGCGAACCGTCAGTGCAATCGGGTCCAGCAAACCGATCTGAAGCGTGCTGTTGTTTCGCTTGTGCTCTTCCGCAGAGCGAGATATTCCAGTCTCGACCGCTGCCATCACGCGTGCAAACCCGGTCTGCCGCAGTTCCGCCCCCTGATACGCGCTCCAGATCTGCCCGGGCGCGTCAATCGCCGTGGGAATGATCCACAAACTGGCCATCGCGATCATCACCGCCAGGATGTAGTACTTGATCGCGTAAATCTTGCGATATCGATTCACCTCGATCATCTGCTTCGTATTCCGGCGATTGCCGATCCAGCCGAAGAAATGGTGCAGAATTCCGAACGGGCACATCCAGTTGCACCAGACTCGGCCCAGCATCATCGTGATCGCGATGATCACCAGACCCCACACCAGGTTGCGGTAGATCGTGTGCGTCGTCAGTGCCGTCGCCACGGCAACCAGCGGCGTCGCTTCAAGAAAAAGCGACACCGGCCATCCCTTCAGATAGCGCAGGTCGGTGATGAACAGAAAGAAGAGGAACAGCCCCAGAAAGAGGGCTTCATAAGCACGTCGGATCTGAATCATCTATTCCTCCGGCAGGGGCACGTGGACGGCCTGGCTCAAACCGTGATCTCCTGTGTCCATTGAGGACGCCAGTCCTTGCCGAGCCCACGTTTGATCACCTTGTCGAGGTAAATAATCTGCTCGCGAGGCCGCTCCAGCAGCCGGGTCACGCACCAGCTATCCACGGCCGTGCTGTCGGTGCCGATGACCATCGTGTCACCCCGCTTCACGTCATTCAGACTGCCGCCGGTCGGCCCGTTCCGCATCAAGAGCTTGCGGCCGTCCGCAATCACCAGCGATGGCTTCATCATGAGCGCGAAATCGGAAATGATCCCATGAATATTCTGATGAAACTGGTTCCGCGGATTGCCGAGCAGCCCGTACCAGTTCTTCATGGTCACCGTGGCCTTGCAGAGATTGTGGTCCTTCACCGGAGAGATGCCGATCACCTTGGTGGCCTCACGGAACGGACGATAGAACATCCGCCACGTGCTGGTGATCGTCTCGCCCCCCACGTAAAGCTGCTCGAAGTAGCTGTCCTTGGGCATCATCAGCTCGGCACCGGCCCGGATGGCCGCCTCGCCGACCTTGGTCTTGTAAAAACAGCTTTCCGGATTGTTGATCGGATTGTCGGCGACGATCACCTTGCGTGCACCGGCCCCGAAGCAAAGCCGGGTCACCGCCATCACCGTGTCAGGCTGGGTGGTGGCAGCCAGGTCGGGGTTCTTGTCGAAGGCGACGTTCGGCTTGATGACGACGACGTCTCCCTTCTGGATGAACAGGTTCACTCCCCCCATCGCGTCCATGGCAGCCTTGACCATGTTGAACGCCTGCTCCTCGCGGGCCTTGAGCTCATCGTCCTTGGAAGTGTGTTGCTCCGGAAGCACCGGGCTCGAGCGAACTATGACCATGTTCGGCCGGCTGACCGGCAGTTTGATCGAATAGTCCTTCAGCCGCACCGGCGGCGGGGGCTTCACCCCTTCCATTCCCCAGTGGTCCCGAAGCAATAGGCCCGCGCCAATCGCTCCCCCGGCCGCAAGCCCATAACCCCCGACCTGTGCGGCAAACTGTCGCCGTGAGAACGTCTGATCCGCGGGATTCACTCCCCCGAATCGCTCCAGGTTTTTTATTTGCGTCCGGGTCAGCTTTTCGCCCATGGTCGATAGTCCTTGGTCACGAGTCGTTTGCTTCCTCACGTCTCCCGGCTCGCCGTGGTCTAATTAACACCACTTGAGCGTACCATGTATCGCGGAGGCCCGCGAGTCGAGGACCGGGGATTGCACGCAGATTAATGACTGCCTTCGAGCGTTGGCACGGTGGCTGGCAAACTCTTGGCAAGTGCCCGGGCAAACACCTCAGCCGGACCGGGACCAGTGGCGCCAGCCGGGCCGTGCCCGTTGCGCCGTTGGCTCCCGCCACGCAATTGCCCTTCCGGAACACGATGTCGATCAGTCCGATATTGCTGCTCATGACCATCTCATCGGCTCCTTCGGCTGTCAGAGCTTTGATCTCGGCCCCGTCTTTCTTGACGCCCGCGATGTACTTCTCGAACACCGACTTCGCCTCCTGGACGTCACGGTACGGCCGGAGAAATCCCTGCCAGGAAACAGTCTTGTCTTTGTAATCGGCCATGAAGACGTCGGATAAGAAGCTATAGCCGAAAACGTCCTGCGCCACATACTTGGGATCGCCATCCCGCCCCGCCGCCGGCAGCATGGCAAAATACGTCGCGGGAGAAATCTCCTTCGGCTCAGGTTTGGCCTCCGCAGTGGCTGGCTTCGTGTTCGCCGCAGGCGTAGCCCCTGCTGTTGATGCCGGCGCAGCGGCTGCTGTGGTCGCCGCCGGTGCGGAACCACCCTGAACGGCCGCCACTCGCTTGGCCAGATCGAGGGCAAACGCCTCGAACTTGGGGTCATCTTTGGTGGAGACGATCTGCGTGTAATACCGCCCGGCATGGAACAGCAAGCTCCCCGCGCTGGTATACGCCGCGTCGCCCACGCTCACTGTTTTGAATTCTTCGGGTTTCTCCGAGCCGTACTTGCCCAGCGCTTTGAGCGAATCAGCCATTTCGAAGACATAAAGCTGCAGCTCGTTCGAGGGATCACCGGTCGGATGATAGAAGGCGTACGCCATTCCCTTGACGCCGTATTGAATGAAGCTCTCGGCCCGCCCGTCGATCTTCTCGTAGAGATTCTCCGCGTTGAACGTTTCGAGATGCCGTTCTCCGGGCTTCCCCAGCGTCCATTCCGCTGGCAATCCGGAAAGCGGTAGCATACCGGCAAGCTTGCGCTGCGGCTCGGGCACGGCGGCGATCTCCGCATCCCGCTCGGCTTGGCCCAGCCCCGATCCCGGTGGCGTTGCCGCGCTCATCACCGGCGCCGCGGCCGGAACACCCGCCGGCAAGACGGCGCCTGTGTTCACCGGGTTATTCGCGGCGATCGTGCGCAGATCAACCGGCGGTGCCGTGTAATCAAGCAATTGCTGCGGCCCGTCTAACCCCACGCTCTGTCGCACGCCGGCCAGTGATTGCAAGACCGCCGGGAACCGCTGCGCAACGGCCGGCGACGTACCCGCAACACTGCGCAACAGCAGCATCGCCTCGTCCAGCTTCTTCACGTTGTTGACCAGGTTTTTCCGCTCGCGCGCCAGCCGTTCCATCTCGAGCCGCACCGCCTCGTCGGCTTCCTTGAGTGTCTTGTATTCCCGTCCCTGGTCCAGCACTGACCAGGTTTTATTCGGGTCAAACTCATAGCGATTGTGATCGAACCATCGGCTCTTGATCACCAGGGCCGCGAAGATCGCCGGAATTCCCATGGCCAGCATCATGCCGACCACGATCGACGTGAATTCCGGCTTCTGCATGATCCGCCCGCGCCGGGCTTTGAACCAATCGAGCCGCCCCAGAACCGCGAACGCAATTGGTGTGGTCGCGATCGCGACCAAAGCGGCCAGGAGCGCAAGGGTTTGAAAGGGATCGCTCCCCAGTTCGTCACGAAATTTCGCCCAGAACCCTGCCACTTTCGATCGAGCCTCCACTTTCGTTCCCTGCCGCATTGTATCACGGACCATCTGCAGCGGGAAACCGGCCTGCATCAGGGCCCTTGTTACAAGAAGAGAGAATCGACAAAGGTATCGGCGTCAAACGGTTGCAGATCGTCCAGCGCTTCGCCGATTCCGATGAATTTGACCGGCAAATTCATGGTTTGCCGCACGGCAACGACAACGCCCCCCTTCGCGGTGCCGTCCAGCTTGGTCAGAATCACCCCAGTGCAGCCAATGCTCTTCGTAAAAACCTCAGCCTGGCGGATTGCGTTCTGCCCATTGGTAGCGTCAATAACAAGCAGCACCTCATGTGGTGAGCCGGGAATCAGCCGCTGAATGACGTTGCGAATCTTCTCCAGCTCGCGCATCAGGTGGCTCTGAGTGTGCAGGCGGCCGGCTGTGTCCACGATCAGAACGTCCACGTGCCGCGCTAGGGCCCGCTGGCAAGCGTCGTGGGCCACGCTCGCCGGATCGGCCCCAGGCGACCCCTTGACGATCTCACAACCGGCCCGGGTAGCCCAGATCGAGAGCTGGTCAGCAGCGGCCGCGCGAAACGTGTCACAAGCGGCCAGCAAAATGGTTTCCCCCTGATCTTTGAGATGCTGCGCCAGCTTGGCGATCGAGGTCGTCTTGCCTGAGCCATTAACTCCCGCGATGAGATAAACGCTAGGCGGCTTGGGAGCAATCAGGAGCGTGCCAGGTCTGGGGTCAACCAGGAGTCCCTTCAGCTCACTCTTGACGAATGCAAGCAAGTTCTCATCAGCAGTCTGATCGGCGAACGCCTCGCGCACGCGGCTGATCAACCGCCCGGTGGCGGCAACGCCGACATCCGCCTGAATCAATCGTCGTTCCAGATCATCGAGAAATGCCTGGTCGACTTTCCGCCCGAACCACGACCGGAAATTGAAGAGCTGCGCCGTCTTGGCGAGCCCCTTTTTCAACCGTTCCAGCCAGCCCGAAATCGCCATTTCTGTCCCTAAAAGAAGACTGCTCTCGATCCCCTCCCACTCCCTTCTGTTTGGAAGAGGGCCGGAACGAGGGTCACGCCCCACAAAATCGCGAATTCACAGAGACGCCATGCAGGCCGACCACCCGCGGATGTGTATTGTACCGATCAACGCAAGACCGACGAACCGACACAGCGACGGTAACGAACGAACTCGATGTTGCTTTCGTTGAACCAGATCAGCGTGGCTCAAACGCGGGTAACTCCTGGATACGGTTCGAGTGCCACCAGCGCGCCGGTCCCTTTGTAGGGTGGGTGTAACCCACCATCAGATATAGAATTATGACGGGCGACCCCATCCTATATGTTGCAGCTCATTGACGGTGGTGCATTACCGTCGCTGCGGTCGAACCAAAATCGTCCGCCGCTTTGGGTTCGTTCGCGCAATCCGGCCATGTTGTCAAGTGCCCATTCCTCGGTCTTTTCTTCATCTAAATTGTGTCCTCGATGCAATTTATGCATTTCCAGCCACCTCATCCGCATTGGGTTCGTTCGTCACATTTGGTGATCCACAAGATCGACGATGATCGCGCACTCATCAGCATGCCCATGAGCGTTTGGCAGAGCTCCAACGTCGACAAACTTTTGGCGCTTCAGGGCGCCGCACCGATTCGGGAATGGGCCGGCGTACGCAAGTGCAAAGCCGAGTTGGGTTTTCAAATTTTTCCGAGGGCCTTTGACCAGCGCACTAACTTGCACTTTTCTGCACTCCTGGAGCGATTTCTCTCCCCGCTCATGGTATCGGCGTACGGTACAAGCTAGCCCGACGGCCCGGATCGGTTGGGGTCAATGAAATGAATGAAGGAACGCACCGCGGTTGTGGTCCAATCGATCACGGTATTGTTGCGTGTTTCTGGGGCCGACAAAACGGGAGAACGCCGTCCTATCATCGCCCGCTAAAGAAAGAAGGTGTGAGGTGTTGGTCGTGCTTTGCTACCGCAGCCCGGCAAACAGCGCCCGGCACGGCAAGCGAAGTACCGGTCACCAGTCGCCCGCTGCGCCCGGTAACCCCGCACGATCTCACCTACCCTGATTCTACCACACTCTTGTCCTCTCGCAAGAAAATTCTTCGTAAACTTCCTATTTTCGCCAGTACGCCAAACTGGAATCGGATGACCGTGATGTGTGAGCTCAATTCGCACAGGGCAAATTCCCACCAGCCTCACGCGAATGGTCCGGTCCCTCACTGCCATGACGGCTACCAGTTGGTGCGGCTCAGTTGAATTAGGTGCGACCGACCGACGTTCACTCGAGCAGTCCAAGATCCAGAATGAATTGGGTTCGTTCGCGTAATCCAGCCACGTTGTCAAGTGCCAGTTCGTTTCTGATTCTCGACCCAATTCGTATTCTCAAAACAACTTACGATTTCCAGCCACCTGTTTTGCATTGGGTTCGTTCGTCACATTTCGCAATTCACCGAATTGGCGATGGACGCCAGAGAGGCCCTTCAAATCCCGGTGGCGGTGTCTCATGTGTCCGCGCCCGAATGACCGCGTGCACAAGTCCAACCGTAACTTGGCTTTCCTGCTGTCACGAGTCTCGCCAGCCGTGATAATTTGTGAGAATCCATGAGAATCTGGAGCGTGTTTCTCTCTCCGTTTCGCCCCGTTCACGATACTTCCTCGGAAGCCCAAGCTCACCCGCCTGATGGCAGGAGGGAAACGAAGCGCCCGGAATAGCATCAAATCGATCAAGGTATTGTCGCGTGTTTCCGGGGCCGACAAAACGGGAGAACCCCGTCCTATCATCGCCCGCTAAAGAAAGAAGGTGGGAGGAATGACTCGTGCTCTGGTACCGCAGCCCAGCAAACAGCGCTCGGCGCGGCAAGCGAAGTGCCGGTCACCAGTCGCCCGCTGCGCCCGGTAACCCCGCACGATCTCACCTACCCTGATTATACCACCATCTTGGCCTCCCGCAAGAAAATTCTTCGTAAATTTCCTATTTTTCTCAGTATGCCAAACTGCAATGGGATGACCGTGATCTGTGAGCTCAATTCGCACGGGGCAAATTCCTACCAACCAGTTGGTGCGGCTCGGTTAAATTAGGTGCGGCCGACCAACGTTCATTCGACCAGTCCAGGATCCAGAATGCATTGGGTTCGTTCGCGCAATCCAGCCATGTTGTCAAGTGCCGGTTGGTTTCTAGTTCTCGACCCAATCCGCATTCTCAAACCGATTTATGAATTGCGGCCACCTGTCTCGTATTGGGTTCGTTCGTAACAATTCCGGGCCTGGCTCACGCGTGCGGTTGACTGGGTACCACGTTGCGAACTCGCCCCAGAGACCACACTAGCCCGAAGCGCCAGCGAGGATCTCGATCACTGTCGCTCGCGCTTCCCGCGACTTTGGCGGGGCGTATTGCAATTGAACCAGGCCCTATTCCGTAGGTCAGGCTTCAGCCTGACAGAGTGCGAATGAATCCCCGCTATTGCTTGAACGCAGCCTGGCATCCACCAATTCGCTCCTCGAGTTTCCGGTTGTTGCGTTTGATCTCCGCGGTTGGTGCATGCCCACCGGCCGGCGCACACACTCCTCCTATCGAGAACGGTCAGCAAAAACCGCGATCCAGTTGCCAAAAGAAAAAAGAATTCGTCGATTTCGAGTCAGCGTCCCTCCCCCTCGGATCCAAACCGCGCGTGGTACCACGCGCTGGCTCGCGCGGCGCAGAACGCCGCCACGCCGCGCACTTTGCTCTTCGCGCAACAAAAAAGCCCCGCCGCTCCCCGCGCCGGAATGGCCGGCGATGAGAATGACGAGGCCATGCGAACCGTGCTCCGCCTACGGACGGGAAGCAGCCGCGGTGCGCTCATTCTATTCAGGAGATCCTGACTGACAAGCGAGCGCCTTCGCGGCACAACGATTGGAAAAAACCGTCGTACTGTTCCGCCAGTTTATCTCCATCCCAGCGCCTGGCCTCCGCGAGTGCCCGCCGCCGATGCTCGGCTTCGAATCCCGTATCGTCCCACAGCCGTTCGATCACGGCCACCCACGGAGCCACTTCCTGCGCGGTCGGCACCACGCCGCTGGCTGGCGTGCACTTAGCAGGAATCGTGAACACGAACCCGGCGTCTCCCATGGTTTCGGGCAGGGCGCCGCGGTCGCTCGCCAGAACAGGTATCCCATTCGCCATGGCCTCAATCGGCACGCGGCCGAGTGATTCTCGCCAGAGTGACGGCATCAGCACCACCCGGCTTACCCGGTAGAAATCACGCGGATCGGGCGTATTGGCCATCCGGTGCAGGTTAGTCAGTCCCGAGAGATCCACCGGCAACCCCGCCAGGCCGTCAGCCGTGCCGCGGCCTTCGACGACCAGCAACGGAATATCCGGCCGCCGCCGTGCGAGCTCGAGCGCGATCCGCGCAAAGACAGTGACTCCCTTTTCAGGCTGGGGGTTGATGAAGGTCACGTATTGCGGCTCGGGGTTGTCGGCGATCACTTTGTCGAGCCGTATCGGGTTGGGAATCGCAACCCCGTCGATTCCGACCCGGCGCGCATAGAGCCGGCGCGAATACTCGGACGGGAAGATGATCGCATCGACGTCTTCGAATGCGCGCCGATCGTTATAGCCGAAATTGTGCAAGTGGAAGACGACCGCGGTGCCCTTGGCTCTGGCCTTGAGCATCAGCGAACGGCTGACCGGATGCCCGCCATAGGTCAGCAGAATCTCAGGCCGGAATCGATCGAGCACCGTGGTTGCCAGGTCGATGTACATGGCGGCCTCACGCGGGTTGGGGGCCTTATCCGCGCGGCTGGACGATGTGGGCAGAAGTGTGACACGTACGCCGTCGACGTCGAGGTCGAAAACTTCGGCTTGGCCTCCGAGGCTGAGGGCGGCCGCCACCGGCGCCGCGTGCCGCTCGATCGCGGCCAGGATGTCTTCGAGGGGTGTTTCGTTTTGATAATCGAGGACGCCGCAAGTGAGCGCGCGGCAGTCCCAGCCGCGCCCCGCGAGGAGCTCGAGCAGCTCGCGGGTGGCCAGGGCGGCGCCGCTGGAGGGGTCGAGGTAGCTGTGAATCGATGCAAAGAGTAAGCGATGAGACATTGGGAGCGTCTCCGGCAACTCGTGTCATGAAGCGGGTGGGGTATGGGGCCGCGAAACCATTGTCGCCCTTCGCTCTGCGAAGGGATTTTCGTGTCGGTCGAATATGGAACGAGTCAGAAACAACTTCCCGGAATCGACGTCGAGCACGCCGCGGAGCGGCACAAGTCACGTTCCCACGCAGAGCGTGGGAACGAGGGATTGCGGCTTGATCTGAAAGAAGGGAAGTAAATCCGGGCCTTTTCCTGTGGGAGTGGGCACTGGGGCACATGATGCCCCATCCCTTCGCGGAGCGATGGGCGACTATGGTTGATCGTTCAAACCGCCCTCGTCGGGTGATCGGGCTGACGGCCGAGGCTGGAGGACGTTCGTCCCGTCCGAACCACGCACTTGACGGGCGTGGTCGAGGGGTTCATTCGCCTCGATCTCTTAAGGGCCTCCACCCCGCCCAGCGCACGGGTCGAGGACGGTCCGCAATGGCGGACCCTACGAGCCGAAATCGCCAAGGCGTTTCGTTGCCTCGCGATCTCCCGGGCATTCCGCCAACACGGCGCGCCACTGGACCTTCGCCTCCTCCATGTCTCCACGCTGCGCCGCCACGGCCGCAAGATTCCGCCGCGTGAGGTGGCCGTAGATTCCCTGATCCAAACTGGCAAACTTCCGCGGGCGCGATAGCGTCAAGATCCGTCGCCAGCATTGCTCGGCCTCAGCCGAATCGCCGCTGCTGCGATGCACAACGGCCTTGCGGAACCAAAGCTCGGCGTCTTTGGGGTCGAGCGAAAGACCTTCGGCACAGCTCGCCAGGGCAGCCGGGTAATCGCGCAGCATTTGATAAGACCGCGCAATGAGGGCATACAGCTTGCGTACGATCGAATCGCTCGGCGCAGAGCGCGCGAGGCTGCGCTTGAGATATCCCAGCGCCTCATTCCACTCGGATTTTTCGATTGCGATCGAGCCCAGATTAAACAGCGTGAATGGATCGTCCGGCCGTTCGGCAAGCTCTTCGCGGCAGGATGCGGCAATCCCGATCCAGCTTGCGGAATCGCAGGGCCCGATCAGCGTATCCGGTGTGCCGAACGGTGATATCGGTCCATTCGACGGGTATGCCTGCGCGCTTCAGGGCCGGCAGGATCTGCTCGTGCATGCGGTATGTCCAGCGCACGCCTTCGATCAGCGGAAAGAGCCGGATGTGGTCCACGACGGTGTCGCCGCCGGCTCCATCCGGGCCGGGATCACAGGCGCAGCGCACGACGAATGCCGGCATTGGGCCGCCGGTTCGCAACTGGCCGAGCAGCTCCTCTAGCTTGGCTCGCTGCGGGGGTTCGATCAGGTCGTCGGCGTCGAGCCAGAATGCGTAGTCGCTCTTGGCACGCGCCAGCGCCGCGTTGCGGGCTGCGGCGAAATCATCGACCCAGACGAAGTCGAATACGCGGGCGCCGAACGACCGGGCGATTTCGATGGTGCGGTCGCGGCTGCCCGTGTCGAGAACCACGACCTCATTGAAGAGGTCTCGCACGGATTCCAGGCACCGGCCGAGGTTGTTTTCTTCGTCGCGCACGATCATGGTCAGGGAAACACGCGCGGGGGGCGACTCGCGGGTTCGGGTGCGCCGCGTTTGGGAGTCGGACGGATCGGTCGGATTGGTCGGATCGGGCTGATCGGACGCGGCGGGAGGGGGCGCGGCGAATTTCGCGGTTCCGTTTCCTGGGCGCTGGAGAGCGTCGCCGAACCACGCGGATGCCTCACCGCACTCGGCGCCCGACACCAATATGCGCAGTCGCCGCTCAATCGCCTCGGCGGAATGCGCCCATGTGAACTGCCCGCGAATCCACGTCGAGGCAGCGCTCGCTTTTGCACGTGCTGCTGCCGGCTCACGGGCCACGGTTCGCATATGGTCAACGAGTGCGTCGAGATCGGGCTCCCAGAGCCACGGGCGGCCGATCGTCTCGAGATCGCCCACACGAAGCTCGGCGAAATTGCCGCGGCGGGCTGGAATCAAAAACGCAGTTTCCTCGCTCGCATAGTCGGGCACCGGTCCAGCTCCGGTGACGATCACGGGCAAGCCACACGCCATCGCCTCGACGATCGGCAGGGCAAAGCCTTCGCCGCGAAACAGGTGAACCAGACAATCGCATGCGGCATACAATCTGGCCATGTCCTGTTCATCGAGGTTCCCATCGATGTAGTTGACCGAATAGCCTCGCTCGCGCAGCGCAGCCACCTTTGTTTCGGCCGTCTGGCCGCGATAGAAGCTCTTGCTCCCCATGTCCTTGATCACCAGCCCGACGTCGTCACCCGGCTGCACGGCACGTGCAAACGCGGCCAGAAGCACGTCGATTCCCTTGCGAAAGATCGTGCCGCCAACGAACAGGAACCGAAAGCCGGGGCCAGGCGGTAACACCAGAGGCGCCTGACCGGGCTTGAACACCTCCGGGTTGATCCCCAGCGGAATGACGTGTACGCGGCTTTCGGGCACGCCCGCTTCGAGGTAGCAATCGCGGGTTGATCGGCTATAGGCCCAGATCTCATCGACCTCGTGAAGGGCTGGCAGCCAAGCCTTCGGCAGGCTGCCGAATTCCCACGGCTGCATGAGGACAAAGCGCCCCTCGCCGGGAAGGTCGAGCCTCGGCGGCCACTGGTGCCGCACACAGACCTGCGCCGGCCCACCGGCCGGCCCACGCCCCACCCGCGCGGCCAGGCTTTCGTCGAGGACAACCCGTTCGCTTTCCGCGGTCACGCCGGCACGCGACGAATCCCAGACCAAGCCAAGATCGTGGCCGCGATCGAGGAGAGCCCGGCACAGCGCCGGTTGACGATCGCGAGCGAATGCAGACCATGCGGGTCTCCCTCCCAGGCCACTCGCACGGGACCTGAATACGTCGGCTTGCTCGGCAGTGGTGGAAGCGGCGTCTGCTTGCGCAGAAAGGCGACCTCTGTGCCCTCGACGTGCACGACGGGCTCAGCGAAGCCCAGGCGTTCGATCGCCTCGCGAACTTTGACCCAGGGTGTCGAAGAATTGAAGTCATGCCACACCAGCCAGCCGGACGGCGAAAGCGCGTGATAGGCTTTCCGGCTGTCATTGAGCGCGTGTTCGAGGTCATGCCCGCCGTCGATGAAGGCGAAGTCGAGCGGTGCCAATCGACCGAAGTCGTAGGACATCGAATCCGCTTGGATGAAAAGCACCTTCCAGGCTTTCCCGAAGTGGTTCGCGAATTGGGCGAACTGGCCGCGCGTGGGCTGGTCGACCTGTTGTTCGACTGCCCCGGGCGCCGACCGTTCCATGCCCTGAACGATTCCCAGGCTGAAAATCTGGGTATCGTCGAGTGTCCAGCGTGTCAGGTTGGCCGTCATGTGGCCCAATGCGGTGCCGATCTCGAGCACGCGCCGCGGCCGCGCGTAGTTCAGAATCGTGAGCACCGCGTGAGTGTCGGCTTCGCGTGTGTAACCGCAAACGGCCGCGGTAAACGCGTTGCTGCCGAAACGGCTGACGAATTCGGGATGGCTCATGGTCAAGATTGGGGTCGGCCGTGGCTGTTGAGTTGACATTGGTGAAGGCTCCAAAATTGCTGAGCGGAAACGATGCGGTTCGGGAGAGGCGGCGTAGCGCCGCCGGACGGCTGGTCGCCGCCTACGGACGCCCACTGTTGCAGCCTGTTGGTTTCAGGCAGCGCTCGGGCCCTCGCTTTGCGACTCGTTGCCTCAGATGGCATTACGATCTTCGTAGATCGAGTTGATCAGGATTTCTTGGACCAACTGAAGGTATCGATCGATGATGACTCGCGCTTGTTCCATGTGATGACTCTCCCGGTGCACGCTCTAATCTCGCGAAGCTGCGAGCGTTCCTTGGGTTCGGACGAGTTGCTCGGTATTCTGCTTATGGTCATAATCAATAGAATAAACGTGGCAGCCAGTTGTCAGGGCTGATCCATGGCTGAGCGCTTTGCCATCAATATCTCAGACGAAGCGGCCACCCAAATCGGTGGGCTTGCTCGATACGCGAGGCGGATCGTGCTTGACGGCATCGAACTTCACCTGCGGTATCGGCCGACAGAGGAAACGCGGCGCATCAAGCTGTTGCGTCCTAATGATGTGGCGCCGTGGGAACTTCGACTGGGTGATTATCGCGTCCTGTATGAAGTCGTAGAAGTCGAGCGACTGGTGAATGTGCTGGTGGTCGGCGAAAAGCGAGGAAATCAGTTATTTGTTCTGGGACGGGAGTATTCGGCTCATGAAGATGATCGATCTGCAAGAAGCGAAGGCGAACCTTGAGCGCTACGCGGTCGAGTGTCAGGAGTCACCGGTCGTCGTGACCGAACAGGGGCAGCCCATTTTCGAGCTACTGCCGATTCGTCCAGATGATTCGGGATTCCTCGAGAATCTGATCGAGCACGACCGGTCTTTTCGGGATCTGGTGGAACGCGCGCGAGAGGATGTTCGCCAGGGTCGCGTATCCCCAATCGAATCGGTTCGCAAGCGGTTGCTCGAGTCCGACGGCTGAGATCGAGCCTCCGATTTTCTCCGACGATCAAGAATGCGACCACGATCCCAATCGTCACGGGCAATGCTCCGTCGCCCGTTTCGAGCTCACACGCTGCCGAGCCGCGCGTATGGGAAAATGATCGGCCGGCCGTGCTGAATTGCCACTGTACAAAGTTCCAAAAAACATTTGAACAGGTTTGCGCCGTTCGCGTCTCGGAAGCAATCGTAAAGCGACTCGGCCCCAAGGCCGTCATCGGAGGTGCCGTTCACAGCTTCTGTGGCTCCTCCCAGTGTCAATTCGCGATACGCGGCTGCTATCTCTTGAAGCTGCCGCTGGAACGGCCCGATGTCGTCCGGTGACCACACCAGAGTGGTCAAGCGGGAGTACGGGTCGTCGACGATTTCGTGAGCGCACTTGCAGAGCGACGCTACGGTGCGAGCCGCCGTGGCGCGCTCAAAAGCGGTCTTCATCGGTTCCGACGGCAATTCCCGAAATGCGGCCGCGATCTCCTTGAGCTCTCGCTCCACTGCTCGGACCTCACTCGCCGGGAATCTGGCATCGCTCTCCAAAAGGCGCATCAAGATCGGGAAGCGGCCTGCACCAGGGTGCAGTCGATGGAACTGTGGAAGAACGCCAGATCGCAAAATTCCCCGATATCGCATTCGGCCAGATCCTCCGGCTCGGGGTCATCGTCGAAATCAGCCGCGAACACGTAGAGGCTGTAGCCCATTGCGGTTCTCCTGTTGCGACAACTTGGAAGACCGAATTGCATTTTCGAACAGAAGGACGCGAAGGACGCGAAGAGTGCACAGGTAGCGAGCCCGACCCGTTCGCGTCCCTCGCCTACCTTCGAACTTTCTCCGATCTTCGCGGCCTTCGCGACCTTTTGTTCAAGGCTTTCGCCTCCATTTTCGAGGAGTCGTCGCACGACTCGCGAGGGCGAGCGGCATTCGAGCTGCGAGCCGAACCACGTGTAAGTTCAATAGCAGGTTGAGCTTGCCTCCTGCCCGCTGCCCGCTTTGTCCGCGCGGCTCTCTCCTGCCTACATTGAAGGGCCGCTCGCGCCGGCGGGAACGAGACGCGACATTCCATCGACGAGCTTGATCTCGTGGAAGTTCGCCCGAACTCGCGCACCGTTCGTACCCAGTTCGATCCATCGACACCAAGGCGGTCCAGGATCGGAGCCAGATCTGCGGGAATTGCCCCTGACTTGTCTCGCCGCAGTTCCCGGCCCGTCCAATCAAGCAGCACCTCAATGCCGAAAAGTCCGGCGAGATGGCGTAGCCGATCAAGCACCCAGGCCTTGCGGTAAGAGTAATCTCGACCGGTGTAGCGGACGATGCCGCAGAGGAAAGCTCTTTGAACGCAACGAGCGATGCAGTGATAGACACCAACACGATGATCATAGACTATGTCGCGGCGGGCAGAGGCGGGCAAGTAGGCATCCATCACCAGTCCAGGTGCGGCAAGCTAAGTGGCATATTCACAAGAACAGTAATGGACAAAATGTTAATACGATCGCGGTTGTCAAGTGACTGTAGAAAAAAATCCGACGGCAAAATGCACTAACCAAAGCGAGCGGTGGGTGTCTGCCTTCCCGGGATTCGGCGCCAATGCGCTATACCTCCGCGGCAGGAGCCGCGAAATCTGGGGCAGGATGCCTCGCCCGCGGCGACTGCGACAACCGACGTGTGGTCAGAATCACGCCGCAATGCAATAATTCAAGCCGCCCGCCGCACAAGGGGTAAACCATCGATTATCTGGATCAGAGGTGCGTTGATTATCGAGATCACTCTCAGAATGACGAGAGTGATGTGGCGCCGGTCTTACGCGAGGCGTAAACGATCCCGGCACGCGATCCGGTGTGCGACTGACGCCGCGTAGCCTCGCCGGGCTGCTTTCTCGGGAAACGGCTCAGAGGGTGGATGTCATTGCGTCCTTGGATCACGTGTGGATCTCTATGGCGGGAGCCGTGGGGAGCGATCCTGCGACGACCCGGGGCCTTCTCTGGGCTCATTGCTCGATTTTCAATCGAGGGAGAGCTCGCCTCAGCGACTCCTTTCCCGCTTGTGTGACTGCGGATTTTTCAACATAGAGCTCGCGAAGCCTGGAACTTTCCTTGAAATTCATCAGCCCCACATCAGACACGCGCGTCTCGCCGAGCGCGAGAATCCCAAGGTTGGGAAGATCTCGCAAATGCACCATGCCGGCGTCGGTGATGCTGCAATCATCCAGGTCGAGCTCCTCAAGGCGGGTCAGCGTTCTTAGATTTGCAAGCCCAGCGTCGGTGATGCCGTGGCAAGATCCAAGGTCAAGCCGTTTCAAACTGGTCAGCACGCTCAAGTGCGCCAAGCCAACATCCGTGATCGCCGTCGTGCGAAGTTCCAGAACCTCCAATTTTGTTAGTCCCCTTAGGTACTTCAAGCCGGCGTCCGTCAAAGCTGCATTCGTGAGATGCAGAAATCTTAGATCCTTTAGCCCTCCCAGAATCTTGGCGCCGGCATCACTTACTCCCGCGCCCGTATTCTCAAACTCTTCGATTCGCTGCAGCGCACCGACGCTCGTTAGTTGGACTTTCAAAACGTCGGGATCGGGCATTAATTGTATCCTCACAACAGTCCCGAAATAGTCGGGACCGAGGTGATCTAGTAACCATTTCGGGGCTGGAGCGGTGGCTCCGGCGACTTCGTAGCCATCGCGCCATTCCCAGTCGTACTGGGCCAGGCCGCCAGCGCGTCTGATCGCCGCAGCCGCGTCGCGCTGCGTTCTTTCGCTTCGCATGCAAAAGCCCAAGCATGCACCAACCGTCAGCAGGCCGATAGTTAGACCACGCAGGCTGAACGCTAGGCCAAACAACCAGGGACGGGGAACGGAGCTTCGCATGCGAGCGCTCCAAGCAAGGACGGAGGAGCTTATAAGCGAAGTGTGTTTCTTACTGGACGCGTGCAGCGGGCGTTGACGATAAACATGTTCCCCGCGAAATGCAGCATGAAGATCGCGCCCCAGGGCCGTAAGGCCGTTTATTCCGGCGCCGGATTACCAAAATACCCATAGAGCTTATTGATGTAAGATGGCAGCATACCCGTCGCGAACATTTCGGTCAACCAAGTAAAATCATCGTTCGTATACCCTGTCTGCATCAGCTGCTGATACAGCCATATCTGGTTCTGGAATGCCGGCAACTCGTTTTTTAGCGACGGCGGCTGGTTCGGGCTTACAACCATGTGGGTCCCCTCGTGTATCAAGATTACCGCGAGGAATTTAGGGAAATCTGGATTGTTCATTTGAGGGAGAACATCTTTACTAACGACGATGCTAAAACCTACTTGCTTGGCGAGAGTATTGACGTCAAATCCATCGCCAGGTTGGCTTAGCCTGAATGTTCCATTCACCTTCACCATCGCTTGGAGCCTACGTAAGATTGCCTGCTGTTGTGGGTTCATCGACTTCTGGTAATTCTCCATGAGCTTTATGGACTCCTTGACTTTCGCTTGAAGCTGATCCGCAGGCGATGCGGGAGCTACCTGAAAGGCGCCACCGGTAGTGACGCTCGCGATCGGAGTCGCTTCAGTTATCTGGAATGGTCCACTCGTTGAAACCATGAGACCCGACTTATCGACAAGGGTAAGTGGGGAATTGGCAGCGTATTCGTATAAATCTCTCTCCTTTCCTTCAAACCCAATAGGATCCAACGACGTAAACCTTCCATCCGTTGCGCCGTACCACCTTGCGCGGTCGAAGTACTGCTGGGCTGTCGCGTCATACTCCATCCCCGCGAACTTGAACCGATCGCCATTGCTGGCATTCGTCTCCGTCACGATGTTCCCGAAGCTGTCATACACAATGTGATCGAGCACCGATCCTGCCGAACTCACTACGTCCCGCACCGAATCCAGCTTATCGGTCAAG
>CAWAYO010000042.1:0-34204 GCA_963786085.1 uncultured Acidobacteriaceae bacterium
AGCAAGGTCTTCGTCGATATCGGCTTCAAGATCGAAGGCGTTCTGCCGGTAGTCGAGACCGAGCCTCTAAAGCCGGGAGACCGCGTACTTGTCTCCATCAAAGGGCGCAATGAAGAAGGCTATTATGCACTTTCGCGCTTCAAAGTTGCGCAGCCCAAAGACTGGGCGTCGCTCGAACAGGCGTTCACCGACAAGTCCACCATCCCCGGCCGCGTCACTGGCGTCGTCAAGGGCGGCCTTAGCGTCGATATCGGCGTCCGCGCCTTCATGCCCGCCTCGCGCAGTGGGGCCCGCGATGCCGCCGAGATGGAGAAGTTGGTCGACCAGGAAATCGTCTGCCGCATTATCAAACTCGACGTGGCCGATGAAGATGTTGTCGTCGATCGCCGCGCGGTGATCGAGGAAGAGACGCGCTCGACCAAAGAGCGCCGCTATTCCGAAGTGAAGGAAGGCGACGTGGTCACGGGTACCGTCCGGTCGCTGGCCGACTACGGAGCCTTTGTTGACCTCGGTGGCGTCGACGGTCTGCTGCACGTCGGAGAAATCTCCTGGAGCCGTATCAACAATCCCGCAGATGTTCTTGAAGTAGGCCAGCAGATCGAGGCTAAGGTCCTCAAGATCGATCTCGACAAACAGCGCATCTCGCTCGGCATGAAGCAGCTTCAGCCGCATCCCTGGGACGCCGTGCCGGGTAAGTATTCGCTTGGCCAACGCGTGACTGGGGTAGTCACCCGGGCCACCGACTTCGGGGCCTTTGTCGAACTGGAGCCCGGCATAGAGGGTCTGATTCACATCTCGGAGATGGCCTGGGGCAAAAAGGTTCGCAAAGCCACCGACGTTGTGAAACCCGGAGAGACCGTCGAGGCCGTCATCCTCGGCATTGCCGCTCCGGAGCGCCGCATCTCGCTTGGCCTGAAGCAGGCCTTTGGAGACCCATGGGCAGAAGCCGCCCGCAACCTGCTGCCCGGCACGCAGGTCGAGGGCCCTATCGTCAGCTTCACCAAGTTTGGAGCTTTCCTCCAGATCGCTGAAGGCGTTGAGGGCATGATCCACATCAGCGAGATCACCGCGGAGCGCCGCCTCAACCATCCGTCGGACGCGCTCAGGCTGGGAGAGCAGGTCAAGGCGCAGGTGCTTTCGATCGACGCCGGGAAGCGGCAACTGCGGCTCAGCATCAAGAAGCTCGTGCCCACCGGCCTCGACGAATTCCTTGCCGAGCATAAGGAGGGTGATGTGGTCACTGGCCGCCTTCTCGACGAGTCGGGAGAGCAGGCGCGCGTCGAACTCGGCGAGGGAATCGTCGCCCACTGCCGCATTACAGCCCTGTCCACAGAAGAGAACGCAGTGCCCGCCAAAGCCGACCTGTCTTCACTGACCTCGATGCTTCAGGCGCGCTGGAAGGGTGCCTCTACTGCTGCCGCTTCGAAACGCGAGCCTGTAAAGGCGGGGCAGATTCGCAGCTTTCGAATTGCGAAGCTCGACGCCGGTGCGAAGAAAGTCGAACTGGAGCTAGCTTAAAATTCCTTCCGCTACTGCTTGGGCAGGGCGCACTTCGCAGTCGCCCTTCCCGTCTTCCGCCCTGTTATCCAATTGAATACTATCTCGACGAAAACCCCCTTCTGGAGTGAAATGGGTAAATATATCCCCCTGATTTCATTCCCGAGAGGGTTGCCTTGGTGCCGTATCGTTTTGGGGCTCTTAGTGTCTCCATTCTTGCTTTCGCCTTTGCCGGCTTGGCAGTCGCACAATCGGCCAAGCCTCCAACGCAGCCCGTGCCCCTGTATGTGCCACCGGCTCCGCACACCAATGCGCCTCTACCTGACATCCCCAGCATGCCGGGCGACGGTGACGGTGCTTACAGGACCGGGAATTACCGGGATCTCTTCGCGGAAATAGGACACACGCAGGCGGAGAGCCGCGCCAAGATCGACAGGGCATTCCAACAGCTCTTCCACGGTGACGGCCAGGAGGAGCGCATCTACTTTGAGACCGGGGCGAACGCCGACGGGCCCCTGGCGTACATCACCGACTGGGCCAATAACGACGTGCGCACCGAGGGTATGAGTTATGGCATGATGATCGCCGTCCAGCTCGACAAGAAGCGCGAGTTCGACGCCATCTGGAACTGGGCCAACACGTACATGCTGATGACCGATCCAAAGAACCCTTCCGTCGGCTATTTTGCCTGGTCGATGAATACCGATGGCACGCCGCGCTCGACAGGGGCCGCTCCGGACGGGGAAGAGTACTTTGTCATGGCGCTCTATTTTGCCGCGCATCGCTGGGGAAACGGCAAGGGTATCTATAACTACCAGGCGGAGGCGGACAAAATTCTTCGCGGCATTCGGCATCACCCCGTGATGACGGGCACCAGCCCCTTCCGTATCCATCCCGACGACCCGCCGTTCATTCCACCGGACCATCCGTGGCCCAGCCCGAATAACCGGGCCCGGGAGAGGGAACTGGCGGCGCAGGGAAAATCGCCGGAATCCTTCTTCCGTCTGCCGCAAGGCCCGCGGGTCGAGACGATCGGGCCGATGGTGGAAGAGAATTATTTCATGATTCGCTTTGTGCCGAGCGAGGGCGACGGCTTCACAGATGCCTCGTACCATCTGCCGGCGTTCTATGAACTGTGGTCGCGCTGGGGACCCAAGGAGGATCGCGCCTTCTGGGCCAAGGCTGCGGATGTAAGCCGAGAGATGTTCTATAGGGTAACCGGACCGGGGACTGGTTTGACCCCCGACCGGAACAACTTTGACATGACGCAGATCGTCGGCCGCGACGGTGTGCCCACGCCCTTCGGTTACGATTCCTGGCGAAGCGTGAGCAACTGGTCAGTCGACTACTCGTGGTGGAAGAAGGCGCCGCAGGAAGTCATCCTGAGCGACCGCATCCAGAAGTTTCTCAGCGGCCAGGGAATCCACACATTTGCCGACCGCTACACGCTTGAGGGCAAGCCGCTATCGACGCGCCACTCCGTGGGCATGGTGGCGACGACCGCAGTGGGCAGCCTCGCGGCAACTCCGGGCCCAGCCGCCAAGGCCTTCCTGGAGGAGCTATGGGTCACGCCCGTTCCGTCCGGCGAGCAGCGTTACTACGACGGCATGCTGTACCTGATGAGCATGATGCACTGCAGCGGAAACTTTCGGATTATCATGCCGCAGTGAGCGCACTAAGCAGCGGCGGCTAAAAAGGAGCGGCGGCTAAAAAGCAACCCTGAACGGACTGAGGCGAGCACCAGTTAATTCGAGCCGCCCAACCTACGGAAGCCGCTAGAATTACGTGGGTTAAGCCTGCTTTTCATTGCCCCTCAACCCCCTCCATGTTATTCTTGATGCAGACACTTAGGAAGTGTAGAGAACACAAGAAACAGGAGTAACGCACACACCGTGCTGGCACCTTCGAAAAAATCCGACATTATCACGCGTTTTCGCACGCATGACTCCGACACCGGCAGTCCTGAAGTGCAGATCGCGATCCTCAGCGAGCGCATTGGCGAGCTGACCGAGCACTTCAAGACCCACGCGAAGGATCATGGTTCGCGCCGCGGTCTGCTGATGCTGGTAAGCAAGCGCCGCCGCCTGCTCGACTACCTCAAGACCAACGACTCCGACCGGTATCGCGAAGTCATCGGCAAGCTCGGCATACGCAAGTAGCCGCAACGATTCCATTGTTCTTTAAGCTGACGCGACGGAAATCGATAACAGGATGGAATGCGCGGGCCCGGCAACGGGCCCAGGTGTATTCTCCGGCAGCCCGGTGCGGCCCAGTCGGGCCACTCTGCTGGACCGGGTCGTGGACGTGGAAAGCCTCGCTCTGATGCGTACGCTCTCCGCGGCTCCAGCTTTGCTACTTTTTGGCGGCGCTGCAGCCGTCCTGACCCCAATCGGTTCCGACCGTCCGTCTCACCCACATCTATCCTACCCGCGATTTGCGACTCGGGTTTCCAGCCGGCCTTTTCCGCTCCGGCTTTCCGCCTTGACGAGGCGCCGCGCTATGCGGCGTTTGGGAGCCATGGCGCAATCGCCTATTCAGAAATGAGGATTCTATGAAGCACGAAGTTACAGTTGAACTTGCCGGTGGCAAGCGGCTGAGTTTTGAAACTGGCCGGATGGCCAAACAGGCGTCGGGCGCAGCGCTCGTCACCCAGGGCGAATCAGTGGTGTTGGGCACCGCCGTTGCCTCTCCCGATCCGAAAGAAGGCATCGACTTCTTCCCCCTCACCGTCGACTATCGCGAGTACGCCTACGCAGGCGGCCGCATCCCCGGCGGATTCATCAAGCGCGAAGGCCGTCCGAGCGAGCGCGAGATCCTCACCTCCCGCCAGATCGACCGCCCGGTGCGTCCGCTCTTCCCGGAGGGCTTCCGCAACGAAACGCAGGTCATCGTGCTGGTCTTCTCCGCCGATAAGGAAAACGACCCTGACGTAATCGGCATCAACGCGGCCAGTGCCGCGCTGGCATTGTCGGACATTCCGTTCAACGGTCCAGTGGGCGCGGTGCGTGTCGGCCAGGTGAACGGCCAGTTCATGGTGAATCCCACCTACACTGAGCGGCGAGACAGCGCGATCAACATCACAGTGGTCGCGACCAAGCACGGCATCGTGATGGTCGAGAGCGGGTCGAGTGAAGTCTCTGAAGACACGGTGATCGGCGCCATCGAGTTCGGCCACGAGGAGATTAAAAAGATCATCACAGGCATCGAGGAGCTTGTGACGCTTGCGGGCAAGCCGAAGCGCGAGGTCGCGGCTGCGGAGTTCGACACGGCGTACTATTCGGCGCTACGCGCCAAGATCGGCGACCGGCTCGCGGATGCGCTCGATACAAAGAAGCATCCCAAGACCGAAAGCTACGCGCAGGTCAAGGAGATCAAGGCCGAGCTGGCAGCTGGGATTGCCGACAGTGAAAATGTCGCGGACGAGAAGAAGAAGCTCGCGAAATACTACGAGGCTCTGCGCGAGAACATTTTCCGCGAGCAGGTCACCAAGGAACGCATCCGTCCTGACCGCCGTGGCTTCGATGAGATTCGCCCCATTACCATCGAAGTTGGTGTTCTGCCCCGCACTCACGGCTCGGCTCTCTTTACGCGCGGCGAAACGCAGGCCCTGGTAACCGCAACGCTCGGCACAGGCGACGACTCGCAGCGCCTTGAAACCTTCGAAGGCGAGCAGAAGAAGCGCTTCATGCTGCACTACAACTTCCCGCCGTTCTCGGTCGGCGAAGTGGGACGCATGACCGGCGTAGGCCGCCGCGAAGTTGGCCACGGAGCGCTCGCCGAACGCGCGGTGAGTGCGGTTCTGCCGAACGAAGAAGAGTCGCCATATTCGCTCCGGATTGTCTCTGACATTCTGGAGTCGAATGGTTCTTCTTCCATGGCCTCGGTTTGCGGAGCCAGCCTGGCGTTGATGGACGCCGGCATTCCGCTCAAGGCGTCGGTCGCCGGTATCGCGATGGGACTAGTCAAGGAAGGCGAAGAGTACGCCATCCTCACTGATATTGCCGGTGCGGAAGACCACTACGGCGATATGGACTTCAAGGTCGCCGGAACTCGTAAGGGCATCACCGCACTGCAGATGGACATCAAGATCAGCGGCATCACCGGCCAGATCATGCGCGAAGCGCTCGAACAGGCTCGCCGCGGCCGGCTCTTCCTGCTCGACACCATGGACGCGGCTCTGAACGGACCGCGCGACATCAAGTCGAAATATGCGCCGCAGATCCGCACCCTGCAGATTCCCACCGACAAGATTCGGGACCTCATCGGGCCGGGCGGCAAGACCATTCGCGGCATCATCGAGGCCACGCAGGTCAAGATCGATGTCGACGACACGGGCCGCGTGAATGTGGCATCGAGCGATGAAGAAGGTCTCAAGAAGGCGCTCGCCATGATCAACGATCTGACTGCTGTTCCGGAGATCGGCAAGACCTATCTCGGCAAGGTAGTTCGCCTTGCTGAGTTCGGCGCTTTCGTAGAAATCTTCCCCGGCACCGACGGCCTGCTGCATGTGAGCGAGATCGCCGAGCATCGCGTGAAGGACGTCAAGGACGAACTTCGCGAAGGCGATCAGGTCCTGGTCAAGGTTCTCGGCGTTGAAGGCAACCGCATCAAGCTGTCGCGCAAGGCTCTTCTCCGCGAGCAGCGCCAGAAGATGGGACTTCCCGAGCCTGGTGCGCCCGGCGCTCCAGCAGGCGATATCTCTGCCTCCGGCGAGTCCGCTCCAGCCGAAGAGCGTCCACGGCGTCAGCCGCGGCCTGAGCCCGTCGAGCGGCAGCCGTCGTCGAATGCCAGCACCATCACCATTGAGGGCGGCGACGACTTTGACGATAACGCTGGCGGCGAGGAAGGCGAAGAGCTGAACTTCAATCGCGCCGATGGTGTGCCGGTTCCTGTAGGTGGCGGTGGTGGTGGTGAGCGGCGTCACGGACAGGGCGGCGGTGCCGGAGGCGGCGGACAACGCCGTCGGCGTCGCGGTCGCGGTCGTGGACCGGGCACTGGTGGTGGTGGTGGCAACCGCGGACCTCAGTGAGTTACAGCAGATAGATCGAAACGGGCTGCGCAAATGCGCGGCCCGTTTTGTTGTCCGTATCATCAAGCCAATGAAGCCGCGTACAACATGGGCCTTCGCTGCTGTGTGCATCCTCTGGGGCAGCGCATGGATTCCCACCTCGGTCGTTCTGCGCGAAATGCCCGTCATCCGTGCCGGAGCCATGCGCTTCGCCATCGCCGCAATATTCGTCGCTTCGCTCGCGCTCATCGCATGGCTTCGAAATCGCGTCGCAGTCCAGCGTAAGCCGGCACTCCCACTCAGAAACTCGCTTGTTCTCGGGTTGACCGCACTTGCCTTGCCCTATGCCTTGACGGCATACGCTGCCGGTCAGGTCTCGTCCGGAGCGGTTGCCGTCTTGTTTGCGCTCATGCCGCTCGCAGCGCTCCTGCTGAGCAGGGAGGCCATGAGTGCGGCGATCCCTGCTCTCGTAATCGGCCTTGGCGGCGTCGCACTTCTCGTCGCACAAGGATTGTCGATCTCCACGATGCAATGGAAAGGCGTGGCGCTGATCGCGTGCGCTGTGGTGCTCGGCGCTTTCTCCCTGAACTACGCTAAGACACGCCTGCGCCGCTCCGATCTGCTGGCGTCGGTTTCGATCCAGTTCGCCTGTGCGGCTGTCTTTCTCGGCTTGCTCAGTACATTCATCGAGCGCGGGAAACAAGCCATCTGGAATCAGGACGGCCTTCTTTCGCTTCTGATCCTCGCGGTGATCAGCGGACTCTCCCTGCCGCTGATGTACTGGCTGCTGTTCGAACTCGAGTCGTGGCAGGTCGCCAGCCTGCAGTGGAGCGCAACGCTCATCGCTGTCGCTGAGGCTGTATGGTTCCTGAGGGCCACGCCTTCGATGTATATGTGGGCCGGAGCCGCGCTCATCGTCGGAGCCACCCTCTGGCTCCTGCGCGGGACCGGGCTCCGCGACTCCGAAGCCGTAACTCTTCAGATAACAAACCATCTCCGCGAGAGCCCGGACGCATCCGAATCTGAAGTAGGATCAAAGTAAGCTTGTGACTGTTCAGCAATCCTCGAAAGGCACACTGCAATGAGCGCGTCCATGTACATCGTCGTTGAAGGTGACGATCCCGGCTACGACATCTTCGTCAACGGACACGCCTTGGCGCGCAACGAAGATGCGCTGGAAAAGCTTGCTATGCGCCTGGGCGTAAAACCGCTCCTCGAATTCTTCTCCGCCGATCAGAACTCCATGGCGCTGCTGCTCGAAGAGGGCGCCGGCGATCCCGAGTGGGCCAAGACATTGCCGCCGCCGCAATGGTTTTCGCCGGAACAGGGGCTGAACACGATCGTAACGCTTCTCGACTACCTGAAGGACGCGCCCACAACGCTGGGAACGGAAACCTCGCAGGTAGTTACTGAACTGGAAGAGTACGAGCGGGTCCTGCGCAAGACCGCAATGCGGCGCCTGCGCTGGCAACTCGCTGTGAGCTGGAAATAGGCGACGCTTATTTCCACGCACCCAGTTCTCTTCGCATCAAAACCATTTCGCCCAGATGATAGCTGGTGTGCTGGCCCGCAAGTAGCACCTCGCGCAGCAGCGTCTGCCCATCGCCCCACGGAATCTTCGCATAGAGATTCGCTTTCGGATCGCGAATCATGCCTTCGAACGCCGCGAGATCGGCCTTCAGCGCCTTGACGGACGCCTCCCATTCGCCGGGCTGTGGAGTCTCCTTCGCCGGCCAGTAGTCATCCGGCCACTTCGGCGCGACGTATTTCGGATCAGTCGAGAAGAGCAGTAGATCGTTCACGGTAAATCGTATGTGCTCGAGCACCTGCCACGGGGTGTAGGGCGCATTCTTCAACTTGGCCCCGGATAACTTGGCGGGAAAATCATCGACCACGGTGGCCAGGTCCACGTGAGCGCTACCGCCGCGCAACATTTCCAGTAGGTGATCGCGCAACGCTTTATCTTCTGTGGCCATTTATCTCTCCTAAGCATTGAGATGCTGAGAAGGAGACAACGGACCCGCAAAACTCAGTGAGCTTCGATCGCAGCAAGCTCCCGCTTGTCAGCGAATACGTTGCCCATGCGGCGAATCTGCGCACCTACTCCACGCAGCTTCTCTTCAATGTGCTCGTAGCCCCGATCCATGTGGTACACGCGGTCGAGAATCGACTCACCATCCGCAACCAGCGCAGCCAGCACCAGCGACGCTGAAGCGCGCAGGTCGGAACACATGACCGCTGCGGCGGAGAGAGGCGACTTGCCGCGGATCGTAGCCGAGCGCCCATCGACCTTGATATTCGCGCCCATGCGAACCAGCTCCTGGACATGCATGAAGCGGTTCTCGAAGATGTTTTCAGTGACAACCGATGTGCCATCGGCCTGTGTGGCCAGCGCCATGTACTGTGCCTGCATGTCAGTTGGAAAGCCGGGATACTCCTCGGTGGAAACATCAGCCGCCTTGAGATCGCCTTCGCTACGCACCCGGATCGAGTCCTTCCCGATCATATCGATGCGCGCGCCAGCCTCTTCAAGCTTTCCGATCACCGCGCTGAGGTGCGCCGGATTGCAGTTGGCCACGACGAGATCGCCACCCGTGATCGCTCCCGCAACCAGAAACGTTCCTGCCTCGATGCGATCGGGGTTGATGCGGTGCCGCGCGCCGTGCAGTTTCTCGACGCCCTGCACGCGAATCACCGACGTGCCCGCGCCCTCAATCCTCGCGCCCATCGCAGTGAGCAACGCAGCCAGATCGGTGACCTCGGGTTCGCGAGCGCAGTTCTCGAGAACGGTTTCCCCCTCAGCGAGGACCGCGGCCATCAAAATGTCTTCGGTTCCGGTGACGGTGATCTTATCGAAGTTGATATGCGCACCCTTCAGCCGCTCAGCGCGGGCTTCGATATAGCCATGCTCGTAGCTGATCGTTGCGCCCATGGTTTCCAGCCCTTTGATGTGCAGATCGATAGGCCGCCCTCCGATCGCGCAGCCGCCCGGCATCGCCACACGCGCCAGACCGGTCCGTGCCACCAGCGGCCCGAGCACCAGAGAAGACGCCCGCATCGTCTTCACGATCTCGTACTTAGCCACAGGATCCGAGAGTACTCGGCAGCTGATGGTCGTGCGGTGTTGCGCGCGGCCGTAACCGAGCTCCACTTCCGCACCCATCGAGACCAGCAGCTTGCGCTCGGTCTCGATATCGCGCACCTGCGGGATATTCTCGAGGACGACCTCGTCCTCGGTGAGGATGGCCGCAGCCATACACGGGAGCGCCGAATTCTTCGCTCCGCTGACGCGAATAGTGCCGAGTAGGGGATTGCCGCCGCGAATAACGTATTTGTCCATGGAAGTGCTGAACTTTCCTTCAGCCGGACCGTTGATGCCTCCGGCTCAAGTGACTAGTGTAAACGCGGAGACGCTGCGGAAAAGTCTGCCGGTCACTACTTTGAAACCGGCTCTGAGTTCGCCTCGAGCCACTGCGCCAGGCCATCCTCGGAGAGCTTGCCTGCGGCAAGGTCGTAGAAGGCGAAGTAGGCCTCCTCCTGCGAAGTAATCACCCGCGATCCATTGCGTTCAATAAATACGAACGCCGCCATCAGGCCCGCGCGTTTATTCCCATCAACGAATGGGTGATTTCTGACGATACCGGCGCCGTAAGCCGCAGCGAGGCGTGCAAGTGAAGGAGTCGATTCCGCGTAAGTCGCGATATTCTGCGCGCGCGCCAGCGCAGACTCGAGAAGTCCTTCGTCGCGAATTCCGGTCGCTCCACCAAAATGCGTGATCTGCAACGCATGCATCGCGAGCACTTCCTGCTTTGTGAGCCAATAAAGCATCCGTTACTCGGCCAGCTTCTTCAGCGTATCCCGATACCGCCGCATGATGTCCTGGGCAACCTGCATTGTCTTGTCAAAATCGGCTCTGTACGGCGTGAGTTGCACACCATCCGGGGTCTCGGTGACGTAAAGTGTGTCGCCCTTCTGAATGTTCAGCCGCGCCAGCATCTCCTTGGGCAACACGATGCCGACAGAATTCCCGACGGTGGTGACTTTCACGGTCGTAGCCATAGCGCCTCCGATTGATGTTATAACGTAGATTATAACTAAGGTAAAGATTAGAAATGAAAAACCCGCCGGACTGAGCGGCGGGTTCTTGAGATCGATCTGAAAACTCTCGTCTTACAAATCCATCGTCGTGTCTTCAATGGCCAATCGGACATTCCCGTCCGAGCGCGCCAAGCGACGGACGGCCTCGGGTTTGTCGACTCCGGCTTTGAGCATCACCAGGGCGACGGGGACGCTGCGTCCAGCTGACTTGATAACGTCGACAGCCTTATCGCGCGTGATGTGGCAGGCACGCATCAGGATACCGATGCCGCGCTCGACCAGCTTGGAGTTCTGCATATGCACGTTGACCATCAGGTTTTCGTACACGTAGCCGAGCCGGGTCATGGCGCCGGTGGTGATCATGTTGGTGATCATCTTCTGCGCCGTCGCTGCCTTCATGCGGGTTGAGCCGGAGATAACCTCGGGGCCCACATCCGCAACGATGGCGATATCTGCTGCCTCGGCCAGGGGCGTGTTGTAGTTGCAGGTGATGCAGGCGGTCTTCGCGCCGCGAGCGCGGGCATACGCGATGGCCGCAACGACGTACGGAGTCCTTCCGCTCGCCGAAAGGCCGATGATCATATCCTTGCGTGTCGGCCGCCGGCGGGCTATGTCCCGTTGGCCGAGTTCTTCGGAATCTTCATTGACCTCGACCGGGGATGCCAGGGCCTTGGGGCCGCCGGCCATGATGTACTGCACTGTCTGCGGCGAGGTTGAAAAATAGGGAGGACATTCACAGGCATCGAGAGACGCGATGCGTCCGCTCGATCCCGCTCCGATATAGATGAGCCGTCCGCCTTCGCGCAGGCTTCGAGCCACGGAGTCAATCACTTGTGCAATTTCCGGGAGGGCCTTTTTGACTGCGGCGGCTACCTTTGCGTCTTCATGGTTAATGATTCGGGCGATCTCGAGAGCCGATTTAGTATCAAACCCCTGTGATGCATCGTTGGGGCTTTCTGTCATCAGTTCGTGGAGATTGGAGATGTGATTGGTTGGCTTGTGATTTTGACTTTTGATCTCAGCCTGCGGGTGCGTCATTGTGGCCATAAGTGTTGGGTTTCCCGAACGTGTGCTGCCTCATTATAGCGCCAAGTTGCGCGGCTGGCTCTTGAATTCTGACGCACACTTTCGTGTCAGGAGTTGATTCCTTCGGCAACAGCATCGTGAAATGCCGGCCGCACCTCCTGGATCGCTTTATTGGACCGGTCAGGCCAGGTGCGATTGGTCAGAAGCACCGCCGCCAGCTTGCGTTCAGGATCGATCCACAACGACGTCCCCGCGTAACCGAGATGCCCAATCGAGCTCCGCGAAAAATGCCGGCCCGATGACGACGGTTCGCTCGGAGTATCCCATCCCAGGGCCCGGCTCGTACCGGCAGGTTCCGTCTGGCGAGTCGCGAAGAGGCGCACTGTCTCTGGTTGAAACAGTTGCTTCCCGTGCGGGGTTCGGCCCTCGGCGAGGATGCAGCCCGCGAAGCGCAGCACATCGAGCGTGTTGGAGAACAGACCGGCGTGACCGGCGACTCCGCCCAGCGCATAGCAGTTCTCATCCTGCACCTCGCCTTGGATCACCCGGCCACGATAGACCCTGTCGTCTTCGGTAGGTGGGATGTGCAACCGCCAATCCGCCGGCGGGCAATAGCGCGCGGTCTCAAGTCCCAGCGGAGCAGCAATTTCGCGCGCGAAATATCGCCCCGCCAGATCGCCTGAAAGCACTTCCAGCGCTTTTCCCAACAAGATGAATCCGATGTCCGAGTATTCCGCGCGGATTCCGGGCTCGGCCTCGAGCGGGATGTGCAAAGCGGCACGCAGCATCCCTTCTGGCGTGTGGTGCTGTTCAAAGAGCCGCCCATAGCCGGGCAATCCCGACGAGTGCGCAAGCAGCATGCGAAGGGTCACCCGCTCCTTGTGTGAGCCATGCTCCATGCCGACGACGAAGCCGGGAAGAATATCGCCCAGCCGTGCCTCAAGGTCCAGAACTCCGCGCAATTCCTCCTGCGCGCGATTCTTGTGCCCGCGGCCCTTGTCGTAGAGAAGCATTGCCATCGATGTCGTCGCCATCACCTTGGTCAGGCTGGCCAGATCGAAAACGGTTCCGGGCGTCACCTCCGGAGAGTTGGCGTCAAAAGTGAATCGCCCCACAGCATCCAGGGCCACAACCTCGCCGTCGAGAAGAACGCCCCAAGCCGTGCCGGGGAAAACCCGTTCCGCCACCGCACGCTCCAGCACCTCTCGTGCCGCGCGAAAGCGCTTGCGGCCGTCTGACGCAGTCCCGGGGATGGAAACCGGCGGCGGGGGCATAGGAGTTTGCTTATAGTAGCTGAAATGACCGGCATGCCCCAACGTCTTATCGGCTCGCTATCCGTGGTTCTGCTCCTGCTTCCTCTGTGCGCTTCGATGGCGCGAGCACAGGAAGACAGCACCCTCGAGAACAAACTCCGCCCCGTCATCGCTGCCCACCAAGGCAGGGTTGCCGTCTACGCCGAGGATCTCACCAGCGGCAAAACGGTTTCGCTTGATGCGGATACGCCGGTCCAAACCGCGTCCGTCATCAAGCTCACCGTGCTCTATGAAGCTCTTCAACAGATCCGGGAAGGCAAAGCCCATTTCGAAGACAAGATCACTCTGACCCATGACGATCAGGTCTCCGGCTCGGGGATTCTGCCGTTGTTCGACACGCCGCAGCCGCTCAGGTTCAAGGACGTGCTCACCCTGATGATCGTCCTGAGCGATAACACGGCGACAAACCTGGCCATCGACCACCTCGGCCTCAAGAACATCGACGACCGCATCGTCTCGCTCGGCCTCAAAAACACCTGGCTCTATAAGAAGGTCTACAAGCCTCCCGTGGGCCCGATGCCCGCCGACCAGAAGATCTTCGGCCTGGGCAAAACCACGGCTCGTGAGATGGCCAGCGTCATGAAGCGTTTCGTCACCTGCGACCTGAATCCACCCGGCAGCACGACACCTCCAACTCCAGCCGACCACGCACTTTGCGACGCCGCGATGCACATGCTGAAAAACCAGTTCTATCGCAACAGCATCCCCCGCTATCTCGAGACGCAGGACACGACCGAAGGCGAATCAAATATTGCGAATAAAACCGGCGCTCTCGATGCCGTCCGTAACGATGTGGCCGTGGTCTTCACTAAAGAGGCACCAATCGTCATCTCCGAGTTCACATGGGACAACAAAGACCAGAGCTGGACGCCGGACAACGAAGGCGAAGTAGTCATGGCCAAGCTGGCGCAAGAAATTGTTGACGCCTGGGCGCCCCGCTAACTCGTCCCGGCAGCCCTCCGTCTATAAATTTGAGTGCGAACGGGACCGGACGGGTAGACAATAACGGAAAGCGGAGCGACATCATGAAGACAACACCACTCATCATGGCCTGGGCCCTATCACTTGCTTCGATTGCCGTTGCCCAGACCGCGCCCGCCCCCACAACCGCACCCGACTCTACACCCGCGGCGGAGACTGCTCCCGCTACCACGCCCGCCTCAGCGCCCTCTACGCAGACCGCGCCAGTTGTCACGCCGGCTCCTGCGACTTCCTCTGTTCAAGCTCCGGCCACGTCACCCTCCCAAACTTCGGCAACCCCATCCTCTCCCGCTACTCCAGCTAAAACGATCGAAGTCCCCGCCGGAACCAAGGTACTGCTCACCCTTCGTAGCGGCGTCAATACGAAGACCGCCCAGCCCGGCGACGGAGTCTATCTCTCCTCGACCTTCCCAGTGGTTACGGGCGGCCACGTCGTCATACCTTCCGGTGTCTACGTCCAGGGAGTCATTGACCGCGTCGTCCGTCCCGGCCGCGTAAAGGGCCGTGCGCAGGTGACTATGCACTTCACGACGCTGATCTTTCCCAATGGTTCGGTGGTCAGCATTCCCGGCGCGGTCGACAGCTTGCCGGGCTCCAACGGTCCCACAGTGAAGAAGGGTAGTGAAGGCACCATCGAGCAGGCCAGCAGCAAGGGCAAAGACGCTGCCACGATCGCCACTACCGCTGCCACGGGTGCAGGCATTGGCGGAATCGCCGGGGCAGCGTCAGATCATCCTGGCGCCGGTGTAGGTTATGGAGCAGCCGGCGGCGCGGTTGCCGGCATCCTCTACACACTGTTTACCCGCGGGAACGACGTCGTGCTCCCCGAGGGTGACACCATCGAGATGATCTTTCAGCGCCCGCTCATGCTGCAGGAGGCGAACCTGACCGGACCGGAGGTCGCAGGATATGTCCCCACCGGCCAGCAGCAGCAGCCGATGGCAAAACCGGGAAGAAATCAGCGCATTCTTTGTCCGCCGGGATCGCTGGGATGCCAGTAAAATAAGAGAGAGAAGTGAATCAGCGCGAAGAATGAACGAATTTACGCCACCAGCATCCACGTCACCAGTAAACGTTAAACCGGCTGCCCCACAGTCTCATCTGCGTTTGTGGGTGCGCGACGTGCTCATCTCCGTCGCGGCTTCGTTCATGATCATCACCTTTCTCTATCAGCCGGTCCGCGTCGAAGGCACGTCCATGCTGCCGCAACTGCGCGATCAGGACCGGCTCTTTATCAACAAGTTTGTCTACCGGTTTGAAAAGATCTCTCGTGGAGACATCGTCGTCTTCCACTATCCCCGCGATCCCGAAAAGAGCTATATCAAGCGCGTCATCGCGCTGCCTGGCGACTCGCTCCGTATTGAGAACGGCCGGGTCTACGTGAACGGCGAGCGCGTCGATGAGGACTACGTCCCCAACGCCTATCGCGACAGCCGCTCCATGCCCGAGATCGTCATTCCGCAGGGCGAATACTTCGTCATGGGTGACCACCGCTCCATTTCCAGCGACAGCCGCGACTTCGGCCCGGTCCAGCGGAACCTAATCTACGGTAAAGCCGCTTTCGTCTACTGGCCGGCGGACGACCTGGGCGTGGTTCACTAGGGCTTGTCTGCACTGATCGGGTCCGATCATGGACCGTACCCTATCCCCCTTCCCCTCCATTGCGTACCTCGTACATTCTGTTTGACTTAAGGAGAGGTCCGGCGGTACTTCATTGATTCTACTCGGGTTATGAGCGGATCATTGATTCCATTAGAGTTACAGTTGAACTACGAATCGGTGTCACATCGTCGGCGCGACGCTCAACCTAACTTCTATTTTATCGAGCCTGTCTTAATTACCGGCCAAGTTTGTTGTGCTGATTCATATTTAGAATGAGACAGATACGGGAAGAATGTGAAGCCATAGCTTGACGGCTGTTGAGGCTTCGGGAGCGGCTAGACGGAGGGGACGGGGTCATTTCGCTTGTCAAAGCGCGCCCCCAGGACTACGCTCTGCTCATTCGCGAGCATTTGTGCCCCGGCGAACAGTCGACCTGTGATGTCAGGCACCTGGCAGGAGCGCCCGCAAGATCCCGCAAAATCCGGAACTGGCGATGCTATGGCTCTGCTGGCGAACGCTCGACTGGGCCCGTACGAGATCAGGTCCGCGCTCGGCGCCGGAGGCATGGGCGAAGTGTACCGCGCGCGCGATACGCGGCTGAACCGCGACGTCGCGATCAAGATTCTCCGTGAAGACGATGCAGGCAGCGTGGGGAGCCGAAGCCGCTTCGAGCGTGAAGCTCGCGCCATCGCCGCTCTGAATCATCCCAATATCGTCGCCGTGTACGACTTCGGCGTTGATGCCGGCCAACAATACATCGTCAGCGAACTTGTGGAGGGAGAGTCGCTGCGTGGTCTGCTCACAGGGAAGCCTGTTCCCATCCGCAAGCTGTTGGATATCGCAACACAGGTGGCGGACGGCCTGGCTGCTGCGCATGCCGCCGGAGTGGTCCACCGCGACCTGAAGCCGGAAAACATCATGCTTGCCAGGGATGGCCGGGTCAAAATTCTGGACTTCGGCCTTGCGCGGCAGGTCAAGGTGGTCGGCCAGACCGGCGGCGGTAACGGCGCAAACTCCGACACGACCGTGACCTTTGCCTCTGCCAGTGATGAGTCAGAAAACCTCACTGAGGCCGGCACGGTTCTCGGAACCGCCAGTTACATGAGCCCGGAGCAGGCACTGGGCAAGCAGACCGATTTCCGCTCCGACCAGTTTTCCTTTGGGCTGATCCTCCATGAACTGGACTCAGGAAAGCGGGCGTTCGCCAAGGGGAGCAAAGTCGAGACGATGGCCGCCATCGTGCGCGAAGAAGCTCCCCCAATGAATGAAAAGGCGCCGCCACCATTGCGCTGGATCGTCGACCGCTGCCTCGCCAAGGAGCCGGAACAGCGGTATGAGTCGACTCGCGATCTCTTTCGAGAATTGCGTGACCTCCGCGACCACTTTTCTGACGCCCATACGAGCGCGGTATTGGCTCCGGTCGCGCCGAAAAAACGAAGCCGCTGGAAGATGCCCGCCGCTCTAGCTGCTGCTCTACTGCTCGGAGTGATTTTGACGTATCTTCTGGTTCCACGCGGTCAGAATATTGGCAACTACCGCTACACACCCATTGCCCGCGACGCTCGTGCGCAAGTCTGGTCACCCGATGGCAAGGCGTTCGCGTATGCGAGCACGGTGAACGGTACTGCACAGGTATTTCTCCGTTATCTAAACTCGCCAGTTCCGTTCCAACTGACGCACGAGAAGGACTGGGTTTTCCCAAAAGGATGGTCGAGCGACGGGAGTCACGTCATCGTGGTGCAGTTCACGGGCGGCAAAGGACCGGCGGAATTCAAGCTCTCCTCGGTCGCGACCGTGGGCGGCAATCTTGAATTCATCATGTACTTTGATTGCGATAATGCTTGCGAAGTATCGCCGGACAGCAAGGTGTTTGCGACGCACACACAAGACAAGGACGGCAATTACGTCGTTGAAGTGTCCGATCCGCTCGGCTCGCCGTTTCGGACCTATATGCCATCTCCATTCGAAAAGAGATCCTGCTCTATCGTGCGGGAGACGAAAAAACGGGCGAAGCCTGGCTGCTCCCCTATCCTGCCGGAGGCAAACCTCCGAAGCGCATTCTGCAGAAGATGCACGTCGCCCATTTTCGTGAGGGATCTCCGAGTTTCTCCTGGCTGCCGGACAACCGGCATATTGTCGTCTCGCTGGTGACGGACGAGAACTCCCTGTCCCACTTATGGATCGCGGACACCGCGTCCGTTGACCTCACGCCGCTGACGACGGGCCCGAACCGCGACCTTTCCCGGTGGTGTCGCCTGATGGCAATAGCGTTCTCTACGATCAGGACGCGAGCCACTATGATGTGGTGTCGGTTTCCGTCGAGGATGGTACAGCGAAGACGCTCATCAGCCACTGGCCATGACGAGGTCATGCCCGCGTGGTCCGCAAACCAGGCGAAGCTGGCCTGGGTCACGGATCGAAGCGGTCCGGGGGAGATATGGGTTCGCTCGCCCGACGGTTCTGACCGTCCGGTAGTGACGGCGGCGGACTTTCCGGCTGGAACCAATAAGTCGTTCATGAACCCGTCCCTATCTCCCGATGGCGACCGGATCATCTACACCGATGTCAATCGTGCCGGAGGCGTGCGTCTATGGATCTCATCCCTCTCCGGCGGAGCGCCGGTTCGGCTTACCAACACAGGCGCAGAGATCAGCGGGGAATACGGTGGTTCATGGTCGCCTGACGGCAGCCGGTTCGTTTATTGGCAGTTGAAGGCCGGGAAGGGTTCGCTGATGATGGTAAAGACCAGCGGGACTGCCGCGCCCGTCGTGCTGAAAGAGGGCGTGGAAAATGGGGCTCCTCCCGCTTGGTCTCCCGCCGGAGACTGGATTACCTACCGGGATGACAAAGGCTGGAATCTGATTTCCCCGGACGGTAAGACTGCGAAGTCTCTCGGTAAGATTGAAACTCCCTATCTCGCTTTTTCCAGGGATGGGAAGCTGCTTTACGGAATACAGTGGAGCGAAACTGAGGCCGATCAAAACCGGTTCACGCTGTTTTCTCTCGACCCGGTAACACTCAAGCAGGAGGTCATTAAGGAACTGAGCACGACTTCTGGCCGGGCTCGCCGTCGGGGCTCGCCGATCGCTTCAGCCTGGCGCCTGACGGGAAGAGTTTTGTCTACAGCACCCACAACGAGCGGATGGATCTCCGGATGCTGACGGGC
Source organism: uncultured Acidobacteriaceae bacterium (assembly GCA_963786085.1). Taxonomy (GTDB): domain Bacteria; phylum Acidobacteriota; class Terriglobia; order Terriglobales; family Acidobacteriaceae; genus Silvibacterium. Next base: position 18,692 of record CAWAYO010000042.1, read on the forward strand.
TACCGGCAGCCGGGCTGGTGGGGTCGAATCTCAGACGCCTTGAACCTCAGATAGCTCAAGCGGTAAGCCCTTGTGGCTAGATCTTCAGCACGAATCTCGTGTACACTGTGTTCATGAAAAATATTACCCTCAGCGCCGACGAGCAGCTCATCGAGCTGGCACGGAACAAGGCCAGGGAGCAGCACACCACCCTTAATGCAGCATTCCGGGAATGGCTCGTCCAGTTTACCGCTCAACGGGACCGTGCAGAACAGTATAAGGACCTGATGCGACGGCTCCGGTATGTAAGAGCCGATCGGCATTACTCGCGGGACGAGCTGAATGAGCGGTAAGTACTTTCTTGACAGCAACGTCCTGATCTATTCCTTCGATGGAACCCCGACTAAGGCACAGCGCGCAGAGGAACTGATCGCCGAAGCCCTGACCACAAGCAGCGGCGTAATCAGCTACCAGGTTGTGCAAGAGTTCTTCAACTTTGCTTTTCGGCGCGCTGCTCGCCCAATGAAAACGCCTGACGCGGAGCAATTTCTTGACGCGGTACTCCGGCCTTTGCTCTCCGTCCATTCCTCGCCCGCGCTCTATGTCGAGGCTTTGCATCTGCATGGGCGATATCAGCTCGCTTGGTATGACTGTCTCATCGTCGCAGCGGCGATGCAGGCCAACTGCGACATCCTTTACAGCGAAGACCTGCAAGACGGACAGCGGTTCGGCCGGATGCAAGTGAAGAATCCATTCATCTGAGCGCGCTTACCGCTCCGCCACGCGATCCAGCAGATCGAAAAATTCCGGAAATGAGATCGCGGCCGACTCCGCGCCGCGGATCACCGTGTGTCCACGCGCCCGGAGAGCCGCTACAGAGAACGCCATTGCGATGCGGTGATCGCCACCCGAATCGATCTCCGCCGCGTGCAGAGTTTGTCCTCCCGGCACGTCGAGGCCGTCGTCGAACTCTTCCACCTCCGCGCCCATAGCACGCAGATTGTTTGCCACAAGAGCGATGCGGTCAGACTCCTTTACCCGCAACTCCTTGGCATCGCGAATGCGGATGCCGTGCTTCGTATACGGCCCAATCGCCGCAAGCACCGGCAGCTCGTCGATCAGCTGCGCCGCCAGCGCACCTGAAATAGTCGTCCCGCCCAAGCCATCAGCCGGTGCGTTCACCTGCACCGTTCCCACCAGTTCGCCGTGTTTTTCTTCGAGATTCACTACGCCGATGTGCGCGCCCAGCGCAGTGAGAACGTCGAGCAGCGTAGCGCGTGTGGGGTTTAGCCCGAGCCCGTCGAAGATCAGATTCGAATCGGGAAAGAGCGCCGCCGCGCACAGAAAGAACGCCGCCGATGACATATCGCCAGGGACGACCGCATCGATGCCCTGCAGCTGCTGTCCTCCAACAATCGAAACCGAATCCAGAGTCCGCTCGACATTCGCGCCGAACGCCCGCAGGGCAAGCTCGCTGTGATCCCGCGTGCGCACCGCTTCACGCACTGTCGTTGTTCCCGACGCCTGCAGCCCCGCAAACAGCACCGCACTCTTGACCTGCGCACTTGGCACCGGAGTGGTGTAGTCGATGCTGTGCAGCTTGCTGCCGCGAATCGTCATCGGCGCATGGCCATCGGTAAGGTGGATATCCGCGCCCATCTGCGAAAGCGGCTTGCGCACCCGCTCCATGGGCCGCCGGCTCAACGACGCATCCCCGACCAGCGTGTAAGCAAATCGCTGGGGCGCAAGCAGCCCGGCCAGCATGCGCATGGTTGAGCCGGAATTGCCGCAGTCGAGCGGCGCTTCGCTGTGATGGAAGTGACCATCGGTGCCCGTAATCTCAATCGCACCGTCTGCCGCGCGTTTCACGCCCGCGCCCATGGCCGCAACGCAGGCCAGGCTGCTGGCACAGTCCGCGCCAGACGAGAAATTTGTCAGCCGGGTTTTTCCGTGCGCAAGTCCGCCCAGCAGGGCATAGCGGTGCGAGATGCTTTTGTCGCCAGGCAGGCGCAGGCTGCCGGCAATATTGCGCGCCGGCTCGATAATGCGTTCGGTTGCGACTTCGGTCAAGACAAACTCCGAGAGGATAGTGCTTCTATCCTAAAGCTAAAACGCCTTAAAGCACCTTCAGCACCACGACAGTCTCGTCGTCGAAGCGTTCGCGCTCACCCTGAAACTTCGCGACCTCGGACAAAATCGCATCGGCGATCTTCGAGGCGGATTTCTGAGCGTTCTTCTTCACCACGAACTTCAGCCGATCGTCGCCAAACATATCGCCGTTCATGTTCTGCGCGTCCGTGATGCCGTCGCTGAAGAAAATCAGCGAGTCGCCCGGCTGGGTTGACAGGCTGAACTCCTCGTACTTCACGTTGGGAAACATCCCCAGGGGAAAGCCCTCCGCATGCACCGTATCCACCTCGCCATTACGGCAGAAGAGCGGCTGCGTGGCGCCGGCGTTGGCGATCTGCAGAGTCCGGTTCTCATCGTTCCACAGCGAATAGAGCATCACCACATACTGCGAGTCGACCTTGCGCTCCTGCAGAGAATCATTCAGCGACTCAAGCAGCTCCGATGGTGACAACAGCCGGCTTGCGGCGGATCGCATGATGCCGCTCACCAGCGCGGCGTAAAGAGCCGCTGCGGTAGCCTTTCCGCTTACATCGCCCAGCACCACGGCGCTGCGGTTGGCGTCATACCGCACGAAGTCATAGATGTCGCCGCCGATGGTGCGCGCCGGAATGAAGCGCGTCGAAAATTCCGCATGCTTGTGCTGCGGCTTCACCGGGGGCAGCAGGCGCAGCTGCACCTCGCGCGCCATGGCCAGATCCCGCTCCAGCCGCTGCTCCTGGTTCGCCACGCGCTGGTAGAGTTGCGCGTTTTCGATAGAAATAGCGATCTGCGCTGACAGCGTCGTCATCGCGCGCTCGTGGTCTTCATTGAAGTAGTTGGTGCGCGTGTGCTCGACATCGAGCACTCCGATGACCTTGCCCTTGTAGATCAGCGGAACAGCCATCTCCGAGCGCGCTTCGGGATTGAACATGTAGTAGCGCGGATCTTTGCGCACGTCGGGCACGTGCACCAGCCTGCGCTCGTCCACGGCCACGCCTACCAGACCGCGATGCAGGGGGATATTCTCACCGGGGTAAAAGCGCTGGCCAAACCGCACAGCGAATCTGTTCTCCAGCACCTGCTCGTTTTCATTCAGCAGCCAGACCGAAAACATCTGGAAGTCGATGATTCTCCGCAACAGTTGGCCCACCCGCTCCAGAAGAGCGTCAACATCCAGTATCGACGTAAGCTCGCGGCTGATCTCGTTCAGCACCTCGAGTGTCTGCGCCTGCCGGGCGACGCGCGTATACAGCCGTGCGTTTTCGATTGCCTGCCCTATGCGTGACGCGGTGAGCTGCAGCAGCCGCATGTGCTCGGGAGAGAAGTAATTCGTCTGCTCAGACTGGATATCGATCACGCCGATCACGCGATTCTTCACAATCAGCGGAACAGCCAGCTCCGAACGCACGCCCGGATGGACATTGATGTAGTTCTCAGCCTTGGTGACATCGTTGACCAGAATCGCGTGACGCTCCTGCGCGACCTGGCCCACGATACCGTGGCCCATCTTGATGCGCATGCGCTCGGCTTCGGGACTGTGGCCGATCTGGAACCGCATTCTCAGATCGCGAGTGCGATCGTTGACCAGCAGGATGGCAAAAATGCGGTAATCGATCACCACCCTGACCAGGTCCGCAGTTCGCTTCAGCAGCGTCTGCAGATCGAGCGTAGTGTTCAGCGCATCCGCCAGCCGAATCAGGAACTCTGTCGACAGCGGCTCAATGCGGATCTGGGTTTCTGCAGGCGCAGCGGTGCTGGGGCGATAATCGCCTTCAAAGCCCTCGGGGACCGCACTGCTTTGCGTCTTTTCTTCGCTCACAACTCTCCCGGCTACTCTCCCGGCTTCTGGTTCTGCCGCGCTTGCGTTTTCTATCGATTCCGGCACAGGGCGGGCAGGGAAGTGCGCGGACGAGCCATGATAGCGCGTCCAGTGCACCCTGCGAATCCTGGGTTGATCGGAACCGTCTGGGTCAGACGGCGTCCAGCGCCTGAACGATGGCCACGCTGGCGCTTGCTCCGATGCGATTTGCCCCCGCTTCCAGCATGGCTCGCGCGTCTTCCAGAGTGCGGATCCCTCCGGAAGCCTTTACGCCGCAGCGTCCACCCGCAACGCCCCGCAACAGCGCCACATCCGCAGCCGTCGCGCCGCCAGTCGAGAAACCGGTGCTGGTCTTCAGAAAATCTGCCCCAGCCTGGCAGGCAAGTTCAGATGCGCGCAGCTTTTCTTCGAGACTTAGCAACGATGTCTCAAGTATTACTTTCATGATCGCTCCCGCCCGGTGTGCGATCTCCGCCACACCGCGAATGTCGTTCTGCACCAGCCCATTCTCGCCTGACTTCAGCAGGCCGATGTTCAATACCATGTCCAGCTCGCGCGCGCCCAGGCGCACCAGCGCCGCAGCCTCCTCGCGCTTGGTCGAGGTAAGATTCGCGCCCAACGGGAAGCCGACCACCACCCCCACGGGCACATCGGTGCCCGCCAACGCCGCGTATGCCGTCGGCACCCATGCCGGATTCACCATGGCGCAGGCAAAGCGATGTTCGGCCGCCTCGGCGCAAAGCTTCAAAACCTGTTCACGTGTCGCCTCCGGCTTCAGCAGGGTGTGGTCGATGACGGCGGCCAGCGCCCGGCGGCCGGCCAGAGCCTGCCTGGCAAAGGCTGCGGCGTCGAAAGTGCTTACGTTTTCGTCAATTTCTTCAAGTGCGGTGAGAGTCATAGCTGGAACTCCTTTCGCCGAGGCTAGGGCCTAGTGCAGCTCGGGATAGTCGGGCGGCATCAGCCGGATATCCGGCACATTGCGGAAGCGCTCAGCATAGTCCATGCCGTACCCGATTACAAAGTGGTTGGGGATTTTGAAACCGACGTAGTCTGCCTCAATCTTCTCCAGGCGCCGCGAGGGCTTGTCGAGCAATGCGGCTACACGCATCGATGCCGGCTTGTGCTGCTCGAAGAGGCTGCGCAGGAAGCACAGTGTCAGCCCGGTATCGAGAATGTCTTCAACAATGATGATGTGCTTCCCTTCGATCGGCTGATCGAGGTCCTTGATCATCTTGACGGCGCCGCTGGTCCGCTGGCCCTTGCCGTAGCTGGAGACGGCTACAAAGTCGAAAGTGCAGTCGATGGTGATACAGCGCGAGAGGTCGGCGAGGAAGATCGCCGCGCCCTTCAGCACACCCACCAGAACCACGCTCTTGCCGGCGTAGTCCTGATCGATCTGACGGCCAATCTCGGCTGTGCGTTCGGCGATCTGCTTTTCGCTGAACAGAACGGGAAAATCCTTATGGATGTTGGCGTGATTCACAGGCTCTAGGATATCTCCAAAACCCTTTGTGGAAGCTATACTTGAAGCAGTAGCTTCCGCATGTATCCGTACATTCATATACCCGTCTTATTTACCCTCCACCTCTTCGGCCGGGCCATCCCCGTCGGAGGTGATATCGGCACCTTCGGCATTATGCTCTGGCTGGCCGCCGTCTGCGCTGGATGGGTCCTCCATGAGAATTTTCGCCGCTGGCGGATAGACGCCGACGCCATCGGAATCGTTGCAATCTCCACCGTGGCCGGTGTCATCGGAGCCAAGCTCTGGCATGTCCTCGAAGACCCGCAGGCGTTGATGCAACATCCCCTTGCGTCGCTCTTCGACCGCGCAGGATTTGCCTGGTTCGGCGGCCTCGTCGCCGGCATTCTCGCGCTTGTCTGGCAGGGACGCGGCTACGGCATCGGCCGTCTGGCCATGCTCGATCTCTCGACCTCGGCAGCGGCGATCGGCTACGGCGTCGGCCGTCTCGGCTGCTTCACCTCCGGCGATGGCGACTACGGCATTCCGACCAAGCTTCCGTGGGGAGTAGGCTTTCCCAACGGCCTCGTGCCCACTCCGCCCGGAGTTCACGTGCATCCCACGCCCATCTACGAGCTGATCGTCGCGCTGCTGATCGCGTGGATTCTCTGGCGCCGTGGCTCGCCCGAGCGTCCCCGTTCCATCGGCCAGCTCACCGGCGAATACCTGGTGCTCAGCGGCCTCGCGCGCTTCCTCGTCGAGTTCATCCGCATCAACCCGAAGATTTATTGGGGAATGAGCAACGCACAGGTAGCCAGTATCGGCTCGATTGTCGCAGGAATCGCATTGATCGCCTGGGCGCGGCGTCGCTCCGTCTTCCAGGTTCTGAGCACGCCGGCCGCGGTGCAGGCCGATTCGCGTTAGAGCCGAGATCAGAGCGTCTTCAAATACGCCTTCGCCTGCTCCAGTTCCGGAAACAACCGCTCCTCAGCCTGAAACTCGCGGGAGTGTACGCAGCGCCGTCCGTTCTTCGCCCTTACCGGATGCTTGAGGTGCAGCATCTCGTGATACATCAAGTATTCGATCGCAAACCGCGGCGTATTCCGCCGATCGAAGACACGGCTCACCATGATGGTGTTATGAGCAGCGTCATAATGGCCAAGCAGGCGCTTCGCCGTGTGCCCGCTCCACGTGAGCTGGGGACGCCCCATCAATCCGTGAAAGAAGCGGATGTTCAGCGCCTCGAAAACCTCGTCCAGATCGTAATGATCGCCTTTCGCCGTCGAGATGCGTTTCCGCCCGCGCGTCTGCCGGATACGCTCGCTCTGCCGCACCACCGCCTCGCTTGACGTGAACCGCCGGTAGCGGAGCGATTCTGCCGCGTTCACCGGTTTCCGATACAGCTTGGCAATCAGGATGTGAGCGATCGCCCGCAGCACCGATTCAGGCGCGCCTTCGAGCAGATCCGACAGGTGTACCTTGATCCGTCCTTCGCGCAGGCGGATCGTCGTATTCAGGCTGGTGAAATGGTAGAACCGCACTTCAAAAGGAGGCATCGGCGCCCGCGGCCGCAGCTCGCGATACTCCTCCTCAAACCATCGAACAATTTCGGGATTCACTAACACAGGGTACAGGGCAAAGGGCACAGGGAACAGATTGCGGAATCACCGCAGAGAACGATAGTGCTTGCGCCAGATTCAAGCGCAGGTCTATTGCTTTTTCTGAGCCCTGAGCCCTGAGCCCTGAGCCCTGAGCCCTGAGCCCTGAGCCCTGAGCCCTGAGCCCTGAGCCCTGAGCCCTGAGCCCTGCCTTAGCTCGGCCCGGTCCCGTTCTTGCCGGCTTCGTCTTTGTGCTCGGCGAAATACTTCGTCTGGCTGTCCAGCAGCTCCTTGGCCTGGTCGCTCGTGCTCTGTGCGGCTTCGAGAGCCGTCTTGCGGGAAAAATCATACGAAGGATCGGGCGCTGCCTGTTTCAAAATCTCGGGCCACTTCGCGCTGGCCGGCACCAGGTCCTTCAGCGCCTTGCGAATGTCGGCATGGGCCGCGTCGAAGGTATCGAGATTGTCCTGCAACTCATCCGATAGCCGGGTGAACTCCTCGAAGCGCGCACGCAACTGAGCCTTGCGATCCTCAGCTTTGGGATTGGTGCCCAGATCTTTGATCGCTGAGATGCGCTGCTCAATAAATTTCTGGTACAGCTTGATGCGCGGCACCGGCTGATCGCGCAGTTCGGCAATCTGATCCGATTCCGACTGGCTGAGGGGATCTCTGTTCTGCTGCCCCGGCATCACTCCAGCGGCGGCTCCCGGCTCGGCAACAACCGGCCAGCCCGCGCCGGAAGCAGCAGAAGCAAGCCGCGACGAAACGGCCACGCACGCGAGCGCGAGCACGACATAACCGGTGGATAAGGTACGTTGCATTGGGCCCAACTCCCTGGCTTGCGGCTGTTAAGATGCTACATCCAGCCTAGGGGATGGACCGGACCAGCACCGAATTGATGACCTCCGCCGAGACTCATCCCTGTCCGCCAGCGAACAGTTCATGTCATCCCCGGACATCGTCTCCTTCGTCCGAGTCCTCCATCCACCACTATCTCTTTTGTTGCCGCCAGATGATAAGACAACGGAATTGGACTCTCGCATGCACCCATCACGGTGAGGGTCCGCCCATGGCCGCGTTCATCCCGAGCTTTCACGACATCCGTTTCAGCATCCGCCAGCTCCGCAAATCTCCCGGCTTCGCCCTGACCGCCATTCTCACCCTCGCCCTGGGCATCGGCGCGGTCGCCTCTGTCTTCAGCGTAGTGAACGCGGTTCTACTCAAGCCCTTTGCTTATCACGACCCCGGCAGACTGGTCGTCATGCGCGAGGTGGTGGACGAGATGCGCGATCAATATCCCGCCCTTCCCTTCAATTACCTGCATTACCAGCGCCTGAAAAAAGACTCCAAAACCCTTGAAGACGCAACCGTCTTCCAAGATCGCGGTGTCAGCGTATCGACTGCCGGCGATCATCCGCACATCATCGGAGCAGTTGCCGTCTCGCCCAACTTCTTTCATGTTCTCGGCGTTCAACCTATCTTTGGGCGCGACTTCACACCGGAGGAAGCGACCAAGGGCCACGACAATGTCGTCATCCTCACCTGGGCCGGCTGGCAGGAGCTGTTCAATGGTGATCCCGACGTCATTGGCAAGACGCTGCGCATGGGCGGCGAAGCGAACACCGTGATCGGTATCCTCCCCCGCGACTTCCGCTTTCCTGACGTCGCCCCGGCCCCCAACATGCCGTCGAACGTGAGCAGCGGCCAGGCTGTGCGGTCCAACACCGTCTTCTACCCGCTCATCCCTTATCCTGGCGCGCTCACCAGCGACATCTTCGACTACAACTTTTCCGTGATCGGTCGTCTTCGTCCCGGTGTCACCATGAATCAGGCACGCGCTGAGCTCGACGGCCTCCAGAAAGCCCACGCCCTGACTGCCCACATGCCGATCCACATCGGCATCTACATCCAGCCTTTTCTTGAGGACGTAACCGCCTCCTTCAGCAAAGCGCTGTGGCTTCTCTTCGCTGCGGTGGGAGCCGTGCTGCTCATCGCCTGCGTCAACCTTGCCAACTTGCAGCTTGCCCGTGCCGTCGCTACCGAGCGCGAGACCGCCGTCCGCGCCGCGCTCGGTGCCAGCCGCTCGCAGCTCGTCATCACCCGCCTCACCGAAAGTGTTGTCCTCGCGGCCATTGGAGGCATCGCCGGCGTCGCGCTCGCATTCCTCGGTGTCCGCCTTCTCATGGCGGTCGCGCCGGCAAGTATCCCGCGCCTCAGCGATGTCAGCGTAAACCTTCCCGTGCTGCTTTTTGCCGCGGCACTATCTATCTTCACGGCGGTGCTCTTCGGCGTGCTGCCCGCGCTGCGCTCCCTCAGCGTCAATCCGCAGGCGGCGCTGCAGTCGAATCCCTCTCGCGTCGCCAACACCCGGCAGGGAAGCACGACGCGCAGCCTACTCGTCGCCGCCGAGGTCGCCTGCACGGTCGTGCTACTCATCGTCACCGGGCTCGTGCTGCGCAGCTTCTCCCAGGTACTTCTGCAGAACCGCGGCTTCGACTCCAGCCACGTGACCGTCGCGCAGGTCGACCTCTACGCGCCGCAGTACGGAGATTCGCAGCCCAACTCCCAAGCGGCGAAAACCGCGTTCATCGATCGCGCCCTCGCAGCTCTTGGACAACTGCCCGGCGTCGAGTCTGTTGCGATGACCAGCGCGCTCCCGCTCACCGGCCAGACCTGGATCGACGGTCTGGACCGCGTCGATCATCCTCTGCCGCCCGGCGAACAGCCGAAGATCAATGTGCGCTGGATCAGCCCTGGGTATCTCTCCACCATGCACATCGCTCTTGTCGATGGAAGCAATATCACCGCCGACCGCTCCAACCCCAATCAGGTGCTCATCTCCGAGCAGACAGCCCGGGTCGCATTTCACGGCGAGAATCCAATCGGCCATAAGATCCGAGGCTTCGGCGGTGATGACACCGTCAAAACCATCGTCGGAGTGGTTGCCGACGCACGTATGAATGGTCTGAAAGACGTCGCCGCCATGGTTTACCTGCCCTACTGGGACAACCCGCCGTGGGGAGTTTCCTTCCTCGTGCGCAGCTCGCAGACAAGTAGCGCCATCATGCCGGAGATCCGCCACGTCATCTGGAACATCGATCCGCAGGTCGCAATCCCAACCATGAAGTCTCTCGACGAGCAGATTTCCGACTCGCTATCCGCCGACCGCTTCCAAACGCTGCTGCTGTCGAGCTTCGGTGCGGCCGCTCTGTTGCTCGCACTGCTCGGCGTTTACGGAGTTCTCGCCTACTCCGTCTCGCTGCGCCAGCAGGAATTCGGCATCCGCATCGCGCTCGGTTCAGATAAATCCCGTCTCACGACGCTCGTTCTCCGGCAGGCAGCGTGGCCGGTGCTTACCGGAGCTGCCGCAGGACTCGTTCTCGCTTTTATCGCGGCACGCTGGGTGCGCAGTCTCCTCTACCAGACGCAGCCTGTCGATCCTGTTGCCATTGCCGGCAGCCTCGCGCTGCTCATCGGCGCCGCAACTCTGGCAGCGGTTCTGCCCGCACGCCGCGCTGCGCGTATCGACCCGATCCAGGTCCTGCGCAACGAATAGCAGAATCCCGAGATGAGCGACCGCAATCTATGATTGATCCCGCATGCTCATTCTCGACGAAGCCCAGGTCCGCCACCATCTCACTTACGAAGCGCTCATCCCCGCCCTGGAGAGCGCTCTCATCCGCTTTTCGACAGGCGAAATTGCTCAACCCGTCCGCAGCGTCCTTCCCGCGCCCTGGCACCACGGCCTCTTCGGAATCATGCCAGCCGTCGGCGCTGACCTCATGGGCGTCAAGCTGGTCACCGTCTTCGAGAACAACACGGCCCTTCCAACCCACCAGGCCGTCATCCAGCTTTTCAGCGCGACAACCGGAGAGCCGCTCGCCACCATGGACGGCCGCCTCATCACCGAGATGCGCACCGCCGCCGTCACCGCCATCGCCGCCCGCCTCTTCACGCCGGACAAGCCTCTGACCCTCGCCATCCTCGGCTCAGGAGTGCAGGCCCGGGCGCATCTTCGGGCGCTCCATTTTGTGCGCGAGATCCGCGAAGTCCGCGTCTGGAGCCGCACTCCCGCCCATGCCGAGGCCTTCGCCTACGAAATGGGTGCTGCGCCTTTGCCTTTGGAACACGCCATCCGCGGAGCCGACATCGTCGTCGGCGTAGCGAATGTATCGGAGCCGCTGATTCTCGGTAGATATCTCTCAGAGACGGCCTTCGTCGCCGCAATCGCAGCCGTCGGTGCCAGCAAGCGCGAACTCGACGACGAGGCCATGAACGCCAGCATCATCGTGGAATCCCGCGAATCCGCGCTGCGCGAATCCGGCGACATCATCGACACCGGCACGCCCATCCACTCCGAGCTGGGAGAAATTCTCACGAGCAATAATCCCGCTGCCACCATCCAACCGCCGGGTCGTCTACAAGGGACTCGGCATCGCCGTCGAAGATCTCGCCGCGGCCCGCCTGGTCTACGAAGCCGCCTCGCGCTGACGAGGTCTCCACAGAAAATGCAGCGGAACCCCCAGCAGAATCACCGCCGTTCCCAGCAACGAATTTTTGAGGTTCTCCGCATAGGAGTAGTAAAGAAGCACCGCCGCAGCGACGACAAACAGCGCCGGAACTACCGGATAGCCCCACACGCGATACGTCGTCGCCTGCGGCAGCCGCCGCCGGTAGTAGAAGATCGTAGTCGCCGTAATCATGTAGAAAAGCCACTCGGCAAAAATCGCCAGCTCGAACAGCTGCTGAAACCGTCCCACGGCCAGCAGCAGAGCCGTCGTCAGCAGCGCCTGCACGATCAGAGAAGTCGACGGGCTCTGGAACTTCGGATGAATGTCCGCCATGCGCCGGAAGAACAGCCCATCCTGCGCCGCCGCAAACGGCACCCGCGCACCCGACATGATTGTGCCGTTCAGAGTTACAAATATGCTCAGCGCCATCACACCTGAAACCAGCGCCGCGCCCCACGGCCCGGTCACTACCTGGAGCGCCGCCACGGCCGGCCTTGGCTCGGCTGCAATCGTCGCTGCTGGCAATATGTACTGGATCGCCGCGTTCGTCGCCATGTACAGCACGCCGACTATCCCCAGCCCCGCGATCAGTGCAATTGGCAGGCTGCGCTGCGGATTCTGCACTTCACCTGACACCATCGTCAGGTCGTTCCAACCGTCGTAGGCCCATAGCGCCGCGATCAGCGCAACCATGAATCCGCCGAAGCCGCCCGTCGCACCGGGGAACACCGTGCCGAAGTTGCTCCAATTGCCCACGCTCGAGGCAAAACAGAATCCCGCAATCACCAGAATCAGCACGCCCTTCAGCCATGTAAATATAAGCTGGAAGTCCCCGGCCTTCTTGATGCCCAGATAGTTCAGTCCGGTCATCAGCCATGTCATGCCGATAGCAAAGATCTGCGCCCAGGTCACCGCCAGGCCGATGTGAAATGCCGTGCCGTCCAGCCATCGCAGAGCGGGAAAGATAGCAAGCGTGCGCGCCAGTCCTGTCGTCACGCTCGCAATCGACGCGGGCTTTGCCACCGCGAACCATGTCCACATGTAGAGAAACGCCGTCATGTCGCCGTAAGCCCGGCGCAGATACACATACTCGCCGCCCGTATGCGGCAGCATCGTGCTCAGCTCTGCATACGTCATTGCCCCGAAGAGCGACAGCAGGCCGCCGACGATCCACGCCAAGTACACCAGCCCAGACGAGCCCGTGGCCCGCATCATCTCGTGAGGAACAAGAAAGATTCCGCTGCCGATCAGCGTTCCCACGACGATCGCTGTGGCATGGGATGTGCGCAGAACTCGCGGCAGCTCGTGCGTATGTTGCTGCTGTTCAGTCAGGGCAGGTTGCAATCGGCCCGGCTCCGTTGGAGAAAGCCCTCAGGCGAAATGCCTTAGTAATAATGCTTGAGGTCATTCCAGTCTGCCGCATAAGTCTTCTTTCTGCCATAGCAAAGATAGACGTTCCCACGCTCCCACGGCATCGCCAGCGGATTGTTGCGCACGCCCACAATCCGGCAGGACGCGTAGTAGGGTGTAACCTCGTTGAGCGATGCTCCGCTGATGATGATCATCTCCTGCCCTGTATATCCCCGCGGCCCCCAGATCCAGTAGTTCTGGTGCCCGCTGATCGCCTGGGGCAACCCATACTTCGGACCGAAGAGATTGATCGCGCTCGCCTCACCGTAATTGCCGGCGAAGATCCCCGTCACCGCCTGTTCATCCGGAGGCAGCGCGTGATAGATCGCATTCACCTGCGCCACCAGGTCGCTCCATCCAAACCGGTCCGCATAGAACTGCGGCAGAATCGTCGCGTCGTGATTCTCTGTATCCTGTGGCGTGAATCCTATCTTCTTCTCGTAGGCTAGAAATTCCTTCGGCGGCAACACCGGAATCGAATAGGGAAGGAAGAGGCAGCCACTGACCGCAAGGATCAACGCGTACACGGCAAACACCGCATTCTTCCATACGCTCTCTCGCGCCCATAAGAATCTCGCCACTCCACCCGCCGCGAAAAACACCGGGTATACCGGCGCCAGGTAATAGTCCTTCGCGTGCATCGCCATCATCAGCGGGACAAACAGCAGGTACATCACGCCCAGGAAGCGAAATGGCCGCGCCGCTCTGCTAACAAGCAGCCACACCACTCCGCTCAGCCATAGCGGCACCGTGAAGGGGTTCAGCATCACCACTTGTGCAACCAGGAACTTCAGCGGCCCCAGCTTTACATCCTTGTCGCTGTGCTGCACATCGCGCAGCCACTCGAGAGTAGGGAAGTGGTAGTGAATCTGCCACAGCAGATTCGGCAACGCCAGCACGACCATCAGCAACACGGCCACGCCAAACCACTTGCTTTTGAGAATCCGTCTCTGCGGCGTCAATAGCAGTGCGGCCAGCACGCAGACCAGGAAGAAAACTTCCGAGACCTTGTTCTCCAGCCCCAGCCCGGCGCTCACTCCGAGCACAATCCACCAGTTGCGCACAGTCTCCGGCCGCTCTGACTGCACAATCATGATCAGCGCCAGCGCGCACGTCATCCAGAAGACGGGATCGAAGCAGTTCATCGACAGAAAGCTGTCGACGCCCAGATACTCGCCGGCCACCAGCACGCCCACCATCGCCAGTGCCGCCGCGCGTTTGCCGCCGCCGAGCGCCCACACCATCATGCCCGTCAGAAACACCTTTGCCCCGCCGGCCAGCGCGGGAAACAGGCGCAGCGACCACATGTGGTCGTGTCCGAAGAGTGTCTCCGTCACACGCGCTACCAGCGCCACCATGGGAGGCTGGTCCACATACCCGAACGCGAGCCGCTGCCCGCAGATCAGGTAATACATCTCATCGCGAAAGATGCCGTAGCCCGCATGCTGCGCCATGATGTTGGTGATGATGTGCAGCGCAACCTTGAATGCCGCGAACGCAAGGCTGATCCAGACGATTGGGCGCAGTAGCGCGCGAGCAGTGGAAGTTTGAGAGGCGGGAATCGCGGCTGTGCTCATAGAAGTCAACGATATTAATCCAACATACGCAAACAGACTCGATAAGTTCCCAGTGCTGCGCATTCAGCTACGACTGGGCTATCCCTTAGTTTCCTGAAGAGAAAGTATTATAAGACAGATTATTTTGACAGATTAGACAGATTTTAATTACATTCGTCAAGTGAGCCTGAAAGGAAAGGCAAATGATACGTAACTTGAGCGATCAAATTCGAACCATGGCGCAAGCGAAATTTGTTAGGCCGGCACACGATGCCGGCAAAATGGATTTTTCTATTCCCGTTAGGGAACTCATGGGCATGCTTGAAGCGCAGGGGTTCCCACGCAACCACACTCCCCAAATCTGTAATGCGCTGCAGACCGATAAGTTCCTTCGTCCTAACGGCCTGAAAATCATCGGTATCGATGGCCCCAAGTCGAAGACCAGCACCACTGTAGTGATCCACTACAGCATTACGGGAAGCTCATCCGGCGGCCATCCATCGGGCAGCGCGTCGCCGACCAAAGGAAGTCCGGAGGAACCCGAGTCCCGCGCCAAGCGGCTGACAGACAACCTTCGTGGCCTTCTCAAAAAAGAGATCGCCGCACACGGCGGCGCCGATGCATTTATCCGGTGGGTGCGTTCAGATGATGAGGATGCTGCGTGAGCCGGATATATTGGGACACCATGCTCTTCATTTACTTGCTCGAAGGGCATCCGCAGCATTCGTCCCGGGTGAAACATCTACTCGAGCGCGCATATGAGCGGGGGGATTCGCTGCATTCCAGTTACCTTGCGCTGGGAGAGTTGATGGCGGGGGCGGCTCAGTCGACGGATCCAGGGAAAGAGACCGTCATCCGAAACACGTTGAGCGAAATGGGCTTCAGTTACCTGCCCTTCGACAGCGGAGCGGTTCGGCCGTTCAGCTTGCTCCGCGCGAGGGAAAAGTTGAAGGTCGCGGATGCGATTCATCTTTCTTGCGCAGCCTCTGCCGGCATCGACCTGTTTCTTACCGGCGACAAGCAGTTGCTGAAGCTGCACGTTCCCGGAATCCAGTTCATTGCCGACTTTCAT
>CAWAYO010000043.1:0-10885 GCA_963786085.1 uncultured Acidobacteriaceae bacterium
TGGCCCCAACGCAATCGAAGAGGTCGATAACAGTGGCGCTGTCCTTACTCGGTATACCCAAGGGAATGAAGTCGACGAACCCTCAGCGGAATTACGCTCTGGCACCACTGCTTATTACGAAGCTGATGCGCTAGATTCGATTACGTCCCTGAGCAGCGTGACAGGGGCGATCGCTAGCACGAACACCTATGACGCGTTCGGCAACCTGACTGCAACGAGCGGTACACTCGTCAATCCATTCCACTTCACTGGACGCGACTTCGATCTCGAAACTGGTCTCCACTATTATCGTTGGCGATATTACGATCCGACGCTTGGGCGCTTCTTGAGTGAGGATCCGATTGGGCGTAAGGGAGGCATCAACTTCTACGCATATGTGCGAAACAATCCAGCCCGCTTCGTAGATCGATGGGGCCTGCAGTCAGAGGATTCATGGATGGGTAATTTTGACGCCTGCCAGCGGTGCCACATGCTGTGTGATCTCAAGCTCAGGTTGGATGTTTCTGTAATTGCCTTCGGGGCTTTCGTTCGCGGTTACGCCGGAGGAGCGGGTTTCGGACGTGGCGGTAATAATCCAGGGAATGTCGCCCACGATTCAACTGACGAGGCGAAGTCATGCAAGATGACCAACATGTATTGTCACGCGAACTGCAACTTTAACGACTGTGCTGCCATGCCCGCACCACCATTTTGGCCGTTTCCTCCTGGGTGGCCGTTCCGCAGGTAGCCGACACGGGTGCGCGTCTTTCTTATGAAATGGATTCTACTGCTGCTCCGACTACTAGCCACCATTTGTGTGGTCGTGGGTTTACTCGATCTCTACGTGTTGTGGAGAGCCATTCCGACCCGATTCGGTGCAGGGAGCCATTTCGTGCACACGACACCAATTATCGTCCACTCAATGTTCTTCATGAGTGCGCTATTTTGCTGCTGTCTGATTGGCTTGGGAGTGAAGACCGCTCTCTCGCCACAAGCTGGACTGAGGTTTCTAGTTATCCTGTTCTCTGCAGAGATCGCTTACATCTTGGCCTTGCTGCTGCTGCCGCATTCAACGACATTCGGCGAGCACGTGGGGGCCGCGTTCGGAGTGGGCACGGTGGGACTTTACTTTCAAGTTCTAACTGCTTTGCCCCTCTGGGGCCTCGTACTCTGTTTGATAGCAAGGAGAACTCTGCGACCAATTCGACGGGATCAGGCCTGACGCAAGTGAAATCCCGGCGGTCCGAAGCTGCGGGTGAGGGAACGCCAGATGTATAGCTACAGGTGCAAATGACGCAAACAACGTCTCGACAGAATCCCGAAAGTGTTGCAGAGGTACTGCGGGGTGGGGTTTGGGCCGGTCTGGGATGTGTTTCCGTTGGAGCGGTTCTCGCCGGGAGTCTGTACCTTTTCGAACCAGCTGGAAAGTCCTTTCTCGACAGGCATGTTTCTTACGTACTGGTGGGCGCCCTGGTGCTTTTCCTGGCTGGTTTTGGAATGTCAGTTCAATCGCTACTGGAAATCCAGTTTTGGCGTGGAAAGTGGAAGTAGGAACGTTTTTCTTTGGGTGCTGATCCGATAGCTGGGCCGCCGATCTGAGGCGCGGTCCTTGCCGTTTTGACCTGGCGATCCGTTCCTGATTCCGGGGTGTTCTGGCCTACCAATCCGCGCCCTGATCAAAGTCCCATTAGCTGCCCGATTGATTCCCTGATCGGGGTCCAATCCGGGTCCCGACGAGGGCGGTTTTAGCTCCTAGGAAGTTCGAGTTTCGGGTGTCCTGCTTGCCTTGACCTGCCCCCAATTTTCGTTCACGTAAGAATACGACAACTTTCATCCGTTCCGTCTCCGGTTTCAGCCGGGATGGGGGAGCGCGAGGGGCAAGGGACGGCGTTTGAGTCCCTTGCCCCTCGCTCAGCTATGTAGAAATTTGCTGCCTGCGCCGCCGCAAATTCTTTCGGCGTGCGGTATCCCAGGCTGCTGTGCGGACGTTCTTCGTTATACTCGATTTTCCACGCCGCGATCTTGCGCCGCGCGTCGAACAGGTTCTGAAACCAGCTCACCGTCAAGCACTCATCTCGAAATCTTCCGTGAAAACTCTCCACCCGCGCGTTCTGCGTCGGCCTGCCCGGTTGAATGTGCAGCAACTCGATCTGCCGTTCCACACACCACGCCAGAAAATGCCGGCTGGTCAACTCCGGCCCGTTGTCGCAGCGGATCGCCAAGGGCTGCCCGCGCTCGGTCACGATCCCCTCCAACACACGAGTCACTCTCCGGCTGGCAAAACTCGTATCCACTTCCAGCGCTAAACACTCCCGCGTATACGCATCGACCACGCTCAACACTCGAATCGTGCGCCCGCACGCCACCGCATCGTGCACAAAATCCAGCGCCCACTCCTGATTCGCCGCCGTCCGCGCCACCAGCGGCTTGCCTTCGCGCACGCAATGCTCCCGCTTCTTCCGCCGAATCATCAGCCCCGCCTCGCGATAGATCCGATGCAGCCTCTTGTGGTTCACCCGTTCTCCACTTCGTCCCAGCAGCACATGCAGCCGCCGATATCCGAAGCGCGGCTTCTCTCGCGCCAACTCCACTAGCTTCGTCCGCAGCGGCTCATCGCTGCGCTGCGACCGATAGCGGTACGTCGTCACTGCCATCCGCATCACCCGGCACGCTCGCCGCTCACTGAAGGCATACTCCTCCCGCACCTGCTCGACAGTCGCCTTCAGGACCGCGAGCTCCACCCGTTTTTTTCAATCACCCACTGCAGCGCATCTTTGTCCAGACTCAGATCCGCCACCAGCTTCCGCAGGCGCGTGTTCTCATCCCGCAGTTGCTTCGCCTCCTGCGCCTGGCTCACGTCCATCCCACCGTACTTCGCCTTCCAGGCATAGAGCGTGTGCTTCGACACCCCCACTTCGCGCGCCACGTCTTCCACCTTCCGTCCCGCCTCCACCTGTTTGAGTGCCCCGATCATCTGCGCTTCCGTGTGCTTGCTCTTCGACATACTTCTTCCCCTTTCCTTCGTCCGAAATCATACTCGGACTTGTTCGGAAATCGGGGAGCAGGTCAGAGGCCGGCGCATAGCCGGCCTTTTGCCACGGCGCCGGTGGTGGTGGCGTTGCTGCTGGTGGAGCCGCTGCTGATGAGGGTGGCGATCCGCAACGCCATCGGAAACTATGAGCGCGCGAATGCCAGGAGCGGGCCGATGTCGTGATCGTCGGCGGCCTGCAGTGCGCCGATATAGCGCTGGCGCACGGTCCCGAACGTCCTGTAGATTGGCGCTGCCCCACGAAAACCGCTCACCCCCGAGCCTCATCACCAGAAGATCCGCCATGAGGCGGGCGTGGCGGCCGTTGCCATTCGGGAACGGATGAATCTGCACCAGCCGGTGATGGAAGCGCACCGCGATCTCGTCGGGTGGATACGTCCTGTACTCGATCCACGCCCTGGTGTCGTCAAGCAATTGGCGCAGCGCGACCGGAATCTCATGGAACGCAATCCCCAGATTGCGTTCGCTCATCCTGAACTTGCCCGCCCACCGCCATACGTCGCCGAACATCCGCCGGTGCAGATCCTTTACGAATTTCTCGCTCAGCGGATCACGACGGCGGTTGAGCGCCCAGTCCTGCGCGCGAGCGATGTTCTCCTGCTCGGCTTCGTTCAGCTCGCGCCGATAGGCGATATGCGCGGGGATCAGATCGCGCATTTCCTCCGGTGTCAGCGGTGTGGCATCGTCCGGCTGCTCGAAAAGGTCGCTCACGCGTTAATCCCAGAACAGCCGCGGATTCGTCTCGCGCACGATTTCATCGAGGCGCGCTTCGGCGTCCTTGGCCGTCACCTTCTGGTCCTCCAGCAACATCGAGTGCTCGACCGGCGCCCGCCGCCGCCGCGCGAACGCGCGCGCGCGGTCGCGGAGCATCGTTTCTAGCGGTTTGTTGGGCACGAGCGCATAGACAATCGTGCAATCGAGCGCCTCAGCTACGCGTCGTAATGTCGCCAGCTCGATGGTGCCCTTTGCTTCCGACTGTTCGAGCGCCACCAGTGAAGGCTGCCTGATCCCCAACCGTTTCGCGAGCTGCGCCGTTGACATGCCGAGCGCCTCCCGGAGAGCCTTGATCCAGCCGCGGACGGGCGGGGTATAACGCTTTGCCGGCCCCAGTTCCCTGAATCGTTCATCGAGTTGCGAGCGGGACTGAGCAGCAAGTCTAGCTTTAGTCATAGGTCACAGCCTATCGTTACTGGTTGTAGTCATAGATCATAGCCTATCGTATCTTTATACGTCAATAGGCCTTAGCCTATCGCGATTAACGCCCCCTAAAAAGCCGCATTCGTGAGCAGCCTGAATCCCGGAGACAAAGCCCCATCTTCTTGAAGAAGTGGGCGCCATGCCGAAATCTCGCAGAATGTTGTCAATCGTGGTCATTGGTTTCTGACGAACGACGCTGCACAGGCATCCCTTGAATTGATCCTTAAAGGCCAAGCGGGGAAACACCGACAGAATCGCACGCTGCTTATCTTGCGGGATTCGATCTAGACCGGCGCCTAGGACCTCGACGGCTATCCCTGAATTGGTCATTACGACCTCGGGCTCCTTGTGGAGAGCGAGTGTGGGAGTGGTGTGAAGTGCGATAGCGTCCCATACGAGTTGAATCTGCCGCGTCGGGATTCCACGATCACTCAGAAAGGCGCGAGCCGCGTTCGCGCCGTCTACCTCAAAGCGATTCTCAGTGGTGTAGCGATCGGTCAAACCCATATCGTGAAGAACTGCAGCTACAGCCAAAAGCTCCGACTCTGGAGGGCGTTCAGCACCGTCGGAAAGCACAACGGCAAAAAGCCACGAGCGCATGACATGGTTAAAAAGAAATGGCTCTAATGAACTCCGCGATAGGTCAACCGCGTCGCGGACCAGAGCCGTGTCGGGAATGTTGATGCCGGCGAAAACCATACCGGCTCGAAGAAGCTACCAGTCGCGCGATCCGGATTGTGGATGGCACGATCGTCAGAGAACCAGGCAAGACGGGGAGCCAATGGAGAATTCTGTACAGCATCAGACTGCCGAGTTTGGTGTGTGACTTTTTCGAGGTAACAGCCACGATTGGCGAAGGCAGTGGCGAGTCCTTGAACCGTCTGCCTGTGGGTCCGCAGGAACTCATTCTCGCCGATGCCGGCTACTGCTCAGTCGCTGGCATCGAGTATGTTTGGCAACATGGTGCTGATGTGATGGTTCGCGTCAACCCTCAGAGTTTCGTTGCGTACTCTACATGCGGCAGACGTTTCTCCCTCCTGCCGCGACTACGCACTTTGTCCAAAGTGGGGCAACTGGGCGAATGGCGGGTTGTTCTTCATGGTCAAGGTTCGGCGTTTGCGGGCCGGTTGTGTGCAGTACGAAAGAGCGACCGCGCGATTCAACAGGCTCACCGGCGATTACTGCGCAAAGCGAGTAAGAAGCAAATGATCACTAGGCCGGGAACACTCGAATTTGTTTAAGGAGCGGAAGCGCCTTTTGCACGGTGAACAGTAGACCCTTGACGTTCGCGTCGAAAGTGTTGTCGAAGTGCTCTTCGGTGATTGCGGTGAGCGGGGCGAATTGTCCGGTGCCGGCGTTGGCGAATAGAATGTCGATGTGCCCCTTCTGCTGCTTCACTGTGGCGTACAAACGATCGAGATCTGCAAGGTTTGAGACGTCGCCCTGCACCGCAGTTATACTCTTACCGATCTGCTTGACTGCCGCGTCGAGTTCGCTCTGACGCCGACCCGTGATAAAGACGTACGCGCCCTCTGCAACGAAGCGTTGTGCCGTAGCAAGACCAATTCCGCTATTGCCTCCTGTGATGACTGCTACTTTTCCTTCCAGCTTACTCATGAGCTTTCTCCTGGTTGATTTCCTATTTCCCATTCCATATTTCCGTACTGCCTGGTACAGATGTCATGGGTGACTGACTGGTTGCAATATTTGTACCGATAGGTATGGAAGAGGCATCATAGATAGATATGGAATGGAATAAATCCCCAAAACGAATGGGACGTCCCCGCTCCTTCGATATCGACCGAGCGTTGGACCGCGCGCTGATGGTGTTCTGGCGAAAGGGATATGAGGGCGCGTCTCTGTCGGACCTGACCAAAGCTCTGGGCGTCAATCGACCGAGTCTCTATGCCGCCTTTGGCGACAAAGAAGCGCTGTTCCGCAAGGCGCTCGACCGGTACTTGAAGGGGCCGGCGGCCTACACCCGAGAAGCATTGAGGGAGTCGACCGCCCGCGCAGTCGTGAAACGATTGTTGCTGGGGGCGGCCGCTTTGAACACAGCCCGGCGCAATCCCGGTGGGTGCTTCACGGTGCAAGGTGCGCTTGCGTGTGGCGAGGCGGCCGATTCCATCCGGCAGGAACTGACCGCCTGCCGCCTGGCGGGTGAAGCTGCAGTGCGCCGCCGTTTCGAGCGTGCGAAATCAGAAGGTGACCTACCGGCCAATGTGAACCCTGCTGATCTTGCTCGCTACATCGCGACGGTCATCTACGGAATGGCAGTTCAGGCAGCGGGCGGTGCAAGCCGAAGTAAATTACAGCGCGTAGTCGAGATGGCGCTGCGAACGTTGCCGCTGTGAGGCAGCCCGTGGTCCACTTTTGTCGGCAGCGACACCCACTGACGCTTGTCTGAATCGAGACCGAGCCCAGCTGAGAAGATACAACCCTATAGACAGGATATGACTGCGGGAGGCGCAGGATTGTTCTGAAATGTCCCGTTGCACTTGCCCTAGAGTGGCCGGGCCAAATCCGCGATTGCCGGCGGATGACGGGCAATGAGATGGAGACTCGGATAACTTCCTGTTAGCCGACGAGGACTAAGCCGCTGACGCGGCGGACGCTACCGCGTGGATCGACCGAGAGAGTTCAGGAACTGCTGACATAGTGTGGGTCATGGGAAAGGAGATTCCTGTGACCCGTTTACGCAAGATGATGCTGGAAGAACTCCAGCGTCGCAACTACTCTGCCATCACCACGCGCAATTACCTGCGGGTGGTAAGCGACTTCGCCAAGCATTTTGGCAAGTCTCCCGACAAGCTCGGCCCCAATGAACTTCGAACGTATCAAGCCTATCTGCTGACTGAGTGCAAGCTGACGCCCGGCACGGTGGTCAACCGGGTAGCGGCGCTGCGCTTCTTTTTCGTCAAGACACTCAAGCGCCATCAGTTTCGCGAGTTCTTGCCCTACCCCCGGAACCGGCGCCGGCTGCCCACGGTGCTCAGCCGGGAGGAAGTTGCGCGATTGATCGATGCGGCGGGAACCTTGTTTCGACGGACGCTGCTGATGACGCTCTACGCCACCGGCATGCGACGCAGCGAACTGGCTCGTCTCAAAGTCAGCGATATCGATAGCCAGCGGATGATCATCCGCGTGGTGGAAGGCAAGGGCGGCAAGGATCGTGATTTGCCTCTGAGTCCAACCCTGTTGGAAACCCTGCGCGAGTACTGGCGCTGGCGAAAACCCAGACTCTATCTGTTCCCGACGCGCAACCTCTCAGGGAGACTCAATCAGCCGATTTCGGACAAGACCGTCTGGATTGCGTGCAGCGATGCCGCGCGCCGCGCCGGCATCCGCAAACGCGTCACCCCGCACACGCTACGCCACAGTTGGGCGACCCACTTGTTGGAGGCGGGCACCGACCTGCGCACCATCCAGGTTCTGCTCGGGCACGGCGACCTGGAGACCACCGCTCAGTACCTGCACCTGTCGCAGCGGCACCTGCAAGCGGTCAGCAATCCGCTGGATGGCCTCGCGCTCTCCAGCACCGAGAACATCAGCCGCAGCTTTAAACGGAAAAACGAAAAATGACTCGGCCCACCCTCGAGGTGGCGGACATTCTGCGTGCGCAAGGCGATCGCTTCCTGGAGCACTATCGATCGAGCTTTGACTTTCAGCAACTCAAAGCTTTTCGTGCCATTTTGCGCTGTCGCACCGCTGCACTGGGCGGTCATCGCGATGCCTGCCCGAGCTGCGGTCATCAGGCCATCTCGTACAACTCGTGCAGAAACCGACACTGCCCCAAGTGTCAGACGCAAGCGCGCCAGCGCTGGCTGGCGGCCCGCGAACGCGAACTCCTGACCACCAGTTACTTCCATGTCGTGTTCACCGTGCCCCACGAACTCAACGTGCTGGCTTTAGAGAACCCGCGTTTGTTCTACGACCTGCTGTTCACTGCCAGCGCGCAAACCTTGCTCGAAATCGCCATCGATCGCAAACACCTGGGCGCCGAGATCGGCGTGATCAGCACTCTTCACACTTGGGGACAGAACCTGCTCCTGCATCCCCACATTCACTGCGCCATTCCCGCGGGCGGACTCTCGCCAGATCACCGTCAATGGGTCCGCCCACGCTATCCTTTCTTCTTACCCGTGAAGGTTCTCAGCCGCGTTTTTCGCGGTAAGTTCCTCGCTGGTCTCAAACGTTTCCACCGCCGCCACCAACTCTGCTGCGCTGGCCCCGCCGCCGCTCTCGCCGATCCGTTGCAGTTCGCAAAACTCATCCGCCGCCTGCACCGACATCACTGGGTTGTCTATGCCAAGCAAGCTTTCGGTGGCCCCATGCAGGTGCTGCGCTATCTCGGCCGCTACACCCATCGCGTGGCCATCTCCAATCATCGCTTGTTGGACTTCGACCAGGAGCGCGTCACCTTTCGCTGGAAGGATTACGCCCACGGCGGTAAGCAAGGCACGATGACTCTGGGCGCCAACGAGTTCCTGCGGCGCTTCTTTCTGCACGTGCTCCCCAGAGGCTTCGTGCGCATCCGTCACTTCGGATTCCTCGCCAATCGCTTTCGCGCCTCCCGCTTGGCACTATCCCGACAACTGCTGTCCAGTATCTCCTCCACGCTGGTCGAGGCTGAAACCAGCAAAGCTCCGGCGGAGAGTTCTTCTGTCTGGCATTGCCCACGCTGCGGCGCGGCGATGATCGTGCTTCAGAGATTTACCGCTGCGGAATTATCCCCATGCGCTTACTTCGATTCTTCGTAGCGTGTCCACCACTGGCGGCCCTGGGATGTGCTCCCGCACGCCGGCGCACTCGTGTGCCCGCCGCCTCGCCACCGTCTCTGCGGCCACTCTCCGCATACGCTCTGGCTCATCTTCAACCCTATTCCGACAATCCTCGCGGCGTTCCCGCCACGTTTCGCTGCTCTCCCCAAGCTCCGTTCAGATCCACGCTGCCGTTCAAATCCCATAGCGCACCGCGTCCGCCGCAAACGCCAGCGGCTTCCTCCTAGTCTCCTTATCGAAAACGCCTCGGATCGAGACCCCCTCCGCCCCAACAGTCTGCCCCGAGGCGTTTCCGATCAAGGCTAGCGACCACACGCCCGGAATCGTGCCAGTGGCAAGCTGGCAATACCGAAGTGGGTGCGATCTATCGAATTCCGACCTGTCCTCGCACGCTGTCAATCAACTTCTTGGAATCGTAGCCGATCCAGCCTTAAACACCGTCTCGACGTTCTCGATCTCGTCAATTCGCTTTGAGGGATCACCTTTGCATCACTCTAACGTTGTTAGATTAACTCTAACACGGGTAGATTTAATTCGCAAGTGTTGCTACTCTATTGACATGAAGGTGAATCGGGAAATCGTCGTCGAAGCCGGTTTGAATCTGCTGAATGAGGTTGGACTGGAGCAACTGACTCTGCGGAGGCTGGCCAAGAACTTGAAGATTCAAGCGCCAACGCTTTATTGGCATTTCAAGAGCAAAGAGGAACTGATTGACGCGATGGCAACTCTGGTATTGGCCAAGGGCGCTCCCAGTCTCGTGCCCAAGAAGAGCGCCAGTGGCTGGAAGGTCTGGGTCAATGCCTTTGGTATGGGACTACGCAGAACATTGCTCAAGATCGAGACGGCCCGCGTGGTTGCGGGATCACGCCTCACCGATACCGTCTACATGGAGACCGCCGAGCGCATCGGAAGGCGCCTGGTCGAAGCCGGGTTTTCGGTTCGACAGACGGTTGTGCTGCTCAGCACCGTATACACATTCACCATCAGCTTCGTTATTGAGGAGCAGGCTGTGTTTCCTGTGGAAGGCAAACGCTCACCTGCGTATGACCTTCACAAGCGAAATGCCAAACTAGACCCGAGAAAATTCCCTATCCTGCGGCAGAGCGGTGCGATCCTTTTCGATCGCTTTGAGCAACGGTATAAAGACAGCCTGGGGCTGATTGTCGGAGGCGCGTCATTTCCTAAGATGTGAACTATTGCCAGCGGACGCCACAGTGTTCACCTCGCCATAATAGATAACGAGAAACGTTAGGGTCCTATCGAAACTGCCCCGACCACACGACCTGTGCACCCCCGCACTTCTTCTTTCGGGGCAGTCCCGATAGGACCCTAACGTTTATCAGGAGTCATCACGACGATGGTCTTTCGCCGACAATGAGAGCATTAGCCTGTTTTCTTCAATTGGGAACGCCTGGTCAGGCGGCCCATTCATCGAATCGGCGCATGATCTCCATGAGCTTGCATCCCAACAGGATGAGAGAGCCCCACAATATGAAGGGGGCGCCATAGAGTAGGAGATGCTTGCGCGAACGGGCTAACTCAAAAACCCGCACCTTCACGATGGCGTATACGTTCGCTGAGAGATAAGCAACGACCAAACAGCCCACTACCAAGTTATGCATCTTGTTGCTCTTTCCTTTACCGTGGGAGTTCCGCGCCAATCGTAAAGCTCGCGCCGAACACGATGTTTCCTCTTGGGCGGGGCAGCGCAGTGGCGACGACTGAGCCGCCGCCACTGCGTTCGCTATTGCATAAAGTGCGCAACGGTATGCGAGTCATTGAAGACCGTTCTCGATGCCAGCTTGCCCTCTCCGGACGGTGCACGCCTTAAAGTTGAGACCAGCCGCCATCGACCGGAAGTTCAGCGCCGGTCGTGAAG
>CAWAYO010000044.1:0-36776 GCA_963786085.1 uncultured Acidobacteriaceae bacterium
AACGCCACGCCACCCCACGATCCCGCCGAACTTGGAGAACTGGAGCGCGCCGTCATGCGCCTCATCTGGCAGCATGGCGACCTCACCGCAGAGCAGGTGCGAGAAGAGCTGGATGAACTCGACCGGCCTCTGAAAGACTCGACGGTTCGCACCGTGCTGCGCCGCCTCGAAGAAAAGGGTTACGTTACGCACACGGTCGAGAATCGAACCTTCCGCTATCGCCCCGCCGAGACCCGACAGCTCGTCGCCGGACGCGCCGTCAAACGCATCATCGACCGCTTCTGCGACGGCTCCGTCGAGGCGTTGCTCGTAGGCATGGTCGACTCCAAGGTCCTTGACCAGACGGAATTGCAACGGCTCGCTGAGCGAATCGCTGCCGCACGGAAAGGAAAAAAAGCATGATGTGCGTCATTCTCGAATCGGCTGTCCGCACGTTGATGCTCACTGCCGCCGTCTGGATCGCGCTACGGGTGCTCCGCGTCGGCAATGTGATCGCACAGAAGATTGCCTGGACGCTGGTGCTTGCCGCGGCAATCGCCATGCCATTCCTGATGCGCTTGCGCCTCATTCAGGTGAGCTCCGTACCGACGCCCGCGATTCTCAATTCATGGACCAGTCCTGTTCATCGTAACCTCCCTGCCGTCTCGGTGGCATCCGCCATTCCCGCGCCCCAAGAAGCAAAGGAGCCGGTCACCAGCACTGTGTCCCTGGCGCCTGCAACCTTCGAGATCGCGCCCGCCGTCGCCGCGAGCCCCGCGCCTGTTCGCCGCTGGACGCTCCCCGCTCTCGGCACGCTCGTCGTCCGCATCTATCTCGGCGTTTCAGGATTTCTCCTGCTCAGGCTGCTCTTGGGGCTGGCTTTAGCGTGGCGCATCTGGAGGCGTGCCGAAGCCGCCTCCATACTGGTTGAGCCGCACGCCGACGTTCGATTCAGCTCCGACATCACGACCCCGGTCACCATCGGCCTCGGCATCGTGCTTCCCTCGTCGTTCCACGACTGGAGCCGCTCCCGACTGCGCATTGTTCTCGCGCACGAACTGGCGCACGTCCGCCAGCGGGATTTCTACCTGCAGCTTTTCGCTCACCTGCATACCGCCATCTTCTGGTTCAGCCCTGCAGCCTGGTGGATACAGAAACATCTTTCCGATCTCGGCGAGGCAATCAGCGATTTCGCCGGCATCACGGAAGCAAAGGACGCGCCCTCTTATGCCGAACTTCTGCTGGAAGTGGCTGCCATGCCGCGTCGACCGATCTTCGCAGTTGCCATGGCGCGCTCCACCAGGATCGAGCACCGCATCGATCGCCTGCTCATCGACCGCGTCTTCCGCAGGTCATTCGTCGAAGGGAAGGGCCGTGCGCTTGCTGTGGCGGCGGTCGTTCCTTTGGTCCTGACGGCGTCCGCATCCCTGATCGCGGTGCGCGCCGCTGAAAAGATCACTCCGACGACAGCAGCGCCCTTGATGCATGTCGTCGCTCAGGAAGCAGGCACATCGTTATCCGTGCCCGAAGCGTCGCCAGTCCCTCCCACGACGGCCGTTGCACCGCTTTCTCCTGCGAATCCTGCGCCTTTATCAGCTTCCGAACTGCCCTCAGCTGCTCCAGCAGTCCCGACCCCGCCGCTTCCCAATGTAAGACTCGCCAGCGTGGAACCGGCTCAGGCCAACCCGCCGGCCGTCACCGTAGATCACGATCCGGACACCAATTATTCCGATTCGGATCAAGACTCATTCATGATCGTCAACGGCGACAAGACCCAGATGTACAACTACCACGGCGATTACGAGGAGATGGAAGCCATCCGCAAGAAGCTTCACGGCAACTACATTCTGGCGGAACGCGGCGGGAAGTATTACGTCATCGACGACCCGGCCATGATGGAACAAAGCCGCAAGCTCTTCGCACCGATAGAAGAGCTGGGCCGTCAGCAGGAAGCGCTTGGCGCACAGCAGGAAAAACTCGGCGAGCAGCAGGATCAGCTCGGCAAACAGCAGGAAGAAGCTCACATCGAGACGCCTGACATGTCGAAGGAAGTCGCTGAGCTGCAGGACGCGGTCAAAAAGCTGCAGGAGCTCCAGCAGAGCAAGACGGTCACGCAGGAAGAGCTGGCCGAGGTTCAGTCACGGATTGGCGGCATTGAAGGAAAACTCGGCGCAATGGAGGGCCAGATCGGCTCCCAGCAGGGTGAGCTTGGACGGCAGCAGGGAGAGCTCGGCCGCAAGCAGGGCGAACTGGGGCGCCAGCAGGGTGAACTGGGACGCCAGCAAGGAAAGCTCGCCCGCCAGGCCTCGCGTCAGATGCAATCCTTGATTGACCAGGCAGTTCAGTCAGGGAAGGCGAAGCCGGTCCAGTAATCCACAGGCCTGAATCCGCAGACCGGGAATGGCAACGCCCGGCCCGATAGCCGCCTCTTACTCCATAGAACAAGTACGCGAGAGCAAATCCCCCAACTATGGAGTAGAAGTAATGGCTGACAAACTGAAGGGAAAGAAGATCGCGATTCTCGCGACTGATGGCTTTGAGCAGGTAGAGCTGACCAATCCGAAAATGGTTCTCGAAGAAGCAGGCGCAACCACTGAAATAATCTCGCCGAAGAGTGGCGAAATCAAAGGCTGGAACTTCAAAGACTGGGGCGACAAGGTCAAGGTCAACAAGACTCTCGACCAGGCTCGACCCGCCGATTACGACGCGCTGCTGCTGCCCGGTGGCGTGATCAATCCCGACCATCTGCGCATGGACCCCAAAGCCGTCTCCTTTGTGAAGGAATTCGCGCAATCCGGCAAACCCGTAGCCGCAATCTGCCACGGCCCCTGGACGCTGATCGAAGCCGGCGTCGTCAGGGGCAGGAAGATGACCTCCTGGCCTTCTCTCAAGACCGACCTCAAAAATGCCGGCGCAAACTGGGTGGATGAGGAGGCCGTTGTCGACGGAAACTTCATCACCAGCCGCAAGCCCGACGATATTCCGGCATTCACCCAGAAGATTATCGAGATGGTTGCCGATAATAAGCAGCAGTTACGGGCAGCATCCTGATCCGGGTCAGCTTCCCCCACAAACGACGTTATGCGCGGGCCCGCGATCGAGGCGGTTAACCCCGCCACGAGCCTCACCGCGCAAAAGGAGCGCGCCTGACTTGGCGCGCTTTTCCTTTTGATTGACTCCCGCAATTCGCATCTGTCTCAGAAAATTCACAATTCGCTCTCTCACCCATTGATAGCTTGAAGCCGGATGGATTTAAGCTACCGCTGGGCGAACGAAACCGGCACGGCCGCGCGACCATACCACGTCAAAACGTGCCTCAGGCTCGGCGTGCTGGCGGTCCTGCTGGTCGCCATACTAGCCGCTCCGTTCGCGTTCGCCCAGCTGCCCGACGTCACCAAGCCCGAGACCAATGCACCTTCCGACACCCAGCTGACTATGTTTCCCCACCCGCCGGAGAGCCGGTGGTGGCTCTCCGGCCAGGCGAATTTCATTTACCAGACCAACCCGCCGTTCGACGCTAAATACTCCGGGCCGAACAGCTTTCGGTCCGACTACGACAAGGCCAACGGGCGGGTGATGACGCTCTACACGGGTTATCAACTCACCAAGTCCATCGAGGTCCTGGTCGATTTCGAGGAGGCTGCCGGGCTCGGCCTGAGCGGCGTGCTGGGTATTGCCGGATTCACCAATCTCGACGCAGTCCGTGATGCGACTCTCAGCGAGGCGCCCTATCTTGCCCGCGTGGTCTATCACCAGGTTTTCGCTTTCAGCCACGATACTGTCGACGGAAACCGCGGGCCTCTTTCCACATTTGCCAGGCTGCCCTCCAGGCGGCTCGAACTGCGGGTCGGCAAATTTGCCATCACCGATTATTTCGATAACAACACATACGGCAGTGACAGCCACCTGCAATTTCTGAATTGGGCCGTCGACCAGAATGGCGCTTACGACTTCACCGCCGATCCGCGCGGTTATACCTGGGGGGTTCACGCCGAATATCAGAGTCCGCCCTGGGGAGCGCGATTCGCTGAAGTGCTGATGCCGGGTCCGCAGAACGGTGGACCGCTTGTATGGGACCTGCGTAAGGCCAACTCCTCTAATGGCGAATTCGAGCTGCATCGGGGACCGCTCCACAAAAAGGACGGCGTCATCCGCGTGCTCACCTATATGAACAACGGCAATATGGGCATTTATAAATATGCGATCGAGCAATATCTCGAAGGGAAGACGCCCAAACCGGAGATCGACGACCATCCCTTCAAAGTGACCACCAAATACGGCTTCGGCATCAACTTCGAACAGCCCATCAACACGAATGTGGGATTCTGGGGTCGATTCGGTTGGGACAATGGCAAGACTGAATCCTGGAACTTTACTGAAATTGACCAGACCTTCTCCGGTGGCGTAGTCGTGCTCGGTCCGATCTGGAAGCGGAAGTTTGACCGCGCCGGCGTGGCCTTCGCCTCCAATGCCATCTCCCGGGTACACGCGGAGTATCTTGGTCTTGGCGGCCTCGGTTTCGTTCTGGGTGATGGACGATTGACGTACGCGCGTGAAAACCTGATAGAGAGCTTCTACACGGCGCACATCTGGCACGGGATCTACCTGAGCCCCGGCCTGCAATACATCGTCAATCCCGGATTCAACCAGGATCGTGGCCCGGTTCTGGTGCCCTCGTTTCGTGCGCATGTCGAATTTTGAGGACTGGACATTAGAAAGAAGATGATCCGAACCATGCTGCATCGAAACCCCAATAACGCGATCCTCGCGAAAGCGTGGCTGGGGGTGCTCGTTTTCATAGCTGCATTCGTGCAGGGAATTTGTGTTAGCGCCCAGAGCTTGTCCTTTCCCGATATAAAGACGCTTTACGTCGAGCCGTTCACCGGAGGCGCCCAGGCCACGGCCCTCCGCGATAGCCTAATCCACCGGCTTGAGAAGAGCGGCAAGTATCGAATCGTCGACACCGCGCAGGAAGCCGACGCAATTGTAAGAGGCACTGGCCAGATCTGGGTTAGGGGTCACTTCACGATTAACTCGCGTGCGCCCGCGGCCAACCGGGAGACCGTATATGGGGGCTATCTTTCCGTCGAAGTCATCGGGCACGATCACGAACCGCTGTGGTCTTACCTGGTCACACCCAGCAGTTTCTCCTGGCATAGCATTCAGGACGACCTTGCGAAGAACCTGGTGAAGCAGATGCTCCTGGCACGCGAAGACAAGGGGCAACCGGCAGCCGCCACGGGCGCGAAGCAGGCCCTGGCTGCGACGGACATCGCCGGCGCAGGCGCTACCTTTCCTGAACCGCTCTACCGGAAGTGGTTCCAGTCGTTTGCCGAGCTTCAGCCGAATGTCCGGCTCAGCTACAAAGCGGTCGGCTCCGAGGAAGGCCTTCATATGCTCGCCAACGGCACGGTAGACTTCGCCGCATCCGATGTGCCGACATTGACCGGGGTGAGCGACCAAAAGACGCGGCGGATAGCCTCGGTTCTGGGGGCGGTGGTTCCGATCTACAACCTGAGCGACATCACCCAGGACCTCAACTTCACTCCCGAAGCCCTCGCCGACATCTATTTGGGAAAAATCACGAAATGGAGCGATCCTTCCATTGGGAAGTCGAATCGGAACGCCGATCTTCCGGATGCCGACATTGTCGTCTTTCACCGCTCCGATGGCAGCGGCACCACCCACGCCTGGAGTGATTTCCTGTCCAAAGTAAGCCCGGCATGGAAAGACACCGTGGGTACGGGCACCACCCTGAAGTGGCCTGTCGGAACCGGGGCCATCGGCAATGAAGGTGTGGCCGAGGCCGTTGCAAAGACCCCCAACTCCATCGGCTACGTAGAACTGGTCTACGCCATCCAGCATCAGCTGAGCTACGGAGCCGTCCGCAACAGCTCCGGAAACTACATCCGCGCCGATCTGAACAGCGTAGCTGAGGCCGCAAGCGCGGCAAAACCGGACTCGCTCACCTCAATCACCAATCCTCCCGGCAAAGATGCTTATCCCATTGTCAGCCTCACCTGGCTGCTCTTTCCGCAGGAGATAAAGGACGAGGCAAAGAAGGCGGCTCTCTTCGAACTGCTCCGGTGGATCCTGACCTCAGGCCAGCAGGAGTGCTCCTCGCTTGGATACGCCCCGCTGCCTCGCAGTCTCGCCGCCCAGCAACTCGATCTCCTGAACAGCTTTTGATAGCGGCGGCCTATCTTTCGATTTCTGCTGAACCTTCTTCAGTCCGGCACGTATACTTTCCTACTACTTGCAAGACCCTCCCCCAGCTTTGCCATTTTGACCACCTCTGCACCTGACCAGGAGACCTGCTGTGGCGCTTACGATCACCGGGCTGTCGAAGACCTATTCCAACGGGGTGCAGGCCCTGAAGGGCCTTAACCTCACCATTGGCAACAACATGTTCGGCCTCCTGGGACCCAATGGAGCAGGCAAGAGCACTCTCATGCGCACTATCGCCACCCTGCAGGAGCCCGACTCCGGCGAAATCTGGCTGGACGGCATCAATGTGATCAAGCAGAAAGACACCGTCCGGCGTCTGCTCGGCTATCTCCCCCAGGAGTTCGGCGTCTACCCTAAAATTTCAGCTTTAGATATGCTCGATCATCTAGCTGTAATGAAAGGGGTTACAAATTCTGGAGAACGCAGGAGTATGGTCGAGGCCCTGCTCAATCAGACCAACCTGTGGGACGCTCGCAAGAAGGCCCTGAGCACCTATTCCGGAGGCATGAAACAGCGCTTTGGCATCGCCCAGGCGCTCCTCGCCAATCCGAAACTCATCATCGTTGACGAGCCGACCGCCGGACTCGACCCCGCCGAACGCCACCGCTTCCTCAACCTGCTCAGCTCTATCGGGCGCGACGTGATCGTCATCCTCTCGACCCACATCGTCGAAGACGTCCGCGAGCTCTGTAACCGAATGGCAATCATCAGCAACGGCGAATTGCTTCTCGAAGGCGCACCCTCCGACGCGCTCGCAACCCTCGCCAACCGCATCTGGAGCAAGCTGGTCACCGACGAAAGCGAGCTAGCCGGCATCGAGGCCCAGTTGCAGGTCGTCTCCGTGCAGTTGCTCGGCGGAGCGCACGAGGTCCGCGTCTACTCCGAGGCTGACCCCGGCAGCGGATTCCGTCCCGTCGACCCCAACCTCGAGGACGTCTACTTCCTCAACATGGAACGCCACACGGCGACCCAACCGGTCAACTAGGAACAAGGAGATCACCGATGTTTCTCGATTTCTTTCTGTTCGAGTTGAAGCTGCGAATCAAGAGCATCTCGACCTACGTCTACTTCGCGATGTGGTTCCTGCTGGCGTTCTTCTCCGTTGCCGCGCAGGACTTCGGCCCGGTCGGCGCAGGCAAGGTGCTGCTCAACGGCCCTTACGCCACGCTGCAATTCTTCGTGCAGCTCTCGGCCTTCGGCATGATCGTGATGGCCGCCATCTTCGGGCCATCGATTCTCCGCGACTTCCAGCGCGACACCTACCAGATGGTCTTCACCAAGCCGATCTCCAAGTTCGCCTACCTCGGAGGCCGCTGGGCAGGCTCGACAGTCATCACGCTGCTCATCTTTACCGGCCTGCCACTGGGCGAGATCGTGGGCTGCTTCGCGCCATGGGCCGACCACACCCGCATCGCACCCATCCATCTCACGATGATGGCCAAGCTCTTCTTCTCCATCACCGCCGTACAGGTCTTCTTTCTCGGCAGCCTCTTCTTCGCGGTGGCCGCGCTCACGCGAAAGGTCGTTACGGTCTATCTGCAGGGCGTCGTTCTCTTCGTCATCTATCTCATCCTCTTCGTCTCGGTAATTCAGGCACGCACGCTTGACCGCTTCTGGCCGTCCGTATTCGATCCTCTGGGAGTGCTGCTCGTCGACAGCATCGCGCGCTATTGGACCGTGGTCGAGCAAAACACTCTCACGCCAACCTGGACCGGCATGTTCCTCTGGAACCGCGTTGTCTGGATGGGCGTCGGCCTGCTGGCACTGGCCATCACCTGGATCTTCTTCCCCATGTCCGCCGAAGCGCTGACCGCCCGCGCCTCACGCAAAAAGAAGAAGGTCGAGCAGGAGGAAGCCCGTCCGCCACGCCCGCTCTTTGGCGTCCTGCTCCCGCAGGTGCATCAATACTTCGGCGCGCGAACCACATGGTTGCAGTTTTCGACGCTCGTCCGTATGCGCATTCGCAACATCACCCGCGAGACCGTCTTCTGGGCCATCGCTCTGGTCATGGTCGTTTATGTGCTCATCAACGGACACTTCGCCGGCCGCATCCAGGATCGCGACGTCTGGCCGGTGACCTACCTCATGCTGCAGGCGGTCGAAGGCACAGCGATGATCTTCTTCATCATCGTCTCGACGCTCTACGCCGGCGAGCTGATATGGCGCGAGCGTGACACGCACTTCGAGCAGATCCACGACTCGCTGCCCATGCGCGAATGGATCGACTGGCTCAGCAAGTTCTGCGCCTTGGCCGTCGTCGAGCTCATTCTGCTCACCATCGTCATGCTCTGCGGCATCTTCTCGCAGACTATCCAGGGTTATTACCACTACGAGTTCCTGCAGTATTTCAAGGAGCTCTACCTCATCACCTTCGCTGAAGTCCTCATCTACTCGCTGCTCGCCC
The DNA here is from genome assembly GCA_963786085.1 of uncultured Acidobacteriaceae bacterium. Taxonomy (GTDB): domain Bacteria; phylum Acidobacteriota; class Terriglobia; order Terriglobales; family Acidobacteriaceae; genus Silvibacterium. Next base: position 8,612 of record CAWAYO010000044.1, read on the forward strand.
TCTGCATCCAGACCCTCGTCGGAAACAAGTTCGTGGGGCATGGCATCGTGATCGGATTCTTTATTCTGATCCCCGTGCTCTACCGCTTTGGCATCGAGAATCGTCTTGTCATGTACGGCGAAACCACTCCATATACCTACTCCGACATGAACGGCTACGGACACTTTGCGCCCGCGCTCTTCTGGTCGATCCTCTACTGGCTCGCCTGGGGTGGACTGCTGGGCATTGTCAGCATCGTCATGGCGCGCCGCGGCAGCGAAATGTCATGGAAGGCTCGCTTCCGGAGCGCCTCCGCGCGCCTGCCGGGAGTGCTGCCCGCCACTGTCGTACTGCTTCTGTTTGTCATCGGCAGCGGAGGCTGGTTCTACTACAACACGCACGTCCTTAATGCCTTCCAGACGGCGAAGCAGCGCCGCCAGCTGCAGGCCGAATACGAGACCCTCTACAAAAAATTCGAAAAGCAGCCGCTGCCGAAGATCGTTGCCGTCGACACCACCGTCAACATCTATCCCCAGCGCCGCTCATTCTCAGCGACCGGCTGGTACATCCTCAAAAACAACACCGATCAGCCCATCTCCGACATTCACATCACCGGCCAGCGTGATTCCATCGACGAGATCCAGTTCGACCGTCCCGCGCAGATCGTTCTCAACGACAAGAAGCACTGGTACTCCATCTATCACCTCGCACAGCCGCTCGCTCCCGGCGAGAAAATGCGCATGGACTTCCGCTGCTCCTACACATCGCACGGCTTCAAAGACGGAGGCGAACGCGCCGAGTTCGCCTACAACGGAACATTCTTCGACTCGGATTACTTCCCTTACCTCGGCTACAACCGCGGCGTCGAGATCGACAATCCCGTCCGTCGCCGCGAAGAAAAGCTGGGCCCCTATGAAGAAATGGCGCCACGCGGCGATCCTTACTACTCGCAGGTGAACCTGTTCCGGCCCGACTCCGACTGGATCACCTATCACACCGTCGTCAGTACCAGCGGAGACCAGATCGCCATCGCTCCCGGCTATCTGCAACGGCACTGGACGCAGGATGGCCGCAACTACTACGAGTACAGCATGGCTTCAACCGAGATTAACGACTTCTTCTCCTACATCTCCGGACGCTACGCCATCAAGCGCGACAAGTGGCAAAACGTAAATCTCGAGATCTACTACACGCCGGGCGACAACTACGATCTCGACAAGATGCTGTCGTCCTCCAAACGCGGACTCGACTATTACACGAACTACTACAGTCCATATCAGTTCCAGCAATATCGAATCCTGGAGTTCCCGCGCTACCGCCAGTTTGCCCAGTCCTTCCCCAACACCGTGCCCTATTCCGAGGACATGGGCTTCATCGGGCGTCTCAAAAAACCGGACGACATCGACTTCACCTACTTCGTAACCGCGCATGAGCTCGCGCACCAATGGTGGGGGCACCAACTCATCGGTGCTATGGTTCAGGGCTCCAATATGATGTCGGAGAGCCTCGCCGAGTATTCGGCACTCCGCGTCATGCAGCACCAGTACGGAGACCCGCAGATGCGCCGCTTCCTCAAATACGAGCTTGACGGCTATCTGCGCGGACGCGCCGGCGAAGTTCGCCACGAACCACCGCTAGTGCTGGTTCAGAACGAACCCTATGTCTGGTACCAGAAGGGCTCGCTTGTCCTCTACGCCCTCAGCGACTACATCGGCGAAGATAAGCTGAATGCCGCTCTCGGCAACTACCTGCGCGCCAACCGCTACAGCCAGCCCCCATACCCGGATACGCGTGGCTTCGTCGAAGCCCTGCGATCCGCGACTCCGCCCGACCTGCAATACCTCATCACCGATATGTTCGAAAGCATCACGCTGTACGACAACCACGCAGTCTCCGCGACATGGCAGGAGACGCCCGATCACAAATACAAAGTCGTACTCAACGTAAAGTCACGCAAACTCAAGGCCAACGGAGACGGCGTCGAGACCGAAGTCCCGATCCATGACCTCATTGAAGTAGGCGTCTTTTCAGGCAAGAAGGACCACGAGCAGCCAATCCACGTTGAAAAGCAATGGATCACGAAGAACGACCAGACCATCGTGTTCATCGTCGATCAGAAACCGACTCGGGCGGGCATCGATCCGTACAACAAGCTCATCGACCGCAACCCGGACGACAACATGATCGATGTGAGCAAGATGTAGGCAGTCGTTACGATCAACGCCGGTGCAGGCGTCCTCGTTCTCCAAAGATCTACGACCGCGTTCTGAAGAACTGGTTTAGCTCCGCATACGGAGCCAGTCCGTCGAAGCCCGCAAAACTTCCTTCGGCAGCAATCAGTTTCGCGGCGCGGATGAATCCCGTCCACGCCGCGCGCGACAGAGATGACCCCGTGCTGATGCGCCGTACACCCATCTCTGACAGATCGGGAACACGAAGCCCTGTGTTCGCGCTCATCAGCACATTTACTGGCTTCGGGCTCACTGCCTTCACGATCGCCTCAATCTGTCCGACCTCCGTCGGCCCCGGGGCATACAGCACATCCGCTCCGGCCGCGGAGTATGCCTGCAGTCTCCTGATCGCCTCGCGCAGCGGGTCGGCATGCCCGACGAGGAAGCATTCGGCGCGCGCCGTGAGCAGAACATCCGCGCCCGACGCAACGATCGATGCACGCGCTGCCTTGACTCGTTCCACGGCCAGCGGGAGATCGTACAACGGCTTGTCGCGGTCGCCCGTGGCATCTTCGATTGACAACCCCGCCACGCCGGTTTCGACACACAGCTGGACACTCTCAGCAACGCCCGCAGGATCAGCCGCGTAGCCGGCCTGAAAATCTGCATTTACCGGCAGATCCACAGCAGCCACAATCTCCGCGATGTGCGCCAGGGCTGCATCGCGTGACACCCCACGCTCCCCATCCGGCAGGCCGCGCGAGAACGCAAAGCCCGAACTGGTCGTCGCCAGCGCCTTGAATCCCAGCCCCTCGAGATATCGCGCCGAGCCCGCATCCCACGGGTTTGGAATCACAAAGCAGCCGCTCTCATGCAGCTTTCTAAACGCCGACTGCCGCGCCGCAATATCGCTCATCGGAATCCCTCCACCAGAACCAGCTCGCTGCCCTCCGGATTGTCTTGGGCAAATAATATCCATTTCCTGTCTGGTGACACACTAAACCCCACGTAGCCCTTACCGATCGGAGCCACCATCTCGCTCTTCCCGCTAGCAAAGTTGAAAAATTCAATGGCGAAGGCCTGCGCGGCCCTCGTCACGTAATAAATACCATCATCTACGACCACAAAATTTCCGTAGATGATGGAGGGAAGAACCTGGACTTCCTCACCGCCGCCAACCGGCTTCTTCCACAGGCTGCTTTCGGAAGCCAATTCGCGAGTAAAGTACGGCCATTTCCCGTCAGTCGACTCGTAGGAAGAGAATCCGCCGCCCTGCGTCACCTGCATTGCGGTTCCACCCCCCGAAGGTACCTTCCAGATTTGCGACGATCCGCTGTCTTTCGAGGAAAAGTAAATCCATTCACCGTTGCGCGACCAACGCGCGAGGATTGCGCTGGTACTCGCGGTGGTTACTTTCTTCGCTGCCCCTCCGTCAGCCGGAATAACAAAGATATGCGCCTTCCCTTCCAGGTTCGAGTAGAAGGCAATGTAACGTCCGTCAGGAGACCACCCTGGTGTACCGGTCTCGGGCGATCCCATCGACGTCAACTGGGTGCAATCTTCACCCTCGCTGCGACACACCCATACTTCAAGATTCCCGCTCCGATAAGATTCAAATGCGATCTTCCTACCGTCCGGTGAATACTGCTGCGCAAATTCTCCTTTTGTCGACGCAATCAGTCTCACCGGCGGTTCGAGCTTCTCGTGTGAACCCGGAATCCGCATCCGCCAGATGCTTTCGCTACCTCCAGTCCTGTGAGCGTATGCCAGACGCGGTGACGTGCGAGCAACGCTAGGCGAGCTGGATCCCGGTCCGGTTTCCACAGCCATCCGGGGCTCACCGCTCACCAGATTTCGGCCGCCAGGCGAGACCGCCAAAGTCCAGAGTCCAAGATCGTGAGGAACGACCAGACGCCGGCTGTCCGCCGTCCAGGCTATGCAATTCCAATTAAAGAACTGCTCCGGAGTCAGCCGTCGCGGCTCGCCGATCGGCCTGACGCTGTCATCAAGTGCCACTACGTAACCGTTCCCTCCCCACTGGCCGGCAGCATTTCCGCGCCGGAACGCCAGAGCCTTGCCATCTGGAGACACGGCGGCGCAATGATCACCCATCACACCCGTCGGAGGAAAGGTCAGTTGCCGCCGTTCGCCGGTGAGAACCGACAGCAGAAACAGCGCCGTCGGCCTGTCGTCTGAAGGACGATCGGTGATAATCAGCGATTTGCTGTCAGGCAGCCATTCCAGATAAGGCGCAGAAAAAAAGCTGGTATCGGGAATCGAAACATCGGTCAGCTTTCTCTCCGGCCCTCCCAGCGCCGGCATCAGAAGAAGTTCAAACTGATTCGCCGCAGTCTTCTTCCTCAAAAACGCTATTGAACTGCCATCCGGCGACCACACAGGATTGATGTCTTCGGCCGGATCTTTCGTAAGACGTAGCGGGGGTCCGGGCCCTGTCGTCTTCACATAAATGTCGAAGTTCTTCTGATCAGGCCCGTTCCACGAAAACGCCACCTGGTTCCCATCCGGAGAGAGCGATGGCTGCTGCTCAATCCCCGGATACGTAGTAAGCGGAATCAGCTTGACCGGCGCGACGGATTCGTTCTGCGAACGATGCGTCCACCAAAACCACCCCAGCCCGGCGATGATCACCAGTACGGCTAGCGATCCCGTTAGAACAAGACTCCTTCGCTTCCGTACCGCTGGGGTCGTTGGCTTCGCGGCCGGTGAGGCGGTCAGGCTTTTCTCGATCCATTCGATCTCCGGCTTCACGTCAGCGGCTGAGTGCCACCGGCTCGCAGGATCCCTTGCCAGGCATCGCTCCACGAGGCGAGCAAATTGCGGAGGCGCCAGATCGCCCAGGTCTGGCTCACAACGCATCGTCTGAGCGGTCACGTCGGCGTGCGTCGAGCCCCCAAAGGCCCGTTTGCCGGTCGTCATCTCATACAGCACAAGCCCGAACGCAAAAATGTCCGTCCGTCCATCACACTCCCGGCCTTCGAGCTGCTCAGGAGCCATATAAGCTGGCGTGCCGAGAACTGCGCCTGTTGCGGTCGAGGTCGCATCGAAGCCTTCTTCTGCCCCCGACGCGCATTTCGCCAGTCCAAAGTCGAGGACCTTCACGCCCTTCCCGGTGAGCATGATGTTGCCCGGCTTCAGATCGCGGTGAGTGATTCCCCGCTCATGCGCCGCGATCAGCGCATCGGCGATTTGAGCACCGTACTGCAGCACCTGCTCGATGGGGAGACGTCCCTTGCGCAAACGCTCCGCCAGCGTCGGACCCTCAATAAACTCCATTACGAGAAAGTCAGGCCCAACGTCGTATAGCGTGCAAATGTGCGGATGATTCAGCGCCGAGATCGCTTTGCCTCGCGCTCAAAGCGACCGCTCAAAAGGCCGCCGGACACCTTGATCGCAACCTTTCGCCCCAGCCTCGTATCGCGGGCGCTGTAGACCACACCCATGCCGCCTTGCCCAAGAGTGCCTAGAATCTCGTAGGCCCCAGGCGTGAGCCGGCTTCGAGCCTGCCGGAGTCTCGCGATCCATCGGCCTGTAGGGTCGGGGCATCGCTTTGTAAGAGAAGAGTCTCTACCTCGCGGCACAGCTCTTCATCCCCCGCACTACTTACGAGCAGGAACGCGTGGCGGTGCCCGACATCGAGTTCAAGGGCCGCGTGATAAAGCCTTTCGACTTGCCGTTGACGTTCCGGGGTACGGCTCATGCCGGAATCCCTTTCATCCGACTTGCAAGCAATAATGGCATTGTCCGCGTCGGCCCGTCACGGGAAACCGTCTCAGGCGATGAACATGCGGATAGCTGGCTCCTCACATTAGCATCGCCTGCTATAAACTATTCCGCATGGCAAGCAAAGACAAAGGTCGCAAGGAAGAAAAGAAGAAGCCTAAGCCGAAACCCAAGGTCGAGCCCGGCCGCAAACGCGAGGAATGGATTTCCAACGCCACCAAGCCGACGAGCTAGACAGAGCGGCCACAGCTCAGCCTCAAGCACAAAAGAAAAGCCCGGGAACGAATCCCGGGCTCTTTCTGGCTCAATGTCTGAGCGTTACGATTGTGTTTCTTCGGTTGCCTTCACCTGCGCGACGGTCCAGTTGGGATCGCCAACCTTGAAGCGGGCGAAGCGGCGAACAGTGATGTTTTCGCCGAGCTTGCCGACCTTGGTTGCAATCAGGTCCTTGATGGCCAGCGTCTGCTCCTTGATGAAGGGTTGCTCGAGCAGGCAGACCTCCTCGTAGAACTTGCTCATCTTGCCTTCGACGATCTTTTCGATCACCGGAGCCGGCTTGCCGGTCTGCGCAGCCTGCGCGCGGTAAACATCCTTCTCGCGCTCCAGATCCTCAGCCGTCACATCTTCCTTGCGGATATAGCGCGGATCGGTTGCCGCGATGTGCATGGCGATGTCCTTCAGGAGCTCCTGGAAATCCGCCGTGCGCGCCACGAAATCGCTCTCGCAGTTCACCTCGAGCAGCACACCGATCTTGCCGCCCGCGTGGATGTATGTGCCCACCGCGCCTTCATTGGTGGTGCGCGAAGCCTTCTTCGCCGCCGACGCCATGCCGCGCTTGCGCAGGATGACGAAGGCCTCTTCCATATCGCCCTTCGACTCCTGCAGGGCCTTCAGGCAATCGCCCATGGGCGCGCCCGAGCTGTCACGTAGCTGCTTTACCTGCTTTGCATCGATCTTCTCAGTCACCGTTGACATTTCCTCTACCTGTTCCTTCTCTCTTTAGAATCCCACAAACGCCGCAGCCCGGCTTGTGAATACCCCGTAAAAGCGGGGGACTGACTGTCCAGGTGACCCCGCTTCGCGCCGATTACCTCCAGCGCTTTCCGAATCTGCGCTGCAGTTGCGTGCACCCGTACAGACAACGAAAGCGTGGCCGTCAAACCTGCGCAGCCACGCTTCCCGAAACTTCCAGCGGCGGCTCTGCCACCGCGTAAAGTCTTAATAGCTGCTTTCAGCCGCCTCGGCCTCTTCGAGCGCCGCAACCACTGCGGGAGCCTTGCGGATTCCGCCGCCCAGCACCGCTTCAAGATCGACCACTTCGTTCTCGGTTGCCGCCTCATCCGGAGCCGCTGCCGCGACGACTTCGCCTTCAGCGCCTGCAGCCTGCAGATCAATCTGGCTGTCGGCCGTCACACCGGCAATTTCGATGTGCTGCTTGTCGCCCGCCATCTGCACGCCCTCGATCACCGAGTCGGAGATCTTCGACGTGAACAGCCGGATCGCGCGCAGCGCGTCATCGTTGCCTGGAATCACCATGTCAACTACAGTCGGATCGCAGTTCGTGTCGACCACGGCAACCACCGGGATGCCCAGCTTGCGGGCTTCCTTCACCGCAATGGCCTCGTTGTTCGAGTCGACCACGAACAGCGCATCGGGCAGGCGGCGCATGTTCTTGATGCCGGCCAGGTTGGCCTGCAGGTGCTTGCGCTCCCGCTCCAGCTTGATGACTTCCTTCTTGGTCAGCAGCTCGTAGCGGCCGTCTGTAGCCATCTCATCGAGTTCCTGAAGGCGCTTCACCGACTTCTGCACCGTCACCCAGTTGGTCAGCAGTCCACCCAGCCAGCGCTGGTTGATGTAGAACATGCCGCAGCGGCTCGCCTCTTCGGCGATCGCATCCTGCGCCTGGCGCTTGGTGCCGACAAACAGAATCACCTTGCCCGAAGCCACAAGATCAGTCACGTACTTGCTGGCTTCTTTGAACATCTTCAGGGTTTTCTGCAGGTCGATGATGTAAATGCCGTTGCGCTCGCCGAAGATGTACTCCTTCATCCGCGGATCCCAGCGCTTCGTCTGATGCCCGAAGTGGACTCCCGCTTCGAGCAGCTCCTTCATAGTGATAGTGGCCAAACAGCCTCCTCTGTGGATTGCATCCCGGCGGCTTCTGGTGCCGGGATTGATTCCCTCTTGGGAAATTTAACTACCTAAACTCCAGCGTTCAGGGCTCAGTTATCAGGGCTCAGCAAAAATCAACTGAACCCCGAAGAGCCGGCGACTAGCGCTTGCTGAACTGGAACCGCTTGCGGGCGCCCTTCTGTCCGTACTTCTTGCGCTCCTTGGCGCGAGCATCACGCGACAGCAGGCCTTCGCCCTTAAGCGTCTTACGCAGCTCCGCATTGAACTCGATCAGTGCACGGGCAATGCCCATCTTGACCGCGTCGGCCTGCGCGCTCACGCCGCCGCCCTTGACGGTGGTAACCACGTCGAAGGTCGAGCTGAGCTCGGTAAGCACCAGCGGACGAACCGCCGATACGCGCTGCTGCTCGGTCACGAAGTAGGTCTCAAGACCCTTGTCGTTGACCTTGAAGTTGCCGCTGCCGGGGCGCAGAAACACGCGGGCAATTGCCGACTTGCGCCGTCCCGTTCCGTAATACTGAACCAAATCTGCCATTCTCTGTCCTGGTCTCTTTAAATGCTGTTAAGCAGGGTTCATCAGAACCTAGCTAGTTGATTTCGAGCGGCTGCGGCTGCTGCGCCTGGTGAGGATGCTTGTCGCCGCGGTAAACATTCAGCTTGCTGGCCATCTTGCGGCCCAGCTTGGTCTTGGGCAACATGCCCTTGACCGCCTCTTCCACGATCTTTTCCGGTTTCCGCTCGAGCAGCCGCACAAACGACTCCTCACGCAGACCGCCCGGAAAGCCGGTGTAACGGCGATACACCTTCTGCTGGCTCTTCAGCCCGGTCAGGCGCACCTTCTCGGCATTGACGACAACTACGTGATCGCCCATGTCCATAAAGGGCACGTACTTGGGATTCCTCTTGCCGGCCAGCACGCTGGCGACTTCGGTGGCCAGGCGGCCCAGCGTCTTGCCGCTGGCATCCACCACAAACCACTTACGGTCAATCTCGTACGCGCTCGGAATATATGTAGACATCGCTTTCCTGTTCTCCTGAGCATTGCTCGCGTAAACACGCAAATGCTCACGCAAAGCGTCTCCGCGGTTGAAAATTTCTCCGCGGATCGACAACGTCTGTTCGCGTGAGGCTGGCGCAGGCTCAAACCTGTGGGTTTCCCGCGTTCACGACCCGGTCAGACAGACGGGCGCACGCAGACTGCGCAACCAGTTTAGAATACGTGAATTTGGGGTGGGCGTCAATAATTGCAGTTCCGCCTGGACCCGCAGGAGTAGCTTGCTCGACAGGAGTAGCTTGCTCACCGGCCACTCTAGACGCCGGGCCCTCCCGTCTATGCCTTCCGTCTATGTCGGAGGAAGCAGCTCAGTCCGATAGCTTGGAGCCAGCGCCTCGGCTTTAGCCTTGAATTCTGCCTCCCCCGCTTCGTCAAGTCTGGGTGGAGGCGTGGTGCGAGTCGCGACAGGCACTCCGACCTTCATAAAGAACTCTTCCTGGCCCGCAGGTGAGCAGATGCAATGTAATCTCGCCGGTTCTGTCGAAGAATTTCGAAACTGGTGCGGAGCGTTCGCGGGAATATGGATTGTCGCACCAGATCCAAAGGTCTTCTTAGCGCCGCGAAACGTGAATTCCAGTTCACCTGTAAGTATGGTGAATGTCTCTTCGAAATCGTGACGATGAGGAGGTGGCCCACCGCCAGGCGGAACGTGCATATCGATCAGGCAGAACTGCCCCGCCGTGTCTTTCCCGTTAAGAAGGATAGTGTACGTATCTCCCACTATGCCAATATGAGGAAGGTTCGCGTCGACGTCAGGTTGAGCCGCTACCAAAGGGCGGGTCAGGTCGTCTGCGGGGATCGGCAAACCGGGCTGCGCCGACTGATTCGATTCAACAGGCATGTCAGTTCCTTCTGGTGTCCAATTATTTCGTCGAATCGAGAAGAGGACTGATGCGCGATTGCGTCTCGCTCTCGATATTATGGCTGAATTATGCTGATTCCCCGACTGTCCCTCACTGCCCCGGACACTTATCGCTCAGCGAATCGTTCAGACCTTGTTGATCTACGCTGAACGTCAGCTCCTTCTTTCCATTTACATCCTTGATCCGGAAGACGTAAATCCGGTCGTACTCCTCGTTCGGCCAGTCCGGAACCGCCGACGGATCCTTTCCATAAGCCTTCAGCATCCGCTTCGCAAATTCGTTCAGATAATTGTGCTCCCAGGCGAGATAGATCACCGAATTTGCGTTTTCCGGGGCGAGCAGTTGCTTCCTCAACTGGCCGACATTCTTGAAGCCGATCAGCGCATTCACCGGCATCTCCAGCTGGATCGCGATCGGTTCAATCGTCATGAGCGGCCGCACATAGGAGTAGCTGAGATTGCCCAGTTGCCCGATCCGCGTACCTGGATCGGGCGCATAAATCCGGTCCGGCTTGCCGTAGCGCGGAATCAGCACCTTCGGCAGGGCAAGCGCCCGGTTCAGGCCCTTACAGGTAAGCTGCCCAAGGCTTGCAGGAGGCTTCTCTGCATGCCGGATCGCGACGATGGTCTCCTGCGCTGCGCCGCAATGAATGAAAAAGAGAAGGCAAACAAGGCCCAGGAGAGACCTCGTTGATGTCATAACGTTATCCCCGGGTGAAAGCATAACGGGAGTTGGACAAAGCGACACAGAATTACGACAGAGCGTAGGTGGCAGAACGGATTCTGGCCAGCGAGGCAAAAAGCCCGACGGGAAGGCCGGGCTTTGATTCAAGCGCTGCTTTAGAGTTTCTCGTAGAACTCGCAGGCGGAGCAGGAGATGTAGACTCCTCCGGGGATGCCGCGCTCGCGGTCCTTGACGCGCTTGACGATGCGCGTGGGCTTGGCGCACTTCGGGCAGTCTGTGCTCTTGGTGGTGTCCATTACTTTCTGACGGTCGGCGGTCTTCGCAATCTTGGCCATGAAGGCTTCTCCTCATTTTCTTTATGGGCTCTCACCCACACGGGGAGGCGCAATTGCGGCCAGCCGCGGCGCGGTTCTACCCTGCTTCTCCCTGAATGGACCTGGAATGGGTCGTCAAACGAGCGACTGGAAGGAGTGGGATGACCGCGAAGAACAGCGGACGCACTGTTGCTAGTTTACATCATCGGAGCGGAGCCTCGGATTAGTGTTCAATTTATGCGGACCCGCTGGCCACTGGGACGCGTGGGAGGCTGTGTCGAACGCAGCGCAAAGGCGAGTCGCGGAACATACAATTGCATCGTTACAAGCCAAACCGGGCTGGAATCTATCGTCTACCGAATGGTTGACGGAACCAGGAAACTCTGGCCAGCGTTCTCTCTTTTGACCACGCAGTGGAGTTCTCTCCCGACCCCAGGGAGAATGGAGGGCGCATGTTGCAGGAATTGCGGTTTGCCATTCGGATGCTGCGGAAGCAGCTCGGCTTCAGCCTGATTGCGGCGCTGACGCTGGCACTGGGAATCGGGGCGACGTCCGCGGTTTTCAGTTTGATTCAGGGCGTGCTGCTCACACCGCCTCCCTTCCAGAAGCCGGAGCAACTCGTACTGATTCCGCCGGTGCGCACCGATGGCCACAAGCTGGACAGCCCGCGGGGCTGGCCGGCGCAACAGTGGATCGAGTGGCAGAAAGAGGCGAAATCGTTCGAGGGAATCGCCGCGTACGACTGGACCTTCAATTTTTTGATTCGCAATGACGGCAGCCAGTCGATGCAGGGAATGGTGGTGACCAGGGACTATTTGCGCATGATGGGGCTGAAGACTGCCGCAGGGCGCCCATTCGAGGATTCCGACTTCGGACAAGGACCGGTGAAGGCGATTCTACTGGGATATGAGTATTGGCAGCGGGCGTTTGGCGGGGACAAGCAGATTATCGGAAAGACGGTGCGCATCAGCCGGTGGGACGTACCGCCAACCGTGATCGGAGTGATGGAGCCGGGAGTGCGATTCCTGCCATCGCCGGGAGCAGCGAAGGAACCGAATTACGACGTCAACGCAACGGTGGACTTTTGGATACCTCTGGATCCGAATCCGAAGTCTCTGAAAGAACCACGTTGGAACGTAGTCGCGCGACTACGGGATGGAGCGACCCTGCAGCAGGGGCAACAGGAACTGGCGGTGCTGACGGCAAGAGAGGCGCAGACGGAAAAGAAGTTTGAAGGCTTCGCGCCGCAACTGGAGCCGGTAACGGAGGAAATGAACCGGGATGGGAGACGGATTCTGCTGCCGCTGCTGGGCGCGGCGGCGCTGGTACTGTTGATAGCTTGCGGAAACGCGGCAGCGCTGCTGCTGGTGCGAGGATTGCAAAGGCAACAAGAGTACGCAGTACGGATCGCGATGGGCATGGGCCGCGTGGCCCTTCTAAGGCAAGTCCTGACGGAGAGCTTGCTGCTCGCGGTACTCGGCGGGGCAGTTGGAGTCGGGCTAGCCTTTGGCGCCGTAAAGATCTTCAAAGTGATTGCGGGACATGCCGTTCCGCGGCTGGATGGAGTGACGGCAGGCTGGGCAGTTCTCGGGTGGGGACTCGGGGTGGCCGTGCTCGCAGCATTTTTCGCGGGAGTTATTCCGGCGCTACGAGCGTTTCGGCTGGATCCAATGGAGGTGCTGAAAAACGCCGGGCCGAAAGGGACGGCGGGAATCGGCGAGAGGCGGCTGCTGCAGGGAGTCGCCATGCTACAGACGGCGCTGACGTTGGCACTGCTAGTGGGCGCGGGTTTGCTGATTCGCACGATGGTGAACATCGCGAAAGTACCGGCGGGGTACAACACGGGACGAATATTGACGATGAGCGTGACAGAGGTGCAAAGCTGGTCGAGTTGGGGCAGCTTTCACCGGCAGGCATTGGAGCGCGTTGCGGCGCTTCCCGGTGTGCAGTACGCGGCGTTTGCCTGGGGCGTGCCGCTGACGGGGAACAACTGGCCAGCGACTTTGGAGATTGAGGGCCAGCCTCCGGCGATGAAGGAGAGCGACAAGACAGCACTGCCGCTGCGTGCGGTAACACCTGATTATTTCAAGTTGATGGGAATGGCGCTGATGGAAGGCCGGGAATTTCGATCGACAGATGATGACAAAGCGCCAGGCGTGGCCATCGTGAATCGGACGTTTGCGGACCGCTACTTTCCGCACGGCGATGCCGTTGGGCGAAAGTTCTGGCTGAACGGGCGAGATAAACCGGGCACGATAATTGTCGGGGAGATCGCGAATGGGCGGACGGACGATTTGACCCAGGAGGCGTCACCGGAGATTTATCTGCCGTTGTGGCAGGCGAGCGCGTTTTCAAAACATCTTGTAGTACGGACAACGGCGGACCCGCGCGCGGTGGTGGTTGCGGTGGAACGCGAACTGCGGTCCGTGGATCCGACGGCGGCAATCGAAAACGTGAAGACGCTGGAACAGATTCGCGACGAATCACTGGCGTCGCGGACCTTCGCGATGCATCTGCTGACAGGGTTTTCGGTAGTGGGCAGTGTGTTGACGCTGGTAGGAATTTACGGCGTGCTTTCTCTGTCAGTGGCCTCGCGACGCCGGGAGTTAGCCATTCGCAGCGCGGTGGGCGCGCAACAGAAGGACATTCGCAAGTTGATCTTCGGCGAAGGATTTCGCTTGATAGCAGGCGGCGTGCTTGTCGGTGTAGCACTGGCGATTGTTGTGTCGCGAGCGCTGCGGTCTTTCCTGTTCGAAGTGCAACCCAGCGATCCCGCGACATTGATCATTGTGGGGGCTTTGTTCGTGGGAGTAGGGCTCCTGGCGTGCTGGATACCGGTGCGGCGGGCGGGGAGGGTCGATCCGCTGGAAGCCTTACGGTACGAGTGAGTCGTCGGAGTCTCGATCACGAAGGGCCTACGCGTCGCATGCCAAATTTTCGCCAACGGCCCATCAGCAGGACGCAGAATCTGGCGCCGCGGTTATGGCGTCGTAGTCTTCAGCGCGAGGAGCTGGTTGCTGGGGTCCGGAGGCGGGCTCGACTGAGGCGGATTGGATTGAGGCTGGCTAGCGCCGGGCTGGGTTCCGGGCTGGCCTGACGCTGGCGAGGTTGTGCCCTGTGCGGGCGTCTGCGTCTTGTTCTGGCCGCTGGTCTGACCGTTAGTCTGGTCTTTCGGGAACTGCACCGGAGCCATCTGCGGAGTATTCGCGTCCTTGTCGGCAGGCAGGGCCTCGCCGGGGTTTCTCAGGGTGGGCGGCTTGCGCGGCGCAGTTTCGGCGCCGGGCTTAGCGGGTGCGTTGTCTCCGAGCTTGACGATGCGGGTGTTCTGGGCGGGCTGGGTATTCCAGTAGTCGCCCATCTCGTTTTCTGTGCGGATGACCGGCTCCTCTCCCACCTTGGCGATCTCAATGCGGATGACGCGGTTGCCGTTGATGCGAACGAATTGGACTGGGTCGGGCGGCTCTCCGTAGATCCACTCTTCGAAAGGCATCTGACCGTCACGCTCACGCACCTTGGTGCGGGGCTGACCGAGTGTGGCGATGACCATGTCGGTGTTCATGCCGACCAGCGCGTGGTGGTCGAGAATGGATTTGCGCAGAGCGGGAGGCAAGGTGTCAGCATAGGCCTGGACGGGAGTCTTCAGGTTGAAGTCGACGATGGGCTTGATCAGCGCCTCCACCTGCATACCGGTCATATCGGGCACGGCGTGGGGAAAGATGAGCGTGATGCGCGTTCCCGTCGGGGCCTGGCCGCTATCGTTGACGACAGGAGTGGTCATGTTGGGGTCCATGCCGATCTCGATGTGACGGAGCCACTTGTGCTTGTGCTCCGGACCTCCGTTGAAGTCGAGTAAGATGCGGTCCTTTTCAATCTTGACGTCGGTCAGCACGACGCGCTCGCCGGCTTTGACGGCAAGGCCCTTGTCGCGGATGGTGCTTACATAGTCGGAACCGCTGGGCGACATCGGTCCGTTGGCGCGGAGGGTAATGGTGGCGATGGGAAGCGGCCGCATGGCAAAGCCCTGCTCTGACGTGAGGAAACGCAGCAGGTCCTCGCGATTGTGATTGGTGAGCGGAACCGTGGAAATGGCGATGTTTGTAGGCTGGAAGTCGAGATACTTGCCGTCGATGCCTTCAGGAGCGACGGTGAAAACCTGCGCGGCTACGGGAAAAGCGGACAGCGCGATTGTGAGGGAAAGATAGAACGCGGACCCGGAAATCCTGTGCAACAACCCTTTGGTAAACGTGAAGCCACTCATGGGGCCTCCAGCTTAGTGATAAGCATGGCGCGATTCGGCGCGATTGGCAAGGGTTTCAGTACTTTGGGCACGCAAGTTCGTTTCGATGCCAAACAACTTTTCACGCTTGTCAATTTTGGATGCAGGTCAGGTACGGTTCTCAGGCTGCCGTTTTGCGCCGGGACGGCAGAAGAAGTAGAACGGCGAGGGCCAGGTTTACCCAGGCGAACCAGTCTCCAGTGCGATCGTAGAAGGTGGCCCCGCTGCCCAGAGGGAGAGCGCCGACGAGGATGTCGAACCCGGGAGCGCCGGTCACGCGAAACGCAAGGACGCGGCCGCGACTGTCGGAGAGGGTGAGGATTCCCTGCTTGACCGAACGCGCGATGCTGAATCCGCCCTCGACGCCACGCAGGATGGCCATGCGCCCGTGCAGCCAGCCGTCGGCGACGAAATCCCAGGCCGGGACGAGCATGAGGCGGGCACCGTCATTCGAATATTGGCGGGCGAGCAGCGGAAAGTCCATGTCCTTGCAGATTTCGACGCCCCACTTCCCTGCTGTACCGTCGTCGGATGGGCGGTCAAAGGTGAGGCGCGCCGTGCCCGGCAGGAGGTGTGACTCAAAGGGGGGCAACATGTGGTGCTTCTCATAGGTGCCTTCGAGGCGACCGTCGGACGAATAGAGGCGGGCTTCATGCAGATTGGGCTGGTGCTCAAAGCTGACAAGGATGGTGACATGGTTCTCCCGCGCCGCCTGTTCGAGGATGGCGTCGGCCTGAGCAAGGTCGTCGCCCTGTTAATGCGGGCGATCTTTTCCGGGAGGACGATTACTTTTGCGCCTTGAGCAGCGAGGGCAGGGATTTGGGCGACGTAGTCGCGGACAAGGTCGACAGCGGCTGGCCCCTGCGGGGAGAGACGCTTGTCGGTAGAGATTAGGGCGACGGTGACCTGCGGCGAGGTTGGGGTGGTAGCGAGGCGGTAGAAGCCGTATCCGAAAACAGCGACAAAGATGGCGGCGGTGAGAGCAAGGGCGGGCTTTGAGGTGGGGTGACTGGCGGCTTTGGGTCTGGGGGCGAGTAGGACGGCGATGGCCGATGGGAGGAGAAGAACGACGAAGCTGATGGACCAGATTCCGGTGATGGAGGCGATCTGGATGAGCGGCAGGCAGTCCATCTGGGTGTAGGCGAGATTGCCCCAGGTGCTGTGAACAGAGCGAAATTCGGCGAGGTACTCGACAGCAGAGTAGAGAACGGGCAGCGCGAAGACGGCGCGTAGAGCCTGGCCACGGAGGATGAATGCCCGGTGGGCCAAGACAATGAAGGCAAATAGCAACGCGGGAACGATCAGGATGAAGATGCTGAGCCATAGGGGAGTGACAACACGGTCGTAGCTCCACGTATTGAGGCTGCCGAGAACCAAGGCTGCAAAGGCTATGCCCCAGGCAGTCCAGCGCGGGAGGCGCGGAGCAACGAGAAGCACAGGCAGCGGCGCTAGCCAGGTGAGCCACCAGATGGGGTGCAGTCCGGTTCCGAAGAACCAGGCGATGGCGGAGAGGGCGAGCGTAAGAACTGCGAGGGCCCGGCGGCGCGGAGTCACTGCGGGCTGCCGGCTTTGGCTTAGCGAAGCAACTTCAGGATTTGAGGCCATGGATGAGTCTCCTTAGGGCGCGGCGAACCAGGGCGCGGAATTCTTTTTCGGACAGGTTGAAACGGCCAGCACGGTGGAGGGTGACGTACCCGTGGGTGACGGCCCAGAGTTCGAGGGCGACTTCCCAGACATCGTCTTTGCGCAGCAGGCCGGCGCGCATGGCTGCGTTGACCGCGTCGGCGATGGGGTTGAGGGTGGGCGAGCGACGGGCGCGGAAGTCGTCGGGATAGCGGCGCGCTCCGGGGCGGGGCTGCGAAAAGACATAGTCGAAGACACGCGGCTGGTCGAAGGCGTAGTCAATGTACGCCTCCATGGCGGAGATGAGCTGCACTTCCGGCGAACCACGCATCGGACGCTTCTCGATGTAGCTGAGGAAGGTGGCGAATTGCTGGTTGGTGATGGTGTTGAGCAGATCTTCCCGATTGGGAAAGTGATGGTAGATGGCCATGGGCGTGATGCCCACGGCGTCGGCGACTCGGCGCATGCTGACTGCGCCGGGACCTTCGGCCTCAAGGATGGCGAGAGCAGCCTGGGAGATGCGGTCGGCGGTGGAGGGATCGGCCATCTGCTATACAGCGTATACTACGCAGCTATACGCTGTATAGTTCCGTTGAATCTGAAATGATGGACGGCATGAAGGCCGTGATATTTGGCACGACGGGAATGGTGGGACAAGGGGTACTGCGGGAGTGCCTGCTTGATTCTGAGGTGGAGCAAGTGATGTCAGTGGCCAGAAGCTCGAGTGGGCAGCGGCATGCGAAGTTGCACGAGATGATCCACGGCGACTTCACGGATTTTTCGGCGATTGAGAATGAGCTATCCGGCTATGATGCCTGCTTCTTCTGCCTCGGAGTGTCATCGGCGGGAATGACAGAGACCGAGTACACGCGAGTGACCTACGACATCACGATGGCGGCAGCGAGAACGCTGGTAAAAGTCAGTCCGGCGATGACGTTTGAATATATTTCGGGCCAGGGCGCGGATAGCTCGGAACACGGACGTTCGATGTGGGCGCGAGTGAAAGGCAAGACGGAGAATGCTCTACTGGCGCTGCCGTTCAAAGGGGTGTATATGCTGCGGCCGGGCTTTATCCAGCCGCTGCACGGGATCAAATCGAAGACACGCGTCTATCGGTTCTTCTATGCGGTGAGCAAACCGCTGCTGCCGGTGCTGAAGGCGGTCTTTCCGCAATATGTAACTACGACTGAGCGTTTAGGCCGGGCGATGATTGGTGTCGCCCGGCATGGGTATTCGAAAAAGGTGCTGGAGATGAGGGACATCAACAGCGTTGCTGCCTGAGTCCGCCTATTGCGACGGGTTCTGTTCAACAACGGGGAGAGTGATGAAGCTCGCGTCTCCGGGCGTGTGCCAGATGCGCTGGGTTGCGGCCTTATAATCTGCGGGCTTGGCGTCGAAGATGTTGGGCACGAAGGTCTGCGGGTTGCGGTCGTAGAGCGGAAAGAGGCTGGACTGCACCTGAACCATGATGCGATGTCCGGGCTCGAAGACGTGATTGACGGTCGGCAGGCGGAAGGTGAAGAGCAGCGGCTTGTCGGGCGTGACGGCTTCGGAATGTTCGAAGCTGCTGCGGTAGCGCCCGCGGAAGATGTCGAGCGAGATGGGGAGTTCGTAGCCGCCCATAGCGGGCTGCGAAGGGACGGTTCCGGGATAGACGTCGATGAGCTTGACGACCCAGTCGCTGTCGCTGCCGCTGGTGGAGGCGTAGATGTTCGCCACCGGCGCGCCGCTCAGGCGGAGAGGCTTGGTGAGCGGCTCGGTGACATACGTGAGCACGTCGGGGCGGCCGTCGACAAAGCGCTGATCCGTTACCAGCCAGGTGCGCCAGGCTTCTCCGTCGCCGCTGAAAACGGGGCGAGGACGATAAGGCACGGGCTTCGCAGGATCGGAGACGTACTCGTCATACTTGGGCGACGATGCGTTGGGCGCGTCGAAGGACAGGCTCTTGCTGGCGGTGAGGTAGAGTTGCTGCGACTTGTTCGGGCAGTTGGTGTCGCAGCTCAGCGGCCATGACTTGAAACGGTCCCAGTGATTTTCGCCCGTGTTGTAGATGAACACCGGGGGCGTGTCGGCCTTGGGAGCGCCGTCGAGCAAATACTGGTTGAAGAATGGGAGGAGCACGTCGCGACGGAATTGCAGCGTGGTGTCACCGTCCCAGAGCAGCGGTCCGAGTGAGAAGCCGGTGTAGTTGACCTGGCTATGACGCCAGGGTCCCATAACGAGAAAGTTCTTGTCGTTGTTGGTGTCTTTGGGCTCGACGGCTTCGTAGCTGTGGATTGCGCCCCACATGTCTTCCTGGTCCCAGAGGCCCTGCAGCCACATGACGGGAACCTTCAGCGGGACCTGCGCCATGATCTTGTCGAGCGCCTGGCCTTGCCAGAAGGCGTCGTAGGCGGGATGCTCGTGGACCTTGAGCCAGAACGGAAGCTGCTCCAGTCCTCCGTAGCGCGCGTAATCACCGGCCGAGCCCTTCTCAAGGAAATTTGTGTAGTCGTCGTAGCCTTCGCGCGGGATGGCCGCCCCACGACCGCGAGCCGAAGTCTGTTCGGTGAAGTAGTCGAGGTTGACCTGGCGGAAGGCTCCGTAGTGAAACCAGTCGTCGCCCATCCAGCCATCGACCATGGGGCTCTCGGGCGCGGCGACTTTCAGCGCCGGATGCGGGTTGATGAGCGCCATGACTACGGTGAATCCCTCATAGGATGAACCGAGCATGCCGACCTTGCCATTCGATTCGGGGACGTTCTTCACCAGCCAGTCGATGGTGTCGTACGCGTCGGTGGTGTCGTTGGGGCCGTTCGGGTTGAGCGGGCCGGTAGGCGGAGGCGTCATGACGTACTCGCCTTCGGATCCGTACTTGCCGCGCACATCCTGAAAGACGCGGATGTATCCCGCTTTGACGAACACGTCGTCTCCCTGCGGCAGTTCGTCGAGCATGTGGGGCGACTCGGTTCGCGAGGTGCGTCCGGCGGCGTTATAGGGCGTCCGCGTAAGCAGGATTGGCGCGTGCTTCGCGCCCTTGGGAATCACGATGACGGTGTAGAGCTTGACGCCGTCGCGCATGGGAACCATCTCGACGCGTTTGATGTAGTCGTAGTCGGTGCGCGGGGCGGTGAACTTCGGCGGGATGTCCGGAGTCATGGGGCTGATGGCGGGCGCCGACTGGGCGGGTGAGGCGAGCGCGGAGAAGACGAGGATAGTGACGACTGCGGCGGAACGGCAGAAGAGCGTCATCGCGGAGTTCCTTATGGGATTTTGCAAGAGTGGGCAGCGTGCTGGGTGGTCTCAGCGATTGGATTTCTTTTGTTGCGAAGTATATCAAGAGCGAGATGGCGGGCAGCGTACTGCGGGCTGCGGTGCGACAGCAGCTGGTGCTGGTGGCGGGTGGGATCGCGATCGGCGCTATGAGGTGAGAGTAGACGCATAGCCCGCACCCCGATAATCTCAAAAAGAAATTCATCAGTGACCGAGGCCCGTGCCTACAGTTCGCCCATTCATTCATCCCAGCAAGGAGGCTCCACTCGTCATGCGGAGAAGTTCCGCTCGACGCGCTTGCCAGGAAGTACGGGACACCGCTCTACGTCTACTCAGCTGACAGCCTGCTTTACCGCCTTCAGCTCTTTACTGAGGCCTTCCTGAGCGAGCCGACGCCGATCGCGCACCTCGTGTGCTATGCGGTGAAGGCGAATCCGTCGCTCGCCATCCTGAAATTTCTGCATCATCAGGGCGCGGGTTTTGACATTGTCTCCGGAGGTGAACTCGAGCGCATCCTCTCCATCGACAAAGCGCCCACGCACCGCGTCGTCTTCTCCGGAGTTGGCAAGACTGCTCCGGAAATTGATCTTGCGCTGCGTTCCGGCATCCTGCTTTTCAACATTGAGAGCGAGGGCGAGCTGGAACTGGTCGCCGAACGCGCCTCAAAGCTGAAGAGGCAGGCACGCATCGCGCTGCGGGTAAACCCCGATGTCTTCGCGGAGACACATCCCTACATTTCGACGGGGCTTCGCGAGCACAAGTTCGGCATAGACATACGACGGGCGCGCGCCGTCTATCGTAACGCAGCACGTTACAAATGGATTGAGCCGGCGGGAGTGAGCGTCCACATCGGTTCGCAGATTCGGAGCACCGAGCCGTTTGGTTCTGCAGTTGCCCGGGTGGCGGGGCTGGTTCTCGAGTTGCGGAAGGACGGCCTGCCGATCAGGTTTCTGGATGCGGGCGGTGGACTTGGCATCGAGTACCATGCCGGGCAACCATTCAATCCCGAAGAGAAGGTGCGGCATTACGCCGATGCGCTGGCGAAGGCTATCGCCAGCCTCGACAGCATTACGCTGCTCCTGGAGCCGGGGCGGTTCCTGATTGCGCAGGCAGGAGCGCTGCTGACGCGCGTGCTCTACGTAAAGAAGAACGGCGAGAAAACATTCGTGATTACCGATGCGGGCATGAATGATCTGATTCGTCCCGCGCTTTACCAGGCGCATCACGAAATTGTTCCAGTCACGCGGCGTAAGGGCGCGCGCAAAATTCTCGCCGATATTGTCGGCCCGGTCTGTGAAACGGGAGACTTCTTCGCGCGCGACCGGGAGCTTCCTGCCGTTCAGCCCGGCGACCTGCTCGCGATTCTCGATGCCGGGGCCTACGGCATGTCGCTCGCCTCGAACTACAATTCGCGGCCTCGGCCGGCCGAAGTTCTCGTACAGGGCAAGCGTGTGAGGCTTATCCGACGACGCGAAACTACATCCGATATGCTGGCGGCTGAATCTCACCACTGAGGAATAATCGTGATGAGTAGGATCGCGCTCTTCGACGCCGCAGGAGCCAGCGGAAGCACCATCGCCGCGGCACTTCGCCAGCAGAACCGGCCCTGCCGCGTCGCGGGACGCAACCGACACTTTCAAGGCTTACAATCGCGCGTGACGAGCGTCTGGTGGTGCCGACCGTTCGCGTTCGGCTTTCCGCTCATTTATTTGGAACTCCGCAATGAGCGGAAGATGGTCGGAGGCGATCAACGCACGCGGGCTGCGCCATAGGCGGGCGCCTTCAAGTTCGAGCGGCGGCTCGTAGTAGCAGTGGTCCAGCGAGAGCACCGGGAGAATGCCAGGAAAAGTTCGGGGATAGCGCAATCCGTGCTCGGGCCGGAAGGTGCGGAAGCTGGTGCGAAGCAATCTCGTCGTGAGACCTCGTGTCCATTCGTTGAAGTCGCCGAGAACGAGGCGCGGTCCAATCAGCTCCGGCTGGCTCAACACGGTCTCGCTCATCAGCCGCCGCGCCTGAAAGCGGCGCTCCATGTGCCCGGTGCCAAGGTGCACGTTGAAGACGTGCAGCATCTCGCCGTCTCCGAGTTCGACGTCCGTCTGCAAAACGCCGCGTTCTTCCCTGCCTTGCCGGGTCAGGTCGAGATTCTGCCATGCCCGCAGGCGCAGGCGGGTCAGCGTCATATTGCCGTAAGTGCCACCGCGCAGCGACCGGTTAGCGCCGAAGCACCACTCGTAGTCCGGAAGTCCTCTCGCGATTTCACTTGCCTGGTTGAAGAGGGGCGAACCGTCGGGCGCGTTGACCACTTCCTGCAAACAGAGGATGTCCACGTTGAGCTCGCCGATGACGGCAAGAATACGCGCGGGTGAGATCTTTCCATCAAAGCCGCGGCACTTGTGGATGTTGTATGTCGCGACGCGCAAACGGGCCCGGCTATCCATGTCTGGGATCCATTACTGTTGCCGCTCGAAGATCCAGCCGAGCAGTTCGGGAGCCCGCTCGGTGACTGGACGGTGCTGCCAATCTTTCAGAGAAATTCGGCGGCTCTGGCTGAGGTCGTTGGCCATATCTCTCTCCAGCCGCTCGGAGTAGGCTGCATCGCGAACCGCGAGGTTCACTTCGTCATTCAATCCGAAGGAGCGGTTATCGAAATTTGTCGAGCCAACCACTGTCCAAAGGCCGTCAACGCACAGCATCTTAACGTGAATCATGGCGGGCTGGTATTCGTAGATCTCCGCGCCGGCCTTAAGCAGCTTGCCATATGCGCCGCGGCTGGTGCTGCGCGTCACCAGGTGATCGCTCTTGCGCCCGGGCGTGAGAATGCGGACCTTCACGCCTCGCTCTTCGAGAGCGCGGCAAAGTTCGTGCATGAGGCTTTTGTCGGGCAGGAAATAGGGCGTGGTGATTGAGATTGTCCGCTTTGCCGAGGCGAGCAGCAGCTGAAACAGCACGCGTGCGCGGGTCGAGCCGCCGACGGTAGGCGTGCTGTTGATCACCATCGCTGCCGTCTGGTGCGGGCACGCGATCTGCGGGAAATAGGCCTCGCCCACCAGGAGCTCTCCTGAGGCCGCCAGCCAGTTCTCGGCGAACGTGGCCTGCAGATTGGGCACCGCCTCACCCTCGACGCGCACCATGGTGTCGCGCCAGCGCGGGTGCTTATGCACCCCGGTGTACCAGTGGTCTGCGATGCCTGCTCCACCGATGAACCCGGTCGTGCCGTCGATAATCAGAAGTTCGCGATGAGTGCGGTTATCGAGGCGCAGCAGACGGTACCACGTGGGGCGGTTATACCAGCGCACCTTTCCTCCTGCGTCGAGCAGAGGGCGGAAGAATGTGCGGGTGGCACCCGCGCTGCCGAAGGCGTCGAGCACCACGTTTACCTGCACGCCGGCCCGCGCCCGCTCGCTCATCGCTTCGAGGTACTGCCTGCCAATCTCGCTCCGGTTGAAGATGTAGGCTTCGAGGTTCACACTACGCCGCGCCGCACGAATGGCGTCGAGTTCCGCGGGATAAAAGCATGGTCCGTTGCTAAGAACCTTAAAGCTGCCGGTGCGGTTTACCTTGGCGTCGGTCAGCGATTCGACCAGATCGAGGAAGTCTTTCGAGCCATTGGAGGGCATCTGCTGCGCGCCGGTGATACGGTATTGCGGGCTCGATCCCAGAATGCCACCGAGCATGTACGCGGCCAGTAACGCGAGGGCGATCGCGCCGAGTACGAACCACCCGGTGGGAACAGAGACGGCAAAAAGCACACAGTACATGCAAACAGCCCCTTCTTTTTCATGTCGCGGCTGGCCAGCGTTCTCTAGCCACGCCGCCATTTGATTTGGATGCGCCGGCGTTGGAGAGCGTGCACCGAGAAGGTCGCTTGCGATGAGGCGTTCGCTTGCCCCAGGTTGGCCGCCCCCGGTATTGTGTTTCGTGACATGACACGCACAACCGGACTGCTCCTTGCGCTCACGCTGTCCACCGCCGCATTCGTACACGCATCCAACCAGCTCCAGATCAAAACGGACAAGGGCAAAGTCGAAGGCTCTCTGACCACTGACGCAAAGGTCCGCGCATTCAAGGGCATTCCTTACGCCGCTCCCCCGGTAGGCAATCTGCGCTGGCAGGCTCCGCAGCCCGCGCCGAAGTGGAAGGGCGTCCGTCAGGCAAAGGAATTCGGCAATCACTGCTTTCAGACAAACGTTTATCCGGACATGATCTTCCACGATCCGGGAGAGAGCGAAGACTGCCTCACGCTGAACGTGTGGACGCCGGCCGGAGCGAAAACCGGTTCCCTGCCGGTGATGGTCTGGATCTTCGGCGGCGGCTTTAACAGCGGAGGGACCTCTGAGGCTCGCCAAGATGGTCAGTACCTTGCGCACCGCAACGTGGTTGTGGTGTCGATGAATTACCGCCTCGGCATCATCGGATTCTTCACTCATCCTGAGCTGACTGCCGAGTCGCCCCATCACGCCTCAGGCAACTATGGACTGCTTGACCAGGCTGCGGCGATCAAATGGGTCAAAGACAACATAAAGGGCTTCGGCGGCGATCCGAAGAACATCACCATTTTCGGTGAGTCGGCGGGATCGTTTTCGGTGAGCGCGCAAATGGCGTCGCCGCTGTCGAAAGATCTTATTGAGAAAGCTATTGGGGAAAGCGGAGCGGCCTTTTACAGCTCCGGCCTGAGCTTTGAGCCACGCGAGGAGCGGGAGCAGAGGGACGCCAAATTCGCGGAGAGCGCTCTGCACGCGACGACGCTGGCTGAGCTTCGAAAGATTCCCGCCGAGGACCTGATCAAGGCGGCCAGCGCCAAAACAACACCACCGCCGCCGCGCTTTGGACCGGACATCGACGGATGGTTCCTGCCTGACAGCGTTCCCAACATCTATGCCGCGGGTAAACAGGCGCACATTCCGCTGATCGCCGGCTGGAACAAGGACGAGGTGCGCGCGGAGGTGCTCCACGCTGATCCCAAGGTAACTGCCGAGACATTCAAAGCGCAGGCCAAGGGAGAATTCGGCGAAAACGCTGACAAGTTCCTCGCGGTTTATCCGGCGACCAACGACGAAGAGGCTCTGGCGTCCGCGGGTGACTTCGTCAGCGATCGCTTCATCGCCTTCTCCACCTGGCGCTGGCTTGAAGCACAGGTCAAGACGGGAGAAGCTCCGGTCTATCGCTACCGTTTCGATCTCGGATCGCCGGGAGATAAGTTCCATCCGGCGGCCATTGGCGCTTTCCACTCGGACGACATCGAGTATGTCTTTGGAACTCTCGATTCGCGGCAGGAAATCACGGTGCGTCCTGAAGACCGCAAGCTATCGGATGAAATTCAGACCTACTGGACGAATTTCGCGCGCACGGGCGATCCCAGCGGCGGATCTGCGCCCAATGCGGATCTGCCCAAGTGGCCAACATATAATGCGGCGTCGGGATGGATGGTGATGCATCTGGATACGACTCTGGAAGCAAAGCCCGACACGCAGCGCGATCGTTATCTCTTCCTCGACAGCGTCTGGGGCAAGCCGAGAAATTAACGGAGCTGTCACAAAAGACACCTTTCCGCAGCCTTCCGAAGGTTGCTCCGGTCATTTCCCACCTTTATCCTTCGATTTGAAGATGGAGTGATCCGAAATGACCGAGATCCCGAAGCACATAACCGGAATACCGAAACACATGATTGAGCAGGCGGCCCATCGTCCGCTGCGCACGCGCCGCGTGGATGAATGCGACACTCTCGATGAGATTTTTCGTGACTGCCTGCCTGCTTTTGGCGGTGCTTTCCTGCGCCGTATCTATACGATCCTCGATCGCGCGATCGGCGAAGGGTATCCGCTGACAATGTCGATCTCGGGGCCGGTCACGGTCTCAGGACAGCACATCACCTGGCTGATTCCGCTGCTCGAGACCGGCTGGATCGCCTATCTGAGCACGACCGACGCCGTCTGCTATCACGATGGACATCGCAGCCTCGATGCTCATGGGCACAATCCCTTCCACGAGGTGCCCATCTTCGGCGATGACGCAAAGCTGCGCGACGATCAGATCATTCGCGTGACCGATGTGGGATTTCCGGAAGAAGTTCTGCTCGACCAGGATAAATTCCTCTCGGCGTGCCTGCAGCTGCCCGAATTTCAGAAGAAGATGACGGGAACGGAGATGCGCAACCTTCTCGGCGCCTTTTACGCCGCGCAGGAGCGGCGCGCCCGTGCTCCGCATGGATTGCTCGCGACATGCCACCGGCTCGCACTGCCGATCTTCGTTGGAGCGCCTGCAGACGGAAGCGTCTTCCTCAACTCGATGAAGCTGTGGGCGATGAAGAAGGCGGCCATGATCGAGGATTACAAATTTGAGCTCGACCTTCACGCCGAAGTCTTCGAAGCGTGCGCCTATCATCGATGGGGACTCTTCGACAGCGAA
Organism: uncultured Acidobacteriaceae bacterium; assembly: GCA_963786085.1. Taxonomy (GTDB): domain Bacteria; phylum Acidobacteriota; class Terriglobia; order Terriglobales; family Acidobacteriaceae; genus Silvibacterium. The sequence continues at coordinate 35,107 of CAWAYO010000044.1, forward strand.
GCCAAAGGTCTGGCGACCTTCATCCTCGGAGGCGGTGTGCCGAAGAACTACAACCTGCAACCGGAGCCGGCTCTGGGACAGGTTCTCGGGCTGCCCGATATTCGCGGTTATCAATTCGACGTTCAGATCACCACCGCGCCGGTGATGGATGGATCGCTCTCGTCGTGCCCACCTGCTGAGGCCGTCACCTGGGGCAAGGTCGACAAGGATGTATACCTCCAGACGACGGAGAGCATGTTCGGAGACTACTCGCAGGTCATGCCCTTCATCACCAAGGCACTCCTCGACAACCGCAAGCGCTTCGAGAAGAGGCTGGCGGAAGTGGGCGAAGAGCAGCTCTTCAAAGACGAACCGCGAGCGCGTGGGTATCTGCGCCCCCGCACCGGATACCGGCTCTATGAACGACGCGACGAGCTCACTGCCAAGCTGATGGACGATGTGAAGAACAACGCAGAGTGGCTGAAGAGCAGCATCGAGTATCAGTCGGCGGCAGCCAAATAGGTTTTCGGCTGATCTGAAACGATCGCGCTCCTTCATTCACTTTCTCTTAGAGATCAATCCTCGATTGGTCTTGAGAAGAGGAAGTTATGGAGAAGCAGAAGCCTATAAAGAAGCCGATATCCCTGATCATGTGGGTCAATCATTTATCCCTGCTGGCCGGCGATCCCAGCGTCATCACGTCCTACAACGCGGTCAACTCGGGAGTGGGCAGCGGCTTGAGCGGACTGGTAATCCAGTCAACGACAACGGGCAGCCAGGCGCAGGGCGGCGGCAACAAGGTAGTGTGGAAGGCGCTGGATATACCTCCCGCCTTTCGTGTGACGGGAGTGCGCGTCGGCTATGAGAACTCCAATGCGAGGAGCTTTATCACACAGGTGAGGCTCGCGCAGGTGCAGAATCCACCGGCAACTGCACTGGTCCTACTGGACGACCCGACACAACTGAACGCCACCGGACCCACGTTCCACGACAGCACCGCAACGTCTATCGATCCCGCGGCAGGACCACTGCTTTTGGATCTGCGGGTGAATTTCGGCGACACGTCGGATCGCATCGTGGTCAGGGGAGTCGGGCTGCACCTGGTGCACGCCTAGCTGCGGTCGTTAGCGGGCCAGACCAAGATAGTCCGGCCGATCAGCGATTGTGCGGTGGCGAAACACACTCGCGATGGCACGATCCTTGAGGAAGAACACGCCCGGCATCTGCTGGATGTCTTCCTTCAATAATCCGATCCGGTACTTGAACATCGCACCCTTGACCCATCCGATCCACACCGCCGGGCGGAAAATCTGCAGCAGGCTGACCCGCGCCAGCGCGAACGCCGGCTCGCGGTAAAGCGACGCATCCGGATTGCTCACCCGCTCCACATCCGGCATTCCGTAGTAGTCGAAGTAAGGTTGCGCCCGCTCCGGCGAACCTAAATGCACGAAGGCAACCTGCACGCCGCGATCTGTCAGCCTCGCGCGAACCTTCGCCACGTCGTCGATCGCCTGCCGGCAGAACGCGCAACCGAAGTGGCGGAGAAACACCAGCAGGACTGGACGCTCGTCGACCAGATCGAGCAGAGTCCGGCCCGACTCGGTCTGCGTTGCACCCAGCAGACTGATCAGTGCGGCGGAATCAGGTTTTGGCGGCACTTACTGCGAGCCTTTCTCTCCAGCCGAAAAGAC
>CAWAYO010000045.1:0-23569 GCA_963786085.1 uncultured Acidobacteriaceae bacterium
GGTACCCTTTTATCCACTGAAATTTCATACTCCTCTCTTGTGTCCGTTACCGAAGGCACCGATAATCCACCTTAAGGTGAGTGACGGTCGTCTTACGAGCACAACCACTGTGACCCGCTATAGCCGTCAGGATGTCCTTCGCATCCTCCGCATCCGCGCTAAACAGTTGAGAGCGTGGGAGCATGCAGGCCTTATTTCCTTTTCTGACACCTACAGCTTTCAGGATCTCGTTCAGTTGCGCAAGCTGCGCGACCTCCGCGCCACCCGCCTCTCGGCGGCCAGTATCCGTGCCAGCGTTCATGCCATGCAGGCCGTCTCCGGCATGATCAACCCGCTGCAGGAATCGGCCTCGGTAAGAAACGGTTCGCGCCTGCTCTTCCGCCATTCCGGCACCGTGATGGAGCCGATCGCGCGTCAGTTCGTCTTCGACTTCGAGGGCCATCACGACTTGGTCAAAGAGGAAATCCGGGTCCTCTGTCCGGCCCAAATCATCAACCGCACCGGCAGCCTGTTCCTTGAGGCTGTACGCCTCGAAGAGACCGGCAAAAAGATCGAAGCGGCCGAGCTTTACGAGAACATACTCAGGCTCGATCCCGGCCACGCCCCCGCCGCCATCAACCTCGGGACCATCTTCTACAACCAGCGCCAGTTCGCCGCTTCCGAGCGGCTCTACCGTCAGGCGACTCTTGCTGACCCGAACTACGCGCTGGCCTTCTTCGATCTGGGCAACGTTCTCGACGAGTTGCAGCGGCTCGGCGAGGCCGTTGACGCCTACCGTACCGCCATCCGCCTTGCTCCCGGTTACGCCGACGCCCACTACAACCTGGCGCTGGCCTATGAGCGCCAGAACGAGCGCCGCAAGGCCCTCCGCCACTGGGTGGGCTACCTCAAGCTCGACCCCATCGGCCCCTGGGCGAACCACGCCCGCGGCCAGGTCCGGAAGATTCTCGACCGCGAGAAGCTGGTGATCGTGGCTCGGGGCCCCCGCACGGGTCACCTCAAGGCCTGCTGAGGCAATGCCCTCAAAAACCTGGCCGAACATTTCGCCTGAATCGCTAAAATAGAAATAGAGACTAGAAAGCCCGGCCGCCAATGCTGCCGGGCTTTCCCATTGGATCGATCCGCTCGTTCCCAAAATGGGAATCACCTCGGCCCGACGGCGTCCTAAGTCATTTATTTTCTATGAAGTGCATGTAAGTCATTTGTTATGTATGAGCTGGAGGCGACTCACGACTTAACTCAATTAAAATGAATGAAGTACAGGATTTCGGGGGGGGAGGGTCACCCTCAATTCCCCAGCTCCAGCGACCCTTCCTTGAGCGCCACGCCGGTAAGCTGGAGCTGCCGCGCCTGGGCGAGATACCCGGCAATCTTACCGGCAGCGAGTGCGTAGCCCAAGCCCTCCGGGCGGATATTCGAGATGCAGTTCCGCTCGGCGTCGCTCCGCCCCACGCGCGGAGCCCAGGTAATGTAAGCCCCCATCGAGTCCGGCGAGCTAAGCCCAGGCCGTTCGCCGATCAACAGCAGGGTCGCCTCGGCCTTGAGCGTCTCGCCGATTTCATCTCCGATGGCGACTCGCGCTTGTTCGGCGATGACTACCGGCCCGATGCGCCAGCCCTCAAGCAGAGGCAGCAGGGCATCGAGCACTGGCACTGCGTGCCGCTCCGCGGCAATCGCCGATAGCCCATCGGCGATAACCACCACCAGGCCGGGTGCCCCATTCAAAGCCCCGTGTTGGGTTTGAGTGGGCTCGCATGCTTCGAGCGCGGCCCGCGATCCGATCGCCAGCCTCCGCCCGAGGTCCGGCCGCCGCAGATACTCCGCCCGGTCGCGTGCCGCGCTCTTGACGGAAAAAACCTGCAGGCCGCGTTCGAGCGAGTGTTCAGCCAGTTGCGCCCGCAGCGAGACGACACTCAGCTCGGCATGAACCGCATCGCGCGCCTCGGCGAGACAAAGCGCCATGTCCAGAAGCTCCGACGTCGCCAGGCTCGTCCCTGCTCGACGCAACCCGACGCGCGCGCTCGTATAGGCGCGCAGCCGGCCGCGATCGAGGGCATCGTTCACGCGTTCAGCAATCCCTGCATGGAAAGCTCTTTGCGGAAGCCCCGTTCCAGCCACGCCTCGAACTCGGGTGCTGGACGCAGGCCCAGCGCCGAGCGCAGATACGCGATGTCGTGGAACGACGTGCTCTGGTAGTTGAGCATCACATCGTCCGCGCCGGGAACGCCCATGATGTAGTTCACGCCCGCCACGGCGAGCATGGTCATCAGCGTGTCCATGTCGTCGTCGTTAGCCTCGGCATGCGTCGTGTAGCAGACATCGCAGCCCATCGGCAGCCCGAGCAGCTTGCCGCAGAAGTGGTCTTCGAGGCCGGCGCGCAGGATCTGCTTGCCGTCGTAGAGATACTCCGGCCCGATGAAGCCGACGACGGTATTCACCAGCATCGGCTTATACCGGCGCGCGACGGCGTAGGCTCGTGCCTCGCAGGTCTGCTGGTCGACGCCATGATGAGCATCCGCCGAGAGCGAACTGCCTTGCCCGGTCTCGAAGTACATGATGTTGTCCCCGATGCTTCCGTCTAAACAGACAGTTCCCCGCCGGAGCGCCAGGCCTGCGTGGTAAGCCTCGTCGAGCAGCGCCAGGTTCACGCCGAACGATGCGTTGGTCTTCTCCGTCCCTCCGATCGACTGGAAGATCAGGTCGACCGGCGCGCCGCGCTCCAGCGCCTTGAGCTGCGTAGTGATATGAGCCAGCACGCAGCTCTGCGTGGGAATCTCATACCGCTCTCTGACGCGATCGACCATGCGCAGCAGCATGGTCACCCGTTCCACGTTGTCCGACACTGGATTGATCCCGATCACCGCGTCGCCTGCCCCGAGCAGCAGCCCGTCGAGGATCGAAGCCGCGATGCCTGCCGGATCATCAGTTGGATGGTTCGGCTGCAGGCGCGAGCACAGCGTCCTCGGCAATCCGACTGTCGTGCGAAAGCGGCTGACGACCCGTATCTTGCGCGCCACCAACACCAGATCCTGCACCCGCATGAGCTTGGAGACGGCGGCAACCATCTCCGGCGTGAACGCCATCGCCAGACTGGAGAGCACCTCGCCCGATGTCTCCTCGGCAAGCAACCAGTCGCGGAACTCACCGACCGTCAGGCTGGCCAGCGGCGCGAAGCCTCGACCATCGTGCGAGTCCACGATCAGGCGAGTCACCTCGTCCTGCTCATAGGGAATCACCGTTTCGGTGAGGAACTGGGACAGGGGCAGATCGGCGAGCGCCATCTGTGCCGCCACTCTCTCGGCGGCACTGGACGCCGCGATTCCCGCCAGATCGTCTCCGCTCCGTGGCGGAGAAGCCTTGGCCAGCAGGGTTCGCAGGTCGTCGAAGGCATAGCTGACACCACGAATGGTGTGCCGGTATCCCATGGCCTTCTAGCATACGCGGGGCCCCACTCAGGGCTGCGGGGTCGAGGCCGCGACCGGTGCGGTTGTTGTGGGAGCAGTTGCCGGTGGCGGCGCTGGATTGCCCGAAGCCGGCGTTTGAGCCGGACTCTGAGGTGCGGGAGCCGGATGAGATGCGGCAGCTGCGCGCCGCGACTGACGGGCAGCCGCTGCCTGCGCCTTGGTCGGTGGCAACGGCGCAGCGGCCAGTGTGACCACGTTCACCACGGCAGGGTCGTCGCGAAGCTTGACGTACAACCCCTGCCCTTGGGGGTGGGGAACCGACAGCACGTTGCCCGGGAACCCGTCCGGCACCTGCACGGGATTCGTGAACTGGGCATCGGTGGAAACGGAATCCAGCAGGAAGAGCCCCGATCCCGTCAGCGAGCAGGGTTGATCCGCAGCCGAGGGGCACTGCAGACCCTGCAGGGCGGGCAGCCGCACGAGCGTAACCAGGGGCTGCCAGTCTCCCTGCGCGCCCGAGCCGTCGATCACCCGGAACTGGAGGGGGCCGAATGCTGAGCTGCCGTAAGCCTTCGAGGGGTCAAGAGTTGCAAGAGCGGTCTTGGCGTCCTGAAGAACGAGGGTACCGTCCCCCATGTTCAGAGTGGTCGAATACGCACCGTCGGCGGTGGCTACCTCTATTTTTTCCTCATGCGAGAAAGCCGCCGGAGACTGCGTCTTCAGCGAGAAAACGAGCTTGCTGTTCTGCGGCAGTTCGTCCTGGCCGGCGAGCTGGATATTGCCCGGATTTGCAGCCCCGCCGTTCTCGACACTCTTGCTCAACAGGCTGACCTTCGGACGGGAAGGGTCGACGGTTGTTTTGAGATTCACCTTGCGCCCGTCGCGGAGCGTCGCAATAGCCTCTATGTGATCGCCCGCATTGAGGCTGGCTGTCGTTTTCGTATCCTTTGTCTCGAGCGTCAGCTCGTCGTTCCCATCCTGATGAGAAAGCTTTCCAGGCTCGAAGCTCGCTCCCGGAATCTCCACCGCGGCGACCTCGTCGAGCCGGCTGCCTTTGAGGACGGCCTTCTGATCGCCTGCATGCAGACTGAAGCTGTCGAGATGTGCGGCCGCGGCGTAGGTGTGCAGCGGAACTTCCTGCGGCTTGTCCAGGCCAGCCTGCTTCACCAGGAGTGTCAAGGCACCTGGCTTGGCATCCTTCAAGGGCAGCGTAACCTCGATATGATCGGGCGGGACCGGCTTCCACTCCGCCTTCTGCTCCTTAGCATTGGCCTCGCGGAACTGGATCGAGTCGACGCAAGTCGTGTCTTCTGCCTGAAGGTGGAGGGTATCGTCGCGTCCAACGATCAGCGCATTCTCATCAGCGGATGCCAGCTGCCACTTCTGCTCGCGAGCCGTCTGAAGTTTGTAGGTCGGGCCCGTAAATGCGGTGAATCCCCAGAAGCCATGCAACGTGCCCGTGAGCGGACCACGCATTGTAGAATCTGCACCGGCTTCGGCTTTTGCGAGCGCCGTGTTGTCCACCACGAAGCCGCCCTTTGCCGGATCGGGTTTGAGCGGCAGGTCTACTTTCTTCTTTCCGATTTCAACCTGCAGAGCGAGATCGCGTGCGTATCCTGTGGAGAAGACCAGCGGTGCCCCGTCAGTGGGAAGGACGAGCCCGCTTTTGCTGGCGCAGAAAACCCCCTTCTCATCGACGGGATGGAGCGGTGGGGGCTGTGCGGCTTCGATCGGAGGCAGCGCGACGACGAGTACCGACTTGGGATTGTGAAAGGACGGCGGCGTGTTGAGCTTGAGGTCCAGGCCGTTATCATGCTGAGTTCCCAGCGCCGGGATGTACTGATATTCGGCGGTGTGAATGGAATCCAGGATGCGCGCGATGTCGATGATCGACGCAACGTAAGGGCTGTAATAGCCGAAGCTCGCACGGGGTGTGTAGCTGGCCTGCATGCTCAGGTCGCTGGCCGGTCCGGATGTGAGAGTGCCGACGATGGACATGCTGTGCCCGTCGTTCAGAATCAGCGCATCCTGCTTCTGCACCAGGCAGGAGGCCTGCTCTTCAACGACTCTGTCCAGACAATCTTTATCGAGCTTCATGCCCAAACTGCGGGCGAGCAGCGGCGAAATCTCCTTGAGCTTTTCCGGATCGGTCGCGTTAATTCCATGGACGGCGTCGAGGTAAGCATCGAGACGCGTACGGTCAAGACTTGCCTGATTCAGGTCCTGAGAGGCGCGAACAAATGAGCCGGGACGTCCGCTGACTGCATTGACCAGTGTCTTGAAGTCCCCTCCGGTAGCTGGAGCAAGGAAAAGCAGCGCCTGCTGGGCCCCCTCGGGCACAGTGACGTAGAGCCCCTCGTCGAATTTCTTGTTCCAAGTTTCGGCTTTGAAGAACCAGTTTTCCGGCGGCTGGTTCGTCGATCCACGCAGAAACGCAACGATGAGAAGGTAATGCGCTGTCTGGTCCTTGGGGAAATCCGGGTGGATCCAGAGCCTGTCGCCGACGGCGAGGTTGGGCACGGCGGTAATGGGGAGGGTCTGAGATCCCCGCTTGACCTTTACATCAATTCGCGGCCCGGCGAGATCGAATGGCGCAGGGTCAGCAAGGGCAGCGATCGCGGCAAGGCACAGGAAAAGGGATGCAAAAAGGCGCAAGGATTTGGATCTTGAAGCCATACTTATATCTTATCGACTCCTTCGATGCTATGGCTTCTCGCGACGAGAGCCAACGGTCGGGGTTGACCACCAAATCCGCAGTCACGGTAGAAGGGCTCAACTGCTTAGAACGCGTCTTTTGACCAAAGGTTTGCGTAGGGTCGAATAAAGTCGGTGAATATGTGGCGAAGATCAGGGCAATTCAGTGGCCGGGAAGATTGTGCATGGCAAACGATCTTTTTCTCGGCGATAGCAGTTTCAGCGTGATGTACATGGCCGGAATCAGAAAGACGATCGATCCGAGGACCCACATGAGGGCACCTGCCGCTGCCTGATCGGCAAGCGGTGTGATCGCGAATATGCGCGACTGGTTCGCGTAGGTGGGATAAAGTACGCGTCCCGAGAAACAAAGAAGAGCGGAAATTGCGGTATTGATGATGTCGGCGCCCAGAAGATACGGCAGCAGCAGCCAGCGAGAACCCGAAAAGTGGCCCGGCCAAGGCTCAATCACCGGCCACCAGAAAAGAACGCTGGTCAGGAAAAAGCACGCATGCTCGACGATGTGCCACTGCCATGAAGCAAGCGCGAACTCGTATGCGGCTGGGATATGCCACCCGATGTAAGCGACGTTCATCAGAATCCAGGCAACACGAGGCGTAACCAGCAGCTTGAAAAAGCGCCGCAGCCAGACAGTTCGGATCAAGGGTCCGAGGACCGGACGCACGAACCATCGTGGCAGGCCCCGCAGCAGCGGGACAACTGGCGCGCTGAGCACGATGAGCGGCGGCGCCACTGACATCAGGATGTAGTGCTGCGCCATGTGAGCGACAAGCAGCTGATCGCTGATGGTATCAAGCGGCGAGGCGATAGCGATGATGATCGCCGCGATGCCGGAGAGAAAACAGATCAACCGCCACGCCGGGAAGATTGCCGGGCGCGTCCGCCGGATGCGGAGCCAGCCGCGCCAGTAAACAATCGCGGAGATCTCCAGAGCTAATGTGGCCGTGCGCGGTAGCGCCCAGGCAAGAATGAAGGACTTCGACATCTACTGCTTTGCTGTGCCCGTCGGTGAACTCAATGGCGAAAGCTGCGCCGTTGCCTGGCCGGCGGCGTTCGTGGCCGGAAGCTGACTCGGCGGATGAAGCGTGACGAGAAACTTGACCAGCGCGGTCACTTCCGGTGGCGAGAGATTCTTACCGTAGGCGGGCATGTTTCCGCCGCCCTGAAGTACCTGGCGAATGAGCTGATCTTCTGTGAGGCGCGTGGCCACATCATCAAGCGCAGGTCCGCGCAGCCCGCCTACGCCTCCGAGCGAGTGGCAATTGCGGCATTGCTTTCCCTGGAAGACGATTGCACCCTGGCGTTCCAATGGTGTTCTACCTTGCAGAAACTTTGACGGAACACTGTCGCTGCTCCAGGCTCCCATGATCGGGCTCCACGGAGTGAACGTGCCCAGATGCGTGAAGATTCCAAAGGAAACCGCAACGGTCGCGAGAACTAGCACCGCAACAGGCCGCCGGTGCCAGCTCTTTTCTCCCTCTCCAGCGTAGAAGGGGAGGGCCAGCAGAACGGCAATGCCGAGAATGGGGACGATCAGAATAAAAGGCGTCTCAAGGCTCGGCGGAAGGTAGGCGAGAACGGCATAGATCCAGAGAAAGAAGAAGTCGGGCTTGGGGGTGGTCTGAATGATCGTGGGATCGGGCGTTCCGGTCGGACCGTAGGGGCCGAAGACGGCGGCGCAGACGGCGACCGCGGCAAGCACCGCGCCGGAAAAGATGAGGTCCTTCCAGAAAGCTCCGGGGACAAAGGGAAATCCGTTTTCGTGCGATAGCTTGTGATACTCGGCCATGTAGGTGGAGCGGCGCACTGGGCGGCCGGGCATCGGCCAATCGTTGATGCCAAGCTTCAGCACCATCCAGACGTGCACGGCAACGAGGACCAGCAAAGTCCCGGGGATGACGAAGACATGCAGGTCAAAAAAGCGTGAGAGGGTAGGGCCACCGATGATTGGACCACCCATCATGAGATCGACCAATTGGCCGCCGATGAGTGGCACGCGGCCAACGATCGACACTCCGATGCCAAGACCCCAGTATGCATCCTGATCGAAGCGCATTACCTCCCCGGTGAACGCCATGCCCAGGGTCATGAGCAGCAGGAAGACTCCGACCATCCAGGTGAGTTCGCGGGGAAACTTATACGCTCCGAAGAGAAAAACCTGCGCCATGTGGATGAGCACGACGGCGACCATAAAGTTGGAGCCCCAACCATGCATCGCGCGCAGGAACCAGCCTAGAGGCAGGTCGTGATTGAGCGTGTTGAGGCTGTCCCAGGCATGGGCGGCGGAGGGCACGTAGACAATGGCGAGAAGAATACCGGTGGCTATCTGCAATAGGAGCAGCGTGAAGGCTGCGCTGCCGAAGACGTACCACCAACTGGCGGTATTGCGCGGCACGGGATGAAGAGCAGCGTCTTCGACAGGCGCCTGCAACTGCAGCCGGAACTCAAGCCAGTTGTAGATTTGCTTTACCCAGTGCATGGGCCGGATCCTTTGTAGTTATTGAGAACACGCAGACTGTTGCTGGCTTCGTTCGAAAGGGTTGGGGTTTGCCCAGCGAAGATTTGTAACTGGTTGCCCAGCACTTTGTATTTGTATTCAAAGAGTCCCCGTTCCGGTGGGCCCGATGCCCGAGATCCATCGGAGTAATAAACGCCGCCATGGCACGGGCACATGAACAGCCCGGATTGCGGGAACCAGCGGACCGGGCAGCCGAGGTGAGCGCAGTTGATGGCGAAGACCTGAAAGTTTGTCGCATCGATACGGCGCACCCAGCAGGCAGTCTTTGCAGTTTCGCCATCCCAGGGATCGGTGAAGGGATTTTGAAAGGTTGCAAGCCGCGTCTCACTTGCCGGGAACTGGTCAATGGATCCCAGAGAGATCCAGGAGTGATATGCGCCCTTGCGCTTGACCGGGCCGAGCAGATACCGGACAACCGGTGTGGCCACGGCCACGGCCACCGCAGCGTTGATCAGGACACCGAGTTTGAGGAGCATCCAGCGTCGGGATACGGCACTCGGATCATCGTGTGTAATTTTCTGTTCTTCTTTGACGATGTCGGTCATAAGTGATTCCTCAGTGCGGGTAAGGCTGTCCTGGTGTCGGGCTGCGCAGCGAGCCGAGCCACGCTAAGACATCCGCAACCTCCTGGTCGGTTAATGCACGCCCAGCGATGTCGCCTCGCCAGTCCGGATGACTCAGATCAGGCCGTCCGGCGATGATGATAGTGCGCAGCGCCTGATCGCTGACCAAAGCGAGGTAGGTCGGATCAGTGACTTTCTGACCGGCCTGCTCATGGCAGCGTGCGCATGCGGTCTGGTAGACGGGCTGTCCTTTGCCGGCATCACCCTGCGCGGTTGACTGATATGGCGGAGGCGTCTGGCCATTCAAGGCCCCCGGCTTTTGCCACGCCGCGCGCATGCCATGCACCAGGGCATCGACCTGCACATCTGTCAGGTAGCCACCGGCTTCTTGGGCGAAAGCCGGCATCTGCGTGCCATGTTCGCCCTCTGCGATGACCTTTCGCAATGAGGCGTCATCAACCCAGGCCTGGTAAACGGGATTGGCAAGGTCGAAGGCGGCGCCACCCTGCCCACCCTGGCCGTGGCAGCCGGAGCAGTTTTGGCTGTACAGCGTAGCGAAATCGGTAATGGAGTCCGGCCGCGGGACTTCAACACCGGGCTTTGGCGTGCCGGGCATCTGGTTACATCCGGCTAGCACCATAAGGAGGAACGCTGTGCCCGCAAAAGGCTGCACTCTCATGAACGGTCGTCCTCTTCTTTGTGCTCGTGCATAAGTCCCGGGGTTTCAATGCCCATGCGCATGGCAAATGGAAGCGACTGTGCGGTACGGATGCGTTCCTGGCGGGCAACAACAAGTCCCGCGACAATGCCAAAGCATACCTGCGAAATAAGGAACCATCCCCAGGCAATGTGCTCGTCGAGCACAGGATTAACGATACCCATCGTGGAATGCAGCAGGCCGGTCCATAATACCGGCGCGATGACGCCCCCGAGGAGCACCGGGCGTCGCGGCAGCATCGGGAGCATGGCTCCATACAGCAGGCCGACTAAAACACAGGTGGTCCAGTGGATCGCGCTGGCCACGAAGAGGCCCTCCCAGTGGAACGCCGCGATATCGGCTGTCGTGGGATTGCGCCAGTTTGCTACGCCCGCGCCCCCCAGCAGGTTGATTGGATACCAGATGCTGTGCTCGGCGATGAGACCATACAACAGCGCCGGTGGAATCATCGCAACTCCGCCTGCGAGTCCGCCCTTGATGCCGGAGATGATCGGGTAAGTTTCTACCGGCAAGTGTGCTCTGTCGCCCTCTGGGATAGCAATCTTTTCAACCTCTCGACGAGTGGTCTCAATCGTTATGGGTTGAACAATAACTGGAATATCCTCGTGCACTTCATGCGGCAGTACCTGGCGAAACCAGCCGACAGCGCCGCCGACCATGAGGATGGCACCAAGAACCGAAATCCACATGCTGGTTACAAGTCCGGCGAAAAGCAGAGTGGCGCCGAAGGCCAACACAATGGGCCATGCAGTTGGGGCCGGCAGGTGAATGGTCTCCGTGTGGCTTCCGGATTTTTCTTGATCGCTCATATCGTTCCTCGCCCCTCCGCGATCATCATCGGCCCAGGATATATACCACGGTGAAGACGATGACCCATACCGCGTCGACGAAGTGCCAGTAGAGTGCCAGTACCTGAATGCGTTCGGAGTGCTCATGCCTCACATGACCGGTAAGCGTGAACAGCAGAACGAGAGTGAGCATGATAAGGCCTATCACAACGTGAGTCGCGTGCAGGCCAACAAGCGAGTAAAAAGTCGTACCGAATAAATTGGTACTAATAGTTAGGCCGTCGTGGTAGATCAGCTTGTGCCATTCGATTCCCGTGCCGACCAGAAAGATAGCGCCGAGAGTAATGGTAATCGCCCACCAGATGCCGAAAGTCCGGATATTGCCGCGTTCGATTTCCCGCTCAGACAACCAGATAGTGACGCTGCTCGACAGGAGACAGATGGTGTTGAAAATGGGTACGTCAAGCACCTGTTGCGGCGTGGGTCCATAAAGGCTTTTGCCAATGTAGTAAATGTAAGCGATAACGAAGATGGTAAAGATAGCCGACTCGGCGATGATGAGCCCATACATGCCGATGCGGCCCTTGTAGGGCAAATGCCATTCTTGTTCGTGGCTTGTCGGAACTAAAGGGATCGCGCTCATATTCGATCGGTCCAGTCAGTCATTAGTCGTACTTCCAGTCGGGGTTTTCAGGATGCTTCAAATCCCATAGTGGGCGCCAGCTGCGGACAACCGGTTCAGTGGCGAAGTTATAAACGGGCGGTGGTGACGATGTTGCCCACTCGAGCGTCCATGCATCCCAAGGATCGTTTCCGGCAATCCTGCCCTTGAACAATGAGTGGATCAGGTTATAGGCGAAAATAAGCACCGCGATTCCCTGAATCAGTCCGCCGATGGAAACGATCAGGTTCAGGTGTCCCCACCCGCGGTCCGCCGGATAGGTGTAGATCCAGCGAGGCATGCCTTCGAAGCCGACGAAATGCATAGTGTCGAACGTGATGTGAAAGCCGATGAAAAATAGCCAGAAATGCCATTTCCCCAGTGTCTCGCTCATCATCCGCCCGGTGGCTTTGGGAAACCAGTAATAGATACCGGAAAAGACCATGAAGACGATGGAGCCCACCAGCACATAGTGAAAATGTGCAATTACAAAATAGGAGCCATGAAGCTGCCAATTCCATGGCGCGATGGACAACATGATTCCTGTAAGCCCCGCGCACAGGAATTGAAACAGAAATGCAATGGCGAAGAGCATCGGCGTAGCAAAGCGTATCTTGCCTCCCCACATGGTCGCCAGCCAATTAAAGATCTTGATACCGGTCGGAATACCCACAAGTTCGGTTGAGAGAACAAAGAATGCATTGCTGCTCGACGTCATTCCAACGGTGAACATGTGGTGTGCCCAGACACTGACGCTGACAAATGCAATGCCAACAACAGCGGCTACCATTGCGGGATAGCCGAAGAGGGCCTTGCGTGAGAAGATCTGAATAACCTCGCTGGCGATGGCAAACGCGGGAAAGACCAAAACGTAGACTTCGGGATGACCGAAGATCCAGAAGAAATGCATCCAGACAGTAGCCGAGCCGCCAGCCTGGGTATCGAAAAAGTGCCCGCCCAGATAGCGATCAATCAACAGCATGATCTGTGCGGCTGTGAGCGGCGTAATGACGATGAGCACAAACGCGCCGTCGATGAACATGACCCATGAGAATAGTGGCATGCGCATCAAGGTCATGCCCTTACACCGCATGGAAAGTACAGTAGCGAGGATATTGATTCCGCCACCGACGGTCCCGAACCCAGTGACGATGAGCGCAAGAGCCCAATAGTCAGTGGCGTTTCCGGGTGAGAAGGCCTTCAAGGTCAGAGGCGCGTAGGCCCACCAGGTAACATCCGGAGCGCTCCCTGTTCCGTAAAGTCCAGGTCCGCCGATAAAGCTGTAGTAGAGGAGCAGGCCACCGAATAACGTCATCCAGAAGCTGAAAGCATTCAGTCGCGGGAACGCCATGTCGCGCGCGCCAATTTGCAACGGGATGATGTAGTTAGCCCAGGCAAAAACGAGCGGCATTCCCACCAGGAAGACCATGGTGGTTCCGTGCATGGTGAACATGCGATTGAAGGTCTGCGGTGACAAGAAGTGATTGTTCGGCACCATGAGCTGAATGCGGATCAGGAGAACTTCCGCACCGGCCACGAGAAGAAAGAAGATGGACATCATCATGTACATCAGGCCCAGCTTCTTGTGGTCAACCGTAATCACCCAGTCGTGCAGGATGTCGAGCAGCAGATTATGGCGCTCGCGCGGCGGCGTCAGATCCAGAGTGCCGTGAATGGGAAGCGTTTGATCCGCCATCGTTCCCTCTATTTCAACGTTTCCAGGTAATTTGTAACCTGGTCGAGTTGTTCGTCGCTCAACTGCATGGCCGGCATCAGTGAGCCCGGCTTGATCGTGTTAGGGTCCTTGATCCACTGCTTCAAGTTGTCTCTTGTATTCGGAATCATGCCGGAGGCAAGGGTGTCGCGGCTCATCAAGTGCGTCAAATCCGGACCGAACCGACCGGTGGCTACAGTACCTCGGACCGTGTGGCAGTTCATGCAGGCTTGCGTCTCAAAGACGTGACGGCCCTCGGCGACCGATGGGTCCTGAACGCCGGGCTTTGCCTGGTTGCTCACCCAGGCGGCGAACTGCTCCGGCGTATCCACGTAAACCCGCAGCAGCATATTCGCGTGCTGGACTCCGCAGAACTGCGCGCACTGTCCGAGATAAAGCCCGGGTTGCTGTGGATCGATCCAGATGTCGTTTGGGTGATTCGGGATCAGATCGGTCTTCCCGGCCAATTGTGGCACCCAGAAGCTGTGATCGACGTCGGCAGAAAGCAGCTTGATGTAGGTTGGCGTGGGATGGTCTGCGCTGCTGAGCGGGACATGCAACTCATTCACCGCGTTGATGCCTTGTTTAGGGTAGCGGAATTCCCACCAGAACTGATGCCCGACGGTGGTGACCTCGAGAGCCGCCTGGGGTTTGGGAGCATCCTGAATTGCGAAGATCACCCGCGCGGTTGTGAGAAAGAGCACAACGACAATGAGCACCGGGATGACGGTCCAGGCCAGCTCAACCTGGTTGCTTCCGTAGACCTGTGCCGGCTCACTTTCGTCATCACCGGGACGCGCGCGAAAGCGGATGATCACGTAGGTGAGCAGGCTGGCAACTACGACAAAAATTGCCCCCGTAATCTCGAGCACGAACAACGAGAGATGGTGAATCTCCGTAGCCGGGGTCGAAGCAGGCGCGAATATGCTCGGAGTAGACTGCGGGCCTTCTGCAAACGCGTGGCTGGACAAAATGAGTGCTGCGGCAAAAACAAACCGCGTCAACCGCCCCACTCCAGGCCATCCAGGAAGCATCTTGCTGGTCCTCTCCCTATCAAGGTTCCAGTACGTTTGCTTAAAGAGTCGAGGAAATTGCGTTGTTGAATCGAAAAACTATCTTAACTCGTTTTGTTAGATTGTCGATGCCCCATGGACGGTGGCAAGTTAAATTTTTACGAGGTCCGCGGTAGCAGTCTTCTGACCCGTGCAGCAAGCCTTGCGGGGTTGAATCCTTTTGCAAAGGCATTTAACACTGTGGACTGGAGCAGGCGCAACGACAAAATCCGGTAACCCTGATCGAGATTCGAATAGAACCATCGGGCACCTGACGTGGTGACCGCGAGATCAGCGCGAACTTTTGCGGTGATTTGCGCGAAGCGCTCATAAGCGGTGGTCTCGCTTTTCAGGTCGGCTTCGATCGCTTCCGCAGCCGCCTGCCCGCTCGCAATTGCGAAATAAATACCCTCCCCAGTGAGAGGATCGACGAACCCTCCCGCGTCACCAACCAGGAAGGTTCGTGTCGGCAGGATTCGGTGCTGCGCTGCGCCAAAGCCGGCGTACTGGCCGATCATATCCTCGGCTGACACCGTCCCGAACCGGCGGTGAATGTAAGCGGCGAGCCGCGCCCGATCGATCTTTTCTTCCGGCGCGTAAGAGTAGAGCCCGACGTTGACATGGTCGCCCTTCGGGAAAACCCACCCGTACCCATCTCGAATCGGAGCAAAATCGAAGACAAGCTCCTGCTCAGCGGCAGCTGCTATGGGAACGACGGCTTCAAGGGCGAAGGCACGCCAGAACCACCCCTTGCCGCCATCGGTGAGTTGACGCACGCGGCTGTGAACGCCATCAGCGCCTATAAGGAACCGCGCCCGCAGGGCCTGGCCATCGGCACGAAGAGTCACACCGGACTCGTCTTCGGTGACAGCCTCAATGGCGCGAATGTGTTGAAACTTCGCCCCCGCGCTCAGAGTCTGACGCAGGCAATAGTCGTCGAGCTCCCGTCGGACCGTCATGTAACAATACGGCGAACGTCGACGCAGAACACTGGACCGGCTGCCATCGCGCTCAAGGCGCATGTGTGAAATCTTCTGCCGAACGACCGGATCAACCGAATACCGCAGCGCCTGAACGGTTTTGAGAGTCAGTCCACCGGCGCAGGCCTTCTGGCGAGGAAAAATCGCGCGGTCCAGCAACAGCACTTCGCGACCTGCCGCGGCCAGGTCATATGCGGCTGCGCATCCGGCGGGTCCCGCGCCCACCACAATTGCGTCCCAGGTTTGCATCTGGAACTATTCTTGCTCAACCGCGACAATCCTGCTCATTCAATCGTGGTAACGGGAACGCGAATCGACGCACGGTAGCGGTCGCCTCGATAGCGCGAGCATGCCGCTTCGATGGGCGACTCCTGGGTCGTGAGAATGATCCGGCTGATGGAGAGGACGCTCGCCTTGCGCGGAATCGTCAGCAATTCGGACTCCTCCCGCGTGGCCGGGAGTGCCTCGATGATCTCGTCGGCATACCCCACCCTTACTCCGTAGCGTTCGCGAAGCGTGTGATAGAGAGACTGTTTCGCGAAATCGATGCGGTCGAGCCCGGGAAACTGCCGCAGCGGGATGTTGGATTGTTCGAGAGCCATGGGGATGCCGTCTGCCAGGCGAAGGCGACGCAAGCGCATCACCTTTCTCGTTTGCGTCGAGTTTCAGCTTCTCCATAAGGTCTTCGGTCACAGAAATCACAGACTGCTCGAGCAATTGCGAACTGGGCTTCATGCCTCTTCGCCGCATGTCCTCGGTAAAGCCCTGCAGGTGAAGAATATTTTTCTCGAGCTTGGGGCGGCTGACGAAGGTTCCACGGCCCTTTTCGCTGAAGGCGTACCCGTTGGTCTTGAGACCGTGCAGCGCCTGGCGCGCGGTCATCCTGCTCACCTGATAGGCGCGTGAGAGCTCTTCTTCCGACGCCAACGGATCGCCCTCGGACAACTCGCCGGACTGGATCTTTTCCATCAGGGCGCGCTGTATTTGAAAATAAAGCGGGATGAATCCGTTCTTATCGAGCGGCTGCACTGTCGGTTCGCTTTGCTGACGGTTACTCAAGTTGCTTTTCGACACTGAGATCCTCGTTCCGTGTTTTCTTGCGCGCTGTCGATCGGGTTGTAAAACAGATGCCGTCTCGGTGACCGGCCGCAAACCGGCATAGTGGCAAACCTGCGTATGCCTTATGCTTGGGTTTCGCATCGCAACCGGTTCTGTATCTTCGCCCGCTATGTTTCCCATTTCTCTTCGCGGATCTCTGATCGTTTCCTGCCAGGCGCCGCCTGGCGATCCACTCGACAGCGTGGACACCCTGAGGCGCATCGCCATTTCCGTCGTTCGCGGCGGGGCCGGAGGCCTGCGAGCGAATGGCGCCGCATGTATCCAGGCCTTCCGGCAAGAAATTGACGTGCCGATCATCGGCATCGAGAAGCGCAAGATCGGGGACGAGGTCTCGATCACGCCTGACTTCGCCGCTGCGGAATCGGTCGCCGCGGCGGGCGCCGATGTCATCGCTCTGGACTGCACCACCAACAGAACAGCGACCGCTGAGCCCTGGAGAAATCTGCTCAGCCGGATCCACACCGAGATCCGGAAGCCGGTGCTCGCAGATATCGCCTCGTTTGAGGAAGCCCTGGCTGCCCAGGAGGCCGGCGCGGACGCCGTGGCTACCACTCTCTACGGATTCACACCGGAGACGGCAGGATTTCGCGCCGTAAGCTGGGATCTGGTGCAGCGCATGGTCCGGGGACTTCGCGTACCGGTGATCGTGGAAGGTCATATTTCGCAGCCGGAGGAAGTAAGACAGGCGTTGGATCTGGGTGCATATGCGGTCGTCGTCGGGTCCGCAATCACTCGGCCCGAGTCGATTACCGCGAGTTTTGTGAAAGCTCTCCATACCTGAGTCCTGGGCCTGAGTCCTGGCAAATGCGCCGCTGCCCCTTGATTCCTCTGGTAGACGGATTTCGAGCCGGTCAGGTTCCCCGCAAAATTGCCGTCTGAGACTTTGTACTTGCAGTTCGGTACAGTTGTCTATACATCATGGTAACTTGGAGGCAGGTCCTTCAGCATCTTGATTGGGCCAGTTGCCGCAAAAGGAAGCCCTCACCCAATGTCTCGAAGCTATGCGCACGCAATGCTCCAGGAGATCTACGAGCAGCCGGAGGCCCTCACCGCGACCATTGCCCGATATGCTCAAGCCGGCTCGCTGAACGCCGAATCGTTCCCGAAAATCGCAGATATCCTCCGCGGACGTCAGCGGCTGGTCATAGCCGCCAGTGGATCGAGCCGCCATGCAGGCCTGGCGGGCGAAATCATGCTGGAGGATTACGCAGGCCTCGCGGTTGACGTGGAGTACGCGAGTGAATACTCCTATCGCTCTACGCACACCCTGCACGATCCCGGATTGCTGGTGATCTCGCAGTCTGGTGAGACGGCCGACACGCTCGCGGCTCTGCGCGAAGCCAGGACGCGTGGAGTGGCAACCATGGCCATCACCAACAATCCGGAATCGACTATGGCCCGCGAGGCGGACGCGTCGCTGCCCACGCTCGCCGGCAGGGAGCGGGCGATTCCGGCGACCAAGAGCTTCACCACACAGCTTTGTGTCCTTTACCTGCTTGCGCTTTACGTGGCGCGGCTTGGGGGCAGGATGACGGCGCAGGCTGTCGCCGCCCACCTGGAACGCCTGGAGCACCTGCCCGCCTTATTGGCCGCATCGCTGGAGGAATGGGAGGCACTGGTCCACGAAATAGCAGAAAAGACGCGTGCCGCTCGCGGGTTCCTTTATCTTGGGCGCGCCATTCACTATGCGATTGCTCGCGAAGGCGCACTCAAGCTGAAAGAGTCGGCCTACGTTCAGGCTGAGGGCTATCCTGCCGGTGAATTGAAGCATGGGCCGAACGCCCTGGTGAGCCCGGACGCGCCTTTAGTTGTCTTGGCGACCCGCGATGACGAGGATCCGGACTCCGTGTTGCGGTACCAGAAGACGCTGCAATTGATGCGCGACATGCAGGCACAGGGCGCGACGATCATTTCAGTCAGGACGGAAGGCGACGAGGAAGCCCATAAATTAAGCAATTATTCGGTTGCTGTTCCGGCCGTGAGCGAGTTTCTCCTGCCTTTGCTTGAGGTTGTGCCTCTCCAGCTTTTTGCCTATTTCACCGCTGTTCTGCACGGCGTGAACGTGGATAAGCCTCGCAACCTGGTAAAGGCCGTCGTAACCGAATGAGCCGATCCCAAATATGACAACCTGCTGCTCGCGGCGCAGGTCGCGATGTAGCATTTAAGTATGTCTGAGTTGCGGTTAATCCTGAAACTCTGGAAAGAGGCGCGAGCGCGAAACGACGAGATCTGCCTTGCCACCGTGGTCGGGATTGAAGGCTCTTCGTACCGGAAACCGGGAGCGCGGATGCTGATGACAAGCTCCGGACGCCGTGCCGGCACGATCAGCGGAGGTTGTCTCGAGGCCGAGGTACAGAAAAAAGCCTGGTGGCTCACCGAGACCGGCCCCTCGGTTCAGCGTTATAGCAGCTTCTACGATGACGACTCTGAGATGCCCTATGGGCTTGGCTGCGGAGGCACGGTCTCCGTTCTCCTCGAACGGGGCGCGGCAGCGGAGCGGGTTCTTGCCGCTCTCGAGCGCAGCCTGGAGTCCCGGAAGGGCACGGTATTTGTATCGGTAATCGAATCCGAGTCGCCTTCAGATCTTGGAACTCGGCTTATCTTGTCGGAGGAAGGCGAAACCCATCTCGGGACACCGTCCCGCGAGATGGTTGCGCTGGCACATCAGGCGCTGCAAGAGCGGAAATGGCTTTGGCAGCAGCGCAAGGACACCATCATTGCTGAATACCTGCCGCCTCGGGTCGCTCTCCTGGTAGTCGGCGCCGGAGACGATGCGGTCCCATTGGTTGAGTTCGCCGCCAAGCTGGGATGGAAGACTACGGTGGTGGACGGCCGCGCGCACCTGGCTACGCGGGAGCGGTTCCCGACTGCCGACGAAGTATTCGTGCTCAACGCATTCCATCAGATTACGCTGACCGCCCGGGACGCAGCAGTTTTGCTTACACACAGTTATGAGCAGGATCGCCTGACGCTGCGCGGGCTTCTCCCGGGTGACGCCGACTATCTCGGAGTTCTCGGACCACGGAAGCGGACTGAGCGGTTGTTATCGGAGATTGTGCCGGAACTGGGCCTTACGGTTGGCGAGTGCATGGCGCGACTGCATTCTCCTGTTGGGTAGGATACGGATCGAAAGATCCCACCAGCATTGCATTAGCGATCATTGCCGAGATTCATTCGGTAATGGAGCGGGCTGAGAACCGGCCACGCAAAAGTGCCGACCAGCCCCCGGCAGTTCATGCCTGACTCCTCGCGCTTGCCGGAGGCGCGCTCGCTATCCTGCCGGGCTTCCAGTCAGGCCCCGTTCCAAGTCAGAGCCTGACCGTCCAAATTATTTAGCCGTCTTTCTTTCACAGGCGGCATCCACTGGATGCAGAGAGGTGCTTCATGATGCGATTGAATCGCTGGTGCGGCTTCGTGCTGGTTTTAGCCACTTTAGTAGTCTCAAGCCAGCCTGTTCCTGCGCAGGAGAAAGTCGAAATCGATGCAAATGCTCCGACAACTGCATTCCCTCATTTCTGGGAGGAGATGTTCGGCTCAGGGCGAGCGATCCTCACGCTGCGCGAGAGCTACCGCGACGATCTGCGTGCGGTGAAGCAGGTCACGGATTTCCGCTACGTGCGGTTTCACGCGATTCTGCATGACGAGCTGGGCGTCTACACCGAAGACGAGCATTGTAACCCGGTCTACAACTTTGCGTATGTCGATCAGGTCTACGACGGGCTGCTGAAGAACGGCGTCCGTCCGTTCGTTGAGATCAGCTTCATGCCCAAGAAGCTGGCCTTCAACCCTGACGCGCTGCATCCCTTCTGGTACAAGCAGAACGTTTCGCCTCCAAAGAGCATGGAGGGCTGGGATGACCTGATGACGCACTTTGCGCAGCATCTCGTCGACCGCTACGGCATTGACGAAGTATCGAGTGGTACTTCGAAGTGTGGAATGAGCCGAATATCGATTTCTGGGGTGGAATACCCCGGCAGAAATCGTGTCGAGCTTTACGCGCACACTGCGCGGGATCTGAAGAAGGTGAGTCCGCGGCTGCGGGTGGGCGGACCGGCGACGGCAGCGGCTGCATGGGTCCCCGACTTCCTAAAGTTTACTGCCGGAGAATCATGTTCCGGTCGACTTCGTTTCCACACACGGGTACGCGGACGACACCGTCGAAAATCTTTTCGGCACAAATGAAGATATTCCCATGGACGACCGAGTGTGCCGCGCTGTTGCCAAGGTCCACGGAGAGATAAAGTCGTCACCCATGCCGAATCTGCCGCTCTTCTGGACCGAATGGAACGTACAGGGAATGGACGAGTCTCGCGACACCATCTTCGTTGGGCCGGCGGTGGCGAATACCGTCCGCGAATGCGACGGCATGGTGAATATGATGTCGTTCTGGACATTCTCCGATGTGTTTGAGGAGGGTGGCCCCATTCCCCAGCCATTCGTCGGGATGTTTGGCTTGCGCGCCAAGGGCGGCATCAACAAGCCCAGCTACTACGCATATGGATTGCTCCATCAACTTGGCGATGCCCGGATTGCGGACGCCTCGAAGAACGTCATTGTGACGAAGACCTCTGATGGCGGACTGGCGATCGCCGCCTGGAATCTGGTTGACCCCGATCAGCAGGGACTACGAAGCAGATGGATCTGGATTTCCGCAATCTTCCGGCAGCGGCGCAAATCACCATTCAAAAGGTAGATCGCGATCACGGAAATGTGTTGCCGCACTATGCGGCGATGGGCAAGCCGCTGGACCCGACGCCAGAGCAGGTGGAGGAGTTGAACCGTCAGACGGCTCTTCCGCCGCCGGAAACGGTTAAGCTCGAAGGAAATCGGCTGGATCTGAGCCTGACCCCGGATGAGCTCGTCCTGGTCAAAGTGCAGCCGTAATACTCCCGTTCGCCGATTGCCCGCGTGGTTTCATCCTGTGTAAATATTCATACGGAATTGGCCTGTAACATGAGTAAGAAGCGGAGGTGGAATGGAAGAAGGTCGTTGGGTTTTGCTGATTGCGAGCGAGGCTGGCGGCACCGATTCGGTGTCGGACCGCGCCATGGAACGGCTGGTGAATGCGATCAGCAAAGAAGGGTATGAGGTAGTTCGCACGGCAACGCCCGAGGACGGATTGTCGCTGGTGCAGTCCGACCCTTCACACAGCGCGATACTGCTGGACTGGGACCTCGAAGGCGAACACCAGTTTGCCGAGATGGCGGCGCTCAAGATCATTCGCGAGGTGCGGCATCGCAACAAGAAAGTGCCAATCTTTCTTATCGCCGACCGCACGCTGGTGAGCGAACTCCCCTCGAAGTCGTGAAGCAGGTGCACGAGTACATTTACCTCCTCGCCGACACGCCGAGTTGATTGCTATTGGTGTCGACTTTGCCGTTGAGCGCTACAACGAGCAGTTGCTGCCGCCGTATTTCCGTGAGCTGAAGAAGTACACGGATCAGGGCGCCTATTCATGGGACGCCCCGGGCCACATGGGCGGCGTGGCGTTCCTGAAGCATCCCGTCGGGATGGAATTCCATCGCTTCTTTGGCGAAAATCTGATGCGGTCGGACCTGGGCATCTCGACGGCGCCGCTGGGTTCGTGGCTGGATCACATGGGCCTCCGGGTGAGTCGGAACGAAATGCGCGCGCGTCTTTGGCGCGGACTGGACGTTTTATGTGCTGGGCGGGTCGTCGACTTCGAACCAGATTGTCGGCCACGGAGTTATCGGGCAGGACGACATTGTGCTTGTCGATGCGAACTGCCACAAGTCGATCTGCCACTCGCTCACGGTGACAGGTGCGCGTCCGGTGTATGCCACACCAACCCGCAACGGCTACGGAATGATCGGACTGGTTCCGATCCACCGGTTCAGCCCACAGGCGATCAAACAACTCGTGGACGAAAGCCCGCTGACAGCGGGCGCGCCATCGAAAGAGTTGACCTACGCCGTGGTGACCAACTCGACCTATGACGGGCTTTGTTATGACGTAAACCGCGTCGTGGCAGAGCTGGCGCAAAGCGTGCCGCGGGTGCACTTCGATGAGGCGTGGTACGCATACGCCAAGTTTCACCAGATCTATCGCGGCCGGTTTGCCATGGATGTGCCGGATGAAATGCCGAACCGGCCGACGCTTTTGCCGTGCAGTCCACACACAAGATGCTGGCGGCGTTTTCGATGGCCTCGATGGTGCATATCAAGCTGAGTCCGCGTGCCCCGCTTGAGTACGACCAGTTCAACGAGTCCTTCATGATGCACGGAACGACATCGCCGTTCTATCCGCTATTGCCTCGCTCGATGTGGCGGCGGCAATGATGGAGGAGCCGGCGGGTCCAACGCTGATGAACGAGACGATTCAGGATGCGATCACCTTCCGCAAGGCAATGTCCTCGGTGGCTCATCGGCTGCGGGAGGCTGAAGGCGGTGGAGGATGGTTCTTCCGGCTTTACCAGCCCGATCAGGTGAAAGACCTCGAAGGACAGATACACGTGTTTGAGGAGGCCCCAGACGAGTTGCTGGCCACGCACCCGAACTGCTGGACGCTGAAGCCCGGCGAGGATTGGCACGGCTTCCAGGACGCCGATATCGGCGACGAGTACTGCATGCTCGATCCGACCAAGGTCACCATTTCATGCCGGGAATCAACGCGCAAGGTTTGGTGGCCGAGTGGGGTATTCCGGCGGCAATCCTATCGAGTTTCTCGATTCCCGCCGCGTCGAGATCGCGCGCACCGGCGATTACACCGTGCTGGTGCTCTTCTCGGTCGGAACCAGCAAGGGCAAATGGGGAAGTCTGCTCGAGAATCTGTTCGAGTTCAAGCGGCTCTACGATACCAAGGCCTCGCTCGAAGAAACCCTGCCCGATCTGGTGGCGAAATACCAAACCGTTATCGCAACGTGACGCTAAAGGAATTGAGCGACGAGATGCATGCGGCGGTGATCGAGTTGAATCTGACCGGTCTGGTGGGTGAAGCGTGCGAACTCGACACCGACCAGGTGCTCACTCCGGCGCAAACGTATCAGAAGCTGTTACGAAATGGCACGGAAAAGGCAAAGTTCACCGAGATGGCCGGACGCATCACGGGCGTCATGCTGGTGCCCTATCCGCCGGGGATTCGGTGGCCATGCCCGGTGAACGGCTGGGCGCCAGAGATCGCCGTAATCCGGCTGATTCTTGCCATGGAGGAGTTCGGCAAGAAATTTCCCGGCTTCGAGCGCGAGGTACACGGTATCGAGGTGGACGCGCAGGGCGACTACTGGATGCGCGCCGTGATCGAGACGCACGGAGAGAAGGCGAATGGCAATGGAAAGCAACGCGCGCCGAAATCCGGACCGCCGGTCAAGCGCAAGCGAA
>CAWAYO010000046.1:0-109846 GCA_963786085.1 uncultured Acidobacteriaceae bacterium
CGCGAGATGATGCAGACAGTTCGGCCGGAAGCCGCGATCGCTATTCAGCAGGGGCTGGGCATGCGGCCCGACTCCGTAGAGACAGCCCGCGGCATCCACGTGCCGTGCTTTGTGCTGGCCGGAGGAGAGGATACGTCCTCGACTCCCGCTGACATGAAGCTGCTGGCGGAGTCGATCCGCAGCGGCGGCTACGGCGCGGAGTTTCACCTGCTGCGCGATGCCGGCCACTACGCACCATGGGAGCAGCCGCAGATGGTCGGACGCCTGTTGCGTCGATTCTTCGATTCTGTGGTGGACTAAGGCGGGTTAACAGGCCCGGCTACGCGTCGAGCTTCTCGAGATGCTCCGCCTCGCACTCCATTGTGACGCCGGGCACGGGCAGCCCCTCCTGAAGTCCACGTGCTTGGAGATCAGCCCTTAATTGCTCGATGTTCTCGAAGAGGACCGCATTCAGGCCGACTTCCGCCGCCGCGGCGATGTTCTCTGGCTTGTCGTCGAGAAAGAGCGCTTTGGGAGGCTGGACCTTGAGCTTCTCGCAGGTGTGGAGATAGATCGCCGGATCCGGCTTGCAGATGCCCAGCTCGCACGACCAGGTGTGATGCTGAAAGTGAGCCAGCCAGCCGAACTCCTGCCGCATGTAAGCCAGGATGTCCTCGCCCATGTTGGAGAGAATCGCGGTCTTGATTCCCTCTTCCCGCAAACAGATCACCCAGCCGAGCATCTCCTCGTTCAGCGAGGTCCACATAACGACGTCGGTTTCGATGAGGTCATCGATCCGCTCCGGCGTGAAAGAAAGGCCAGCCTCATTGGCGACCTGCTCCCAGTAGGTGCGGCCGTTCAACTGTCCCATGTCGTACGCGTGGCGGTGAGCCCAATAGTGGCGGTCGAAATCGGCCCGTTCGAGCCCGGTGAGCGCAAGCAGTTTTTGCTGCGCCTGAGGATCTTCCGAATTGCTGAGAACTTTTCCGTAATCGAAGATCACAGCTTCGATCGGCATGAGTACTCCTCGCGATGGATTAGAATCCTGTATCCATTATCCCAAGAATCAATAAGGAAGCCGTTGTGAAAAGATGAATTCGATGCCACAGCGTCCCACTTTCTCAACACGCACCGCGTGGGATATTTCCGAAACGGAACTGGCGCGAGCAATCGCCGATCGGCGCCAGCGCGGGTTGCCGCTACTTGATCTGACGGCTTCGAACCCAACGCGGTGCGGCTTTATTTACGACGAGCCGGCGATTCTCTCTGCCCTGGCGAATCGCGATTCGCTCGTGTACGATCCTGATCCGCGCGGCATGCTGCGCGCGCGCGAGGCAGTCACCGGCTATTACGCTGATCACGGCGCCGTCGTCGATCCCGGGTATCTGCTGCTGACCACCAGCACCAGCGAGGCCTACAGCTACCTCTTCCACCTGCTCTGTGATCCCGGCGACGAAGTGCTCATCGCGCAGCCCAGCTATCCGCTCTTCGATTTTCTGGCGCAGCTCGAGAGTATACGGCTGCTTCCCTACCCACTCTTTTACGACCACGGATGGCATATCGACATCGAGTCATTGCGCCGGCAGATCACCGCCAAAACGCGAGCCATCGCCTTGGTGCATCCGAATAATCCCACTGGACACTTCACGCAAGACGAGGAGCGGCACGAGTTGGAGGGCTTATGCGCCGAGCACGGACTCGCGCTCATCGTCGACGAAGTCTTTCTTGACTACAGCATTGCAGGTCACACTGGTCGAAGCTTCTCCTCCGGGCCCCATCCCGTTCTCACCTTCGTCCTAAGTGGCCTGAGCAAGATCGCCGCCCTGCCGCAGATGAAGGCTGCCTGGATCGCGGCCTTCGCTCCGGAACCGGATCTCTCCCACGCGCTTAACCGGCTGGAGGTCATTGGCGACACCTTCCTGTCGATGAACGCGCCGATCCAATGCGCCCTGCCCAGCTGGCTGGAAGAGCGTACCAGCCTCCAAAGCCAGATCTCCCGCCGCATCGAAAACAACCTGAGCAGTCTCGACTCGCTGATCGCATCCCAGAGGATGATCTCGCGGCTCGAAGTCGAAGCTGGCTGGTATGCCGTTTTGCGGGTGCCGGCGCTGACATCTGGAGAAGCGCTGGCAGTGTGCCTGGTCCGCGAGCACGGGCTCTCGGTTCATCCCGGGTATTTCTTTGGATTCTCCGGCAACGGCTGGCTGGTTCTGAGCCTGCTCACACCGGAGAGTGAGTTTCAGGCAGGAATTGAGATTTTGTCCCGCTTTTTCAATGGGATAGGAGATGAACCATGAGGGATGTTATCAAGTTTGAGTCCGGTCAAGCGTAAGATTAGATTTACTTAACTAACTAGCTGTAAATTACGCCGCTTATAAACGAACGCCCCGCTGCAGGAACGGATTTGATTCCCTTTCCTCACCAATCGTGGTGCGGGGTCCGTGGCCGGGAATGACGCGCGTGTCATCGGGCAATGGCAGCAGTCGGTCGTGAATGGATCGCAGTATCTCCCGTGAGTCGCCGCCGGGCAGATCGGTCCGCCCGATCGATCCCGCGAAAAGCGTGTCTCCGGCAATCAGCAGCTTCTCCGGAGCAAAGTGCAGGCAGATGCTGCCCGGCGTGTGTCCCGGTGTATGGAGAACCTGGGCCGTGTGGCCCGCAATCCCGACGACCATTCCCTCCTCCGCGCTGGTGTCAGGCGGAGCAACTTGCGGCGTCTCGACGCCCAGCCACCCAGCCTGCACGTCCATCATCTTCAGCAGCGGGAGGTCATTTTCATTCAGCAAAATCGGAGCCCCGGTCGCCCGCTTGAGTTGCACCGCGCCTCCCACATGATCGATGTGCGCATGGGTCACGACGATCTGTCGAAGTTTTAGTCCGAGCTTTGCCAGCCGGGACAGAATCTCGGGTATATTGTCGCCTGGGTCGATGACCATGGCCTCACGAGTCGTTTCATCGCCCACGATGGTGCAGTTGCACTGCAGCGGCCCGACGGGAAAGGTCTCGAGGATCATGATTTCATTGTCCGCGAAGCCGCCCGAGGCGTACAAATGGCGAGTCAACGAAATTTGCCGGGAGAGCGATACGATGGCAGCGAGAAAAGAATGGACGGAGTGGCACCTCACTCCGCGGGGCTGGGAAAAGGGAGCAACGCGCGTGCACGGTCAGGGCAACACGTGGGTAGAGGAGCCTGTCGACCGCCTGTTGAGTTGCGTATACCAGGAAACTGAAACCGATGCGTCTCCCGACGTGCAGAAGTGGTCTGAGGAGACCTTCCACTCGAAGAAGAAGGATGAGGTGGACGCGGCACTCGGCAAATTCGGCCCCTGCCCGGAGCGTCTGGGATAACAGCCGCAAAAGCGGCCTGAGGAACTTCAAAAACAAACCGATGCGCGAATGACGCCGCGCCTGATATAAAGTGCCGTCACCATTTAGGCGGTCCCTCGCTGACTTCTGTACTCCCGCCGCGAATGCCCACGACAGAGTCAGGAGACAGTGCATGTCATTCGATGTCATCGTAGGATCCACCAAAGCTACGTCCCCCGACGCTCCAAAGGATTTACTGAGCGATGTGAAGTCCGATTTCAGGCTTGGACCGGAGCTCGAAAGCCACCTGAACCAGCCGCTTTCCGCGCTGCCGCAGAACTTGCGCAGTGTCGCCGTCGACTGCGAAGGAGGCCCCTCGTTCACGGCAGGTGATTTCACCTTTACCCTGACCGCTGGAGCGCAGGGAAGGTTCTCCGTGATGCTGGGCGGCGATCCGCTGGTGACCTATGTCGACGAGTTCGACACCAGCATCGACATCGTTTCGCAGCCGAAAAGCACTCCGCCAAAGCCCGTCGTCATCCCCGTGCCCGCCGGACAGGCCTACGTCTGCGTCGAGCTCGAATTCACCATCGGGGGGGGCATCTCCGCGAGTGCTCCTGTCGGGATGGTCGGCATCTGTGGGAGCGCAAGCCTGCAGGACACTTTCGGCAACGCCTTCTACAGAAAATGCAGCCCATCGGACACGCTGCATGATGCCATTGGCGCGGCGTTTGCCAATTACGTGCTGCCTTTTCACCCCCTCACCTTCGACCACCTGGACGTGGGCGACTATCTTCACCACGACTTCAATGCCTGCCTCAAGCTTAGCCTTGGCGCAAGCATCGGCTGCGACAACTTCTTCTATGGAGGGCAGGCGAAGTCTGATCTTGCCGGCGCGACGAAGGCGTTCACGCCAACACCATTGCCCGTCCAGCCCATCAGTGCAGATGCCGGGCTATCGTTCAATTTTTCCTACAAGAACACCTTCGAGGTCCTTCTGTGGAAGACCGACGCGAATACCGGGCACATGCACCTGTATCGGGCCAAGGTGCAGGATGCCGCGCTTGCGCTTCACGCCGGCATCGGGCTAAACCTCGACCAGACAAAGAGCGCAGCCACGATCGCCACGCAGATAGGCGATTCGATCAGTAAGCGGCTGCCGCCGTCGCTGGGCAATTCGTTTAACAGTAAGGTCCTGCCCAAGGCCGCATCCGAAATCAGCAATGGCGCCGGAGACGCTTGCGACAAGATCGCAGGATGGCTCAAGCCGGACAACAAGGGTCGCGCTACGCTCGATGTCGCGATTGAAAGCACTCAACAGAGCTTCCTGCTCGTCGACTACACGTTCAATTTCGGCGCTGGGCAGTTTGCGGCCGCCTGGAAGACAGCAATCGCAGGAGATTTTCTCGGCGCTCTGGCTACGACGAACGGCGGCGTGACCATGTCTCCGGGCGGTGGCCTGGAGAAGCTCTACAGCAAGAAGACTTCTCTATGCCTGAATCTTTTTGGACAGCTCAACGCTCAGTGGAGCGATGCCGTCATCAGCAACTCCAGCCTGATCTATGCCGGAAATAATACCTTTCATCTCGCAGCAGAAACAGGTCGCCAGCTGCTCTTCCAGGTAAACAACAAAAAGCGCGAGATCGATATTTACTTCGCCGCCCAGGCCGATCTCACCGGGCCAACCTTGCAGCTCGGCCCCATCGATCTGCATTGCGTTCTGCAGGCAGCGAACAACCCGGGATTCGGCGCCTACGTCGCTGGCTTCCTCGACAAAATGAACGCCGGTCCGAACACCGCCCAGCTGGTGCAGAGCATCAAGGCACTCGCCGGACAAGCGGGAACAACCGAGCGCCTTCAGATCGTCTTCAGCGAGGGCACCTACTCCCGGCTGAACGCTTCGACTATCACAAACGGCAAGCCTGACAACGAAGCGCCGGACCAGACGAACTACAACGCATTCGAGACCGCATGCGGGAAGCTGTTCACATCCCCGCCGGCGAATTTTTCTTACAACAATCAGAGCTTGGACTACGGCATCTGGCGTAATTGGAACATCGCCTGCACCAACCAGTGGCCTGCTCCTCCGACCTCGTCTCCCGACCGGACAAACCCGGGGAGCACGGCCGGTGGACTCGTCTATCTGAACCAGCAGTTCCCCGGGGCGGGACTCGAAGCAAACGGCATTGGCTATACGCTCCGAGCCGCAGGTGATTTCATGAATCTCTGCGCCGACCTCAGGAGCCTGATGACAATCAGCTTCTCAGGAGCCCAACTCGATCCCTGGAACCAGTTGCTCAAGCATCTCCAGTCCATCATTACCAATGATGTGTCGCCATATTTTGTCGCACCCGTCGTGCTGGCTCTCACCGTTTTGTGCTCGGGTGGCAATCTTCCGAGCGAGATCAAGGGGCCCGCTCCCGATCTCACCGACAAAAACTCGATCGCGGTTACGGTCACCTACTCCTAGCCGCAGCAGCCTTGCCGCGGCCGATTTCATCTACTCTTAAGAGATGAATGAAGCCGCGACCATCCGCGAGATTTTGGATCGCGCAAGGACCATCGCCGTGGTGGGACTCACCAACCGCGAGGGCCGCGCCTCTCTCGGAGTTTCGCGCTTCATGCAGAGCCGGGGATACCGCATCGTCCCGGTGAATCCGCGGATCGAAAGCGCCCTGGGCGAAAAGTCTTATCCCACACTCGACGCGGCGGTCGAGGCCGTTCCCGGCATTGCACTCGTCAATGTCTTTCGCGCTCCCTCGTATGTGCCGGAAATCGTGAAGGACGCCATCCGGCTGCAGATTCCCTACCTGTGGTTGCAGGAAGGCGTCGTCCACGAAGAGGCCGCCGCTTTGGCCGAGGCAGCGGGCATCAAAGTGGTGATGGACCGCTGCATCCTGAAAGACCGCATGGCCGCCGGCTGGGAGCTGCGCGTCCAGCGGAACCCGCCTTCGGCGGAGCTGCGCGCTCGGCGGGACGCGCCTACGGCGCAAAAGCCCTAACAATCAGCTGCTCTGCATGTGCTGCGCAATTTCCTTCACCGCCCGGTGCGCCGATAGCGCAGCCCCCTCCTGCCATCCGGCAAGGTGGCTCACGTAATCTCCGGCGATGAAGTAGCGTCCCTCCGGCTTGCTCAGTTCGTCGTACGCCGCCTTGGTTCCGGGAAAACCATTCAGCGCGAAGCAGCCCAGGCTGTAAGGGATCTTTTGCCACGAGACATAGATCGGCTTGGCGAGCAACTGTCCGTAGCCGGGATGCAGCGTCTCGACCGCTGCGCGCGATGCGGCGAGTTTGCCTTCCGTCGACAGCGCACCGAACTCGGTTGGCCCGCCGCTGCCCCAGTCCTGCTGCTCGAAGTCGAAGCCCGAGATGATCACGCCCGTCTTGCTGAAGAGCTTCCAGCTCGGATACCAGACCAGTCCGACCGTCTGCTTGGTGAAAGAGATCCCGCCGTAGATGTTGTACTTCTTCTCCCAGAAGCGCGGCGACTCCCATCCGATCTTGTAGAGCGAGGCCACCTTGATGCCTTTGAAGGCCTGCTTCTTCGCCGGAGAGAAATCCGTGTCGAGCGTATCGAGAATCGTGATGGGCAGCGTGCAGATGCAGTAGTCGGCCTGCACCGTCTGCGTCGCTTTCGAAGCACCGTCCGTGTAGACGACAGTTACGCCCTTATCTGTCTTGCGCATCTGCTGCACAGGCGATCCGTAGCGCACGATCGGACCGAGCGACTTGGCGAAGGCGTATGGAATGCGGTCCATGCCGCCCACCGGCTCGAACATCGTCGCCTGCCAGTCGAGCTGCTCTTCGTACAACTCGCCCATGGAAAAATCCGCGACCAGAAGCTCGTGCAGCTTGAGCGGAGGACGCAGCTTTTCGACGTCCGGACCTGCGCCCGGGCCGACGATCACGCCGCTGCGTTCCGAGCCCGTGAACTTGTAGTTCTTGTCGAGATCGCCGTAAGTCTGCAGGAAGGCCAACATCTTCTCCGTGTCTTCCTTGCTTAGAACCTGATCGAGCCCGTGCTGGTCGATGCATTTGGCCAGTAGCTCCGATATCCAGCCGCGCGTATCGTTGACCACCTGCCGCTGCTCGACTGGCTTGCCGCCGTTGAGATCCTTCGCCTGCATCAGCGTGCTGCGCGAGGTGTTGACCTCGACCTCGAGCGGCACACCCAGCTCTTCGCAATAGCCCAGGATAGTGCGATGAATCGAGGGCAGGCGCGCCGGCCCGGGATTCATGTAGTTTTCGCCCTCCCAGTCACAGGTCTGGACGGTGCCATCGGTGAACTCAACCTTGCTGCCGTTACGCAGGCTCCAGCTGCGCCCGCCGGGCCGTTCGCGCGCCTCGATCACGATGCATTCGAAGCCCGCCTTGCGCAGTTCATAGGCGGAGACGAGCCCCGCTATGCCCGCGCCCAGAATCACAACTTTTTTGCCCGAGCCGTAATTTGCCGGCAGTTGGGGCAAGGGAGAAGCCTCGGCAACCGTCGCCAACAGCCCGAGAGACTGCATTGCGGTAAACATCGCCCGATAGCCACCCGCCGCCGCCACGCGAGTCAGAAATGTACGTCGCGTCCATCTTTCTGAAGTGAAAGTCATCCTCAAACCCTTCCCTTGCAATCCGAGGGATGAAAGCAATCTTTGTGTCTGGTGAAATCTGACAACCAGTTTCGCTCGCTTCGCGCTCGCCTGCAATCCATCCAGCAAAAACTTCTAGAGCGCATAAAGAGAACTTCTCGCAACCAACGCCCTACAATGGAATCAGAATGCCCATGCGCCCCCGATTTCCAGCCTCGGCACTGGCCGCTTCCGTTTTCTGCCTTCTTCTGCTGCTCTCGCCCGCGCTATGGGCGGCTCCGACAGCGACCGCACCTCACCTTACGGTGCAGATGGTCGTCCCGCCGGAGCAGATCTATCCGGGGCAGACCTTTACAGCAGGCCTGTACTTCAAGCTCGATAAGGGCTGGCATGTCTACTGGGTTAACGCCGGCGACTCAGGTGAGCCTCCCGCGATCAAGTGGAACCTGCCTGCGGGCATCACCGCCGGCGCGATTCAATTTCCCGCTCCTAAACGCCTTCCCCTGGGCCCGTTGATGGACTTCGGCTACGACAACGAGGTTCTGTTTCCGATTGCGATCCATGTCGCCCCGGACTTCAAACCTGCCGGACCCAACGTCGCGCTGGCGGGTAAGGTCAGCTGGCTCGTCTGTCGCGAAGTCTGCATTCCGGGCAAGGCGCAGCTTTCCGTCGATCGCGCCGCACTTGCGCAGGCCCCCCCGCTCGACAAGGAAAACCCCGCGGACGCACAGCTGCTGGAGCGGTTCAAGGACACGCTGCCCCAGCCGCTTCCCGGCGGCGATTCGGCCAGATTTCGCGCCAGTCCGAACGGCTTTGAGCTGACCGTCGCCACCGGCCACGAAGAGAAGTCGGGCGCCTTCTTCCCTTTCGATCAGAGCGTGCTGGCAAACGCAGCTCCGCAGCCGGTGACACCGATCCGGAATGGCATCTCGATCGCGCTGACCAAAGATGACAACCTGCACACTGCGCCAAAGGAACTGAGCGGCGTGCTGGTGCTGAGCGATGGCCGCGCCTATGAAATTCACGCGATTCCTGGGGCACTGGCATCCGCCAGCCTGATGCAATCCTCGGGCAGCATGCTGCGCATTGTGCTGCTCGCCTTCGTCGGTGGAGTCATCCTCAACCTGATGCCCTGCGTCTTTCCAGTCCTGTTCATCAAAGGGCTAGCCCTGGTGCAGTCCTCTTCTCAGGAGCGCCACAAGCTGCGTCTGCATGGCCTGGTGTACACCCTGGGAATCCTGGCTTCCTTCTGGCTGGTCGTAGGCGTGCTGCTCGCGCTTCGCGGCGCGGGACACAACCTCGGCTGGGGATTTCAGTTCCAATCTCCGACCTTCGACGCCCTCATCGCAATGCTGCTCTTTTTTCTCGGACTGTCGCTCGCCGGACAATTCGAAATCGGCCTGACGCTGACCAGCGCCGGCTCTGGATTAGCGGCAAAGAGCGGATACACCGGCAG
This sequence comes from uncultured Acidobacteriaceae bacterium, assembly GCA_963786085.1. Classification (GTDB taxonomy): domain Bacteria; phylum Acidobacteriota; class Terriglobia; order Terriglobales; family Acidobacteriaceae; genus Silvibacterium. The sequence goes on from CAWAYO010000046.1 coordinate 9,319, forward strand.
CTTCTTCACCGGTGTGCTCGCGGTGATTGTGGCTACGCCCTGCACAGCTCCGTTCATGGGAGCGGCGATCGGCTATGCGCTTTCGAACTCGGCTGTAGTGAGCTTTGCCGTCTTCACCGCGCTGGCGCTCGGCCTGGCCGCGCCCTATCTGCTGCTGGCGTTCAATCCCGCGTGGACGCGCCTGCTCCCTCGTCCCGGCGCGTGGATGGAGATCCTCAAGCAGGCCGTCTCCATCCCGATTTTCGCGACCGTGATTTGGCTGATCTGGGTATTCACGCAGACGGCGGGCACTGGCGCGCTGGTTGATCTGCTCATCGCAATGCTGCTGCTGGCTGTAGCCGGCTGGATCCTCGGCCGCTGGCCGGCGAAGGCCGGAGCAACGGTGGCGGCAGTCCTGGTTTTAGCTCTCGCCGTCGCGCTGCCGGTGATGGCTGTCCGCAGGGCAACTCCTTCGCCGAGTGTAGTGAATGCCGAGACAGCGAGCACCCAATGGGCTCCGTTCAGTCCCGAGCTCGTCGCAAAGTACCGCGCGCAGGGACGCCCGGTCTTCGTCGACTTCACCGCGAGCTGGTGCCTGAGCTGCCAGGTGAACGAGCGCGTGGTGCTCAGCCGCGCCGACGTGCAGAATCGGCTCAAGACCAGCGGCGTCGCGCTCGTCCGCGCCGACTGGACCCGTCACGACGAGATCATCGCCCAGACGCTGGCTTCACTCGGGCGGGACGGCGTGCCGACCTATGCGCTGTACCCCGCCGATCGGCAGGCTCCCCCGGTACTGCTGCCCGAGGTACTGACACCGGACATTGTTTTCAACGCTCTGGACAGCATCAAGGCCGCGCCCGGTCACACAGGGTCCGGTTTATAGAGATTTCAAGAAACAAACCCAAGTAAACTCTCGTCTAAGCGCCATATAGGAGGCTTCCTCCATGCGACTCCGGACCCGTATCTGGACGGTGGCTCTCGTTGCCGCCTTCTTTTTCACCGTCACCGTTCTGGCTGCCCGCGTCGGTGATCCTGCTCCTGACTTCACCGGAACGGACTCCCACGGACAGACGCACAAGCTTTCCGATTATCGAGGCAAATTCGTTGTTCTGGAGTGGACCAACAACGGCTGCCCCTTTACGCAGAAGCACTACAACAGCGGCAACATGCAGTCTCTGCAGAAGGAATGGACCGCGAAAGACGTGGTGTGGCTGACCATTCTTTCCTCGGCTCCCGGGGAGCAGGGCTACATGACCGCCGCTGACGAGAACGCCTACATGAGCAAGGTCCACGCCGATCCAACCGCGGCGATTCTCGATCCAACTGGCACGATAGGCCGCGAATACTCGGCAAGAACGACGCCGCACATGTTCGTGATCGATCCCAGTGGAAAGCTCATCTACGCGGGCGCGATCGATGACCATCCCACGCCTGACCCGGAGGACATCAAGTCCTCGAAGAACTACGTCTCCGAAGCGCTCACCGAAGCGATGGCCGGCAAGCCGGTCGCGACCTCATCGACGCGTCCCTACGGATGCAGCGTCAAGTACGCGGGCGGCGAATAACCCCAAGCAGAAAGTGTGCCACGTTTCACACGGCGCTATAGAGGATAGCGCCCCTTCTCGATCGCGGCTCGCGCTATGGTGCGGCTGAGTGAAATCGTGTCCGCGGGCTCATGTTTTACCAGGCGGCGGTAAATTGCGAGCTGCGTTCGCAGCATGTCACCCTCGGCGACCGCAGCAATCACCTGGCGCGCCGCCGACTCGATGATGTGGAAAGCCCTCGCCGCGTAGAAACGCGTCATATCGGCGGCGAGCGCAGCGTTGGAAGACTTCGCGGCAGCCAGCTTTCGCGCGCGCGCCAGCGCGGAGTCGAAAGCATAGACCTCCATGATGATATCCGCCAGCGCAGCCATCACCTCCTGCTGCTCGGCAAGGCCGTTCATATACTTCTGGCTCGCGGCACCGGAAGCAAACAGCGCCAGCTTCTTCGCATTGGCCAGCATCTGCGCCTCGCGCGCCAGCGGATCGTCCGCACCGTCTCCCTCGCCAAACGACGGCGGCGACATCAGCTCTTCCATAAGCTGCTTGATGGCGGCGAGCAGCGGAAGTTGCCCGGTCATCGCTCGCTTCATCAGGAAGCCGGTAATGATGAGCCGGTTGATCTCGTTCGTGCCCTCAAAGATGCGGTTGATGCGCGAGTCGCGATAGGCACGCTCCGCAGGATACTCCTCGACATATCCATAGCCGGCATAGATCTGCACGGTGTGATCGACGATCGCGTCCAGCATCTCCGAGCCCCAGACCTTTAGAATCGAGCACTCGACGGCGTACTCCTCGATGCGCTTCTGAATCTCCCGCGAATTGTGCGCTTCGGCTTCGGGAATCGCGGCCAGCGCCGCATCAATCGCTCCGATCGTGCGGTAGGCCATCGATTCGCCGACGTAGATGCGCGTGGTAGAGTCAGAAATTTTCTGCTGGATAAGGCCGAATTCGGAGATTGATTTGCCAAACGCCTTGCGGTCCTTTGCGTACTGAATCGCGTTGGCCAGCGAGCTGCGCGAACCCCCAAGGCAAGCTGCTCCCAGCTTGAACCGCCCGATGTTGAGAATGTTGAAGGCGATGTGGTGGCCCTTGCCTGCTTCACCCAACAGATTCTCCGCGGGAATACGGCAGTCATTCAGGATCAGCGGGCAGGTCGACGATCCGCGGATGCCCAGCTTGTGCTCTTCCGCTCCGACCGTCAGGCCAGGAGTGTTGCGCTCGATCAGAAACGCCGACATCTTGGCTTTGCCGGGGTCAGGATCTGCGGGATCTGCGATCTTGGCGAAGACAGTAAACAGATCGGCGAAACCCGCATTGGTGATCCACATTTTTTCGCCGTTCAACACATACTGGTCGCCGTCGCGAACGGCGCGCGTGCGAATGTTCATCGCGTCAGAACCCGACGACGCCTCCGACAGCGCGTAGGCCGCGATCCACTCTCCGCTGGCCAGCTTTGGCAGATACTTCCGCTTCTGTTCCTCGGTCCCATACCACACGATGGGTAGCGTGCCGATGCCGACGTGCGCGCTGAAAGCAACGCTGAAGCTGCCCAACACCGACATGCGGTCGGCAACGATGGCCGAGGTGACCTTGTCCATCGCCAGGCCGCCGAACTCCTCAGGGATGTCAACCGCCATCAGGCCAAGGTCACCGGCTTTCTTCAGCAGGCCGCGCGTCACCTCGAAATGCTTGGCCTCAATCTCGTCGGCGGCGGGCAGCACTTCGTTCACCGCAAACTCAGCTGCGGTCGAAGCGATCTGCTGCTGCTCATCGGAGAAATCTTCAGGGGTAAATATGCTCGCGGCATCAGCTTCATTCAGCAGAAAGCTGCCGCCGGTTACGACAACGGATGGCGCAAGAGTCGTGGCCATGGGGTGTTTCGCTCCTCGTATGCAGCTTCAGCTTATTCCGCCGCAACGGGACATGGTACTCCGAATCCGTGACGCTGAGATAATCTCGCCGTGCTTTCAGGAAACCTTCAGCCCTACAACCTTCGCCAACTTCGCCTGACGATCGTCAAAGGTCCAAAATTGCGTGGCTCTTAGCTCCAGCGCGACGGCGACGTGCAAGACATCAAGCGTGCGAACACCAAATCGCGGCGTGTGCTTACGCGCCAGTTCGATACATATCTCGAAGGTATTCTGCGGGAGTTCGATCTCCGCCCACAGACCCATCGCTAGATCCCTCTCGAACTGTCTATAAACCTCTTGTGCCTCTGTCTCAGCGATGCTGCGACGGAAAATGTGCTGAGATACCGCATTCGTCCACTCCGCACGATGAAGTGGAGTGAGCCATATCTGCGGGCGAGAAGCCACCGCGCGCCATGCGTGCTGCGAGTGAAGGTCTGTCAGATAGAGCGAAGCCAGAAAGCTCGTATCGGCGTATACGCTCAATAGCGACCTCGTTCTTCGATAACCAAATCGGCCCCCGGCAAGATGCGATCCCCGAAGACTTTCTTCGCTCGCGCTTCGAAGTCGGGCCAGTCCTTCTTGTCTGCCTTCTTTTTTTCGGGAACAATACGTCCCACCATCTGGTTCCGATCCTGCAGCCTGATCGACTTTCCAGCTTTCAAGAGAGCCTTCAACCTGCGAGTGTCCCGCAATCCGCGCATCGTCATCACTACTTCCATGCGCTCATTGTGACACATGTTGTGCCACATTTGCTATTCCCTTAGTTCAGGCTCTCAAACACACCAGCCGCGCCCATGCCACCGCCCACACACATCGTCACCAGTCCATAGCGGAGCTTGCGCCGTCGCATCTCGTGCAAAATCGTCGCCGTGAGCTTCGCTCCGGTGCAGCCCAGCGGATGACCCAGCGCGATCGCTCCGCCGTTGACATTTACTTTGGCCGCGTCGAGTCCAGCCTGCTGAATCACGGCCAGCGCCTGCGCGGCGAATGCCTCGTTCAGCTCGATAAGGTCAATCTGATCGAGCGTGAGGCCGGCAAGCTTGAGCGCCTTGGGGATCGCGTACACCGGGCCGATGCCCATGATCTCCGGCGGGCACCCCGCCGTAGCAAAGCTGATAAAGCGGCCCAGCGGTTGGATGCCCAGCTCCTTCGCCCGCTCTCCCGAAATCACGACAGCTGCCGCGGCCCCATCCGATGTCTGCGATGAATTCCCCGCCGTGACCGTTCCCTGAGCGTGAAATACCGGCTTCAATTTGGCCAGCGCTTCGGGCGAGGTGTCGGCGCGAGGGCCTTCGTCCGTCGCAAATTCCGATGTCTTGACGATCGGCTTCGACGGCTTCCCGTTCGCGGTGATATTTGTCACCGTGACCGGCACGATCTCTTCCTGGAAGTGTCCGGCATTGATTGCGGTTAGCGCCTTCTGATGACTGGCCAGCGAAAACTCGTCTGCCTGCTCGCGGGTAATACCGTATTTCTTCGCAAGGTTCTCAGCTGTCAACCCCATCGACAGATAGGCATCGGTATAGTTCTCGATGAGCCATGGATTCGCGCTGAGCTTGTTCCCGCCGGAAGGAATCATGCTCATCGATTCAGTTCCTCCCGCCAGCACCACCCGCGCCCGGCCTGCGCGGATTGAATCCGCAGCCAGCGCGATCGCCTGCAGGCCCGACGAACAGAAACGGTTGATGGTCATCGCCGAAACCTCAACCGGCAGGCCGGCGCGCAGGCTGGCGATGCGGGCGACGTTGGTTCCCTGCTCCGCCTCAGGCATCGCACAGCCGAGAATCACGTCCTCGATTTCTGCGGCGTCCAAAGCAGGCACTCGCTGCAACGCGCCATGGATAGCGGTGGCGGCAAGATCATCGGGACGCGTGGTAGCCAGCGTTCCCTTGGGAGCCTTGCCTACTGCGGTGCGAACGGCGGCGGCGATAAAAACTTCAGTCATAACGTTTCCCTGCGCTCCTGATCATACGCGGCATCGATGCAATCAGTGCGAGTGCTCGCCGGAACAATCAATTTGAGTTGTCGAGGACGATCCAATTGCCGTCCTCGAAATAATGCGTTGTCGATGATTTCTCCACGAACGCGTCGTCCACCCCATCGTGATCGAAGCCGCCGCGTGCCACGGCCCCAACTCCCTTGCCCACGCGCATCTGTGATGGACCGCGTCGTGCGATCCCCCACGCGGACCCATACGCGCCGACCACCTCCGAGCCGAGCCATTCTGTATCGCGCTGGCGGCGCAATGCGATAGGCGCGGAGGGTTTTGACTGGAAGAATACATACAGCGTCGTCGATCCATTCACCGAGCACAAAACCGCCCAATCATCGCTTCCCTTCCGCTCCAGCGAGGCATGAACGACGTTTTCCGGCGCCCGTGCCTCGTAAGTCTGCGGAACCATGCAATTTCGCTCATTCAGTTGCGCCGAGACCACTGCTGGCATCGCCGGAAACGACGTCAGCGGCAGCAGGCGAATGCGATAGACAACTTCAGCGCCGCTCGGCAGGCGCACCCGGCCAGTTTCGATCTGCTCCGTAGACCGCGCCGCCTGATTGGGTTCCTGAGCAGGCGCGCTCCATGGCCCGCCAACTGCCGCGGCCATAAGAGCGGCGCTCACCATCACCGTAGCTGCGCGAAGAGTCATTAAAGCTAGAGCGCCTAATTCCTGAGCGGCTTGCCTGTCTGCAGTGTGTGCGCAATCCGTTCCTGCGTCCTGCGCTCGCCGCACAGCGAAAGAAACGACTCGCGCTCAAGGTCAAGCAGATACTGCTCCGTCACCAGCGAACCCGGCGTGAGCGAACCTCCGCACAGAATTCGCGCCACATGAGTGGCCACCTTCACATCGTGGTCGCTGATGTACTCGGCCTGCCGCATCAGGTGAATTCCCAGTTTCAGCGTAGGCAGTACGCCTTCGCCTGGCACGGCAACCGTACGCGGCGTCGGAGCAATGTAGCCGGCCTCCGCTAAATAGATTGCCGCTTCACGCGCGTCGAGCAGCAGACGTTCGCGGTTGACAGTGATCTGGTCGGCCGGTGCAAGCAGATCCAGCGCGCGCGCCTCAGCAGCCGACGTTGACACTTTCGCCATGGCAACCGTCTCAAAGCGCTGCCGCAGGGCGTCCTGCAGATCAGCCGACAACGCAAAGCGCACGGGCGCCGTTGCGGGATCGATGCCCGACGAAGCTTGCGCCGCGTCGATCGCGTGCAGCGCCATCTCCTTCGTGCCGCCGCCACCGGGCACCAGCCCTACACCCGTTTCCACCAGGCCCATATAGAGCTCCGCATGCGGCTGGCGACGCGCGGCATGCAGCGAAATTTCGGTACCTCCTCCAAGGCAAAGATTAAATGGCGCCGCGACCACCGGCCGAGGGCAGAACTTGATCGACGCCGTCATGCGCTGGAAGGCGCGCACAGCCATCTCAACCTCCTCCCATTCGCCTTCCTGAATGCCGAGCAGCAGTTGCATGAGATTCGCGCCGACGGAAAAGTCGCTCGCGTCTCCGCTGATGACAAAGCCACGGAAGTTGTGCACGTGGTCGCTCGCAGGATTGAGCGTTTGCGTGATCATCGAGACAATATCGTCGCCGATCGCGTTCTTCTTCGAATGCAGCTCCAGCAGTGCGATGTCTTCGCCGATATCGATCAGAGAGCACCCTGCATTCTTGCGAACCACCTTATTCGCCCGCCGAAAGATCACCGCACTCGCGACGCCCGCCGGGTGCTCGATCGTTTTGTAGCTGCCCGTCTGCGGATCGTAAACACCACGGCCGTCAGGTCCATCGGCGTACCAGGAAGTCTTGCCCGATGCTAGCAGCGCGTCGACCACCGGACTGACGTGTAGACCCGCCGCGCGCAACCGCGCCAGCGTTTCAGGCACGCCGGCTGCGTCCCACATCTCGAAGGGCCCAAGCTCCCAGTTGAAGCCCGTTCGCATGGCGCGGTCGACGGAGGCCGGTGAATCCGCGATCTCCGGCAGTGCCTCCGCCGCGTAATTCCAGATGCCAGTGAGCAGCGGAAAGAGAAACGCCGCCGCCTTGTCCTTCGTCAGATCACCGCCCAGCACCAGCCGCAGACGCTCCGGCAGCGACTCGGCATTCTTCGCCATCTCGACTGAGGGAAACTTCGGACGCGCCGCGGGACGATACTCGAGCGTGTGCCAGTCGAGCGCGAGCCGGTTGCTCTTTGGATCCTTCAATGCAGGATCCTTCTTATAGAAGCCCTGCCCTGATTTGTCGCCCATCCAGCGGCGCTCGAGCATGGTTTCGATGAACGCCGGCAGCGTGGTCGCGCTCGCATCGCTGCCGCGCGATTCGGCGAAGTTTCTCGCCACGTGTGCGAGCACATCGATGCCCACCATGTCCGCCAAGCGAAACGTCCCCGTGCGCGGCCATCCAATAATCGAGCCGGTGAGGGCGTCCACATCCTCAATCGTCAGGTTCTGTTCCTGCATCAGGCGCACAGCAGTCAGCATGGAGAAGACGCCGATGCGGTTGGCGATGAAGTTCGGCGTGTCGCGCGCATAAACGATGGACTTGCCCAGCCGCCGGTCCGCGAACTCGGCAATAGCCGCAACCAACGCCGGGTCACTCTCCTTTGTCGGAATAATCTCCAGCAGCCGCATGTACCGCGGCGGATTAAAGAAATGCGTGCCAAACCATCGCCGCCGGAAATCTGCCGGTGCATTCGCTGCAATAGACGCGACGGGAAGACCACTGGTGTTAGTCGTGATGATGGATTGCGCGCCGACATGTGGCGCAATCTTTGCCAGCAGCGCCTGCTTGATCGCCAGATCTTCCGTGACCGCCTCGATGATCCAGTCGCAGTCCTTCAACCCGGCGAGATCGTCTTCGAAGTTTCCCGGCGTTATCAGCCGCGCGGATGCAGCGTCGTAAAATGCAGCCGGCTTTGCCTTCAGCAGCGCTGTGATTGCGCCATTAGCGATGCCGCTCCGCGCCTTCGCGTCGGCATTGCCGGGCGGAACAATATCGAGCAGCAGGACAGGAACTCCCGCATTGGCCAAATGCGCGGCGATGCGCGAGCCCATCGCACCTGCTCCGAGAACAGCAGCGCGGCGCAGAAGCGGAGGGGCGGTATGGACTGGAATCTGTTCTGCGACTGCGGCGCTCATTTTTCGGCTCCCGTGACTTCGCTATGCACCGCGAGCTGCACGGTGAGACTGCGTGCGAATCCGGAGGCAGAATACTGAGCGCCGTAGGCGCGGGTCAAGCAACGCCGGTCGCCCAGGCCGCCACAAAATCCGAATGCTACAATTCGCCCCACCGGAGGAACGCATGACGGCAATTACAGGCCATCGCGTTGTCATCGCAGTCCTGGGCTCGCTCCTTCTCGCAGCGGCCGGGGTCATCTACTCGCAGCAAACCGCCTCGCAGACGCAGCGCTTCCCGCAGATCGAAAACGAGGGCGTGAAGGTCTGGAAGTCGATCGTGCTTCCCAACCAGCCGCTGACCATGCACCGCCACGATCACCCGCGCGTCATCATCGCCTTGAAGGGCGGAACGATGAAGATTGTCGACCAGAGCGGCGCCGAGGAGTCGCATGTTTGGGATACCGGAAAGGCCTACTGGCTACCCGCAAACCCGCCCGGCACAAAGCACGCCGATGTAAACGCCGGCAGTGAGCCCATTGAAGTTATGGTCGTGGAGCTGAAAAAAGAAAATTGAGCCTTGTCGCCTGACAGCGCGTCGAAAGCGAAAAGGAGCACTCATGAAGATTCTCGTTCTGATATCGCGCATTTTGCTGGGTCTTGTCTTCGTTGTCTTCGGGTTGAACGGTTTCCTCCATTTCATACCAGCCCAAATGCCGCCGGGCCTGGCAGGGCAGTTCGCTGGGGCCATGCATCAGTCCCACTACGATCTCGTTGTCAGCGCCATTCAGGTAATCGGCGGCGTGCTGCTGCTCGTGAATCGCTATCTCCCCCTCGCCCTTACGCTTCTCGGACCGGTAATTGTCAATGTTCTGCTGTTTCACGCACTTCTCTTCCCGCAGGGACTGGCTCCCGGCGTCGTTGTCGCCGTGCTTTGGTTCATCCTGTTCTTCCGCTATCGGGAGTACTTCTCGGGCTTGTTCGTGCAGCGGGCCGCTTGAGAGTCCAATTCCCTTCACTTTTGCCGCCACCTGGACCGTCCTTGCGGTTAAGCTAGCGTGGAGCGGAGGAGGGCGTGGAATGCCGGTCGACCAAAAACCTGCGGGAATCAGCATTGCGGCGATCGTTTTGGCGTTGATGGCGATTGTGGGATTGCTGGTCGCGGGCCTTCTGGTCGCCGTTCTCTTCCTGAAGCAATATCCGATTGTTCCCAACATCCCAATGGTGCGTCTCTTCGTCATCTGCTTCGATCTGCTCATGTTCCTGCTCGTCCTCTGGAGCATCTGGACAGTGGTCGGCCTCTTCCAGTTAAAACCCTGGGCGCGCTTCTCCATCCTCGCGCTCGGCGCGCTCGATCTGTGCTTCTTTGGGGTGCAGAGTGTGGGCCTGCTCATGCTGCGCAGCCGCTCCGATTTCTCGATGACCATGCCCACCGGGCCCGGCGGCATCCACGTTTCGACGGTGCTGCTGGAGATAGCCGCGTTCGACGCCCTGCTCGCGCTGATTGGGGTCTGGTGGCTGGTGTACTTCAGCCTCTCGCATGTGCGGCTTGCCTTTGTTGGCGAGCACACCTCCTGAATTTCCGCCGGGCTGCCGATTTACACTCACCCGCAGGATGCTATAGCGTCAAAGTTGTGTGCGCGCCAATGTTGGTTTCATTTGCGTGCGATATGGTTCTGTCGAGGTCCCATGAAATTTTTCTCTGCTGCGCGCTGCACAGCGCTGCTGTGCTGTCTGGCAATCGCCGCGCATGTCTCCGGCCAGGATATGGCCAGCCCGGCGCATTTCCTCGCCGATTTTGAGAAGCGCGTCACGGTTAAAGTGCTGCCCAACGGGCTCACGCTGATCGTCTGCGAGCGTCCCGAGGCGCCCGTCTTCTCGTACTTCACCATCGTCGATGCCGGTGACGCGAACGATCCCGGCGGACAGTCCGGCCTCGCGCACATGTTTGAGCACCTGGCCTTCAAGGGCACCAAGGACATCGGTACGACCGACTACGCAAAAGAGAAAATCGCGCTTGATAAGGTGGAAGCCGCCTACGCGGCGTACGATGACGAGTTCCGCAAGCGCGTGGGCAAAGATCCCGCGAAGCTGAAGCAGCTTCACGACGCCTTTCTCGCAGCGCAAAAGGACGCCCAGCAGTACGTCATTCCCAATGAGTTCACTGAGATCGCCGAAGCCAACGGCGCATCCGGCCTGAATGCCCAGACCAGCCTCGACGATACGCAGTATTTCTGGAGCATGCCTGCGAACCGATTCGAGCTGTGGGCTTACATGGAGAGCGACCGCATCGCCAATCCCGTTCCGCGCGAGTTCTACAAGGAGCGCGACGTGGTGATGGAAGAGCGCCGCATGCGTGTCGACTCCAACCCCATTGGCCGCATGGAAGAAGAATTCCTCGCCGCCGCCTACGTCGCTCATCCCTATCACCGCCCGAACGTCGGTTGGGCGAGCGAGCTCAGCCAGATCACCGCCACCGAGGCCGCCGCATTTCACAAGACGTATTACGTCCCCGCCAATATTGTGGTCGCTGTCGTTGGCGACGTGAAAGCCAGCGAAGTAATGCCTGTCCTCGAAAGGTATTTCGGCCCCATTCCCCGCGGCCCCAAGCCGCCGGAGATGACGACGGTCGAGCCCCCGCAGACGGCGGAGAAGTCCGTTATCATTCGCGAGGCCACACAGCCGCTCTATCTCGAGGGCTACCACCGGCCTGACTATCTCGATCCCGACGACGCCGTTTACGACGCCATTCAGGACATCTTCTCCAACGGCCGCACTTCGCGCCTCTACCGTTCGCTGGTGCGCGATCAGCAGATCGCCGCTGTCGCCGAAGGCTTCAGCGGATTCCCGGGCGACAAGTATCCCGGCCTCTTCGCCTTTGCTGCCGTGCCCAACCAGGGACACACGCCGCAGGAGATGCGCACCGCCATCCACAAAGAGATCGACAAATTGAAGACCACAGACGTGACTGACGAAGAGCTCGCCATGTTCAAAACCCGCGCCCGCGCCGACCTGTTGCGCGGCCTCGGTGAGAACCAGGGACTCGCCGAGCAACTGGCCATTTATCAGTTGCGATACGGCGACTGGCGCGAGCTCTTCAATCAGCTCAAGAAGATCGATGCCGTTACCAAGGCCGATGTGCGCCGCGTGGCGAACAAGGTCTTCGTCGAGAACAACCGCACCTACGCGATGATCGAATTCGCGCAGCCGCAACCGGATAAGACCGCGGCGGCTGCTCCCGCTCCGGGAGGTGCGCGGTGACCAGATTCCGCATGCGCCTCCTGCAGAAGACTCACCGCAATCGCCGGCCATTGAAGGCCGCCGTCCTGATGCTCGCCGCCATGACCGCCCTGGTCTTTGCGTCGGAAGGCTTTTCGCAGCAAACGGTCACCGTTCCGCCTGACGCGAAAGCCGGGCCCCAGTCTGAGCCATGGATGAAGATTCCCGTGCCGCCGCTGCCGGCTTTTCATCCTGAGAAGCCCAAGCGCATCGAGCTGAAGAACGGCATGGTCATTCTGCTCGAAGAAGACCACGAACTTCCCTTCATTAACGGCACCATCAATATTCGCGGTGGCGAGCGCGATGTTCCCGCCGCCAAGACCGGGCTCATCGACCTCTACGGAGAAGCCTGGCGCACCAGCGGCACGGCAACCCAAAACGGCGACAAGCTCGACGATCTGCTCGAAGCCAAGGCCGCCAAAGTCGAGACCGGCGGCGACATCGACTCGACAGCCGTCTCCTGGTCGGCCCTCACCAAGGATGAGGATCAGGTATTCGCCATCGCCGTCGATCTGCTCGAGCATCCCGCCTTCAGCGAGCAGAAGTTGACGCTGGCCAAGCAGCAGGCCGTTGCCGGCATCGTCCGTCGCAACGATGACGCCTCCGAGATCGCCGAGCGCGAGGCCGAAAGGCTCGTATACGGATCCGACAGTCCCTACGCGCGCCAGCCTGAGATCGCCACCGTCATGGCGATCACCGTAGCCGATCTGGAAGCCTGGCACAAGAAATCCGTCTTCCCCAACAACATGGTGGTCACTGTCGTCGGCGACTTCAACTCCGACGATATGGAAAAAAAGTTGCGCGACGCCTTTGAATCCCTGCCCCGCGGACCGCAGTGGCCCAAGCTCGAAACCCAGTTTCCGGGACCGAAGCCCGGCCTCTACGGCATCAACAAATCCGACGTGAACCAGAGCAATGTCTGGATCGTCGGACTCGGCACCGAGCGCAACAATCCCGACTACTATGCGCTCGCTGTGATGAACGAAATCTTCTCCGGCGGCTTCGGCTCGCGTCTCTTTCAGGACGTGCGCACCAGGCAAGGCCTCGCCTATTCGGTGAGCGGCGGCTACGGCGCGTCCTACGACCATCCCGGAATGTTCTACACAGCAGCCTCCACCAAGAGCGAGAGCACGGTGAAGGCGACGGAGGCCATGCTCGATCAGATCGGCAAGCTGAAAACCGAGCCCTTCACCGAGGCCGAACTGACCAGCGCAAAAGACCAGCTGCTCAACTCCTTCATCTTCCGCTACGACAGCAAGGGGAAGATCATCAGCACCGCTGCGCAGCTTGAGTTCTACGGATATCCGCCGGACTTCCTCGAGAAATACCGCGCCGGCATTGAAGCTGTAACCATTGCCGACCTCGAACGCGTAGCGAAGAAATACATCGATCCGTCGAAGTTCGCCGTTCTCATCGTGGGCAACGAGTCGCAGTTCGGCACCCCGTTGACTGACCTCAAGCTCGGCCCGGTGCATCCCATCGACATCACCATTCCCATGCCGCCGGGAATGCGGCAGCAGATGGAGGGTCCGGGAAATTGAACGCAGGGTGTAGCGATTAGGGTGTAGTTTCGAAAATTTCGAGCTGCCGGCTGGCGGCTCTGCACTCTACACTTCCCTGTACCCTGTTTCTATGAAGCTCGCAATTGTCATCATGGCTGGAGGCAAGGGGACGCGCCTCAAGTCCAAGCGCGCCAAGGTGCTGCATGAAATCGGCGGCAAGCCGCTGCTCCGGCATGTGATCGACAGCGCCCGTCAGATCGTCGCGCCGTCCGACATCTATGTCGTCGTCGGACATCAGGCCGCGGCTGTCGAAGCCGCCGTCAAAGATTCCGGCGTCCGTTTCGTTCACCAGGAAGAGCAGCGTGGAACAGGTCACGCCATCCAGACGGCCCAGCAAGCTGTCGAAGGATACGACGAGCTTCTCGTCCTCTCCGGAGACGTCCCCCTCCTCAAGCCGGAAACCATCGCCCGGCTGCGCGATTTTCACATCGAGCAGCGCGCCGCTATGACCATCCTCAGCGCTGCCCCGCCCGACCCGACCACCTACGGCCGGGTGCTGCGCAAGAAGCCGGATTCGCCCGAAGTCAAGGCAATCATCGAGCAGAAGGCGCTCAAGCCTGATCAGCAGGGCCTGCGGGAGATCAACTCCGGCATCTACGCCTTTCGCACCGAGCCTCTCTTTGCGCACATCGGCGAACTGAAGACCGAAAACGCGCACAGCGAATACTACCTCACGGACATGGCCGGCCTGCTCGTCGCCGCCGGTGAGCGTGTCGTCGCAGTTGAGGCCGCAAACCCGGTCGAAGTGCTGGGCGCAAATACCATAGCCGAGATGATGGAACTCGACCGCGAGCTGCGCCTCGATACCGCCCGCCGCCTCATGGCGCAGGGAGTGACCATTCAGCGCCCGGAAACCACCGTCATCGACACCGCAGTTGAAGTTGGCCCCGACACCGTCATCGAGCCGTTTGTCCAGTTGCTGGGCGAGACCACGATCGGCGAGGATTGCCGCATCCGGTCTTACTCGGTCATCGAAAACTCAACGCTCGCCGACGGCGTCCTCGTTCGCCACGCTTGCGTCATCGCCGGCGCACGCATCGGCGCCGGATCGCTGATCGGTCCCTTCGCGCACGTCCGCCCCGAAAGTGACTTTGCCGGAGGCGTGCATGTGGGCAATTTTGTCGAAACCAAGAAGGTCAAACTTGGCAAAGGATCGAAGGCCAACCACCTCTCCTACCTTGGAGACGCCGACATCGGCAGCGGTGTCAACGTCGGCGCCGGAACCATCACCTGCAACTACGACGGCGTGAACAAGCACCGCACCATCATCGGCGACGGAGTCTTCGTGGGCAGCGACTCGACCCTGGTAGCCCCGATCGTTGTCGGTGAGGGATCATACATCGCCGCCGGATCATCGATCACCGAAGATGTGCCGCCGAACGCTCTCGCGTTAGGCCGCGCCCGTCAGGTCACAAAGCCGGACTGGGCCAAAACGCGCCGCGCGAAAATTCCCAAGACCTGATAGGACAGCAATTTTTATATCGACATGACCCATTCTGGTCATGGCATTCCCACTATGCCATATGACGTAAGTCACTGACTCACAAGTGGAATAAGAGCTCTCCCGTCTCCCTGCTACTCTGCAGTCGGGAGCAGGATATTGTCGCCTCGGGCCACGGTTCAGGAAGAAAACCTCAGGTATGCACTGGATGTCGAAAGCGCGCATTTCTCGGTGCCGGCGTGTTCGTTTCAACGGCGGGGTTGGTTTCAAGGCCGCCTCCAGGATTGGGACATCGCCAGCCTCGGCATCAGCCTTCTTCCCTTCTTTCTCTGCCTCACCTTTCTTGGCAGCAATCTCGCCGGACGTACTTATGGCCCATCGCACTGGTTCGCCACCTACCAGCACGGTTTTCTCCGTCGCGCCCTCGTAGGCGAGGTCCTTTCGCGTATCGGCTTCCTCTCGTCGCGCCTTATTATCGGAATTGAACTTGCCACCTTTACTCTCGCCTGTTCGCTGACCGCCCTTGCTTTTCGATGCGTTCTCTTTGGCAGCCTGGCCGAGCGCCGCCTCGCCGCCTTCCTGCTCGCCGCTCCCGCCTTTCTGCCGCACATGGCATTTATGGACGGCGAGCTCGACAATTTCCTGTATCTAGCTATTCTGGTGGGCGCGGTCGCATTAATCAGACTCGGCAACCTCGCTGGACTCGCCATCGCGACCTTCTGCACGATCATCGGACTGCTGATCCACGAAGCCTTTTCCCTCATGTTTTACCCGTTGGTTCTGGTGCTAGCAGCGGATCTCGTCCATCGTCGCCGTCTCAGAATTCGGTGGGTCGCGACGCACGTTGCTCTCGTGCTCACGTCTTTCCTCGCCATCATCCATTTTGGGAAGCTTGCCGGCAGTCCCGGCCAATGGATCAGCGTTGCACAGCAGCGCACCGACATGCGCATCGACGGCACTGTCTTCCTCGTTCTCGAGTGTTCGCTCCGCGAGCAGCTCAACTTCGTCCGCCACCTCTACACGCCGAAGGTAGTCGGCTCCATTCTGCTCACGCTGGCGCTGTCGATCCCCTACGGCATCGTGCTCTGGCGGCTGGTGCGCACGGCGTGCGTCTACCGCCGGTATTCGATCGCCCATGTGCGCTGCTTGCTGCTCGTCTTCGCAGCTCCCCTGGGCCTGTCGCTTCTCGGACACGACGTGATGCGCTGGCTCTCCGCCATGTGCATCAACGTGTCTCTCTATCTGTTGCTCATCTATCGATTCACGCCGCGCGTCGGCAGCTCAGACGCTCCGGACCTGCATAAGGCGCTCACCTCGTGGACGAGTCTTCCCGCCTACACCGCCACTCTGCTCTACGTGCTCGCACTGGGGCCATGGGGAATCGCGGGCAATCGCCTGCTGTCCAATATCGGCAGCCTGCTCGGCCGGTAGTCAGTGTTCTACCCGAGCTTTTGTCCTTGTTGATATCTATTTGGAGTAACTACGCGGCCTGCTGCTCGTCGCCTCGACCGGCCGACAGCACTTGGCGCAACCGGATACGCGCCGAGAACAATGCGCGCTGCACCTTAGGCTCGGGCATATCGAGGAGCTGCGCAATCGACGCCGACGAGTAGCCTTCCACATCGCGCAGCAGGAAAAGCAGCCGCTCGGTCGGCGGCAGCTCCTGAATGGCTTCTTCCAGTTCGGTGCGGCGTACATTGCGGCCGGAGAGGTCCGGCGACTGGCTGGCGAGGCTCTTGAGATCCGGCAAAGCCTCCAGTGCGCCCGCCGGAAAATACTCGCGGAGTCTTGCTACGAGGGCTGCGTCGATCTGGGCTGCCTGCGGCTCCGCTGTCGCGCGGAAGGCATCGACGAACGTTGTCGTCAGGATATGTTCGGCTTCCAACTCGCTGCCCGTCATATAGAAGGCCAAAGCGAAGACGCGATGCCGATGGCTGTCGTAGATATCACGCTGTGCGTCGATGGCCTGCTGATGCGCCTGCCGTGAGGCCACAACTCTGATCGATTTGTCGTGAACCATTCGTTCCAGGTCGAACAAGGCTTGCCTCTAAACCGAATAATACATGTATATTAACTGGTTACTCAGGAAAGTTAAGCACAGCTGGATGCAAATTCACGCTTTGCCGATATTGCCCGACAATATAACTTGAGAAGTATGAAGCAGTGCCTGGGTTGTATGGTTCTTCCAATTTAACGGCGGCCGCCAGGACCCTGCTCAAGATAATCAAAGAATTGCCTTTTTCCCGTCTGCCGATCGATCAACCAGCACCGGCTGTCCGTCCTGGCTGCAAACAGGCCGGCAAGATGCTCCATGAATAGCCAAGGTGTCCAGCCGCGGAGAAACATGGCGTTAGAACGAATACTGATTGTCGACGACGAGCCTTATGTGCGGACTGTTATGGCCGCCATGCTCGAAAAATCGAGCTACTCCCCCGTTCTGGCTGCAAATGGCCTGGAAGCAATCCAGCGCCTGGTTAGCGACCCCCCTTACGACCTCATCCTTTCCGACATCATGATGACCGGCCTCGACGGCATCGGACTCCTCGAGCGTGTTCGCGAAGTCCAGCCGGATACTCCGATGGTCATGGTGACCGCCATTCACGACATCAGCGTCGCGATCACCGCCATGCGCAACGGCGCCTACGACTACCTGCTCAAGCCCTTCGAGCGGGATCAGCTGCTGGCCACCGTCAAGCGGGCGCTTGAGTACCGCCGCCTTGTCCAGCAGAATTCCGTCTATCGTTACAATCTGGAGCAACTGGTCACCGCCCGCACCGAGATGCTGCGCCACGCAATGACCGATCTCGAGCGCTCTTACGACATCACCCTCGAAGCTCTCGGTGATGCGCTGGACCTGAGAGATGCGGAGACGGAAGGCCATTCCAAGCGGGTAACCGCCTATACCATCGCCCTGTCGCGCGCGATGGAAGTTCCGCCCGAGCATATTCGCACCATGGCGCGCGGCGCATTTCTTCACGACATCGGCAAGATGGCCATCCCCGACTCCATCCTGCTCAAGGCGGGCAAGCTCGACCATCAGGAGCAGTCCATGATGCGCGAGCACTGCGCGCGCGGCTACCAGATGCTGCGCAAGATCCCGTTCCTGCACGATGCCGCGGAAATCGTCTACAGCCATCAGGAGCACTACGACGGCAGCGGATACCCCCGCGGCCTGGTCGGCGATCAGATTCCCCTCGGCGCGCGAATCTTTGCCGTAGCCGATACCCTGGACGCCATCACCTCCGACCGGCCGTACCGCCAGGCGAGAACCTTCGACGCCGCCCGGCAGGAGATCGCCCGCTGCTCCGGCACTCAGTTCGATCCGAAGGTCGTGAAGGTCTATCTGGATATGCCCAACCGGCTATGGGAGGACCTGCGGCGGGAGATCAGCCACCATGGCCGCTTCTCACCACTGTCCTTTGCCGGAACCGTTGAGACCGGGGGTGAGGTTGTCAATTAAGATGAGTTATCAGCAGTGTGAATGGGCTTTCACTCCAGAGGGGAGACGCGATGCCAATTTTAGGTAAGGATGAGCTGCGCGAAAAGCTGAATTTACTGCCTGAATGGAAAGAAGAACGGGGGGAAATCGTGCGCCGGGCGGAGTTCCCTGACTTTGTCGCGGCGATGGATTTCGTGAACACCGTCGCCGGAAAGGCCGAAGCCGCTGGGCATCACCCGGATATCGATATCCGGTACAACAAGGTCCGTCTCGCCCTGGTTTCCCACGATGCCGGTGGTCTCACCCAACGGGACTTTGACCTCGCCCAGGCCATCGAGGCCCTTCTGGAGTAAACTCGGACGATTTGGACTGAACCCGCAGGCGCTAACCCCGCAAGCCCACCACCGCGAGATCCCTAGGACACCCCAAGCGGCATTGCCTGCCCGACGGGCCGACAATTCGAACCTTTTCATCAATATATGTCGTCTTCTCTTCCAAGACTCCGCCGAGGCGGTTCCGGCGGCCGGTTCCGGATGTCGGACAATGTCTTCCGGTTCCAGAAGGCGACAGCGAGGCCGCCAAAGGCCGCTGAAGCGGCGAGCAACAACGCGGTTTGCCACAGTTTCCTGCCTGAGTCACGGGCAGGGGATGGAGGATCGAATCTATTAGATTTGGGATCGGAGTCTGCGGTCATGGGTAAGTTTTGCAGCATTTGGGGCTTGGAGCCCAGTATTAGGTTATGGTTCCAAAAAAGAGAAGAAGCAGTACAACTTTTAAAATTTATTGGTGTTTCGATGAAAAGAAGCTTGTATGAGTCCCGGATTCCGGTTACACTTCTAAAAAGTTGGAACAGTTCTTTGATGCAGGTACCTGCAAAGCGATTTTGAATAAAGTTTTGCTTCCGCGCTGAAGGTGCTGCATCAAATTTGCAGAGGCAATAAAAACCCGGATTAAGTTGAGCGGTGCTCCTCAATTCGGCGTCAGGTTTTAGTACAAGTTGCGTCACTGGCCTCCCGGCACGGACAATCTACCGTTCGTGCCGCCTTTTTTTTCTACGGTCAATTTCCTCGCTCTCACCCAAACTCAAGCCGAACCGACTCGGTATAACATTGTCCTTTGAGGCCGCGCACGCGAGCTCTCGGGAGAAGAAGGAATGAAGCAGGTGCTCCTCAGTGTGGCGCTGGGATTGGTAACCCTCGCGGGCTATGCCCAGTGGACGAATCCCGCCGACGAAATCCCCGCCTACCATGCCGAAGCCCCGGCTCGTGGCACCACCCTCCCGCCGGTCATGTCCGGCGATCAGCTGACCGGCCCTTACTTCCGCTATGCCTGGCAGGTGAAGGTCTACCAGGAAGCGGCCAAGGTGCCGAATGTGCTCTACCAGCTTCCCTGCTACTGCCGGTGCGACAAGGCCCTGGGACACACCAGCCTGCACAGCTGCTTCGAGGGGACCCACGGGGCGATCTGCTCCACCTGCGCCAAAGAGGGCGCCTACGCCTACAAGATGACCAAACTCGGCAAGACGCCGAAGGAGATTCGCGAAGGCATCGAGCGCAAGGACTACGAGCAGATCGATCTCGACCAGCTCGGCAACTCGTAGCGGCAGCTCTAGCGCACGGGCTCGGGCAACGGCCTGTGCAGCGCGTCGACCACCCGCTTGTAGAGCCGATTGCGCGTCTCGAAGCGCTCCTCGGCGCGCGTCACATACCGCACCAACAGGTCCACTCCCGACGCGGCCGGGCGAAGATTCACCGATGGCGTCGCTGTAAACTGGCTCAGCCCGTCCTGCCGTGAGGCGTGCTTCCACTCTGCCTCGGCCAGCCGAGCGTCCTTCTCCGTCTCCTCGATCACCGCCTTGTGGATCAGCTCGACCATCCCGTAGGTGTCGCCCGTTCCTGGTACGCTGATCGCGATCTCATCCCACATCCATTGTCCGGCGGTCGAAAAATTGAAGTACTGTCCGCTGATAGCGAAGTTGTTCAGGAAGGTCACACGCCGGCCGGTGGGATGACCCTGATCCGTCCAGTTGCCGGTCTCAAGCAGCGTGGTCCGGAACAGGCTGATCTCAGTGACCTCGCCTCCAACCCCGTTGATCTCCACCCAGTCCCCGACGTGAATCCCGTTCTTACCCATCAGGATGAACCATCCGACGAACGCCAGGATGAAGGATTGCAGTGCGACGGTAAGCCCAGCCGTGGTCAGGCCCAGCACGGTAGACATCTCGCTGGGCACGCCGAAGACCACAAGCAGAATAAGCACAAAGCCTAAGATCTGTACCCCCAGTTCGATCAAGGTGCGCAACGTGCGCAGCCTGCGGCCATCCAGCGTCGGCCGATCCATCAGCCGGCGGATAAGTGCGTTGCACAGGATCACGCAAATCAGAATGAAGGCGATCGTCGCCAGCGATTGCAGGATGAGGTGCAGCACGATCCGGTGCTGCAGCAGCACCTGGCTCGACCATTTGCCATAGACGACAGCAAGTTGCTGCTGTGTCTGAATGCGGTCCTGATCGATGCTGAGTATCTGCCGCTGCGCGGTTCTCGCCTGAATACTGGCCATGCGGCTCGCCATGTCTGCAGCGCCGCCCGCCGGTGACGCGTCAGCATCGCCGCCGGCCTGCGCCTCCATAGCCTTATGCTGAGACGACATGCTTGCCGCGTCGGCTTGTGCCTTCTGCATCGCCTGCTGCAGCAGCTGATAGCGGTTGATCTGGGCAAACCAGGCCTCGACGCGGCCTGCAAGCGTCCCATACCGCGCCGCCGAAACTACCGCCATCTGCCCCGGATCGCGAGCCTGCGCGTCATACTTGCTCATGGCCGCCTCATGCGCCGAGAGCTCCTGCTGAATCTGTCCCCGCTGGTCCCCGGATGCGCGCGCAAGATTCTGCTGCGCGTCTGTCAGCTCGTTTTGATCGAGCCCCAATTGCGCCTTGGCCACGTCCAGTTCATCCGAGCCCGATGTCTCCTGCTGATCCGGCTTCGCCGCGCCGGACGACTTGTTTTCCGCCGTCAGCCTGGCCACATTGGCCTGATCCGCTTTTACCGTCTCCTCAAGCTGTGCAACCTGCTGCGAGATTGCCAGCGCGTTGCCGGTGAGCGCAGGGCGCTTCATACTAGCCACGCGAAGCGCCGAAGCGAAAGCCTGGTCCACCTCGTGATCGGCAAGACGCTCCGCCTCGCGCGCATACTGGCGTTCCTCTGTGCTCACCGCCAGCGCCGCCAACGCCTCGGCAGTCTGCCAGGGGCTCAGATCGACGATCGTCTTGTGTGTGCCAAAGGCCGACCGCACTTTGGCCTGACTCAGGAAGGGCAGGTTCGACATCGCGTCGCGCGTCGTCCACGTGAATGCGATGCACAGCACAAAAATCCCGACCAGCACGAGAAGAGTGATCAGGCGAACCCGGGTAAGGGCGCGCGAACGCGGCCTGGTCGTTGGCGCAATAGATGGGGGAGGAATAGCCATGTATTGATTGTCCCTGATCAGCGAGCCGAATGCCTCACAGGTTGTGCTCAGGCAAGGTCGATGCCAAAGCTAACTTTCACATTCGGAAGACTGAGGAACCTCTTCTTCACCCGCGTAAATATATTGAAAAAACTTGGTCGAACACTAATGCCGTATGGCGTAGTTAGCCCCGCTCCATAGTGCGTACAAACTCTGGCCGACTCCCGCCCGCAGGCCGTTTCTGAATCCGCACCCGTCGCCCGCGAATCGAATTACAGATCGGAAGTAAATCCTATGAGCCGTCGCTTCGCAGAACTCGCATTCACACCGCTCGTAAAGGAGCAGCAGGAAAAGCACGGAAGCCGTCACCTCTACGAACGCGCCGAGCGATCTGACAATGCCGGCGATCGCCTCGGAGAGTACGAACGCGAGTTCATCGGCGACAGCGACGGCTTCTACATGGGCTCTACCAGCGAGACCGGCTGGCCCTACATTCAATATCGCGGCGGCGAGAAGGGTTTCCTGCGTATTCTCGACAACAAGACCCTCGGCTTCGCCGACCTGCGCGGCAACAAGCAGTACATCAGCACCGGAAACCTCCAGCACGACAATCGTGTCGCGCTCTTCTTTATGGACTACGCGCACCAGCAGCGTCTCAAGATCCTCGGCCGCGCTGAAGTTCACGAAGGAGACGAGACGGCGCAGAAGCTCATGCCGCGGTTAGTCGTCCCCGAAGAGAAAACTCCCGCCGAACGCGCCGTGCTCATCCACGTCGAAGCCTTCGACTGGAACTGCCCGCAGCACATCACCCCGCGTTACACCGTCGAAGAGCTGGAAGCATCGCTCGGCCCCATACGCCGCCGTCTGGAAGCTCTCGAAGAAGAAAACATCCGTTTGAAGATCGCCCAATCAGCCTCATCCCGCTCGTAATCACCTCACTCCTATTGACAATCGATACGAAGCGCGCTCACACTCGTACAGTCATTCGATAGGACTTGTTCGTGAGCGCAAAGCAGACCAATCTTCTGCAGGGAACGCTCGACCTGCTCATCCTTAAGGCACTTGGCACAGGAGAGCTCCACGGCCTGGGCATCTCGCGCCGCATCGAGCAGATCACCCAGGGAACCTTCGTCGTAAAGCCCGGTTCGCTCTTCCCTGCCCTGCACCGCATGGAAGAAGCCGGCTGGCTGAGTTCGTTCTGGGGCGAGTCGGAAAATAATCGCCGCGCGAAATTTTATCGGCTCACCAAACGGGGCAAGAGCCAGATGGAAGCCGAGACAGAAGAATGGACACGCGTGGCCTTGGCCATGAAGAACGCATTGCGGGCAACATAAGGCGGCAACCATGAGCCTCTGGTCTCACATCGTCAGCACGCTTCGTAACCTCTTCCGCAGGCAACAGGTCGAAAGCCAGCTCGACGATGAGGTTCGCACTTACGTCGATCTCGTCACCGACGAAGGCATCGCTGCCGGCATGTCTCCATGTCGAGGCCCGCCGCACCGCGCTCGCTGATGCGGGCGGCGTCGAGCAGGTGAAGCAGGCCGTGCGCGACCGTCGCGCTGGCGCCGGCATCGAGCTCCTCTGGCAGGACGCGCGCTACGGGTTGCGCCAGTTGTGGCGCAATCCGGGATTCACCTTTACCGTCATCCTCACCCTCGCCCTTTCCATCGGCGCAAACACCGCCATCTTTTCCATCGTCAACGCGCTCATGCTCCGCAGCCTGCCTTACCCGCAGCCCGAGCGGATGGGCACCATCTTCACGCGCATCCGCGGACCCATTGCCTCCGACGAACGCCACCACGTCAACGGAGAGCAATTTGAGCTCCTGCGTGACAACGTTCCATCTCTCATCTCGGCCGTCTCGGGCATCCGGCCTTCAGGAGTCAATCTGCAAGGGGGCTCGGCGACCGAATCACACGTTCAGTACGTCCATGCCGGACGCATCTCTCAACACTACCTCGACGTGCTCGGCATCCACCCCCTCATCGGACGCAATTTCTCGGACGTCGAAGATCGTCCGCACGGACCGAGGACCGTCATCATCAGCTATGTCCTGTGGCGCAACACCTTTGCGTCCAGAGCCAACATCATCGGGCAAAACATTCTGCTCAAAGGTGAGCCCTACACAGTAATCGGAGTGCTTCCCGACGGCGCAACAACTCCGCTGAACGCGGATGTCTACACTGCGCTCCAGCCCGCCCACGACGGCGAAGGCGGCGGAACCAACTTCGAAGCCATCACCCGCCTCCGCGATGGAGCGACCTGGCAACAGGCAGATGCAGAGATCAACCGTGCCTGGTCCTTGCGCACCAATCGCTACGAACGAGAGGACAATCCGGGGGCGCAGGTCAGTTACTATTCCGTTCCTCTGCAAATCGGGCAAGCTGCCACCCTACGCCCGCAGGCTCTCACTCTCATGCTCGCGGCCGGATTCATTCTGCTCATCGCCTGTGCCAATCTCGCCGGGCTCACGCTGGTGCGCATGCTGCGCCGCACGCCGGAGATCGCCACGCGACTGGCACTCGGCGCTTCGCGTTGGCGAATCCAACGCCAGCTCTGGGTTGAGACCCTCCTGCTCGCATTTCTCGGCGGCGTGGCCGGAGTTGCCGTCGGATTCATAGCTCTGCGCGGTCTGCTGCTGCTGCTGCCTGAGCACTTTCTCCCCGTGGCCAGCGTCCCGCTCGATGGACGCGTACTTGCATTCACGCTTGTCATTTCCCTGCTCACCAGCGTGCTCTTCGGCATGATTCCCGCGCTCACCACTCGCAAGCTCGACCTGCGCTCCGCCATCGCCAGCCGCACCGCGACCGCCGGCGAACACCTGCGCCTGCGCCAGGCATTGATCGCGAGCGAGGTCGCACTCACCGTCGTGCTGCTCGCCGCCTCCGGCCTCCTCATTCACACTCTCATTCACCTTCAGACCTTGCCGCCCGGCTTCAATCCCAACGGAGTGATGACCGCAAGAGCTTCTCTCGACGATGTGCACTTCCATGACCCGGTAACATTTCGAAAGCTGCTCGATGAGAGCGTCGCGGCGATGCGGCAGATTCCCGGTGTCGAATCCGCGGCGATGGGTCTCAGCCTGCCCTATGAGCGCTCCATCATCAGCGTGGGACCCGCCATCCGTGACGGCAAAGAGGCCGGTCAGTTAATAACTGCGGATCAGACCTACGTTACTCCTGATTATTTCTCTACATTGCAGATCCCGGTTCTGGCCGGGCGCGCCTTCACTCCGGCCGATGGCCCGGACACACAGCGGGTTGCCATCGTGAACCGGACCCTGGCGCACAAGTTCTTCCACGATTCCAATCCCGTAGGGCGTCACTTCTTTGAGAACACACTGATCGTTGGCGTTGTCGAAGATGTTGCAATAGCGCCGGGCATCGATGCCGTAGCTCCAATCACCAACGAGCCAACCATGTACATCCCGGCCGCGCAAATGCTGGTAAGCCAGCTCACCATGTATCACGTCTGGTTCCAGCCCAGTTGGATCGTTCGCACGGCGGCGCCCGTCGAAGGACTGACCGCGCAGATGCAACGCGCTCTGGCCGGGGTCGATCCCGACCTTCCCTTCAATGGCTTTTACAGCATGCGCGACATCCTCGCGAAGACCCTCGCCACCCAGCGCGTCGAGGTCGCCCTGCTCAGTGCAATGGCTGCCCTCGCCCTGCTGCTGAGCGCTGTCGGCATTTTCGCCCTGATTGCGAACATTGTTGCTCAAAAGACACGGGAGATCGGCATCCGTATCGCCCTCGGCTCAACTGTTCGCCAGGCCATGCTTCACATCGCCGGACCGGGAGTGAGCGCCTCAGCACTTGGACTCGTTATCGGCCTGATCCTCTGTGCCGGAGCGCTGCGAGCCATGCGCAGCGTCCTCTACGGAGTGGGCGTCTACGATGCCCCGACCATCCTGATCGTCGTCCTCACGCTCGCGTCGGCAATCCTCATCGCTTCCATCGTGCCCACCATGCGCATCGCGGGAATCGAGCCCGCCACCACGCTGCGGGAGGAGTAACTCTGACATCTGCCAAATTTGTGTGGTGGGTCAGGTTGAATCCAGAAACGCTTTAGACAGCCATCTTTCAGCTTTACGCATTACCGAATGGCCTGAGAATATTGCGAAAATGAGTGATCGAGGGCTGATTACAATAGGGATTCTCGTTCTGGTGATAACGGCGTGCAGTCTTCTTGCTATCTTTGCCCCGAGGACGAGGCGCATCTTCTGGATTGTGGGGCTGTCCTTAGCTCTGCTCGAGTTTGGCGGATTTGCCGTCGGCATCGCTGTTATTGGTGCCAGCCACCGCCACCTAAGCAATAAGGGCTTCATGATGCTTCTGGCCAATGGGTTTGCAACATGGGCGATCGCCCGGTACCTCTTCGAGAAGATCAGAGAACCGAAACTCGATCGCCATGTAGATTCCAATTGATCTCATGGGCAAAGTTGGCCGCGAATTGCGCCAGAACTGCTAGACTTGAAATATGGACCTTCACGACCCGGCAGAACGCCGGGTCTTTTGCTTTGTGGCAGATCCCGTTACGATCTTAGAATCAATCATTGCTTTGTGGCAGATTCCGCAACGATCCTAGAATCAATAATGCAAAAGCAAGAGCATTAGAATGAATGATTTGCAGAGATTTGCAAGGATCAACGCGGAGCGCGTCAATTTGGCCTGACCTAACTCTTTTAGAATCTATTAGCAACCAATATCTAGTTTATTTTCTATTAGGTAGCGCACTCCTATCCCCTAAGTGCAATGAATTCAGTTAAGTGCAGAAACGGGGCCTCGTAAGTGGGGAGGGGTAGGGGGCCCTGGCGGCAGAGAGCGACTCCGAAAAAGGAGTAACATAGAGATGTCCAACGGCTTCTACGCCGGACTAGGATTCCCACCAGATGGGGGCGTCACGGTTTCGACGGGATCGCTTGCGGCAAAGAGGCATGCCGGGGTGTGGGCACCCGTAATCGCTCGCAAAATGATAATTGCCGATCATCAACTGGCATACGCAGCTTAATTAATTAAGTTGCCGTCCCCCGAGGCTTCGCCTGTGGGCTTCGAAGGGACGTCGAACAGCAGGCTGGTCTTTATGGCTGGGTACGGGTCATAAAGACGAGATCCACGGACTAGCAATGCGCGCATCTTGTCGGTTCTGAGCGCGCAAAGCGAAACCTTCGGAACGCGACTGAGCATGGAGCCTCTCTTTGCTGATAACGATTTCGGACGCGGGTTCGACTCCCGCCGCCTCCACCAATACTTAACTGCCTTCGCACGATGACCTTACTTTATGCGCTGGAGCGGCTTGCGAATTCGCGACGCCATCACTCTCGAGCGGCACCGGTTGCACGGCGATCCTCTTCGCCGCCATAGTTTCTATCTTGTCATTGAGCATCCGACCGCGGAGCGCGAGGCGGCAATCGTGGCGAAGCGTACTCCGAAGGCGAGTACCGCAACGCATCGATTTATCGCGGGCGCCCTCCATTCGCTCGGCGCGGGACATACCGAACCAGCATGCACAACAGGGGCGCTAATAGCGCAGCGTTTGTACTTGCCGCGGTCCATGCCACAATGGCACACAATATATGCCATTTTGGCAACCACTCGGAGTAGAATGAAAATATGTCGGCTACCTCATCCAAAGCTACACACTTCGTGGTTCCACCGCAGCGAGAAACCAAATCTTCGCCGGGCCGGATCCTCGGCCTGAAAGAGATGAACCTGGCGTCCCTGATCCGGCTGGTCGGCAGCGGTCTGCCCTGGTCGACTGTGCCGGCATTTGCCCGGGTCTCCGGGTTCTCTCAGCAGGAACTGGCTGAGTTCTTGGGTACCCCGGCCCGTACGTTTGCCCGTCGCCGGATTTCCGGCACACTCGATCCGGCAGAATCCGAACGCCTCCTGCGGCTGGCAGAAATCTTCGACGCCGCCCTCACCCTCTTTGGCGGAGATCATGATGGCGCACGGCAGTGGTTAACCGCCCCAGTGCGCGGCTTGGGCAATGCTCGCCCGATCGATTATGCACGAACAGAACTGGGCGCGAGAGAGGTTCGGAATCTCATCGGCCGACTCGAAGACGGTGTCTTCTCCTGATGGAAGCGTGGAGAATCACCAGAGCGAGAAAATCTGCGGAGGCGTTTTCGGGCAAAGGTGCCCGAATCTATGGAGGTCGCTGGAACACTCCAGGAATTCGGATGGTGTATACAGCGGGGTCCCAGTCCCTGGCGATCCTTGAAATTCTGGCAAACCTTACGAAATCTGCTCCGCTCGACAACTATGTGCTTTATCGGGTGGAGTGCGATGATTCTCTGGTCCAAATCCTTAGTGATCCCCCGCCAGGCTGGAATGCCGAACCACCCTCTGCGGCCAGCCAGTCTATCGGTGATGCGTGGATGCGGAGTGCGACACATCCAGTGCTTTCCGTGCCCAGTGCCATCGTCCCGGAAGAACGCAATTATCTGCTCAACCCTGTCCACTCCGATTTTTCCCGCACCGTGATCGGACGAGCAGTGGCATACCGCATCGATCCCCGCCTGCTGTAGGCGCCAACCAGCCGGAAATTTGAACGAAGGGAGCGAGGTCTCGCTCCCTTTTTGCATGAGGTCAACCCATGGAAATACAGGAGTGTTCCCTGTGCCATCGGCCTGGTTGATCGACACCGAATTCTTCTGTAAGGAACATGAGGAGAAGATCATCGAGGCGTTCGGCGTCGACCGCTTTCCTATCCGCCGCCTCACCGAGTCCGATCGCGCCTTCCACGGCCTGCAGGGGGGAGGCCGCGTTTCACGAGTCATCAGCAAGAAGAAATAGAAAGGAGGCCACAAAGTAAATGGCCCGAGTCATGAAATGCGCTCGCGCCCACTGATCTATAGCATTCCTCTCGAGATTCTTGCCGAAATCAAGCAGCATCGAGAAACGGAGGAAGAGGAAGCTGTGGCTTCGTAGTTCTTCCGGACAAAGTGGCCACAGTTGAGCCACCGTGCTTATTTGCACATCATTTAGGTTTCCGGCGCGGTCCAATTCGTAAATACTGGCCAACTTAGCATTACTATCTTGAGTGGCCTCTGCCGGGGGTGAGGCTGAGTTACAACGCAGACACCCTGTTCCTTCGCCTTAGACTCCCGAGCCCGGGCCGGCCGGGAGGTGAGTGCTTCAACATGCGAGAATCACTTCACCGTCTCTTTCCTTAGTGCCTCTAGGTTCTCCTGCTTCTGGCGCCACGCCTCGCCCATGCTGTTCAGCATTTTGGGCGGTAATTGCGCCATTGGGACCACGAGGTCCCCTGATACGGGCCACTCTTGTAGCAACTCGGGGTGGTAGCCCTGCGGGTAGTACAGGTTCGGATCGATCTCATGCTCGCGCACGAAGGGTTCTTGGATTTCCTTACGTGAGGTGGTCGGATGCGGAACGATGAGTTGTCCCTTGGAGAAGTCGAACTGGGGCGCTCGTGAGTTGGGGAACTTGGGGATGATGCCTTCTCGCACCCAGACCTTGTCCTTCGTCACGTTGACGACAATCCCGTCGGGCGCCCCGAAGTGGTACGGGCCCTTCCAGTGTGTGCGAACCTCGGCCACCGTCTCCTCGTTGAGGTAGGGGTCGAAGGGCATGTGCGTCGTCAAGAACATCCGGGGTTGAATCTGGTTGGCCAGGTAGCCCGCCGCGTACGCCGGCGTGTGGTGCGTGTCGAGGGTGTAACGCGCGAGGAACGGCGGCACGCCCTGCACACCGGAGCTGATCTCGCAGAGCTCGGTCTGCGTCTCGGTGACGTAGACGTCCACGCCCTTCGCGTATTTGACGTCGAGGTCGCTCGGTCTGCCGTCGCCGGTCCAGACGAAGGAGAGGCCGTTCCAATCGAGGCGATAGCCCGAAGGACCATCCTTGGCGTGCGAGCGCTGCCAGTGGATTACGCGCACGCCGTCTTTGTCGTAGATGACCCCGCCATTGTCGCGGAAGTCGAACTCGTGGACTTCGATGTTGTGGCCCTGCCCGACCGGGAAGACGCTGAAGGCGTCGTCATGCCACGCAAGCATCTGCTTCATACCGGCGATCATCGCGGCGGTGCCGTATTCCGGCGTGCGCCCCGACGGGCCATACACCTGGAGCGCATTGTGCCAGCGCCCAGCCCATCCGCCGAATTCATATACGTACGGCAGTGCGCCGAAGTGGTCGATGTGGAGATGCGTGAGGAAGATCTTGTCGAGCTCGTTCAGCGCGAAGCCCGAGGCGATGTAATTCGCGACTGACCCCTCGCCGAGGTGGAAAATGAAGTTCTCACCATTGCCGAGCTGGACAAACATCGAGGTGTTCATCTGACCCGGACGGATGAACGGCGCAGTCCCCATGAAAATGATCCGCATCTCGTTGGGTTGGACCTCTTCGCTGCGCGGGAACCAGTTCGCGGCACTCTTCAGCCACGGCTGGGGTGCGATACCCTCGTACAGGAGCCCCTCCTTCCAGCGCCCCGTGGGAAGGCCGCCGAAGAGGGCTGCCTTGATGTCCTCCTCAGAGCTCGGCTTCTCCTGCGCCGAGGCGACGGTGAGCGGCAAGACCGACCCAGTCGCGACGCCAGCCGCTGCCACGCCGAGGGCTTTCAACATGTCACGTCGACCGATGCCGTTCAGTCCTTTGTTCTCACCGCTCATGTCTCGCTCCTTATCAGTTTTTAGTTTTGGTCACTACCTTGTGTTGTGCGGCCCCGATACAAAAATCTGTTCCTATTCAGCCACTTCGCGGCGCTCGCGTTTCAGCTTATCCAGCGATTCGATCAAACGCTGGTAAGCAGCAGCGTTTTGCACGACCACCTCAGCCTTCCCGTTGACAGTCAGCAACTCGGGTCGACCTGTTCTCCTCAGTCGATCGAGGTGAGCCCTCGCATTTCGCGCGAAGTCTGTAAGAGATCGAATATCCTGAGGTCTGATCAAGACTGTGCTTTCCTTTGAGCTACTCATCTCTCCTCAAGGGTGATCATGGTGGTGTTCTTCGTTAGTCTGCGCATCATTGATTCGGCTGCGAATCACCTGCGAATTAGCGTTCTCCGAAACGTAGGCGGCCACGCCCTTAGGTGTCTATGCACTTTCGGCAATATTGAAGAAATTCATCGACCCCAGGTCGCAGCCCACAACTTGTTGTCTCTCATTGAATTTGCTTCGTAGTTGCGTCACTCTCAGTGTTGAGGTGCTCTCTTCCAGCGGCACCATCAAACACGTAAGACAAGTCGCGGACTTGGGCGCGGCATTATCCTGGCGCGCAGACCAGATTCGTTTAGAGAAAGGCGGGTTTAGCGATTCGCAGCGTTATCTCGCCGAGACTCAACACACGTGATGCAAGGTCTCGGATGGGAGTTCACCAAACAGGGAAGAGTAATCCCGAGCGAAGCGGCCTAACTCCCAGACGCCGAACTGGGTAGCAATCCCAGTAACGGTTGCCACCAACGGGTCTGCGGCTTTGAGCGCTCTCCTGACTTGGTGGAGTGTTCTACGGTTTAGATAACGTACCGGGGATACGCCAAAGTACTGCTGAAACGCATCACGAAGTGTTCGCTCAGAAACAGCGGCCGCAGTGGCGAGTTGACCTAGCGAAACCTGCTCGCCGTTATGCTGGTCGACATAATCCATGGCCAAGCGAATGATCTGCTCTCGCGGCATCGCATGTCGACCGACTGGTTGTTGAAGCTTTGGCGCTACGGCGAGCATGTTGCAGATCTCCGGGACCAGCTTCTGTTGCGCCGCCTTTTGTGCCGCGGCTGATTGGAACGTGTCAGGCACTTGCTGAACCACCGCATCGAGTTGCCGAATAACCGATCGAAATCTCTCAATGCGCTGGAGGGGTAATCGAAAAACACCCTGCTTGAAACCGACAGCAGCCGGCGCGTCTCCGGCTTCTCTGGCAAGCACTTCATTCGGAATATAGAAAGAACACCAACGTCTCCAGGCGTCGGCAGCTAAACAGAATTCGTCGCCCGGTCTGGCGACGAGCACTGTACGGTTGTCAAATCGACGTCCGTTGCCCGACATCGCCGACAATCCCTGGAGCAGGATGAAGATCGAGATGCCGCCCGGCTGAGAAGACCCCTCTACGACCGCATTGCCGCTTGCCTCGCCGAATTGAACGGTTATCCGGCTCAAGGCAGATTAGTGAGAACCCACTTTCCTCGATCGGGCCCAAGAACCATCGCGCGCAAACTGGCATGCCGATTTGCGTCGAAGAAAGCCTCGAACGAAGAAAAGCACTTTGTGGGCATTGCGCGTCTCCTTGCTTGCGCCCAAGAGAACTGAATCGTATCACTGTGGCTGAAAGGCATGTGGTGATCTCGATCACAGTTGTGAGTTAGACGATTGTGATGAACATCACGGCAACGGAAAGCGATGAAGCTTTAATCTGCCATCATGCACCTGAGATAGGGGATGGAGCTTGCAGCGATGGCAATCCCGCAATCACACTGTGCCACCGTTTGCAGTCACCTGAGAAAACTTTTAGTCCATGGGATACTCCAAGTGCCGTGCCGCGAATGTGCGAATTTACAGCGTGGTTCTTCGATCTGTTTGCGGTACCTACCGGCAGTAGCAATACCTGGTCCCCCAACGCAAGGGCCGGATGCTGAACGCTGCTGTCCCGGGGGAACCGCGAATCCCATAACCGACGCTAAAATGGGCGGACCGCGATGATTCCTCTAGCGGTTTTCGTCTCACTCCTCTTCCTCTACAGCCTGTTGTCTCGGCGGCTGGAGCGAACGATTGTCACCGCGCCGATTGTGTTCACGGTCGGGGGAATGTTAATGTTTTCTGCCTTCCAAGGAATCCTCAGAGCCGGGTTCACCACGAACGTCGCACTCCGTGTTGCCGAAGTCGGTTTGGTGATGCTGCTTTTCACGGATGCCAGCCGCACCGATCTGAATGTTTTGCGGAACATTCGAAACTTGCCGGCGCGACTACTAAGCACAGGCATGTTGCTGACGATTATTCTGGGCGCGGTTGCCGGGCGCCTGGTCTTTCCGCACCTCTCCATCTGGGAAGCGGGAATTCTGAGCGCAATTCTCGCGCCGACCGACGCCGGCTTGGGCCAGATCATAGTCAATAGCCCACGTGTGCCGATGCGTATCCGCCAGGCGCTTAACGTCGAAGCCGGTCTCAACGATGGACTTTCCGTACCTTTCCTTCTGTTCTTCATCGCCATCGCGGCCGCGAAAATTGAAGGCGGACCAGCCAGCTTGATGCAGTTTATTGTGGAACAGCTTGGCTTTGGCGCGCTCGTCGGCTTGACAATCGGCCTCGTGGGCGGATGGTTGCTGGGCCTGGCGCACCGCAGGGAGTGGATCGCGGATTCGTTTCAACAAATGGGCGCAGTCGCGCTGCCGTTGCTCTGCTTGGTGGTGTCCGAAATGGTTGACGCAAGCATGTTCATCGCGGCATTCGTCGCCGGTCTGACGGTGCAACTCG
This sequence comes from uncultured Acidobacteriaceae bacterium, assembly GCA_963786085.1. GTDB lineage: Bacteria > Acidobacteriota > Terriglobia > Terriglobales > Acidobacteriaceae > Silvibacterium. The sequence goes on from CAWAYO010000046.1 coordinate 42,440, forward strand.
GGTTCAAAGACGCAGGCAAGCACGGTGTGGAGTTCGCCGAGGAATGCGGACAAATGTTCAACCTGGCCGTGTTCTTCCTGTTTGGCATGGCGGCGGTGCGGGATTGGCCGCAGTTCAGCATGGCATCGTGGTTCTACGCGCTACTAAGTCTGACGCTGGTGCGGATGTTGCCGGTTGCAATCGCTCTCATCGGTACGCGCCTCAGCCCCGCCAGCGTAGTCTTCATGGGCTGGTTCGGACCCCGCGGTCTGGCTTCCATAGTTCTCGGTCTCGTCTATCTGGAGCAGGACATGCATTTCCCGGGTGAGCCAACTATCCGTTTCGCGGTGATGGCAACAGTGCTGCTGAGCATCTTTGCCCATGGATTAAGTGCCAAGCCCGGCATCAGCCTCTATTCGCGCAAGATTGAATCGCTTGCCGCTCAGGTACCGGAGCACCAGGAGGCGAGATGAGCAGTGCGATTAAGAAACATCGAGGTATTAACGCGCGACATGGCAAGCAAGGTGCTAGATTCAAATCGCGCCCCGGTATCGGCTCAAACAACCTTAAGGCGTCGGTGCGGCCGGATGCAAAGTGTTCAAGAGGTGGCGGCCGGCGGGGCAACGGCGTCGGCGCCGCATAGCCATACCGAGGAGAACAATGCGGACACCTCAGAGATAGCGACTTAGAAAAAGGCCAGCATGACAAACAAATCCGAGATAGAAACTCATTGACATAAATCAGTCAGGATGCGGTACTCTGTGTGAGTTCGCCTGCCCGCGTTTCGAAATGTGCTGACGATTCCGGAGCATGTTGTCCTTCTCATGCTCAATGCTTGCGGGTGCGCTGGCGAACGCTCTTTCCGCGCGAATACCGATCAGAAGGGCGCTCGAAATTACAGAAGAGTTAGAGCGGTTGCCGTGCCTGCGCGTGAAACGCAAGCCTGACTGCATCCACTATAGCTGAAGGCAGCAGAGCAGCCGAATGAACCAAACTTGAGCCGGTCACGCCGCCCCTTCGGTCGCGCAGGGGATTGGAGATGAATGGGCACGTCAAGTCAACAGCTCTTTCAGACGGTCGCCAATGCCCTTTGGGATGTGCTTAAGCAATTGCGTCAGGATGCGTCTGGCGCGCTCGCCGGCCTGACGCCTGAGCCTGGTTTCGAGGGCACTCCTCTCGACGGACGTCTACTGCAGGCGATTAATCCAGGCCAGATCAGTAGCGCCGATCCCGCTGCATCCGTTCTGCTGAATGCTCTGAAGAGTGTCCTGCCTGACATCAATACAGGCAATGTACCCGTTTCGCTCCACGGATTTGATCCTGGAGGCGGAGCACCGCGCGGGCTTGCGATTGTTGTGATCACGCCCGCGCCGGCCGTCACGGCCGTGGCAGCACTCACAGGAGCCGGGACACAAGGCCTGGCATTTGAAATCGCCGCGGTGGGCGGTGGCGCATTCGGACCGGTGACGCTGAGTCTGCTCGATAACTGGGCCCTGCTTGTGTCGGGGAACGTGGGTGGTGGAGCGCGTCTCCAGCTGCCGCGGGGAGGTCCGCCACAGGTCCTCGATCCGGGTGGCGCCATCGATGTGAAGTGGGCGCTGCAGCGGTCGGGTTCGCCGACCACGTTTGGGCCGGCGACTGGTCCCAGCATCGTTCTGCCGACGATGAAGCTGATCGTCGAGACCACGGTGGACGGTAGCGGTGCACCGACCATCGACTATCAGCTCTCGGTACTGAACGCCACTCTGTCGCTCGCGCCCGCGGCGCTTTCTGCCTTGGTGGGCAACGCGCTTTCGTTGCCTCTCAACCTGGACCTCAGCGCCAACACAGCGGATGGTCTCCAGTTCCAGAGCGGCGGCGTCAAAGCTACTCTGCCGACAAATCTTGACCTCCCGGGAATCGACATCCAGTCGGTCACGGTTGCATTAGAGGCGCTGGGGAGCGGTATCGACTTCAGCTTTGGAGTCGCGTTGACTGGCGGCCTGCCGGGGCTGCCGATTTCATTCACGGTGTCGGGACTGGGCGTGAAGTTCCCTATCGCTGTGGGAGCGGGTGCGCTGGGAATCGATCCGCAGGCGGTACAACCGCTGGTCCCGACGGGAATCGGGGTCGATCTAACGTTACCTGTTCTTTCCGGAGGCGGATTTCTCGAGATCACCGGCCCGGGCGGCTATGGCGGAGTACTCGACCTGGATCTGATCGAGCTGACCATCCAGGCATTCGGCCTCCTGCAGCTTCCGGTGAGCGGCCAGTCGCTCTCGTTCGTGGCCATCATCTCGGTTGGATTTCCCTTCCCTGGAATCGAGCTCGGGTTTGGTTTTGCGTTAACCGGCGTCGGGGGGGTCGTTGCCGTGAACCGGCGCCTCGACTCGCCGTCGCTTGAGGCAGCGGTGATCGATGGCTCCATAAACCAGATACTTTTCCCTGTCGATCCGGCGTCCCATGGACCTGCAATTGTCGCGACTCTGGGCCGTATTTTCCCCGCGGCAGATGGGCATATTGTGGTGGGCCCCATGTTGCAGATCTCCTGGGGCGGCAGGATTCTCTCCCTGTCGATTGCGGTGGTCATTGATCTGCCGAATCCAATACAGCTCGTGATTATTGGCCGTGTGCAGCTTGCTCTGCCCGATCCGGCGGCGCCCCTGGTGCTGCTCGAGGCAACGGTGGTCGGGGTCTTCGAGTTTTCGCCCGCGTTCAGCCTGACCGTGGTGGCAAGCCTCAGCGGCTCGTACATCGTAGGTTTCCCTCTTCATGGAGACCTCCTATTTCTGCTGAGAACCGGCGACGATGCGGCGTTCGTGCTCTCCGTTGGAGGTTTTCACCCGCGCTACGTGCCACCCGCAGGCGTGCCAAAGCTGCAGCGAGTGCAGATCGATATCACGCCGCCGGGCTTTCCGGGGTTACGTTCAGAAGCCTATGTTGCGCTGACCTCGAACACCGTGCAGTTTGGCGCGCATCTCGAGCTTTGCGATGAGATAGCTGGATGCGGTGTTGACGGCTGGTTCGATTTTGACGCTCTTTTCCAATGGGACCCGGTCTTCGCATTCATGGTGAACTGCTCTGCGGGCGTGGCTGTGCAGGTATTGGGCGAGACGCTGATGGGCATCTCCTTCCAATTAGCGGTGTCAGGGCCGACTCCCTGGCACGTGCACGGGACTGGCTCGGTGGATCTATTCCTGTTCAGTGCTTCCCTTGATTTCGATGTCACATGGGGATCCGCACCCCCCGCTTTGCCTCCGTCTCCCGACCTTGGCTCCGTGCTTGCCGCGGCGTTCGCGAATCCAGCGGCGTGGGTAGGAACGCCACCGAAGGGCGATGACGCGATGGTGACTCTTTCAATCGACATCCATACCGCGGACGAACAGCATTTCGTCCACCCACTCGGAGGAGTAACCGTGCGGCAACGCGCCGTGCCCTTCGGGATCGAGATCGAACGTTACCAGAACCAGCCGATCGCAACTCAAAAGTGGACGATTTCGGCGGCTGAATTCACCACCGCGAACAACGCATCTCTCAATAATCCGACTCAGGACGAATTTCCGGCCGGATCGTTTTTGAACCTGTCGGATGACGAGAAACTGTCACGACCAGCCTTTGAACTATTCAATTCGGGCGCCGTGCTGACCGATTCCAACGTGACGTCCGATTCGCTGCGTTCCGTGGACACATCCTTCGAAGTCGTATTGATCCCCTCCACAGAATTCAACATTATGTCAGATCTGTTTGTGCTGCTCAGCGCAGAAACGTTCCTCACGATCGACGATGTGCATGGACTTCCCAATCTCTGGAATGCAGCGACTTCACAAGTTGTCAACGTGGAGCGCCAGCAGCCGGTGGCTGTCGTGAGCACAGCTACGATGCAAGCGCAACCTCTGGACGTAGCGGCGGCCGGATACACGGCGACGCTGCAGGCAGCCACTGCGCAGTTCGGCGTTGTCGGTCAAGCTGCGACCGTGCAGGTTGTCGAGCGTTGGGAGGTGAGCGCATGACGACCCGGCTTTTCTGCTCATGGGTTCGGCGTGGCGCCGCATCCGGTATTACCGAACCTGATCCTTTGACGGAGCCGTACCCAGGACCCGCGACGTTTCAACCCAGCGTCACCCTTGCCCGGGATGGTGTGGCGCAACCGCCGATGAACGGTCCGAATTTACCATTGATCGGGCCCGGCGCCATAAAGGGCGTGCATCGCGCCGCGGTAGTGCGTACTGACCCGGCAAACAGAGCGACGGGAGTCGAAGACAACTACCTCGCGCTGGTTGAGTTCGCGCGGCCGGACATGCCGTGGCTCTTCACTCCGGCGACCGCGAACTCGGCCAATCGACTGCGACCGTGGCTGGTGTTGATCGTGGTGGATGCCGCCACCGTTTCCCTGGAACCGGGAACGCCACTGCCGAGGATCGCTGTGAATGATTCGCAGTTGCCCGATCTGAACGACTCGTGGGCGTGGGCTCATGCGCAGGTTACGGTCGACGATCCGGCAACCGCGGCACAGGCGCTCGATCCGCCCTCGGGCGGATCGGCAATCTCGCGGCTACTATGTCCACGGCGGCTGCAGGCGGACACGTCCTACCTGGCGTGCGTCGTGCCGAGCACGTTGTTAGGCGTTCAGGCTGGTCTAGGATTGCCCCTTGATCCGGGCCCGTCGATAGCCATGGCGTGGACAGCGGGTGCAGGCCAGGATGTAGTGCTCCCTGTCCACTATTCGTGGACCTTCTCAACCGGCGATGACGGAGACTTCAAATCCCTGGTACAGCGGCTCTCCGGAATCAGGCCGGATGAGATTGCGGGATTCGGTACCCGAACCATCGACATGTCATCGCCTTGGGAGAGCCCGCCACAACTGGGCGAAGGAGTAACGATAGAACTTGATGGCGCGATCGGAATTGGCGTCGATCGCCCCGGCAATTTTGCCGGAGTGCAAGCCGCCTTCGAAGATCGTCTCACCCGCCTGCTGAATTTTCCCGCACAGGTAGAGCCTGCCAGCGCGCAGGGCGATCCGACCTTGTCGGCAATTGCCCCACCCATATACGCCGGCACGCATGTGGGAGTTTCGGAAGTCCCTACAGCCGACAACTGGCTGCGTCAGCTCAACCTTGACCCGCGCCGCCGTATCGCGGCCGCATTCGGCACGAAGTATGTGCAGGACCACCAGGAATTTCTCATGGCACGTGCATGGGAACAGCTGGGCGCCGTGCAAGAGGCGAACCGCCTGCGTGCACTGGCGGAAATGGCGTCGGAGATCGCGGACCGCCTGCATGCGCGCCACCTGCAAACGCTGAGCCCTTCGGAATTGTTCTCGGTGGCGGCTCCCGCGCGAACGCGCGTGCTGGTCGCGGAAGCCACAACGTTACAGGCCGCCGCCGCAGCTACACCCCTGCCTGCGGGCGCGGGCACAGTCGCCTTCACAAAATTCGCGCGACCGCTGGGACCTGTCGGACAGCGCGCCTTTGCCGGGACTTTCGCAACGGTGGTGGAACAGGGAATAGCAGGCACGGTGCGCGCCGCTTCGCCTCCGGTGACACTCGACGGAATCTCACAATCAGCAACGGCTCCAACGCAGCTAAGGCTGGACGCGACAGGCATCATGGTTTCGCAGGCGTGGAGAGGGATTGCCACGGTTGAACAAGGCATCAGTTTGCCGACAAATCTGACGACGATTCGGCAGGGATTGAAACCCGTGGGTGCCCAGGGAGGTGGCTTTGGATTTTCCAGCGGGCAACCGGTATTGCTCGCCGCGGGTCCGCCTGCCGCACCGAGTAGCGCCCCCTCCCTGGCTTCTGTGGTCACAGCCGCCCTCCTGCCCTCAAACAGCATTCTTAAGCGGCTCGCGGACCGCATGCAGGTCCCCGATTGGCTAGGAGGCAGCAGCAGCTTTACGCCCGTGATGGCGGGTCCGCAATTCACCGCTCCGCTGGCGCTGGCGCTCAAGCAGCAGCACAAGGAATATCTCCTGCCCGGACTCGGCAATTTTCCTGACGACAAGATCACCCTGTTGCAAACGAACTCGGCATTCGTCGAGGCTTTTCTCGCAGGCGCGAATCACGAGATGAACCGCGAGCTTTTGTGGCGCGGCTATCCGACAGACAGACGAGGAACCCCCTTCCGTTACTTCTGGCCGCGCCCTGACGGCTCTCCCGATATACCGCCTATTTCGAACTGGCCTCTCACCAACAATCTCGGGGATAACTCCGCAGGTCAGGGCATCGACTGGGCCAACATTCTCGTGCTGCTCGTGCGCGGAGAAGTGCTGCGTAGATATCCGAGAACAATGGTGTATGCGGCGCAAGGCATGCTCAACGGGATAACGTTCGCCCTGGACCCCGCCGTACCGTGGGTCGCACCCGAGTTTGTTTTGCCGCTGGATTTGGAGACGATCGCCTACGCTTATCCCCTGACGGTCGATCAGGTTCGGAGTAATCCAGCGACGAATCCGGCAGGGTGGTTCTTCGTCTTCTCCGAACCAGTGACCGGACCGCGTTTTAGATTCGAGGAGACGACGACCGGGCCTCCGCAGGTCTGGGCGGATTTTCCCTGGGCCCAGGTTCCTCAGCAGCGCGGATTCGCGATTGCAGGAACTGACGTGGCGGCGCCTCCTGCGCAGGAAACAGCCGCGGGGTCGGCGCGGTGGAACAACGATGCCGCGGATATGGGTCGCATCGCGTTCGCACGTCCTTATCGAGTCGGATATCACGCAGACCAGTTGTTGCCATAAGAGGATTGAGATGGCTGACATCATCGCATTGCGAGCGCAACTTGAGGGTGACAGGGCGGCGCTCGCTCAGGCCCAGCAGAAGCTGCAGCTTTTTGAGGAAGAGTTAAACAACGCCGAGGGCGGAGAGTTGCCACATCCGCCACTTCATGAGCCAACCCTGACACTTCAAATATTGCGCACTCAGGTCCTGACTCAGGCTGCTGTTGTTCGACGAATCCAGGGTGAAATGGATGCCGCGCAAGCGGCCTACACCGCGGCAGCGCAGGCAGACCCGATGCACGGAACGGATGCCGGTCTGCCGCTCGTGCTCCTGCCGGTGCGAATCGAAACTGCATTTCTACCAAACGCGAGCGGTGGCACCGATCTTGCCGTGCGCGTCTATCCGGATGATATTCACGTCGATGCTCACGAACCAGAATTGACGGCCGCGGAACTGGCGGCAGGCACAGCATACTGGCACGCCGTCTGGGGCGCGGGGTCGAATTCCGATCGATTGAGCACGGCCTGGAACGCTGTGCTGCAGAAGCTGAAACCATCGCGCGCGGCATGGGCGGTCGACGTTCTGACACCATCCGTTCCAAGGCCAACCGACGAGACGCCGCTTGAGCAGGCCCAGCCCATTCCGCCATTGCCGACAGTCCCGACCCGTCCGTCCACGTTCACACGCGCTGCGCAAACGACTCTACTGCCCGATCACTGGAGCTTTATTGCCTTTCAGGGAGGAAGCGAACTATTCAACGTGGATGGCAGTGCAATTTCTGATTCGCTAAATGTCAGCTTCGGTCCGCCTGGTACAGGTGCCGATTCCTCCGACTTGCCCTTCGATGCCGCAAGCCGATGGCTCGTCGATCTCGATGCAGCGATTGCTGCGGGCATGGCGGTCAGGATTCCGCTTGCCGGTCCAAACTTTAATATCGACCAGCTTTTCGTGCTGGGCGTGAGCGCGCGCCTGTCACCTGCAGACGCGGCGGCTCGTCTTGAAACTGCCCTCATTGCGCATCAGTACACCAACGGACTCGGTTTTCTGCCGCCCGGTTCGCCCACAAACAATACGGATTCGGTACGCTCAGCGTGGCAGTCAACTCCACAGCCTCCCGCGCCTACTGATGTTGCCACGGCGCGGGCGACTTATATCCCAGCCAGCAATCAGAACGCGGCGCGCATGGCTAGCGCTCTGGGAATCGATGGCTCCGAGGCGCTCAGCGCGGCTCCACATGGATTAGACGATCAGGAGACTCCGGTCGCAATCCTGCAATCGCAACTATGGAATGTGTTCGGCGGCCGCACACTATCGATGCTCTACAACCAGTGGGACATTCCCGCCGGCGATTCCCCGTCGCAGGGCGGATGGGTACCGCATAACGATCCCGTTGGAGCGGCGGCGTTGGCAGATCACTCAAAAGGTTGGGTACGCAGCCGGGGAACCCTGCCGGTGTTGCGCGTCGCAAATCAACCCTACGGTGTGCTGCCGGCTTCATCTATTGCAGACTGGGTGACGGCGGCGGATGACCCTACAAATCAGCTCATCCAGTGGTTGCGCGTCTTTCGCCAATACTGGCTCGCAGCGGTGATGAATGTTCCGGCCGTGACCGACGGCGATCCGCAGCCCGACGCCACAATCGTAAACATACTCAGCCGGGAGCCGGTGTCGGAGAGCCTGATGATCCGCCAGGACGGCGATCCAGTGTCGCAGGAGATTGCCGACCAGCAGTTCCCGACAGGCCCGATACCGGGTCTGTCCATGTCCAGCGAGCTTTTTCTTGCAGCCCCGTCAGCCACGGCGATACCTTCCCCGGTCCCCTTCGTGTCGGACCCAGCCGGCGATCTGAGGCTTCTGCTGCTCGTGCGGGATTTGCTCAGCGACAGCATCAACGTGCTCAACACCACCATGGTGTGGCAGGACTGGGCCAATAAATACCAGCCCCTCTTCGGCAGCAACACGTTTCCCGGCGCACCTCCGCCGGATCTGTTCACCAGTATGATCAAAGACTCGTTGAGTGATCCTCTGGTTGGTCCTAACGATCAGCTTGTCGTGGGCATCATTTTTGGTGCGTTTGCTTTTTCGCAGAAGAAGGATGACCCGACTTTTCAGCAAAATATCCAGGGTCTCCTGCCAAAGGCGAATGCGTTTCTCGCTCAGTATGAGCTGTCGTGCACGGTGGATCCCAGCCAGTACGATCCCGTTTTGCGCGAGATCTTCGATGTTTTCTCCCACCGCTACGATGCATGGGTTACGTCCCTCGCGGCGCGGCGTCTCGACCAATTGCGTGCTGCCAAACCCACCGGCGCAGTCGTCGGTGCCTATGGATGGGTTGAAAACCTTTCGCCGCGAACCGACCTGTCTCCGGTCCCGGACCCGCCCGCGGGATTCGACACCGTGTTTACCAGCGGCAAGCAGAAATACATCCACGCTCCGTCGTTGCATCACGCCGCAACGGCGGCTGTCCTGCGCGCAGGATATGAGTCGCACGCGCATCCTGATTCGCTGGCAGTCAACCTGGTCTCGAGCCGGGTTCGGATCGCGGACTGGCTGGCCGAGGGGATCAGGAACGGTCAGACGCTCGGCGCGCTGCTTGGCTACCGGTTCGAACGGGAACTGCACGACGCAGGACTCGACGTGCTGATCGCGAAGCTGCGACAGGAGCATCCTCTTCCACTGCCGACGAGCGCGGATAACGATGCAAACGGGGCCGCGGCGAGGCAAACCATCGCGGAGCGAAATGTGGTGGACGGTCTCGACCTTTACCGTCAACAATCCGCGGTGCGTGCCGAGTACGCGGCAACGCCGCAGATCGGCGGCATGCTGGATGATCTCGTGAACGCTGTGGACGCATTGGGAGACCTGCTGCTGGCCGAGAGCGTGCATCATCTTGTCGGTGGAAATCCGCTGCGAGCTGGATTGGCGGCCGACACGATCGGACGCGGCGAACCAGTGCCGGATCGCTTCGATGTAGTGCGTACTCCGCGCGCCGGCGGCGCCCTGGCCTGGCAGCTAGGCGCTTTGTTGCCATCAGCCTGGAGAAGCAGTGCAGCGGGGTGGAGCAGCGACCGTCCGAGAGCCGTCACGGAACCGCACGTGGAAGCGTGGGTGCAAACCATGCTCGGAGACGCAACCTCATGGAAAGTTCATTGCAGTGTGACAGTGAGTGGAACAGCAACCGATGTGATCGTCGGGTTGGATTCACTTCAGTTGTGCGCGCTCGACATTGTCTCTGAAAGCTCGGGCAGCCCGTCGCTTCTTGAATTACGGATCGCAGATTCGATTGCTGCAGCTCAACCGGCAGGAACTCAGATCAGTGTAGTAAGCACGCCCGCGGTGGATGGTACTCTCGGCTTTGGCGAACTCTCCGACCTATGCGCGCGACTGCGCACGCTACTGGCGAAATCAACACCGCTTGGCCCGCAGCATGTGATTGGTCCATCCGAGTCCTCCGCTACCGGACTGGACGTGGCCGAGTTACAAAGCCGCGTCAACTCGCTCGGGACATCCTTATCGAATGCCGTGAGCCAGTTGTCCGCGGCCATGCAAACTCTGAACACAGCCGCGGTCGGATCGGATTCTGGAGCGCTGCAGACAGCTGTGGCAGCGGTCCGCGCGGCGCTGGTGACCGTGGCGGACAACGGGTTTTCATCCGCCTATCCGCCCACGATCGGATCGGACGTGGCTGCCGCAGCTACCCTGTTTGCCGCTCGCGGAAGTGCGGTGTTGGCAGCCATCACGCCCCTGAGCGCCACGACTCCGCCAGTGCCACCAGCAGCCGACGCACCGTCGTCGGACTTAGAGCAGTGGTTTCGCGCCATCACGGATTATGTGGAAAGTATCGTGGGCAAGGTCGTCCCGGTTACGGCGTCCTACCAGCTTCCTCCTGACTCGGCATACGCGCAGTCATTCGCGTCGGGCAATGCGCCCACCGGCAGCGACGAGACAGCCGTGATGGTATGGTTGCGGCGGCTCGCTCGAGTACGGCCAAATTGCCAGCCAGCGCATGATCTGCTGCTCGCGAACGAAGCGTTGCTTGGAGCCCTTCCGGGGATCACCGTTGCACAACTACCCGTGACTCAGGGAGAGCAATGGGTGGGTCTGCCATTTGATCAGGCCGCAACTGCTCCAAAAGCGCGACTGTGCACAGTTGCGCTGACTCCGGCTGCGATCGATGTGAATGCCGAGTTCTGCGGAATCTTATTCGATAACTGGACCGAACAGCTTCCCGGACTGACCAGTGTAACGACCGCCAACTCCGGTTACGAGGCTGCGGAAGTCACCGGGGTTTCTTTCACGGTTGAAGCTCCGGACGCATATCCTCCACAGTCGATTCTGCTGGCAATTGCACCTGACCTGACCGCGGGATGGTCACTGGACATTTTGCTGGACGTTGTCACGGAAACGCTGGAGCTCGCAAAAGTGCGCATGGTCGACCTGGGAGATTTATTCCGGCTGGGCCGTGTTTTGCCGGCGTTGCATACCAGCAGCAACGTGGACACCATGCTTTCCGAAGCGGGGGTGAAGTAATGAGCTGGAGACTGGAACCCTCACCGAGAACGACTGGTATTGATGAAGGTCTCGCCGCAAAGGTGCTCGATCCGCTTTGGCTGCTCGGTCGACAGTGGCAGCTGGGCGAGTTCAATGGCACAGACGCTGGAACTCCAGCAGTCGTGCAGGTAGCAGGAAACTCGGCACCCGTAAATGCGTGGCACGGCGCACAACAAACAGAATGGACACCCTTCGACGGCGCAACCGTGCCGCTGGATGCGCTGGTGGAACCTGAGGAAGAACCGGCACTCACTCTCCGCGAGCGGATTGAGGCCGGCGCGCATTTCCGCCGCCTGTTAATCGCCGCCGGGATGGGCCGCTACGAGGACGCATTCGTTGCAGCGCACGCCTTCGATGCAACCACGTTGGCCGATCCAGCCTTTGCTGCTGACCGCATGTTGCTGGCAGTAGCGCAGCGAACAGCCGACGGAGCAGCCCTGCAGGCAACGGCGGAAGATCTGTCGTCGGGTCAGCCCTCCCCGGTTGCGATCGATGCAGCCGACAGCGAGACTGTGCAAACGATAGCGGCAGCATGGCTCGCCTGGTACACGGAGGAAATGGAGCCGGCGCCAGACACGGGAACAGCGGTTACATGGCAGGAGAACCGCCTTGAATACGGCTTAGCTGTATCGAGTCCCGCGGCGAATGGGACGGTTCTCGTGGCCGACGCCTATCTGGGCGATGGCCTGGATTGGTTTGACTTCGACATTGACACCACGGCTACGGCTGGTCCGTCGTCGAACTCGACAGCCATCAGTCTGAAATCTGTTCCTGCGCCGATACGATATGGCGGGATGCCCTTGCCACGCTTCTGGGCGATGGAAGACGCGGACTGCGATTTAGGGTCGATTGGTGCTGCGGCAAGCGATATCGGCCGTCTGCTGCTGGTAGAGTTCGGCACGGTTTACGGCAACGATTGGTTCGTTCTGCCCATCAAGCTGCCCGCGGGTACGCTCACGATTCTTGATTCAGTCGTCGTTAGCGACGTATTCGGCCGCAACTTCTTACTGGCCAGAGCGGGCATCGGCGAGCCGCAGTGGAACCTCTTCTCGCTCGACACAACGGCAGCCGGCGCAACCCATCCAGCCCAGGACGCGCTCTTCCTGCCGCCAACCTCGGGATCTGTCACTGAAAGTAATGCAGTCGAAGCCGTCTTATTTCTACGAGACGAGGTCGCGGACCTGGCGTGGGCGGTCGAAGGACTCGTGCAGGATGGACTCGAACGCGTTGTGAACAGGCGGGCATCGTGGCAGGGGAGCCGAACAATACCTCCGGGAAACCCGGCGATGCCTTCTTATCTGGTGGAGACGGTCGTGCCGGACTACTGGATTCCACTCGCACCGGAACAGTTGCCAGGCCAGCAATCACTCCACCTGCGGCTGGTTCCGATGGAAGTCGACAAAGGAGGCGTGCCCAGCCTGATTGAACCTCAGGGCCGTCTATTGGCGCCGGAGGGCAACGGCAATACGCTTTGGCTCTTCGATGAAGAGGTACCCCGCGAAGGAACACAAGTCAATCGCGTCTGTCGTTACATGCGATGGCTGAATGGGCGCAGTGTGGTCTGGACGGCACGTTGTCGGGAAACAGGAAGCGGCGAACGCTCCAGCGGATTGCGTTTCGATGTACTTAACCCGGGATAGTCGCCGCCTCGATGATGTTCGGATTATTCCGACAAGTGGTTGGTGCTGACAAGCCTTCTCATGCAGTTAAGTACGTACCGTCAATGGGGCCCTTGGTGAAGGGGCAAGTTGTTCTGCTCATCCCGACTATCCACGCCATCGATAAAATCGGCCGAGTTCACCCACGATATTTTCATACGGGTTTTCAGCCGTAGCGCGCGGGAGGTTGAAAAAAAAGTCAGAATATCGCGCAACCGATTGGTCTGGAGAGAGAACTCCTCTCGTGCGGCGTCGGTAATGTCCTCGCGCAGGCCTTCCTCCAGAAAGCAATGAACGCGGTGATAAACGCCGGTGAAAATGATACCCGCGAGCTGCCGCCCGCGGTGATCAAATCGATGCTCGTGCTCCATCGGCACCGCGAGGCGGCCCAAGACTGCAAGGCGGCCTAATGGTAACCGATTCGCCGGTCAATTCATTTTCGTTGCAGCGCCCGGCACGTTGCGCTAAAGATGCGCGGTGCAAACGCATTCGGGGGTGAAATAATACGGGCGCACTTCAGAATGCTCTGATCGCTAAGAGGGGCCGTCAGAAGTTGGAGTTTGGCACTTGTTGGATTTCTGGGAAAGCACTGTACCGCGACCGTACAGTAGATTTGGCAATCCTGAAGATGGCGCCAATTCGGGCATTCACAGACTCAACAATTTGTCTATGTCATTCGTGAAGCCTGCTTCCGATGCACATTTAGATCCAGACCTTGGACTCGAGCTGGCGGTCTGCTCCGCCCTCGTCAGGATAAGCGGGGGGCGGTCCGACACGGTTCATCCGCGCGAAATTCGGAATCGCTAGCATTGGAGAGCCGTCCCGCCATTTCCCGGCAATCACCATAACCCCGCCCAGCAGGTCCGGACGCCATTCGGCCTGGAGCGGCGAGTCACTCACCTTTCGCTCAATGTTTTCGTTGTCTGCGCGCTCCACGTTATAGATGAGCGCACCATACCTCAAAGCGACGAGGTCAACGTCGGCCTGGATACGGTAATCCGCGACCACGCGCTGAGGCTCCATCGGAATCTCTAGTTCGATGGTGTCGCCGGCTTTCCACTCGCGCGTTACCACCGCATATCCCCTTTGAATCGACGGCTCATGCTCTTCTCCATTGACGGCAAACCGCTTCACACCTCTGACTGTCGGCGATTCCTTATAGAGCTTGCTTGTTCTCCGGTCGGGAATCCGCACGAAGACCGTGAACGTCCTGGCCTCTTCGGGATTCAGGGTGATGGAAACGGATCCATGCCACGGGTAGTCCGTCTTCTGTACAACCTCAACATTGGTGCCCGCGACCTCGCCCACATGAATACGGCTTCCCACAAACATATTCACGTAGAGGCCGTCTTTGCTCTTCACATAGCTCCATGTCGGAATCATCAGCAGGGTGCGCGATAGATTACCGACACAGCACGGGCACACATGCCACTGGGCACGCTCCGTATTGACGAGGGGATTCGTATAGCAGTAACTTTTGCCGTCAAGCGCTACTCCCCCGAGCAGAGCATTGTACATCGTCTGCTCATACAAATCTGCGTATTTTGCGTCGTGATACGCCAGATTGAGCTTGTACTGGAAGAAAACGAGTCCGCAACTCGAGCAGGTTTCACAATATGCCTCGTTGCGGAGTGAATAATTCGGTCCAAAGCCTTCCGAAGTTTCGCCACTTCCGATACCGCCGGTCAGATAGTACTTCTTGTTGACCATGTTGTCCCAAAGCGAAATGACCGCGCTCTGGTAATCCGAGTCGTGTGTCTCGGCGGCGATGTCTGCCATACCCGAATAGAAATAAGTGGCACGCACCGCGTGGCCTACAGCCTCATACTGCTGCCCCGGCGGCAGGTGGCTCTGGTCGTACTCGGATCCGCCGCGCCGCGAATCAAGAAGAAATTTCGCAAGCGCGATGTACGCATCTCCGCGATGGTTTCCTTCCTGGTCGTTGACGAAACGTCCGAAACGTACAAGCGCCTGCTCCATCTCCTGATGGCCGTCGAACCACTCCTTCTTGCCCGGACCAATGTTGGCAACCCAGCAGTCGGCGAGCTTCTTCGCTCCGTTATAAAGGCGGAGATCCTTGCCGTCTGTCAGCGTGTAGTGGTTGATGGCAGATTCAATGAAGTAACCGGAGACGTAGCCTTCGTGGTTGCCGCGATGGTCGGGCGACCACCGCTCCGGCCAGTCCTTGCGGTCTGCCAGGATATAAGCGGTTTGCAGGTACCCATCCGGCATCTGTGCTGCCAGAATGATCGGAATCCAGCCCTCCAGCGTGGCGCGCATCAACTCCTGTGCCTGGATGATTTCGGCATCGCCCTGCGGGTCAACCATGAGTGCGATGCACATCGACTCCACGGTCTGGTGTACCCATGCATTCGAAAACACGTAACCCTTGTGTCGGCCGTGCGCTTCGCCGCGATTCGCCTTGCCCGCTTCGATAAAGTTGTCGATCCCGCCATCCCCTCGCATTGGTGCGATATCGGTGCGTTCGCACATGCGAATGCAGTGAGGAATCCAGTCCACGATCAGCACCTTGGCACGCTCGCTCCAGAATTGGTTATCTATCGAGTATCTGCGGGTATAAACCACGTCGAGGCGATCAGCGGGCGGCGCGGGCTCCACGTGCACATTGATCTCCTTCGGCTTGTCCTTGCTTCCGGACGCTTGAAGCGCAAGAACATAGTCACCCGGCTCAGAGAACGTCGCGGTAGTCACCGGAGCATTCGCAGCCGCAAACGTAACAGCAGCTGGGCCTGCGATTTTCACCCACCGCGCCCTGTTTCGCCCTGAATCTTCGAGCCAGACCACCTTACCTGAGAGATAGGTCCCGCCGTCACTCACGACAGACCGATCTACGCCAGCGTCAACAACCGGCGGGAGCACTGGGGCCGGGCCGTAATTAAAGACCTTCCACTCGAGGATTCCTGCCACCCCTCCCGACTGAGGAACTACCTCGAGGCGCAACTTGCTTGTCTTCACTGGCTCAAAAGTCGTTGCGTTGAATGTGTCTGGCTCTGTGCGAAGACCCTGCGGCTGAGCGACCGGAACAAAATCACTTCCATTCCAATAAAGAATCCGATAACTCTGGGGCACTTGCATCCTCTGCAAGCTGCTACTGCCGGGAATTGCGCCCGATTTTGGATGGTCTACAGCCCAGTAGACCTCGACTTTATTGATGCTGACCTGTTCGGTCCACTCATATTGCACCCAGCTCGAGGTGGACTCATTCGACTCATCCCGCCGCAGTGCGTAGAGTCCATGAGAGCGATCGAATGAGTTTTCGGGGCTGAAGCCGTCGTTCAGCGCAGAGATTTTGTTTTCGCTAAGAGCAGTGAGGCTCGAAGGAACAGCCACCCGGGCGACATTAACAGCGTGGCTGGCATCCTGCGCTATCCCTTTCGGTCCCTCAAGAGCCGTCAGGGCAACGATACCCGTCAATCCGGCCAGGAACTCCCTTCGATTGGGTTCACCTCGTGATTGATTTTCAGTTGAGTGAGAAGCCGAAACTATTTTTAGAAGAGACTCCCTGCGATTCATAACGGTCTTAGTGTCCATTCAATTCGTTGTATTCCATCAGTCCCATGAGCGCACCCCAATGATAGAAGGCATCGCTGTTCTCTACTGTGTCGCTGTCGTCAGTTGTTGCACTGTAGTTTTCGTGGACGTGACCCTTAGACTTCCATTCGATAAGAAACAGGTCGAGTGACTTGCGTGCCAACTCCTGACGCGCCCGAACCGCGGTGGGGGTCGAATAGTTTCGGAGGCCCAGGTAGACAAGGTAGTTCATTGGACCCCAGATTCGCCCACGCCAATAGTCCTGATCCTTGAAGGCAGGATCGTCCCGCGCAATCGAAGGAAGTATTCGGTCTCCCCAAAACTCATCGGGATTGAAAAAATGCTTGTTCAACATCTCGTCAACCTGATCAGGCGTTGCAGTTTTGGAAAGCATCGGATAGAAGCTCGTCGGAGCAAGGCGCTGATCGAATTTGCCCGTGTGCAGATCTTTGTCGAGAAAGATGCCTGTGGCGGAATTCCAGAGAGTCGCGAGCTTTTCGCTGTATTTCTGGGCGCTTCCGCGCAACCATGCTGCATCCTGCTTTCGCCCAAGTATCTCAGCTATTTCCGCCAAGGCATTCGCGTCAGCGATATACATCCCCATCAGGCCCGTATCCGCGAGTTCCATCCGATGTGTCTGCTCGTTGAAGTACGCATCGTCAAACACGGGACCATTGTCGATACCGGATTCCCATTTCGCGGCCTGTTTTGTGCCGCCAAGGGCTTCCGGATTAACGGGCTTATTTTCTCCGTCGCTTCCCCATACAAGGTATCCCTGCATGTCGCGGTGTTCGGTCCACCATCGGTTCCACCGCAGAAGCCGGTCGAAGGTGTCCTCTAACAGCCAGCGATCATGGTACTGACGATACAAAGCCATAACGGTGATCGCACCAACCGGAGGCTCCGAACGATCGAAGCTGCGCCAGTTACCGGCGCGTCCGTAATTCGGGACGAATCCGGCAGGAGTCACTTCGTTCAGGATCTCCAGCGCATTCGCATAGGCGAGGTCTCGGGAGCCGACCGCGGCGAGGGAGGAGGCGAAGAATGTGTCCCAGTCAAACAGGACATATCCGCCAAACGATTCGTTCCAGCGCCGGCTTACAGGAGAGATAACTCGATCATGAGCTGGCTCGTATATTGTGTCCCAGCCGATGGTCGTTTCGATCGCATCCAAAACATCCGCGACTTCAGGACTCTTCTGATGGGATTGTTTGAATTGAACCAGCTGCTGATTGAGAATTTGTTTGATTTCTTCGATACTTCGCGGCTTCCCCGTGCTGATCCCAATCGGTTGATCTAATGTCGCCGAAAAGTATGGCGTCTTAAGGTCGTTGTACACGTCATGAGAATCCTGGCCGGTCAGATAAATACTGACGTCACGATGGGGGCCGGTCGCAATAATTCGGTTCTCATCTCGTTCTACATGACCAGGCTTGTTCCACAAAAATCCCACCGAGAACAACACGGTGAGTGGGAGCGAGTCCTTTTGAGTGTATTCGGTAGGAGTCACCAGCATGACCAGATCGTCTCCTGCATGAGCGGCCTGGACATTGACGGTCACCCCCGACCAGGTGACATCGAAACTACTGTAGCTGCCGTTAAACGAATGCGGACCAGGTCTGACCTGTTCGTCGCCTTTGCCCTTGCGTCCAATCAGCATGTTCGGAAGATAGGCATCACCTGTCTGTGTACGATTGTTCTTTAAACCGAGGTTGACCTCTAGCCCTTCAGGAAGAAGTACCTCACCGGCAATCGTAGTAGTGTCCCAGGTGTTCCAGCCCCGTTGCAGGCGCTCCTGAAGTTGAGCATACTCTGCAGAGCGTGGGGCAGGCGCCCCGGCTACCGTATCGGAAAGTACCGGCGGTCCCGGAGCGCTAGTTTGTGCGTTGGATATCGCTAGCGGAAGAACAACGGCAAGAACCCGTGGAAGGGTTTTCAGCATTGACGATGCGCAGCTCATCTTATTCCGCGGGCTCGTTGCGTATACGATTGAAACAAGAATCTCATCATCGTCCCGGCTATTTGCCAACCACTGTCACCACAGGTTTCTCCAAGCCACTCCATCCCAGCGTTCCTTCATGTTTCAGCTGATGAGCCGCGTCATCCCATGTCAGTTTGGTGATCGAGCCACTTCCCTTCTCGTAGCCGTAGGTTGTTCCGTCATCCTCAAAGAGGGTAAAGCTGCCATCCGCGCCTGGATACACCTTCACTGCTGCGATCTTCTGTGCCCGCCGTGCGCTCTCCACCTCCGATCCAAGTGGCACAATGCTTCCCGCGCGCACAAACAACGGCAGGGTATCGATCGGAGCGTCCACCATAACAGTCTGACCGCCATGCAGTCTCTCATTGCTCCAGTAGTTGTACCAGTCGCAGCCCGCCGGTAGATAAACCTTCCGTTGCGTCGCGCCCTGCTCCGTCACAGGAGCCACCAAAAATGCCGGACCGTACATATACTCATCCGGAATATCCACAGCTTTCGGATCTGCCGGGAAATCCATGAACAGCGCCCTCATATATGGGGCGCCCGTCTGATAACTGCGATATGCGACCGAGTAGGTATACGGGAGCAGTTGATATCGCAGCTTGAGATACTTCGCGAGAATGGGCTCGGCCTCCTTGCCGTACGACCATACCTCGTTGTGATTTCTTTCTCCATGCGCGCGCATGACCGGCTGAAATCCTCCCCATTCAAACCACCGCACAAACAGCTCGGGATAGTCCTCGTAATTCCCTATCGTGCCGCGCACATCCGACCCATCGATCAATGGCTTATGTGTTGCGTGATAGTCAGGCGGAAGCGATGGTGAGAAGAAGCCTGCGATATCCGTATCCCAGTACGGCAGTCCGGTCGCTGTGAAATTCAGTCCTGCCGGAATCGATCGCTTCAGCATGTCCCAGGTCGAAATAATATCGCTCGACCAGAAGACTGTACCGTTTCGTTGTGCCCCCAGGTAAGCAGCCCGCGCCAGGATCATCACCCTTCGGCTGTCGCCAAAATCCCGGCGGAACCCCTCGTACACCGAAGCCGTGTGAAAGAGCGGATACACGTTGTAGAAGCGCGTGCCGGAACCTACGTAGAACACGTCCTTCGCCGGGTCGATATCCGGCTCCGTTTCATCCAGCCAAAGATAGTCGAACCCGTACGGTTTCACGTACCTGTCGCGGATCTCTTCCCAAAACCACTTCGCTGCCTCCGGATTGGTCGTATCAATGTTCGGTCCGATAACGTCCTTGAAGCCTCCGAAGTCCGGCTTACCGTCCGGCGTGTGAATAAGCCAGCCTTTGCTCTGCAGCATGTCATAGAATTGCGTGCCCGGCGAAAAATGCGGCCACACACTCAAGAGAGTTCCTACCCCCATCGCATGCAATTCACGATTCATTGCCGCCGGATCAGGCCAACGCTTTGGGTCCAGGTCCAACTCGCCCTGTTTCGTCATGTTCAGAAAATCCACTACCATCACATCCAGCGGCAAATTCTTCTGGCGATATTCTTTCGCAACATCCAGAACCTGCTCCTGCGTCGGGTAGATCGCCTTGCTCTGGATGTATCCGTAGATGGCCCTTGGCAGCATGTGGGTCACACCGGTCAGCAGACGATAACCCTCGTAAATCTCATCGCTGGTATTGCCCGCAATCACAAAATACGAAACGCGGTTTCCAACCTCTGACGACCACACATTTCTCTCATTGAATCCCAGATCCACCGTAGTTTTCGAAGGGTTGTCCCACACCAGCCCATAGCCACGGCTCGAAACCATGAACGGCACACACACGTCCTCGCCGCCAATGGCCGAGTAGTCATGCCAGCAGCGAACCTCGTGATCTCGCAGGTCCATCCATCCCTTTTGCTGCTGCCCGAGACCGTAGTAATGCTCATCTGTCGGCGAGTCGAACGTGGCAGCCACCCGATACCCCTTCGCGCCAACGTCCATCTGTGCTACCTGCGGGCTCTCCGGCGCCATCGCCCATGTGCGCATGTGCAACAGCATCCTCCCTTCCGGCGTTGTCACTAACAGAGCATCGTTGTGTGGCGCATGGTGGTTGCCTCCTCCAAAGTAATGTTCACGTAACTGAAGATTCAGCTCGTCCAAAGGCATCGGCTGCGGCAGTTTGTCCTTTGGAAGATCCTCTGGCGCCACACGCACCACCATCCGCGCCGAGCGAAAAACGTCATAGCCTTCCGCATCCCGCTCGTGCGTCCAGCCATCGGCCGACGGTGTGGCGATGAATCCATATCCCGGAGCAGCGGTCGCGGCAGCCCGATCGGTGCTCATCGTGACTCGCACGATGTTCGGGGCATAGGGTTCCAGCGAAATCACGCGCCCGCTCCGTTCCAGCGAAATCGCTCCACTTTGGGCCATCGCTGCCCCAGTCAGCGATAGAGTCAGGAATATCTCCCCAAGCCTGCGAAGCCGTAAACACCACACAGGACCACACCCCAGCCAGGACGCCAGAACTCCGCCCAATCGCCATCGGCATACTAGCTCTCCGAGTCGGGCTTGGCTGGATGTTGCCGGCATCTTACGGGGCGTTCCGTTATTCATAAGTCGTCTCCTCTACTTGCTCTCAGCCTTTGGATATAGCTTGCAGACGTCTGGTGCGCTTACGGAGATTTCACCTCTACCAACTTGAAGGTCTTCTGCTCGGTTTCGAGTTGACGCGCGTTTTGCTTTAAATCTGAGAGTTGCTTTACGAGAGTCGGTATTTCCCGCTGCCCGTCTGGTCCAGAGTGTCGTAGCGCGATGATCAGGTGATACATCGCGCTCTGATCGGACGGGGCATCCTTCAGTGCAAGCCGGCATTGCTGCATGGCAAGGTCATACTTTTCAGTTTGGATATATATGCTGGCGAGCAGATCTCTAGCTTCCACCATGTCGGGCTTTAAGTTTAGAGCCTCGAATGCCGACGCTATCGCCTCATCTGTTGTCCCGCTTCGGTTCCAAAGGAGCTTCGCCAGCAAGTAATGCAGGGAGGCACTATCAGGATGCGCTCTTAACTGCGAACGTACATCCGACAGCGCTTTCTCAGGATTGTTTCTTGAGATTTCCGCGAGGTCGCTAAAGTACGAACCCAGGCTCTGCTCCGAATCAAGCTGGTCAGCTTTGTTAAAGTCGGCCTCCGCCTTGTCATACTGAGCTAATTGGGCGTACAGCAAGCCCCGCGAGATATATAACGATGGATCGTTAGAGATATGGGTAAGACCGGCATCAATCATATCGATGCCCACTTGAAAGGAATCGTGATCCAGGCACAGCCTCGCAAAAGCGACGTAGTAGCTCGGCGTCGCCGGCTTCAGAACAATCGCCTGGCGTAGAAGTGACACCGCCTTCGGGGTGTTTCCTGTAGCTTCATACGCCTCCGAGGCCAGGCTCAGGATGTCCGGATCCGATTGATCCACAGCAAGCATGGGTTCGAGAATTCTAAGCGCCGCCTCATTCTGCTTGGCTTCTATCAACGCAACGGCAATGTCATATTTTGGATAAGTCTTTTCTGGAAGCAGCGCGGCAAGCCGTTCAAAGACCGGGACAGCCTTCTCGGGCTGCTTCGTTTGCACCAGACAATAGCCATAAGCTTCGAGCGATTGAGGATGGGTTTGCGTCGTGTTCTCGCTTAGAACGAAATGCTCATTCGCGGCCTGGCAGTTGCCCTGCTTCTCCTCAAGCACGGCAAGCATCTCATGGGCTGTCTCATCCCCCGGATCGGCACTCAATATTGCTTCCAGTGCGGGGATCGCACGCTTATCTTGTGCCTCATAAAGAATGTCGACTTTACCCTTGAGCGCGGGAGGGTATTTCGGAGAAAAGCTCAGCGCTTTTTCGAACGCGGCTAAGGCGGATTGCCTGTTTCCTTGGATCGAGAGCACAATTCCTTCTAATGTCCAAAGCCGGAAGTCGCTGGGGGTTTCACGCAGAGCAGACTTGGTGTTATCCAAAGCCTGCGTATATTCGTGGGAGCGAATCAACGCTTCTATCGAAGCAACGGGAGCCTTACTCCCTTGTGCCAGGGCAGCAAAAGAGGTGCACAGATAAAAAAGTGCAGCCCATCTGCGTGGGCAAATTGACGCACAGCGAGCGGAGCGTTTTTGGATTTCCCTCAAGCTTGCCGGAGCACTTTTTCGTAGCAAGCAAACTTTTGCGCAAGCCAAAGATCGGGCCCTTCTTGGATTGTCAGGATAACCGCTGTGGAACTGCATGAAAACTTGCGACAGTGTCCACAGCGGGTTTCGTCGTTGCTTCCTCAAAAGCTGGCGCGTAAATGAATCTGCAGGTAACGCGCGGGGAACTGATTGGTTGAGTGGCCAAACAGAGTAGGGTTGGACAAATCAGAGTTCATGCCCCAGAGGTTGGCGCGGTTGAAAAGATTCGTGACCTCTCCCTTTGCCTCAATCTGCATCTTCTCGCCGAAGAACCATGGGGTATTGAAGAACTTCTCGAAGGTGAAATCGACGTTGTTGTAGCCCGGACCATCGTAGGTGTTCCGACCGAGGTTTCCCTCTGTTCCGGGCGTCGGTATGGGAAATGCCGACGCAGGAAAAAGACCGTTCAGGAAAGCCCGTCTTGGCTGTCCCGGCAAGTGGTTGCCAAAGATCGGTTCATTAGGCACATCGAAGTTGGAGCCGTCGGCGTTATAGTCTCCTCCGGTGTTTCCGACAACATTGCCTGCTGCGTCAAAGACGGGAGCAAACGATGCGGTGGTATAGACGGTGAAAGGTTGACCTGTTTGCATCAGCCAGACACCCCCGAACTGCCATCCTCCCAACAAGGCCCGCTTCCACCTCGCGTCGTAGGAATTTGGCACGGTCCATGTGCCGTCCGCCGAAAACTGCTGGCGAATGTCAAAGTCCGCGCGGCCGCGCTGAGCTGCATAGTCCCCATTCGTAAAGATCGGACCGCTCGCCTGTCCGCCGTTGGAGTTGGCCGTGACGGCGCCACCATCCAGCGACCCTGCATTGCTCAGGATATCCAGCGCTTTGCCCCAGGTATAAATCCCCCGGAAAGCGACTCCGTGAGCGAAGCGCCGGGCCATCAACGCAGATCCGTAATTGCCAATCGAGTTTGCATCGGAGGTAGCGTATTGAATCTGGTTGAAGTTCGGATTGAGACGGGTCAGCGTTCCTTTGTTAACCACCAGGTCGCCCGCAAATCGATTCAAGTCCTGGTTATAGATTGGCAGGTGGCGGGCAGCCGAGCCGGAGTAATTGAGTTCAAAGACCAAGTTGTACGGCAACTGCTGCTGCACGCTGAGGGTCCAGGTTTCGACGTTGGTGAGTTTGTAATTGGGCGAATACCCGCCAAGGCTGGCCCGCTGGCCGACGACACCTCCCGCGGAATTCAGAACGATGTTGCTTGTATCCACGATTGGGCAAGTCTCGGTGAATCCCGATGGAGGACTGCAAAGCTGGAAGACCGGCGGGGTTCCCTGACGCACGTCGAGCGACGGCGTATAGAAGTTGGGCAGGTTGCCGGCGGTAATGTCGGTGATGTGCAAATACGGTGGCTGGTCGGAGAACATACCCACGCCGCCCCGCAATGCAGTCTTGCCGGTGCCGAAAATGTCCCACGCGAAGCCGATGCGCGGACCCAGGCCCCAGACATTGTGATTGAGGACATGATTACTCGACGACAGGGCGGTGACGCCATTGGCGATCTGCTCGTCATAGGTGGAGCCTGACCCGAGTGTGAACTTGGTGAGTTGCGGGCTCAGGATGGCAAAGAAGTTCGACATCATGTCGTAGCGAACGCCCGCATTAAATGTGAATGTGGGGCTAACCTTCCAGCTGTCCTGTACAAAGATCCCTGTATACAAGCCGCGATAACGCCTTTCATAGGGCGCCTGCAAATGCGTGTTGAGATTTACCGGGGTGGCCGATTCCGTCAGTGCCTCATCTTGAACGAAATCGAGCAGATTATTGAAGTTATAAGTCGGACGACCAAAAGCGCCGCTCTGCTCATCGTTTTCACGGATATTGAACTGCTCGAAGCCAAACTTGAGCGTGTGTGTCTTGATGGTCGCAGTCAGCATGTCCCGCCAGCCCAGCGTTTGCTGGGTGAAGTTGCCGGGGCCCCAGTTCGAGAATCCTTGCAGCCCTGTCACGTTGACATACGGGATTGCCATCGACGGGGCGGCCAGATTCGAGCCATACGGACGAATCAGGTTCGCACCGGCTTCGTTCAGGAGCCGGGGAGAAAACGTGTGCGTCCAATCCACGTTTATAAAGTCTGAGCTGTTGGCCAGATCGTCATTCAGAGCAGGACGCGGCGTAGCTCCCACCGATGTGTCGTAGGTTCGAAGCGCCAACACCGCAAACCGGTCTTTTTCATGGAGATAGTAGTCGCCGCGGACACTCCATTGATATCCGTCCTTAGGTATCGAATAGCTGATGTTTGCGGTCCCAACAGCATCCAGGCCGGCGGGAATGTTGGCCGGAGGCGGAAAGTAGCCCGAGGATTCGATCTGACCGACGGTGAGAACATTGCTCGTGGGGAAAGTCAGCGGTGGGGCGGTCGTGAGCACCTGGGTCGCGATGTTATTCGGAAGATTTGTCTTGGCCCAATTGTCGAAATCCTGTGTTTCGACGGTGTATTGACCAGCACTGGTTGTACTGGAGCGAAGCACGTCGATCGCACCGAAGATGAAGAATTTGTTCTTGATGATCGGGCCGCCAAAGGTTGCGCCAACCTCATTCCGAGTGAACTGCGGGACGGTGTTTTCAAATTCCGTGCGTGCTGACAGTGAATTGTTGAGGAAGTAGTAGTCGATGCTTCCGTGGAAATCGTTTGTGCCCGATTTTGTGAAGATGTCGACCGTCGCGCCGCCATTGCGGCCCTTTTGGGCATCGAAATCGTTCGTTCTGATGTCCATGGACTCCACAATCGAGGGGTTCGGGGAAATAGAGGAGCCGCCCCCACGCGACGGGGTGTTGGTATAGGCGCCGTCGATCTGATATCCGTTCTGTTCCTGGCGTAACCCGGCGGCATTGATATTGATCGCGTATTCGTTGGTATAGTTGTCGCCCGCAGTAACAGCGTTACCGGTCATTCCCGGCGTAAGAGCGGCCAATCCGTAGACATTCTGCCCAGCGAGCGGGGTGTTCTGTATCGTCTTGGAACTAATCACCGAAGAAGTATTTGGGGTCACCAGATCGAGCGACGCATTTGAGGCAGTAACCGTGACGTTTGTGGTGGCCGAGCCGACCGTCAACGATGGCGTAAGTGTCCGGATCTCGCCGGGCTGAAGGTTCAGGTCATTCTGGTCCCAGCCGGTGAAGCCGTTCGCCGTGACATGCACGGTGTACGTCGAAGCAGCGATACTGTCGAAGCGGAAGAACCCCGTGTCGCTGGTGGTTACGGTCTTGCTGACGCCAAGCCGGGTGTCTGTGATCGTGACGGTAGCTCCGGGAACCGCGGCCCCCGTTTGATCTCGCACTGTGCCTTCAATTCCGCTGAGAAATTGTGCAAACGCAGGAATTCCGCTCAACACAAGTAACAGTAGTGTGAAAACCTTTACTAGACCCTTCATCTCTTCTACGCCTCCCGAAGATGTGTCCCATCTAATGTGCGTTTGCCTTCTTGATCGCCCGCGTCTGCCATCCAGACGGAAAATTGAAAGCGACGCACTCTTAATTGCTATCAATTTGTTGCACGGCGACTCGTAGCTCCAGAGAAGAGCGCCTTGAAGCGTGAACTTTCAAGTAATGGACGGTTAGATACCGTTAGGATACGTCCTCTAACGTAGCCGCAACAGACGGTAACTCTATGATTTTATTGAGCGACGGGGAGGGGCAAGACGCGTAATTCTTTACTGTTCTAGAATTGCCAGCGTGCGAGCGTTGGGAGTCCCATTTGGCACTGAAGGACGCAATCAATTCTGGAATTGAGAGGCCTGGCCCTAAAATCACCGAAGACGTCGAGAACGCGCGAAACGCTGTCATTCTCGAAGATCTCCAAAATGTTCTGAAGAGTCGGTTTTTCCGCAACGCAGAACGTGGAAAACAATTCCTTACCTACGTAGTCCACAACTATCTGGCGGGCCGTTCCGACCTTCTCAAGGAGCGCGTAATCGGCGCCGAGGTTTTCGGCAGACCACCCGACTATTCCACCGGTGAAGATCCTGTCGTGCGCGTACAGGCTGGCGAGGTGCGCAGGAGGCTGGAGCAGTATTACCATTTTGAGTCGGCCGGGATTCGCGTTCACATCGAACTGCCGACCGGATCATACAGTCCAACGTTTCGATGGCTATCGGAGGCGAAAGAATCTGTTTCGATTCAACCGGCAGCCCTGCCGAGTCCCCGGCTTGAACCCCAGCCTGCTTCTCAGCCTGGGGGTAGGGCATTATTTCCGTGGATCCTCGCGGCGGTGGGCTTTACAACGGCGCTCATTTTGGGAGCGTACGTGCTTTGGCCGGGATTGTTTCGCCAGCGTTCAGAACTTGATCGCTTCTGGGCACCTGGTTTTGTGTCGACCGAGCCGATCCTGATCTGCGTTTCCGAACCCGTAGTTTACATGCCCACTCCGGAATACTTTGACAAGTATGCTTCCGGGCATGAAGGCCAGTTCCGAAGCATGCAGCAGAGGATGAATGACGTTCTCCCGCTCAAGCCCGACGAAAAACTCGAGTGGAAGGATATATACCCCGTCGGCGATCTGGGGTTGGCAATGGGGGATGTCTATGCTGCCGTGAGGCTGACAACCTTTCTGGATGGACAAGGCAGAAAGAGCCAGCTGAGAATTGGTCGCAACTATACCTTTGAGGATCTTCGCACATCTCCGTCGGTACTGATCGGAGCCTACAACAACAAATGGACCATGCAGCTGACCTCGAGCCTGCGGTTCCGGTTTCAGAGTGATGACGCCGGGGATCGTCACATTTACGATACGACGCCGGGCGGTCCACACTGGCGGCAGACCCGTAATGAGCAGAACCAGGTAGTTCACGATTATGGATTGGTGACTCGACTCCTCGACTCCAAGACCGGGCAATTCACAATTACCATCGGCGGAATCTCAGCCGTCGGCACCCAGGCTTCCGCTGAGCTGGTTTCCAATCCTGGCTATTTTCGGCAGGCGCTTCAAGGCGCACCTAAGCAGTGGGAGCGAAAAAACATGGAGATTGTTCTCGAGACCACTGTCACTGACGCGATTGCGAGTCCGCCACACGTGGTGACCACATACTTCTGGTGATTTGTTTGCTCGAAACGATCTGGCAACTGTGTGGGGGACGTTTTGAGCTCCTGCCCCTCAGGCGCACCATCGGGGCTCGGGGCTACGCCGACAGGTCAGTGCCCTGTTGCCAGCGATATATGTTGATATCAACATGCTCTTCAGATATCAATGGCGGCAGTTTTCGAACGCGCGCTCATTCTTACGTGGGTCTTCTAATTCCTTTTCATGCTGCTACTGGCACTTATGACAGTTGCCACCTCTTCACCGCCGACGTAACTTGGGGCCCTACAGAATGAATTGGGCACTCGAAGCGTGGCGAAAGGAGAGAAAAGTATGCACTTACCAGCGAAGATGTCGAAATCCGCGATGATGGGCACGGTGATGCTGTTACTGATTGGAAGCAGCACGGCCTTTTCAAGAGACAAGTATGAAACCATCGATGCTCAGGCCTTCGGCACGGGTACGCAACTGGGCCAGAATATTGGCGTCACCCTGAACATCTACGAGTTCTCAACCCCGGCCGACAGGACCATGCTGGTGCAGGCATTCGAGAAGGGACAGAATCAGGGGCTGACGAACGCGCTTTCGAAAATGAAGGCCGTGGGCCATCTCGAGATCACTGGCACCCTGGGTAACGACTGCTCCTACATCATGATGACGCCGACGCCGACGGGTAGAAAGATTGTCTTTGCTACTACTCGACAGATCAGATTCGGTGAAGCATGGACCGATAGCGAGACACAGTCCTTCAATTTGACTGCTGGCGTGCTGGAACTAAACGATCAGGACAAGAGCAAGAGCACCGGCCAACTGTTTCCCGCTGCGCAATTGATAATCGACAAAGAAGGCAAGCTGCAGTTGGACCTCAATCAGAATCCCTGGAGACTCTCGGACCTTATCGATTGGAAAGGCACGGTTGGACTCAATTAGGCCCGTTGGCCCACAATGTTCAGTTAGCGAGGCAGGTTATGACGATTAACCGACTGTATGCCATCCGTTACGCGATGCTCGCGCTGTTGTTCGTCGCGATGGCGCATTATCAAGACGCACATGCACAGAAAAAAAACACCTACGCCTGCAAAGAACCCGATCCAACAACGCTTTGTACTGCTGCGAACACATGCGGATCGGCCTCCGAACCATGCTCTGTCGATGTCAAGCGCACCGCGAATGCAGCTTCGGCGACACCGAGTATCCCGGGAGCCAAGGGAAACTCCACCTTCTGCGTAAAGGCGGGCACAAGCGTTACCTGGAAGAGCGATACCAAGCATCAGGGTTTTGTTGTTGATATGGGGCCGACCTCGCCCTTTGATCCTCCTGATGATATCGTGGGTGGATCGGAAAAGTCGGTCACGGTAACAGCCAAAATGCCGGGATGCTATCGCTTCTCCGCTGGAGCCTGCCTCTCCGGAGCGATCTACGGAATGTGCGGCAATGGAAATGCGGAGCTTGTCATCCTCAAGTAAACAGCGAGGATTCATATTCGCTGCTCGCTATCGGCCGCTGTAAACGGTCGCTGGATAGTCGCGCGGAGTCTCTAAACCCGAGAGCTTGACCCTAACGGCTTCCGGCCGGAAGCCATGCTCGGGCGAGATTTAGGGGACAATAGCCTTTGACCGCAAAGATCACGGAATGAATAGCGGCATTCCCTCATCAGAATCGCTGACCGAGTTGAGGTGAACGTGGACCTCAGGCGAAACGCTTGAGCGGGACCGGCATTCGTTTTCAAACAGGATCGCGATAAATCTAACCACAACTTCAGGTTCGAGCTATCACAAAGATTGTGAGTCTTTCCTTCCCAGGGATGCGCCGATCTGGCTGGTGACTCCGCCCTCTGAAGGTAATCAAAAAAGGTGCCCTTCAGCTCCCGGCGCGCTACAATCCTATCCGCAGCTGGAAAGACGCTCCCTTAGCGCACTTCGTGTCGTATTTGATGCTCTCGCAGCGTGACTGAGCGGCGTGTCAATGGCCCTAAAGACCGGTCAATCACCCCCCGGCGTTCGGAGCTCAGACTTTGATACTGATTGCCGAAAAATCCGAATGAGGAGAGTGCGAGTCGCGGCCGCCTCTCATTGCTCCCCGTTCAGCGTCAGGGGGGGCCGCCCCTGTGTGTGGGTTTCGGTTATCGTTTTTCTCTTGTGCATTGCCAGCGATACCACTGTCGTGGCTGAACCAGATGCGAAGAACGTCCTCATTTTCTTCCACGTTCCCGAGCCCGTTAAAAATCCCGCGTACGTCGATCAAATTGAATCCTTAGTGCGGGCTCGCGTTCGAGGGCCAGTCAATTTCTATATCGAGTACATGGATGCGACGCGAGCCGAAGACGAGGACTACCAGCGAAACCTGACAGATTCTCTTCGAGACACCTATAGTCGCCGCAGACTGGATCTCGTGATGTTGTCGGGTTATCCGACGCTCGATCTGGTCCTGAGACATCGCAACGAATTATTTCGGGGCGTGCCTATCGTCTACTTTTCCATGGAGACTCGCAACATAGCGGGACGGACGTGGCCCGGGATCACCGGGGTGACTGAAACTCAGGATGTCAAGGCCGTGATTGACCTCGCGCTTCGTCTTGATCCGGACACCAGCACTGTAGCGATCATTACTGGTAAATCGGAAATAGAAACGTTCTGGTTGGCACAACTCCATTCCGAACTTCTCCACTATCAAAAGCAGGTGAAGGAAATTGATCTGGTCGATCTCCCGACAGATCAGATACTGCAAAGAACAGATCGGCTTCCGCCAAAGACCATTGTCTTTTTTCAACTTGAGCCGCAGGAATCAATTCAACCTGCGGTTGGAGTGCGCGATGTCCTTGCGCAGATCGGACAACGTTACCCGACTTATTGCATTTTTCCCTATGCATGTGTGGGCCACGGCGCAGTTGCAGGCATCGAATCAAGCGGTCGAGACGAAGTCATCACATTAGCCGCCACACTTGCGGCGCGGATTCT
This sequence comes from uncultured Acidobacteriaceae bacterium, assembly GCA_963786085.1. Classification (GTDB taxonomy): domain Bacteria; phylum Acidobacteriota; class Terriglobia; order Terriglobales; family Acidobacteriaceae; genus Silvibacterium. The sequence continues at coordinate 72,991 of CAWAYO010000046.1, forward strand.
CTCCGGCGAGAAGGTAGATAACATTCCTGTTGTTCACCCCTCGGGAATCCAAACCCTGGCGGACTGGCGACAGCTACGCCGGTGGCGTATTCCGGAGTCAGCTCTGCCGCCGGACAGTGTGATCCTTTATCGCGAGCCCACTTTCTGGGAGCGTGATCGGCAGTACATCATTGCTGCCCTCATCTTGATTGTCACTCAGACATTATTGATTGCCGGGCTGTTGTGGCAACGGGCGCGGAAGCGGAAGGCGGAAGCCGTCCTTCGCGAGAGCGAAAAGCGTTTCAGGGTGATGACCGATACCACCCCTTCGCTGGTCTGGATGTGCGATGCGAAGGGCAGGATTACATATCTGAACGAGCGCCGGCTCGCGTTTACAGGTCCGGACCCAAGCGCGGGATACGGTGACACCTGGTCTGCTTACATCCATCCCGACGATGTGAAGAATGTATTGGATACTGTGGCGCAGGCCTTGAAGGCACGCCAGCCGTTTTCAAGGGAGTACCGTCTTCGCCGGAGCGATGGGGTGTACCGTTGGATGTTCGATTTGGCATCCCCAAGGGTAAATGGAGATGGATCCTTCGCGGGGTTTATCGGCTCGGCCATCGATGTCACAGACCAGAAGCTTGCTCAACAGGCGCTCGAAAAGGTGAGCGGTCAGTTGATCGAGGCGCAGGAAAAAGAACGCAGCCGCATCGCGAGAGAACTGCACGATGACATTTGCCAGAGGCTGGCGCTATTGTCGATGGAGCTTGAGCAAGCTGATCGTGTTTCGCACCATTCGCCCGGTGAAGTGAAGAGGAACCTGGAAGAAATCCGGACTCATTGCTCTGAAATTGCAGGTGATGTTCAATCTCTCTCGCATCAGCTGCACTCGTCGAAACTCGAATATCTGGGAGCTGCCGCCGCCATCCGCGGCTTCTGCCATGAGTTTTCCAGGCAACACGAAGTCAGCATCGATTTCACAGAAAACGACGTGCCCCGCCATTTGCCCAAAGATATTTCACTTTGTCTGTTTCGAGTTACCCAGGAAGCGCTGCATAATGCTGTAAAGTACAGCGGGGTAAGCGAGTTTGCTGTGGAACTGATTGCGACGGCAGATGAGATTCAGCTCATCGTGAGAGACGAGGGCAAGGGCTTTGACGTAGAAGAGGCGAAGGCGACTCGTGGATTGGGGCTTGTGAGCATGCAGGAACGAGTGCATCTGGTACACGGAAGTCTCGGTGTCGAATCGGAACCGGGAACGGGCACAAGCGTCCTCGTAGTCGTTCCTTTGCCCCGTGAGAATCAGGGAACTTCCGAAGACAGAGCGATTGAGGACACCGTAAGTACCACAGGGATGGTATGAAACGAACAAGTATCTTGCTGGCTGACGACCACACGATGATTTGCGCCGCTCTCCAAAAGCTTCTGGAGCCTGAATACGAGGTAATCGGCTGCGTTGGAGACGGCCGTGCGTTAGTCAAAACAGCTGTAGACCTCAAGCCAGACTTGGTGCTTGTTGACGTGGGTATGCCGTTGTTGAATGGGCTGGATGCAGGTCGAGAGTTAAAGAAGCAGATGCCTAAGGTGAAAATCATCTTTCTTACCATGAATCCGGATCCTGAGGTAGCGAGCGAAGCACTGCGGATGGGAGCCTCGGGTTATCTGCTAAAGAATTCGCAAAGCGACGAGCTGTTGCAGGCAATCCGTAACGCGGTAAGCGGGATCTCATACATTACTCCGCAAATCCGTCACGCGATGGAAGAGAGCTTCATCCGTGACCCACAATCGCTGAATCGCCCTAAACACCTGAGTGATCGGCAGCGCGAGGTCCTGCAAATGCTGGCCGAGGGCCGGTCAATGAAGGAGGTTGCCTACATTCTCCACATTTCCCAAAGAACAGTGCGCTTCCACAAATACCGCATCATGGATGAACTGGGTATCACCACCAATTCCGAGCTCGTACAGTACGCAATCAAACATTCGATCATTCCCTCACCCTTGAGCAGCTAGCCACGTCAGGATCGGCATCTTAACTCAAGTCGCCGACTGTCACTTCCGACAGTAGGCAGCAACCCACGGACAGGAAAGAATGGCTCCTTAGTCCCGCGACTAGGGCAGGCGAAGTGTATGACCCGGATCCGAGTGTTGCTTGCGGATGATCATCAAGCAGTTCTGGACCGGGTATGCAAAATACTCGCCACGGACTTTGACGTCGTGGGCGCCGTAAATAATGGACGAGATGCTGTCGCAGAAGCAGAACGCCTCGATCCTGACGTGCTCGTAATTGATATATCGATGCCAATTCTCGATGGATTGCAAGCGGCCGATCGCCTGCGCGCCAAAAACCGCCGGGCCAAGGTCATATTTCTGACGGTACATAAAGACCGAGACTTTGTTGCCGCTGCACTTTCGGCCGGCGCCTCCGGGTATGTCACCAAGGCAGACGTTACGACCGATCTGATTCCCGCCATCCGCGAGGCTCTCGTGGGGCGAATATACATCTCAAGATCAATAACACCGTAGTTCAACTCTTTCTCACGCACAGACACCCCGGGGATCGGAAATGATCCCGCTCCTATCCCCTTCCCGCGATCAGTGCTGGGCGGCGATCGCCTGATGCGCGAATCTAGGCGATCTGCATCTGGCGACACCCGTGGCGCCGGATTGGAGACTTTGTCACATTTTGTTGCAATACGCGCAGGAAGATTGCAGCGCCGGATCGGAATAATGTGAGCGAGGATCGGGTCATGGCCTGACTTGAGCGCGCGGGCAATCATCCGCGCCTGACGAAAGCGGCGCGGCAATGAATGCATCTTTCCTGAACGCCCGCGCAAGTCCCATTTTGACCCCTTACCCTCGAAAGAGAGACCGGGAAGCGTCGAGTTCAGTCTACGCGTCGCGGTCCTTCACGAATGGATCAAATCGGGAGGCGTGGCAGGCTTCATTCGCCTTTGAAAGTTGTCCGACGGGCGCTATCCCAGGATTCTGTCTGCGATGCGGATCCACCAGTGAGAGCCGCTGCGCAATGTGTAAACGACAAAGCCCTGGCAGACCATCAACACCGGCAGCGCAATCAGGTAGACCTTGTGAACGCGCCGGATCACGGCAAGATCGCGGGCCACGCCCAGAAGGATCACCCCGTCCAGGCAAAGGAAGTAGAGGCTGTTGTTGAACACATAATCAATGCGGCCGAAAGCAGCATCGAGCAGCCCGCAAGTGGCGATGAGCATCATCCGGCGATGCAGCTCCGGCTTTTTGCGCCAATAGATGGCGAGCGCCAGGCACACTGCAAATGCGGCCATGTCATAGAAAGGCACGATAAGAAAAGCATCCCCGCCCGTCTGATGTAGCCGGTACGTGTCGAAGCGGCCCATCACAATCGCCGTGGTGATGCCCAGCGGAACCATCACCGCCCCGAGCGCCACGCCGAACCAGCCCAGCGAGCGGTGCACGCGCACGTTGCGGGTGCGCACCAGCGCCGACTGAAGGATGTAGAAGACCACCCACCCGGAGAACACTGTGCCATGTATCCAGAGCAGGAATGGCCGCGGCACAGCGGGATGGAACAGGTTGGCATTAACGGAGTGGCTAAAGCCCCACACCACGATCGCCGCAACCAGCAGCGACATGAAGAAATAGAAATATTTGTCCAGCAGCCCGTTTCTTCTGGATATCGAACCGAACGGACGCGCGACGACACCTTGCGGCACAGAGGCCATGGTCGAAACCTCGATCTAGCTCTCTTCGGGGGCAAGCGAGGCAATGCTTGTATGAACGGGGATTCGGCTGAGTCTAGCACAGCAGCGATTGCGCGCTCAACGCCTGGCGGCCCGCTCCCGATCAACCTTGGATTCCCCAACCCAAGCTGGCTCCTGTACACTCCCCACGGTTAGACAATCCCCGAGGACAATGCGGGCTAATTCACAACAGGAGGAACACGATGAAGAAGAGATTATGGAGCGTCTTCGCTGCGTTCTGCGCGCTCATGATATCAACCCTGTGTGCCATCCCGTCAGGTGCACAGACGTCGCAGGCGAATCGCAAACCTCCATTGTTCACATATGTCGCCGATTGGCAGATTCCCCGTGCGAATTGGGCAGACATGGACAAAACAAATTCGGCCGGCAACGCCATTCTGGAGAAGGCACTTGCCGACGGAACAATTGTTGGATATGGCGCCGATGAGAATCTGGTTCATCAGCCTGACGCCGAAACTCACGACAATTGGTGGGCGGCAATGTCGCTGGGCGGGCTGATCAAGGTGCTGGACCAGTTCTACGCATCCCCCGGCACAACTTCTCCGGTTTTAGCCAGTGCCACAGACCACTGGGACAACATTTTCGTCAGCCGCTATTACAACTGGCATTCCGGCCCCTACAAGGGTGGTTACACTCACATATCGTCTTACAAAATGAGGCCGGACGCGCCCTCCGATGCAGTCGACACACTGAGCCAGAACATGGTTGTCCCGCTGCTCGAGAAGATGCTCGCCGACGGCACCATCCTCGAATACGAAATTGACACCCAGGCGATCCACACCCAGGAGCCAGGCACATTTTGGATCGCTTACATCGCGGCCAAACCAGAAGGCCTGGATAAGGTTCAGACGGCAGTTATAGATAGCCTGAAGGGAAACCCGCTGTCCGGTCCGGCATTTGATTCGATGATGGACTACGGCGGCCATCGCGATGAGCTGATTCGAGGGGACGGCACGTTTAAATAGCAATCTGGCCCTGCTTTCGGTCATCGAAACCTCTCGTGGACCGAGACGATCTTGGACGCCGCGAGCCATATCGGCGTGTTCGGTGCCCGGTGACGCCAGATCGACGATCCCGTTACCACTGTTCAGGCCGCCGGCATTTGAAACGACGTCGGCATCTTACCCCTTCTCCCTCCGATCCACGTAGGTCGTCCTATGCGAGCGCGGTGCCCGTCTGATTCAAGTTTAGGCGATCTGCAAGTTAGTTCGCTAGTTGGACTTAGTTAGACAACGGGCGGAAATTCCCTTACTTGCGAGCAAATGCCTCTTGACAACATGAAGATATCCATCCTATCGTTCACGTCGCGAATTAAATGGCTGAAGCGCCGGGCGTCAACCAATGCCCGGTGCTCAACAGCCCGTCGCAAACACCGTTCTTCACGTGCCGCGGCTCGCCGGGCACGTTGAGCGCGTTACTCCCCTAACCCGGAGCAGTGGAAAAGGATCCCACCGGCCCCCCAGCGTGAGGAAACCCATGAGAAGTTCCCGCTTGTTACGGATTGGACCGGCATCACTGCGGCCCGCGACCTTCGCCGTCAAAACCTCGCTTGCGTTCATGCTGCCGTTGTTCGTGTCGGCTGCAACGCCAGGAGCATTCGCCCAGGACAAGAATCAACCCAAAGAGAATACGTGGGCGGACTCGTGGGTTCCCCAGGTCTATCGCGTCGAGAATACCGGTGCGAACTTCCCGGCGCCGACCTTCCCAACGTTTGCTAAGCTCCCGATCGTTCGACCGTTGCCGGACCCGTTTGTGTTCGCCGATGGATATCGCAACACAGATTTCTCAGGCTGGGAGCGTCGGCGTAACGAGATTTTTCACGCGGTCGAGAACACTATGTTAGGCCCAAAGCCGGATTGTCACGACTGCACCATCACTGCGAACTATGCGCAAAGCGCGACGAATGCCCTTCAGGGCACACTGACGGTAATTGTGACGAGGAATGGGCAGACAATGACCGAAACCGCGGCAGTTACCCTTCCATCATCGGGGTCCGGTCCGGTCCCGTACATCGTTGGTATCGGGAGCGGTACCGGAAGTCTTCCGGCCAGCCTTTTCACCAATGTCGCTACCGTCGCATACAACGAAAATCAGGTAACGACGTACGGGAGCCCTGCGCCTACAGACGGGTTTTACAAGCTTTATCCCAACCTCTGTGCTGGATCAACATGCACCGTGGCTACTAACTACGGGCAAGGCGGCAGTAACTCGGGACAATACGCCGCATGGGCCTGGGGAATAAGCCGATTAATCGATGGCATTGAAATCGCTTCAAAGCAGGCCGTCAATCCGCTCCCGCTCGATACCACCCACTCGGCAGTGACCGGATGCTCCTATGCCGGCAAAGAGGCGCTTTACACCGGGGCGCTCGACGAGCGGATCACCCTTACGATTGCCCAGGAAAACGGCGGCGGTGGCGCTCCGTCCTGGCGTGTCAACCATGAGATCGAGTCCCCTGCACCTCCAGGATCGGCCGTGGGCGCCGCAGGTTCGGTGGAAGATATTGACGATACAAACTACCAGTGGTTCAGCGGTCAAATGTTCCAATTTGCCGGCAACAACGTTTACAAACTCCCGATCGATCAGCATGAGCTGATGGCCATGATCGCGCCCAGAGCGTTACTGGAAACCGGGAATGCCGATTTCTACTGGCTGGGAAATGGAGCGAACTATGTTTCGGCACGGGCAACGCAGCAAATCTACAACGAATTCGGCATAGGAGACAGGTTCGGGTTCATCATCGATGGCAACCACGCCCACTGTTCCGTGCCAGCCGTCCAGGTGCCCGAAATAGCGGCGTTTGTCGACAAATTCCTGCTAGGTCAGAACGTCTCTACGGATATTGAGGTTTACCCAAACCCGTACGTCCAGGAAGAAACCCAGCCTCCTTATTCGTTACCCATGGGAGACTTCAGCGGGAACTACCTCGCAACAGACGGAACCCCTTTTCCAACGGACTATCCATACCTGTTTCCGACTATGGATTACAGCCGGTGGACGCACTGGTGGGGCAGCGAGCATCCAGTATTCCCGAATGACTGGAACACAGGTGGGACGGCAGTATTGGGCGGAGCTAACTGGCCGCCAACAGAAATCCACTCTGGCGACACCGTTGAGGCAGGCTACGTTTTGGCGATGCCCGGCAAGCACCCGGCAGCGACCGTGACGGTGGCGAATGCCAACGTACAGACGGACGTCCTCTGTCCCGATGGCAGCTCCTATACCCTCAATATTCCACTCCCGGTGGACCAGACCTATTCGTTCGCAGCCAACAGCAAGCCCCAGCCGAGCCCAACTGTCTATCAGGGTTCCACGACGAACCCCGGTTGCAGTACTGGAGGTCCTGGCAGGATGATAAGTACTTACTTCACCGCCGTGGGTGTACAGGATGGCTATGCCGGCGACGGCGCAGGGCCCGGATTTGTAACCACCGACACCACAGATCCGCTCGATGTGTCCTTCCACAGCAAAGACGCGACCACAGGCTGGGGCAGCCTATGGAACCCGGCGGTGACCATTAACCCATACCCACTCAATTACGCGTCCCCTCCCTTGCCACAACAGTTTTAGCCAGGGAACCACGTGGGGCGGTTCGGGTAGTCTGCCCCACACTTCTTGTTTCGGAGTGTCGGCTGCCTCGCTCGTCTGCGCCGCTAGACCGCTGCGCCGCCCTTATGCCTGCTTCACAAACTGCAGGTCCAGAGTGATGCTGACATCCTCGCTCACCATCAACCCGCCGGCCTCGAGCGCCGCGTTCCAGGTCAGCCCGAAGTCCTTGCGATTGATTTTCGTGGTTGCCGCCACACCGATGCGCGTGTTGCCCCACGGATCCTTCGTCGCAGCGGTCGGTCCCTCCACCGCGAATTTCACGCTGCGGGTGACACCCTTGATGGTCAGGTCGCCCGTAACCACCAGCTCCCCATCCGACTTCACCGCGATGTGCGTCGACTTCAACTTCATCGTCGGAAACTGCTCGGCGTCGAAGAAGTCCGCAGCCTTCAGGTGGGCATCGCGGCCGGCATCCAGTGTGTGGATCGTCGCAATCTCGATAGCCGCCTCCACGCTCGACTGCGTCAGATCAGCCTCATCGAGGGATAGCGTGCCCGTCACGCCGGTGAAATGACCCTTCAAGTTGGAGATCATCATGTGCTTGACCTTGAACTCAACAACCGAATGGGTCGAATCGACGTTCCAGGTGGTGATGGCGGGGGCTGCAATTGTGGTGCTCATAGCGGTGTTTCCTTTCAGGTGGTTCGAATTGTGCTTACGAGTCATTGGATGCGTTACAACAACATTCGTTACAACAAATATAAGGTAAAACAAATTAACCGTAAGGCTGACGGGCCAGACGCACCAGATCCGCCAGGAGCTTCAATCGCTTGGCCCCAAGATGCCCCAGAAGCTCGCGATGAGTCGCACGCACGGGTTCATCCAGCCGCGCCAACAGTTCCAACCCCTCCGGCGTAATCCGCGTCCATACTGTCCGCCGATCCTTGCTCTCCCGGCAACGGGAGACCAACGACCGCTTCTCCAGCCGGTCCAGCAGCCGCGTAATATCCGAGTCTCGCGTCACCATGCGGTTGCCGATCTCCCCGCACGGAAGTCCTTCCGGGGCGCCCCGCAGAATCCTCAGCACGTTGTACTGTGTCGAAGAAAGATCCTCGGCCCTCAACACCTGCGCAAACCGGTGCGACAGAGCCTCCATCGTCCGCATCATCTCAAGATGCGCGACCTCCTCCGGGGAGGTGCCCGGCTTTGGCTTAAGATCGGCCCGGATGGCGGTTTGGACGGCGGCTTTCATTTGCAGTTCCAACATTACTCCTCCCCACGACTATTGTCAAGAGGACTGATGGGATGCCACCTGCCAACAAAAGGCTCGGCCGGGACCGGGTGAGTGCCTACTTTGGCTCGGCTGCGGGCTCTCCGAGTTCCTTCAGCTTCTGCCTGGCATTGTCATTGGATGGGTCTTTTTCCAACGACATCTTGTAGCTGTCGATGGCCAGCCGTTTCTGACCGGAGTCATGTACGCTTCGCCGAGGCGCGCAATAACCGTAGCCTCGCGCATATATACAGCCCACCTTTACAGTTTACCTGTACATATGCGATATTGACCTTGTGAGTGCTCGAAAGTCTTCTCGTCAAACCGGGCTCGCCTGGACGCTAGCTGCCGAGATCCGTGCGGTATCCCGCAAGCTCAAGTTGCGTCTACGCGAGCATGGGGGCGGTAACGATCTGACGCCGTCACAGGCTTCCGTTCTTCTTCGCCTCGAAAAAGATGGTCCGGCCACGGTTTCAAGTCTGGCGCGAGCGGAAGGCATGCGCCCGCAGTCCATGAGCGCGATAGTTACGCCGTTGCAGGAGTCCGGACTGATCAGTGGTGCACCCGACCCAAGCGACGGGCGGCAAACTCTGATGTCTCTCACGCCCAGGTGCCTGAAGTGGATTCAGCAGGCCAGGGCCGCGAAACAGGACTGGCTCACCACGACCATCTCCCGGAAGCTTTCTGTTCCCGAGCAGGAGAAGCTTCAGGCGGCACTCGAACTGCTTACGCGGCTGGTTGAGGATTGACCCACTGCGTCCTGCCCTTACCCATGCCAATTTCTTAACCCAGGAAGAACCCTATGCCGCTTACTACTCTTGACCCCAAGACCGCGTTGATCGTCATTGACCTGCAGAAAGGCATCGTCAACGGAAACTTCATTCATCCCATCGGCGACATCATTGACCGCACGCGCGCGCTGATAGATGTCTTCCGTGCGAAGAACCTTCCAGTCGTGCTGCTCAATGTGACTGGACGGCCGCCGGGCCGGACGGAACAGGGTCCGCGCAGCAGCATATCTTTTTCCGAGGGATGGACCGACTTTGTGCCGCAACTGGATCAGCAACCGGGCGACATTGTCGTCACCAAGCGTGACCCTCGCCTCGATGCGATGACCGATCTACGCGAAGAGGCGCACCAGTACAGCATCGGAAACGTCTTCCCTCGTGTCGGCGAGACAGGGTCTACGCGGGAAATCATCTCGCTGCTGGAAAGACGGAGCGCCGCATCATGAATTGGCTTTGGCTTGTGTCGTACTTCTTTGCGGGCGTCTTTACGGCAAACGCCATTCCTCATTTTGTCGCTGGCACAATGGGACGTCCCTTCCAGAGTCCCTTCGCCAAACCACCCGGCAAAGGGCTCTCCTCATCAACGGTCAACGTTGTTTGGGGATTCTTCAACGCTCTGGTTGGCTATCTACTCCTCGCGCACGTTGGTGCTTTCAATCCGCGGACAACAAGCCACATCGTTGCACTCGGCCTGGGTGTGCTGATCATCAGCCTCACCTCGGCGCGTCACTTCGGCCAGTTTCATGGAGGCAATACGCCGACGCGCACATGAAGAATCCAGTGTCCGGCACCTTTCGTTCCCTCAGAAGCTTCAACTTCCGCCTGTGGACGGCGGGCAGCCTGGTCTCCAACGTCGGTACGTGGATGCAGCGCGTTGCTCAGGATTGGCTCGTGCTGACCCAACTGACCCATCGCAATGCGTCAGCGCTGGGTATCGTGATGGGCCTCCAGTTTGCTCCGCAACTTCTGTTCCTGCCCTGGACGGGATTGGCTGCCGACCGCCTTAATCAGCGCAAGCTCCTGATGCTCACCCAGGCAACGATGGGCGTGCTTGCGCTCGCGCTGGGAGTCCTCACGATCGCAGGAGTCGTCCGCCTCTGGCATGTGTATGTGTTCGCTTTCCTTTCCGGTTCCGCCGCTGCACTGGATGCGCCGGTGAGACAGACCTTCGTGGCAGAGATGGTAGGCGATGCGGATCTACCAAATGCCGTGGCATTGAACTCAACCTCTTTCAATGCGGGCCAGATGATCGGTCCTGCTGTCGCCGGTTTGCTCATCGCAAGGGCTGGTATCGGCTGGGTCTTTCTTTTGAACGGGCTCTCATTCGCGGCCGTTCTGATCTCGATGTCGTTCTTTCGTCTCTCGGAGTTGCGTACAAGTGCCAGGGCGCATCGTACTGGCTCTGGATTTCTGGAAGGGCTTCGCTACGTGTGGAGAAAACCCGACCTCAGGGCGATCCTGATCATGTTGTTTTTGATCGGCACCTTTGGATTGAACTTCCCAATCTTTATCTCCACCATGGCCGTGAGTGTCTTCCACAGCGACGCACGCGGTTTCGGCCTGCTTTCCTCCTTCATGGCCGTCGGCACCCTCTCAGGAGCCTTGTTTGCCGCCGGTCGACAGAAACCAAGCTTAGCGTCTCTTCTGACGGGCGCCGGTGTCTTTGGGCTCGGCTGCACCTTTGCCGCACTGGCGCCTGGATACTGGTGGTTTGCGGCCGCTCTTATCATTTTCGGTGCGGCTGCCCTTACCTTTACCAACGGTACGAACAGCATCATGCAGCTCTCGACAGAGCCTGCGATGCGGGGCAGGGTGATGGCCCTGCGGGTTGGCGTTGCACTGGGAGGACTATCGATTGGCTCTCCGCTCGTCGGCTGGGTCGCCAACCACTTTGGCCCTCGCTGGACGCTCGGTGTCGGCGCCGCGGCAGGCTTCTCCGCTGCCCTGGTCGCAGCCTGCGTCCTCGGCCGCCGTAAAGAGCCCGTGCTCGCTAAGTAATTGGTCCTGAAAAGTCGGTGCCGCAACTCGACCCAGTTCCCTTCCTGATCGGTGAACTCTCATGTTATTCAAAGCCAGGTCGGTCAACATAAGCGCATTTATCGATATCTATTTACTGAGTGGCACCCAAGTCACCGCCAATGGGTGACTCTGCCTCTTGGGTTCGCTTAACGCTTGGTGTATCGAGAGCCGGCTGTCAGAAGATTTCAAACAACGCCTTCCTATAGACATTCGAGTGGAGTATTATGCTCCCATAGTCATTCGAGTGGAGGAGGTGGACTATGTCAGTGTTCTACCGGGCAATTTTATATTTCCTTGTAGCTTGGCCCATGGCCGTTCAGTCGCAGGCATTTGAAAAGATCACCATAAAACCTGCTCCTTCGACCGACCCGCATAGCAGCCGAATGCAAGTGCTACCTGACGGCGATCTGATTGCGAATGCGGTTCCCGTGATCGAGCTTTTGAGTTACGCCTACAACGTGCCGTCTAACCCTTCGCCGCGTCTCAACTCTCTTCCCGGCTGGACCCTCCGCGACAGCTACGATATCGAAGCCAAAGCGCCCGCCAACGCCACCGCCGCGAGTTTTCAGGACAGCGAGGCACAAGCCCGGCTTCAACAAATGATCCGCCAATTGCTCGCCGATCGTTTCAGTCTCGTGATGCGTGTTGAGCATGAACGCATGTCCGCCTATGCTCTTACCGTTTCCGGCAGTGGGCCTAAGCTCCAGAAGTCGGCGGTCACCACCAAAGACTGCATCTTCGATACCGCGCCGGAAGGCTGCCATTACTTCGTCATCGGCTTCGGCCATCCTCTGGACGCGAACGCGATAAGTATGGACGACCTCGCCCATTACATCGAAAACTGGACCGATCTGCCGGTTGTGAACCACACCACCCTTACCGGATTGTTCACTGTACACACGGAAGGCTGGCTACCCATGCGGCTGCCCCCGCCGCCACCAAACGGCAACGGGAACGTGAGCTTCGAAAGCCTGCCCACAATTTTCACGGTTCTGGGCAAGCTCGGTCTCGAACTGCATCGGCAAGAGGAAATCCTGCCCGTATACACCGTTGAACGGATAGAGCGCCCTTCATTTAACTGACCACGAAATTCCGTCACGCAATGATTGGGAACAATAAGCCGACTTCTCGGCGCCGATCCATCAACTCCCCGAAGGCGGCTGCCACAACTCCCCCCGATTCCCTCTGGGATCGCTGAACTATCAAGTTATTCATCGCCAGGTTCGGTCACCACGACCGCGCTTTTGAGGACTAACCCTGGCGCGGCTCTTTACGCGACCTTTATCTCAGCTATATTGCTGTCTCTCAATATCTTGATGTCTCGCATGGGCGGCTGACCGAAGAATCGACTGTACTCGCGGCTGAATTGGCTCACGCTTTCGTAGCCGACTTCGAAGGCGGCACTGGTGGCATCGAGACCATCCATGAGCATCCTTTGGCGCGCAGTCTGAAGCCTGATTTGTTTCTGATATTGCAGCGGACTCATACTGGTGAGAGCCCGGAACTGATGATGAAGCGTTGATACTCCCATCCTCGCCGTCGAAGCCAGCTCTTCCATATGGAGAGGCTTCGCAAAATTGGCCCTCAACCATGCGATGGCTCTCGCTGTCCTCTGGCTTAGATCGCCATTCGTCGCGATGGCGCGCAGCCGTTCGGCCTGCGGTGTTCGCAGGATGCGATACAGGATCTCACGCTGCATCAAGTGGCTGAGGAAGGGTATGTCCTCAGGCGTATCAAGAAGCTCAAGCAGCCTAATACACGCATTCAGTAAACCGATGGTCGTTTCCCCCACGGCGAGTCCTTGACGGTGCGATAGAGCCTTCACTTCGGGCACATCGTCACGACTGAGCAACTCACGGACCGCCGCCAGGTCGAGCGTGAGAAACATGCAGAGCAATGGAGTCTTCTCTGAGGCCTCGATGATCTGACTTTGAGCAGGCACATCGATCGAGGACAAAAGAAACGAGGATCCATCGCACAGATACTCGGTGTCTCCAAGAATGATCCGTTTTCGTCCCTGCACAAAGACGCTCAAGCCGGGCTCATACGATGCGCGATAGCAGGGCGTGGGAGTTGTGCGGTGGTAGAGGGACAAACCGGGTATCGGCGTTGGGTGCTCCCCCGCCTTACCCGTAACCTTCAGAATTCGCTGCGCCAGAGATCGTCTCAGCTCCATTACTTCCGGATCAGCAGGGCTCGTGTCTCTTCCCTCTCTGTTCATTGCGTATCTTCCCTCTTGAAATAGCCTACCGCCGGAAGAGCCATCACATGCACAAAATTGAAAGCACAGACAGGATCAGGCAAACAATTGGCAGGATCGGGAAAGCGCCGTCGAACCCGGATAGATAGCCTTACGAGGTAGGAGAAAGGTGACCCGAGCATGAAGACGGTGCTTTCAACCTGCGCAGCTCTGCTCTCCCTGGCGATGCTTACGGCCGCCGGAATGGCACAGAGCGCCAACACACAGATCACCATTACGCCGGCAACCGCGCAGACAACAATCAACGGCGCTCCGAATCGCTTTACCGGTTCTGTTCGCGTTCAGCAACTGTTCGAGGCAAAGGCGCCAGCGCGGTCGACTGGAGGAGTGGTCACCTTCCAGCCCGGTGCGCGGTCCGCATGGCACACGCATCCCCTCGGCCAGGTGCTCATCGTGACCGATGGTGTCGGCTGGATACAGCAGTGGGGCGGCCCGGTGCAGGTGATTCGCAAGGGCGATGTGGTGTGGATACCGCCGGGAGTGAAGCACTGGCACGGAGCAACGCCCACCACCGCCATGACACACATCGCGATCCAGGAACAACTCGATGGAGTCGCGGTGACCTGGCTGGAGCAAGTTACAGACGAGCAGTACCGGCTTACCAGGTAAGAGACAAGACTTTGAACAGAGGAGAATCATGAACATATCGTTTGAAAAGAAAGTTGCCCTTGTGACAGGCGCCGCATCCGGGCTGGGCCTCGCCACGGCACAGGCCTTTGCCGAAGCCGGCGCGGCCGTAGTGTTAGCGGACTGGAATGAGAAGGCGGTGCAGGCCGCAGCCAAAGGTCTGAGTGACAAGGGCCACAAGACGCTTGCCGTTCACTGCGATGTCGCCGACGACGCGCAGGTGGAAGCCATGGTGAAACAGGCGGTCGCTACCTTCGGTCGACTCGACGCAGCTTACAACAATGCCGGCGTTCAAAATGTCCTTGCCGAAACGGCTGACTCCCCTCGCGACGACTACGACCGGATCATGGCGATCAATCTGCGCGGCGTATGGAGCTGCATGAAGTTCGAACTGCAGCAGATGCGCGAGCAAAGCAGTGGTGCCATCGTCAACTGCTCGTCTCTCGGAGGTCTGCTCGGTGGCGCCCGGCGTGGCACCTACCATGCCGCCAAGCATGGAGTCATTGGCTTTACAAAGAGCGCGGCTCTCGAATACGCAACGCGCGGCATTCGAGTCAACGCTGTGTGTCCGGGCATGATTCAGACGCCCATGTCCGACAAGATGATGGCCGAGGGTCAGGGGGAAGAGCTGGAGAACATGATGAAGACGTACGTGCCAATGCAGCGGCTGGGCCGTCCCGAAGAGATCGCTGACGCTGTCTTGTGGCTCTGCAGTTCAGCCGCGAGCTACGTGACTGGGCAGTCGATCTCGGTCGACGGCGGCTTCGTGATGCGGTAGGCCGATGTCGCGCGCCTCGGAATCAGCGCCTGCCGTGTGGCCCACTCGAGCTTGATGTTGGCTTGAGTTGGCCAGCAGCTGATCTCTGTTCCCTCCTTCTAAGGCTGCCACGACTCGACCCGATTCCCTTCCGGATCAGTGAACTGTGGTTCCTTCTATTGGGCCAGGTATTGATGGATAAAAGCGATGGCCATGCTGCCTTCACCCACTCCGCTCGATACTCGTTTGATGGAGTTATGGCGCACGTCTCCGGCGCAGAACACGCCCGGCAGGCTGGTTTCCAGCGGAAACGGGTGGCGTGCGAGCTTCCACGTGGTGAGGTCGCGCCCGGTATAAATATAGCCGTGTGGATCCCGCTCCAATTCGCCTGGTAGCCATGATGTGCCGGCATCGGCGCCGATCATCACAAACAAGGCATCGGCTTCGAAGCAATGAATTTTCTCAATCTCATTCGGCGCCTGAAACCGAACCTCAATTCGTTCCAGGCGATCTTCGCCCTCAACCGAAACAACCTGGATAAAGGGAAGCACCTTGATGTTGGCCTTCGACGCAATCTGATCAATCAGGTATTGCGACATGCGGACTTTCAGCCCTTCGCCCCGTACTAATACATTCACTTCAGCTGCATGGCTCGACAAAAACATGGCAGCTTGTCCCGCTGAATTGCCGCCTCCTACGATGAAGACCTTCTTGCCTACTACATTTTGCCGCCTCCTGGCGGGCCGCTCCATAAAATATGCCGCGCCCCAGCAGGCGGTCTTCACCCTTCGCCTGCAGCCGACGCCAGTCCACGCCTGTGGCCAACACCACGGCCCGGGCTGAAACCGACTGGCCTCCGTCCAACTCGCACACATAGCCTTCACTCGAGGGAGTAAGCTTTTCAACCGAACGCGTCAGCGTAACTTCCGCGCCGAATTGGGTCGCCTGCTTGAATCCGCGCCCGGTCAGGTCTTCCCCCGAGATCCCTTCAGGAAATCCCAGATAATTTTCGATACGGGATGATGTACCTGCTTGCCCGCCAGCGGCGCAGCGCTCGACGATCAGCGTTGTGAGCCCCTCAGAAGTCCCCTAAACGCCCGCTGCCATACCCGCTGGGCCGGCCCCCACAATCGCCACGTCATAAGTGTCGCGATTGGGCTTGGTCTGCAGTTGCAAGGCATCCGCAACCTCCCTCGTCGTGGCGGCTCAATGAAAAGTTGTCCGTCAACAGTTACAGCCGGGCAATCAGGGTCGTCGGAGACGCCGGCAGGCACCTGCTCCGGGTTGCGATCTCGATCAACCCACTCGTAAGGAATACGATTCGCCGAAAGAAATTCGCGGATGTTATGGCAGTCCGCATCCCTGTTGCGGCCGAAGATGAACACCCGCGCTGTTCGTAAAGCAAGAGAACGTTGCTGGATCAACAAAAGCCGTTCACCCAGCGTCTCCAGAATGATGGTGCGGGCCTCTTTTGAGTCCCGAATCAAGTGATGAAACTGCTGCTTATCCAGACGCGCGATGCGGCACGAGGTTTGGGCTCGTAATGAGCCGAAAGTCGGAGTGCCCAGCAGAAGAGGCACTTCACCAGAAACGCGCCCCGTTCGAGTTCGTACTCCGGAAACTCGGTCTGCTTTCCGTTAACATCTAAAACTATCCGCAGACTGCCTTCCAACAGCACATAGAACCAGGCGGGCGCGCCCTCCCGAAACACCCATTCTCCCGGCTCGAGCCGCACATCGGCGATAGTCTGCGCCAATCGAGCGCATTCGGCCTCGTCAAGACAGGCAAAGATTCTGGCTCGTCGCAACTCTTCTGGAGTGAACATATACCCGACCCCTCATCGCCATAGATACCGTCAAACCTATGTATCACAGAATGTTGCCGATTAGAGAGCAGCTTATCGACTTGGATAGTCGTTGCTTTAACCGCTGAGAATCAGCGCCCTTCAGAACACAAAGCGAGCGGCCGCTCATTCGTCACTTCAAGCGCGCTTGTCCGCACGAATCGGATTACCATTGCTCATTCACGGAGAATCCAATGCGGATGAACAATGTCAGGATCATGGCTCTAGCATTCGTTGTTCCGATCTTTTCGTCCTGGCCGGCCTGTGCACAAGCGCAGGTTGAGAAGGCTCCTTATCCGGTCATGGCTCCTCTCGATCAATATTTGAGTTCCGACGAGAATGCTGAGATCGCGATGGCTCGGAGTGCCGCCCCAGCATCGATTTCCAATGCAGCCGAAGTGATGGTGCTGCGACGGGACGGCTATGCGACTGCGGTGAAAGGCTCGAATGGCTTTGTCTGCATTGTCGAGCGATCATGGGCTAACACGACCGACGATCCACAGTTCTGGAACCCCAAAGTACGCGCCCCTCATTGCTTCAATTCACCTGCCGCGAGCACTTCTCTGCCGTTCTTTCTGATGAAGAGCAAACTGGCGCTGGCAGGAAAATCGAAGGCGGAGATCGCAGCGGCTATCGCGTCTGCACAGGAAAAGGGGGAGCTGCCGGCGCTTGCGCCGGGGACGATGGTCTACATGATGTCGAAGCAACAATATCTAAACGACACCGGCAAGAGTTGGCATCCACATGTAATGTTTTATGCTTCGGGTGATGCGGAGAAGAGCTGGGGAGCGAATCTGCCTGGCTCGCCGGTTATGGCGGCATATGACCCTGAACAACGGGTGACGACTTTCTTCGTTTTGACCGACGAGTGGTCCGACGGGACGACGGGACCGCCAATGACACACTGACCTGTTATCGCCAATCCACAAAGCTTGGGGCAAAGAATACCCCAAACCTCGCGACGGGCTTCACCAGATTTGCTTAGAGCCTGAGTGGGGATGATGTCACTTCACGAGCGCGATCTCACTCGGCCGCCAGGTCTTGTTGAGCCAAGGCTCCAGTGGCCCGTACATGCGAAGGATCACAAACCAGCTCTTGCCCGGAACCGTCTGCAGCCAGTTGTTCTCTTTGCCTGCCGGCGCTTTTGGCGCGAAATAGAGGTCGAATGAGCCATCCGCGTTCTTCTCTATTCCCTTAGTCTGGCTTCCGACTGTCGGAAAGCGCTGGCCGGTCTGCAACATCGAGCGCGTCTGCGTGTCGTAGATCGTGACCGCCCAGAAGTTGTTTACCGGCACATCGGGCGGCAGATGGAGCTTGTAGGTTTTGGAGCCATCGAACGGCTGTTTCTTGCTGTCAAAATAGGCCCCTGCGTAATCGGATCCTACTCCTACAGCCGTCTTCGCCATGGACGGCGTCACACCACCGGCATTGAAGTAATACAGCACAGCCGCGTCAAGCTGCATCGTGCCATCCAACTCGAACGTAGCGTTTCCGTTGGCGAAGAATTCGGACCAGATGCTACCGGTGCCGGGATAGAGATACACACCGCTCATGCGCGGCTCGAAAGTAATGGCACGCGCGGTGGCGCTTCCGAGTGCGGCGGATTCGGCGAGAAGCTTTTTCATCCGGTCGTCAGGAGCGAACGGCTGGCCCTTGACGATGCCGATGGTGGCGATCGCGCCGCGCTGCGACGGATCTATGGCGTCCATGGGCTCATCTTGGACGACAGCGTTCAGGAACTCGTAGTAGTCAAGCGTGTTCGGGAAAAGTGTATTGACGGATTTGCCGGACAAGTTGGTAAAGGTGGTAGGAGCGGGCTGGGCCGCATCCTTCAGCGGATAAATCCGAATCCCCGAAGTCATGTTTTCAGCCCCGGCTTGCAGGCCGTTCGCAATCGAGCCGCGCAAGAAAAGAAAGTTCTTGTTGGTTCGAGGCTTCAGCAGGAAATATCCGTCAGGAACCTGGCCGTCGTAGCCCGGAGGCAACACGAGATACTTGCCGCCTTTGCCCTTGTCCGGCCCAGTAACGCCGATGTCGCCGACGAATCGCTCCCAATCGTCGTCGAGAAAACCGAGCATACCCGCAGGCACTTCGATGACGGTCGGTCCGTCTTTTGCGAGGTCGGTGCGGGAGAATGCGTAAAGAGTGGAAGTATTCGCCGTTAAAACGACGGCTTGGGAATCCATCAGCTGCTCGAAAATGGCAACCTTGTTGGGAGCGTCAGCCCCTTGCGCGGCAAGGCTCGAAAGAAAGGCGCGAATCGCCACTGCGCCGAGGTTATCGAGATAGACCGTGACGCCGCGGGTGCGGTCGAGATTGTCGTAGAGGGTTTTTACGGTGTCGCCGGTCGGCACGCCGTCAGAGAACGTAAGCCTGCCGATCGGCGTGTCGAGTCTGTCGGGCGTGGAGATTGTCTTCACGGTCGACAACGGAATGTCCGTCTTCGGCGCTGTTTGTGCGTGGGTGGGGGTCAAGGCCAGCGCTCCGGCAAGCGTGAGGGCGACAAGGCTATATTTGCGTGTCATTATTATTCATCTCCTTGGGGTCGGTTGGTCGGCCTTGTCTTCCTATTCGCGCTTCAGCGGCGGCGCGATCCACTTGCCATCCAATGCTTCCTCTTTCGGCCAATAGAGGCGCATATACATTGCGAAGGGCCCCTTGGGCGCGGGCAACCAGTTGGCTTGCTTATCTTCGCCCGGGGATTCGTTCTGAATATAGAGAGTCAACCCACCGTCGGCATCACGCTTGAGCTGCGGTAGCATCGGCGAGTTGATGAGGTAACGATTGAGGGGATTGGCAACGAGCAGGCTCTCCGGCAGTCCATACATCGTTAGTGACCAGAACGCGTTCACGGGCGGCAACTGGCCCGGCGCAAAGCGCACGGTATAGCGGTTGGCGCCCTCCAGCTTCTGTCCGTCGGAATCGACGCGATAGATCGGATACAGCGCCTCCTGCTTCGAATTGCCGTAAATACCGATGGTCCCGAGCCAGCGATTCAGGTAATTGTTCTTCATATATTGGCGTGTGCCGAAGAGATCACCAGACGTCAGGGTCCCGTTGTCAAGCCGTTTCACGCCTCCTGCGAAAGCAGCCCAAGCGTCGGCCCTGCCCTGTTCGATGGCCGCCTTCATTTCAGGGCTGAGCTTGCTAGGATCAAAGGTCTTTCCCGCGCCGACGCCGATCTTTGCGAAACGGGCCATGAGTTCTGTCTCCGAGGGGTCGGTCGGGCAGAACTGTAGAACGAAGTTCAGGATGTTGAAAAACTCCAACGAGGTTTTCTGTGTCTCGACTGTGAGCGGCTTGATGAAATCAATGACCGGCGCAGCTTTGGGTGCAGCTGTATTCAGGAACGCCGATAGGGTCTGAACTTTGTAACCGGCCTGAATTTTCTTCACGTTGTCGATATCGTCGGGATTAAATAACTGGGTGCGATAAATGACGATGATCAGTTCCGTCTCTGAGCGGATCACCTTCTTCACGCCCTTGGGCGTCTGCCCCTTCCAATTCGGTCCTGCGACCAGGAAGCTACCACCATCGTTGCCAGTGGTCCGAGTTCCCACGTAAGCAAAATTGAAGGTGTAGGCGTCGGTGAACTGAACGCTGATGTAGCGGTCCTTTTCAATCGGCGGCAGTGTGAGCACGATCGGTTCGGCGCGCAAATCCAGGCCGAGCCAGGAGTAGGGCGTGTCCGAATTAGGCGTCTGAACCGCCACATCGGCTGGCGTAAAGACGCGCGGGATGTTTGTGATCTGGTTCCACGGCGCCTTGAATTCGGGATTCTCGCGATTAACGAAATAGTCATACTCGACGCGATAGTTATCTACGACCGGGAAACCGTATATGTAGGCTTCCTTGGCGATGGCGCGGGCTTCAGCTGGGCTGATGCTTGTCTGGGCGGCCACAAGGTGAGGGACCGCAAGAACTGTGCAAGCGATTGCTGCCGCGACGAGCCTATTCAGTTGGTTCACTTGTCCATTTCTCCGTGAGATTAGCTTGGAAAATTCCTTTTTCACCTGAGCCCCGTTCAACAAGCGCATCTACAGTTCGCCCGCGAGGAGTACAAACAGTTACTCACACACACTGTAATCAGTAAATGGCGCAGTCGGCGTGCATGTCTTTTGCGAGGAGTCCCGCCGTGTTCGAGCAGTTGATGCATCTCCATGCAACGAATGGGCGAAACTCGTGGACGAAGCGAATCCGATTAGTTGCTCAGAGCATTGTTCACTTCGTGCAAATCGCCAATGCACGCATTATGAGAGGTCGCCCGTTTTAGAAGAGCGGTTGAGGCATGCGCTGGTTGCAGGGGCTTTGCCCCCGCACCCCCAGGATTTATCGCTTGATGCCTCTCCCGATGCTGGGCTTGCTGCGGATGGATGAAAAAGGGGGATGCGGAAGCATCCCCCCTATCGATCGGTCGAGGCCACTGAGTCGGTGCTCAGGTTGCTTCCCAGCATTGCCTTATCCTCCGCTCAGTCCGGGCCCATTCTACTGCGACGGGATGAAAAGTTGCATCTTTGCGGTGGGTTCTGAAGGGATGACACTTAAGCCTTGAGGGAAAGTGGTCCAAGCGAAGAATCACCTTCCCCCCAAGGAGGCACTCAGCATGCTGAGTAGCAATGTGAAGTATATCGGCTTGGATGTTCACAAGGAAGCTGTTGCCGTCGCAGTTCTGAATGGCGCCGGCAAGTTGGTGATGGAATCGATCGTCGAGACCAAAGCCAGCACTCTGCTCGATTTTCTGAAAGGGCTGAGGGGAGAGCTGCATGTGACCCTGGAAGAAGGGACATGGGCGGCCTGGCTCTACGATGTGCTCAAGCCTCACGTCGCGGAGTTAGTGGTCTGCAATCCACGTCGCAACGCCTTACTGAAAGAAGGCAGCAAAAGCGACAAGGTGGACGCACGGAAGCTGGCCGAGCTGTTGCGGAGTGGAATGCTGCGCGCGGTCTACCACGGAGAGCACGGACTGGGGACACTGCGGGAGCTGGTGCGTGGCTATCTGACAATCGGCAAAGACCAGAGGCGGGTGATGAATCGGCTCAAGGCGCTGTATCGAAGCTGGGGTATTCCCTGCTCGGGCAAGCAGGTCTATACCCCACGCCATCGCGAGCAATGGCTGAACAAGATTACGCAACCCGGTGTGCGCCGCCGGGCCGAGTTGATGTACCAGCAGATGGATGGACTGTCGGTTGTGCGGCACACCGTGCGCGGAGAACTTTTAGCCGAGAGTCGGAAACATCAGGCCGTAAAAATATTGCGCCAGGTTCCGTTGATCGGCCCGCTGCGGGCCGCACTGTTGCTGGCCCTGATACAGACGCCCCACCGGTTCCGCAGCAAACGGCAGTTGTGGACCTACAGTGGCTTGGCGGTGGAGACGCACGACAGCGCGCAGCATCGTTATGTCGATGGCCAATTGCAGCGTTCCAAGAAGCCACAACAGATCCGTGGTCTGAACCAGAATCACAATCACGAGATGAAGGAGATCTTCAAAAGTACGGCCGTGAGCGCCAGTTGTTGCCCGGGACCATTGCAGGACTTCTACCAAGGATTGCTGGCCAAGGGAATGAAGCCGGATATGGCACGCCTCACGCTCGCACGGAAGATCGCGGCCATCACGTTGACACTCTGGAAGAAAGGAGAACGTTTCGACGCTGAACATCTGAAATCGCAAGCAGCTTGAGCGTCTACAGGAACAGGCAGACTCAGCTTGAGTTTCGACGGCTAGCCAATCAGTTCTTGCGACGCTCGGGGTCGAGGGAGAGTATCAATCGATGAGTTAGGCCCTGTGTGCTGTCATCCAGCACCGAGCCTCCCAATGCACCATATGCCCTCTCGCATAACCCAATAAAGCTATAGGCCTTGAGTCTCAGATAGGACCATGGTTGGCCTCTGAAGCCAACATCGTTCTGCTTGCGTAGCTTCCGGAACCGAAGGCGTCGAACCCACTCTCGCGTCATGAGATCGTGGAGAGCAACCGTTCACCAGCTACGGCTTGTATGGAGTACACGCGACGAAGAACTTCTCCAACCGGAGATTGGGCTGGATGCAAGACACAACACGGCCCCTCTCTCAGGAGAGAGCGGAGAAATCTTTTTCCTTGACATCCCCTCTTATAGGACTCATCGAAGCCCGTTACTACCCGAAAGTCGGCTTCTCGGAAGCGACCTATCAGCTGGCGGAAGGCGGCTGCCATAACTCCACTCGGTTCCCTTCCGGATCGGTGAACCAGCCGAAGTTGCCGTACTCAGATCTGTCCCGCTTTGGATCGACCTCGATTCCGGCGGCAATCAGTTTATCGAGCACCGCGTCCAGATCGTCGACCTGGAAATTGAGCATTGCCGGCTGGCTCACGGGAAAATAGTCCGACCCACGCTTAAAGAACGACACCACCACAGGGCCTCGCTGCTCCGCCGCCTCGAACATCCAGCAGCCACTCTGCCGCTTCAGGCCTAGATGCTCCTCGTACCACTTATATAAGGTGTCCGGATCGTCCGCCCGCAGAAATGCCCCGCCAATCCCCGTCGCCTGAGCCATCCCCAACCCTCCGCTGACAGGCTACCCCAAATCCTATTTCACCTCTGAAAAATTCTGAACGGCGCAGGCTAATTCCACTGGGTAATTGCGCAAACGTCGAATGGAGGTCGAGTATAGCAGCGCGAGCGCTTCGAATTCCTCCCGGCCCCTATACAGCGCTTTCGGAGAAAACCCACATGAAAATCGTCAACCGCAGCATCGTCGTTTTGTCAGTGTTAGTCGCTGGCCTCCTGATTGCGGGCGCTGGCGTGGCTTCTGCTCAGGACGTTTACAAAGTCAACTATTTTGACATCAACGCTCCCGTTCTCGGTGGATTGCCGGTGCCGGACGCAACGGTCCGGATCGACAATCCTGGCCTGACCTATGGGAATCTCTGCGCAATGATCTACGTGTATGCGGCGGATCAGCAGCTGTCCGAATGCTGCGGTTGCATCGAAACACATAATGGTCTGCGCAAGTTGTCGGTTCGCAACAATCTCACCGGAAACCCGCTTACCGGTGTCGTCCCATTTAGCGGCGTCATCAAGGTCGTTTCGGCGCTTCCGAATTCTGGCGGCGCGTGCGACCCGACCTCCGTTACGCCCAGAGCTAACCTTCGTGTGTGGGCAACCCATATTCAGAACGGGACTTCTTTTGGCACCTTCCCGTTAGTATGGCCGGTCACTGAAACCGAGTCCTCGGACTCAACCCTTGGTGCGAGCGAGCTCGCAGCCTTGCAGGCGCAGTGCTCATTTATCCACATTCTTGGCAGTGGCGCAGGCGTCTGCAGCTGCGGCACCGGCGACTAGTTGGATCTTTCTTGGCCGACGATTTCTCCAAAACCTGCATAATAGTAGATAGAGATAGTAAAGCCCGGCCGCGCTGGCCGGGCTTTACCATTTGCAGTCAGACTCAAGTCATTTATTTTCTATTACGTAGCTATAAATCCCCTGAAATGTATGAACTACAACAGAGTCCATTCTTAACTCCAATGGAATCTATGAAGTAGAGAAACAAGGGGGGAGGGGGTACTACCCCTCCCCGGCGCAAAGTGTTCCCCTCTTGGCGCCTGGAACCTCTACGGCTGGCAGAGCTATAGCACGTCGAAAAGTGTGCCCTGCTTCTCGAGCGCGGCAATCACCTGCGTCAGCGAGGCCTGCTGGGTTTCAGCCGTGTTCAGCTGCGTCGCCACCTGCGCGGTGTCCGTCTGGAGCAGGTTGTCCTGCGCCGACTGCAATTGCACCGACTCGCTCGAAGCATAGTTGCTGGACGCCGTCAGCCGGTTGATCGAGTTATCGATCACCGCCCGCTGTTGGTCGACGTAATTGAGCGACTGGCTCAGCGACGCGAGATCGGCAACCGAGGTCCCCGACGGCGCCCCGGAAGAGAAGTCTGCGATCAGTGCGTTCAGCGATCCGAGCACGTTCCCGCTCGCCGCAGTGAAGATCTGGTCGCCGGGAACATTGGTCTGGATGTTTTGCCCCGCCGGCGTCTGCACGTAGCTCACATCGCTGTCCCCGTTATAGGTGACCGTGTTGGGCGAGGTCGAAGTATCCAGCGTGAACGGCTGGGTACCCCCCTGGCTCCCGGCAAAAATATATCTCCCCAGGTACGACGAGTTCGCCAGCGACAAAACTTCATCGCGGATGCCAATCAGCTCTGTCGAAACCGCTTGCTGATTGCTCGAGTTCAGCACGCCGTTATTCGCCTGCGTCGCCAACGAGATCGCCGTCGTCAGCTGCGTCACGACATTGCCCAACGCCGAGTCGCTCACCTGCAGCAGGTTCTCCGCCGAGCTCGCCGTGGTCGAGAACACGTCGTCCGCGCTCAGCTGCGAGTTAAGCAGAACATTCTCACCCGCCGCAGCCGGATTGTCGCTCAGCGAGTTCACCGTTACCCCGCTCGACAACTCCTCCGTCAGCGTCTGCTCGTTCTGCGTCGTCTGGTCGAGCGAGCTGACCAGGCTCATCACATAGTCCGGCGTTTCCTCGAGAAAGGCGTCGACCGCCGCCTGGCCAGTATTGGCCAGCGTTACGCTGTGGCCGTCTGCTTCCAGACCCCGAGTCAGAAACATGCCCAGCGCAGGATCGTCGTCCGCTACGAGAAAACGCATTTAGTTCTCCCAGATTCCCGAATCTTGGGCTCCCAGCGCTATCCATCGGGTCTCGCAATTACCATCTCCTGAGTCGAAACGAGACACAAGGAAAGACGGTGGCGGGAAAATGAGCCCCGTTCCAAAACGGCTCAAGGGGGGGCGTTACCGCCCCGTAATGGGAGAAATTTGGATAACTCGGTGATTCGCTATTGACACAAAGGGACAAACAGCAGCGCTGTCGTAGACTCGATCAGTCCCAGCTATCCCGAAACTTGTGAAGCTATTTCATCGAAGGTGGCGGAGCTGGCGTAATTGCTGAAGGTGGCTGTGGCGGCTCCGGTATCACTCTTGAGGGAGGCGACGACGGCGGGGCGGCGGTTCCAGGCGGAGCCGGGGGTTGAACGATGTGCGCGACATAGGTGGCGTAATCCTCGTTCATGGCTCCGGTCACTCGCCCATTTTCATTAAGCGAGATCGTCCAAATTTTGAAGATTTTAGGGGAGTCCCGATCTGAAAACTGCACCTGCCTCTGTTTGGTCGTTGCATCGTACCGGTAGGTGGCAACGGGCGCTTTGATTGTTGCCGTGTCCAAGCTGGGATCGTCGGGAACGTTTGGGCGAGCTCCGACCATCTCCGCATAACAAACGCCTAGAGACAGCCAATTCCCCTCGGGGCCCGAGTCTTTTTTCGCTGTTTCATCCGGCACCAGAGCGTTGAAAATTGCAAAATTCCTGGGATTCTTCACGGCAGGGATGTACGGAGATGAGTTGCGGTAGAGTACCGGCACAATGCGGACCCTTCCTGTACCTCGGGGTATGACGGCGGTAAACAGCGACTCTGAGCCGTCCGGAAACTTGTTCAGGTAATGCAGAAGCACTGTATCTGGAAGCTGTGGACAGATCGTCTGATCATAAGTCCAGCCGGAGGTGGTGATGTCGTAGCCGTAGAACTGAGCCTCGCTAATCAGTTCTTTTTTGCGCGCATGTAAGAGTTCACGATCTGCGCCATTGATGAGATCTGCTGTGCGATGTTCCAGGGAGAAATATTTGATCTGCTTTGGATGTCCCGTCTGAGCCCTCGATTGCTCGATCACTACCTGCGCGCAGATCTGGTGGCCCAGGAGAAGGAGCCCGTAAGTCAGAAAAAGCGCGCCACTTGAAGCTATCCGGGGGAAGTTTCTCATTCATTTTCACTTTATCACTCGTCGCCCAAGCTAAAAGGGACAGCCCCTAGGCTGTCCCTTCTGGCTGACGCACGGTACGACTTGGCTATCTAGACTTACCAGACGGCCTGTGCGTCGTGTGATGCACGGGCGGCTTTGCAGCAGGCTTAGGTTCACCATCCTTGAGGATGATCATCGGAGGATTTTGCGTGTATGAGTCAAAGGTGGCAATGTAGGTCACCTGTGTGCCAACGGCCGGAATATCTTTCAGAGGAGACTTCATGTTGATCGTGAAATCTGCCTTTTGCGACTCCTTGGCATCTTCAGAGACCGCCAGTTGTACGGAGTCCGCTGTGGCCTGGACAACCGTCCCCGGAACTTCGGTGGTCTTTCCTTGCAGCACAGCCCAAACCTTCTGGGCATCGTCAGGGGTACCATTTGCCAGCACAAATTCCTTGTCAGCTAATGCCAAGCCCTTGTCGAGGTCCGGAGTGCTGACGACTGCATTGTGCGCCAACTCCTGCGGCGACGGAGGAGGAGGAGCAGGAACAGGCTTGTAAGAGTCGGGCGGAAAGAGGTTGTCGTGAGCGAGCTGCTTGATTTGGTCAAAGCCGTCCATGCTGCCGTGATACTTCTTGTACCAATATTCGGCGGCCTTCTCCACGTTTGATTTGTAAGGCTCCTGCAGGTATTGGGCGGCGCGGGTAAGATACCAGATCCCATTCACCAGGTCTTTCGGATCCTGCTGCACGTATGCGTTTCCAAGAGCATAGGTGTCCGCGAGTGCAATGCCTTGGGTGGTTTGAGATGCATCCATCGCGTGAAGTTCCGCAAGGTACGTAGTGATAGCGTCCTTGTAGTCCTTTTTCGAAATGTCATCGGCGCCAATGACATTACCAAAGATGGGCGCGGCCAGAACCTTGAGTTTCTGGAAGTCGGCGTCGCTCATATTCGCCGGCTTGGTAGCGTTTTGCCCCCGCTGCGCCAATGCGGCCGCCTCGTCCAGTTTGGCCTGATCGCCACCAGCCTGCTGCTTTTCAACGTAGACCACAAAAATAAGAGCGCGCAGGTTGTTGGGGTCGACCTGAAGCAGCCGTTTGGCGGCGTCATAGGTTTTGGCGGTGTCGCCGGTTGCTTGGTAGGCTCCCACTAACTGCTCCAGCATTTCGGCCTTTACGACGCTGTTTGGATACTGCTGCAGAAAGCTCTCTATTGCGGATGCCTTAGCCGCTGGCGTGGATTGCCCAATCGCGCTGGTGTAAGCGTTGTACTCCGCTGGATCTTTGATGGTGATCTGACCCGATTGCGAACCCTGCGCCTGCGCCCGGGCAGCCGGCGGCAGACAAAGGACACTGGTCGCAACGGCCAGTAGGGAAGCAAAAACGACCTTCTTCATTCAACGCTCCTAGAATCTTCCTAAAATTAAACCATCCAGCAGGTGCGAGCCGGCGGAGGATGCACCGATTGCATTTGACCACGCAGACGCTTGATTAAGCTACAAGTAAGCATCCGAGTCCATGCAATTTGCTGGATTATAGAAACCAGCGGCTTCCGATGACAAGTGCTGCCCGACAAAGACCGGCTCAGTCATTCGCCAACGATGGCCGTGACACTATATGGCGTAGGTCCGGCGAGTGCCGACGGTAAAGATCCCGCCGGTGACTCAGCCAGACGACCGACTCGAGGCGACAACTGGACCCGATGGAGGATCATATGGCGATGTTAAGCGGACAGATCGCGATCGTCACTGGGGCGGGCAGAGGCATCGGCAGGACAATCAGCAAGCGTCTTGCTGTCCTGGA
The DNA here is from genome assembly GCA_963786085.1 of uncultured Acidobacteriaceae bacterium. GTDB lineage: Bacteria > Acidobacteriota > Terriglobia > Terriglobales > Acidobacteriaceae > Silvibacterium. Next base: position 101,413 of record CAWAYO010000046.1, read on the forward strand.
CGCCACAGCTTTGCTGGTTGGACGCAACATCAGCCCCCTGATTGAGGTTAAAGGCGAAATCGAAGCGGCGGGAGGCCGGGCTGAACTTCACCCGCTTGACCTGCTTCGCGCAGAGGACATCGCTGCTTTCGCTGCCTCCGTCCAGGCGCAGTATGGCCGATGCGACATCCTGGTGAATAATGCCGGAATCGGAGTGCTGGGTAAGCCTCTGCACGAGACATCGCCGGAATCCTGGGACTCAATGATGAGCACCAACCTGCGAGCGCCGTATTTGATGATTCGCGGGTTTGCTCCGCTTATGATCAGGGCCGGGCGAGGCCATATTGTCAACATTTCATCGCTTGCTGGGCACAACCCGTTAAAAAACGGTGCAGCCTACGCTGCATCGAAATGGGCCCTTAACGGATTGACCTATTCGGTAGCTGAAGAGTTGCGAGACTATGGGATTCGCGTTTCCACGATTGCGCCGGGATCTGTGAATACCGAATTCGGTGGCGGTGGCAAAGACGGAAGCTGGAAAATTCAACCCGAGGATGTGGCCAATGTCGTCGCTCTAATCGTCACACAATCGCCACAGTCGTTTGTGAGCGAAGTGCTGCTGCGCCCGGCCCGGAAGCCCTGACATTTTCGCTAGCGTCCGAATTGGCGCAGGTGATGGTCGGCATGCAACCAGCCCCATCTGAGCCATTGGGCACGGCTAATCGGTCCAAAATACGGGTGACAATTCCCTTCCAAATCTGCATCGCCGAGACGGCGAACAAGAGCAACCGCAGTTTGCAGATCCGATTTGAAATCATTCAGGGGTCGATGAAGCCTCCACTGATCGATTTCGGGGCGTGTCGCCACATTCCTAGGCCACCTGAACGGAGCGTACAGGGCACCCCATTTCATAAGTGTTCGTTGAATCTGGGGCATCGAGACCTTGCTTACCGTGATTTCGCCCAGAGGCACGCTCATTGAGTCACAGCGTTGTTTGACCATCTGGTGAACATTCATCCGACCCCGGCGAGCAGCATCCTGGATGGTTAAGGCCGTTGGCCTGAGCTGGATCGAAGCAACATCTGCCGCGATTGCCAAGGTTTCATAATCCAACAGGGAAACCGAATCCCTTGCAAGTGGGGAGTATCCCGGAAGATTCCCGAGTCCCGGCTACTTCTTGTCAGCAGGCCGCACTAAGACTAGCCTCGAAGATGGCGATTCCCTGCGGAAATCCTACGAGATGGCAAGTATCGAACCCAGGAAATCTCTGCGGGCAACTTCGGTCTGCATGCGATGGCCACCTGTTGAGTTATGGGCCGCTTATCCACAAGATATTGGGGTGTCAATGTTGACCCTTCGGGCGGACCGAGACTAAAGTCCTTCTTGATGTACACGAAATCCAGCCTATCCCTGCGCTCGGACAGCTAAGGAGCCACATCGCATGTTGAAGCTCAAAAAAATACATATTGTTGGCTTCAAGTCCTTCTGCGATCGAACAGAAGTGTCGTTGCCCGGGCAGGGAGTGGCTGTCATCGTGGGCCCGAATGGTTGCGGGAAGTCCAACATTCTAGACGCGGTCAGTTGGGTTCTGGGCGAACAGAGCGCCAAGACTCTTCGCGGCGGGAAGATGGAAGACGTCATTTTCGCGGGAACCCGCGAACGCAAACAGCTAGGCATGGCCGAGGTCACTCTGACACTCATCGATCCAGATGCTTATGGCGACGGCCCCCTCCTCAGTGAGCCCGAGGTTGTTATTGAAAGCGATGCTGACTGGAATGAGGAAGATTTACGCGCGCAACGCGCGGCAGAAGTCGAGGAGATCATCACCGAGTCTCAACCTGGCCAGGTGATCGAGGGTGAAGTTTCGGGAGGGCCCGAGTCGGCGCCAAATAAAGAAGAGGCCGCGCAGGAAGATCCTGCAAATGCAGTAGTGCTGAAAATTCGCCGCCGGAAGTTCCAGAAGACTCCTCAGCAGGGCGAGATCATCGTTACACGCCGCCTTTTCCGGACCGGCGACAGCGAATATCTGCTCAATGGAAAGCTCTGCCGCCTCCGCGATATCCAGGACATCTTCTTGGGCACGGGCCTCGGGCCGGAGTCTTATGCCATCATTGGCCAGGAACGCATCGGCCAGCTTCTCAGCTCCAAACCGCACGACCGGCGGGCCATCATTGAAGAAGCCGCGGGCATCACGCGCTTCAAAACAAAGAAGCGACTCGCCGAGCTGCGTCTGGAGCAATCGAGACAGAACCTCGCCCGCGTTAACGACATATTCGAAGAGGTCTCGCGGCAGATGGTTTCCCTCAAGCGGCAAGCTGCGAAGGCCGAGCGCTACGCGGCTATTCGCGAGCAAATGCGTGCGCGGCTGCGCGTGGTTCTAGGTAGCAAAATCGCGCAAACGGACGCGGAGAACAGCGCAATCGCCGAGGAGATCGCCAGGCTCACTTCAGACATCGATGAACACAGCGCCCAGATTGGAGGTCTGGACAATGAGCATTCTTCAGGCACGGCCCGTGGTTATGAGCTAGACGGGGCCGCCAAGCAGGCCAATGCGCGCGCCAACCAAAGTGCGGTCGAGCTGGAGCGCGCTACAGCTCGGCAAAATGGGAATCAGGAACGTATCGCGGAACTCGAAGCCCGCGCGGCCGCCGGGACAGCTGAACTCCAACGGGCAAAAGAGCAGCTCGCCACGTTAACGCAGGACCGGGATGCACAGCGCACATTCCTTGAGAGTGCTGCGGCGGAAGTGGCAGCCTTTCGACAGGAGGCTAATCAGCGGCAGCGACAAGCTCGTGAGGCGGTCGCGGCAGTCAGTGGCGCTGAGCAGCGCGCCGAAGCCGCGCGGCTCCAGGCAATGCAGTTGATTTCGCAACTTGGTCAGATTCGCAATCAAACGACGCAGGCGGAGGAATCGCTTGCATCGCTCGAACGCGACTCCGAGCGATTGGCGAACGAAATCTCAGCCGCGAAGAGGGACTTGGAAGCACTCGGAGCAGAACGGGGCCAGCTCTCGATGAACTTCGAGTCGGTCACGGAAACGCTCAAGAGACTGGAAGCTGAAATCCTGGCTCTGCGCAACGACCTTACTGCCAAGCGCGCAGCGGAAGCCGACGCCAAACGGCGCAGCGACCAGCTTCGGGCCGAACACGCAACATTGAGCGGCCGCCACGATTCCTTAAGCGCACTCATTCGTGAACACAGTTATTCAACTGACACAGTCCGCCAACTCTTCCGGTCCAATTCGCTTGGGGGAGGCTTGGCGCCGGCGGGAACGCTGGCTGATTTCCTGGAGGTGCACGACCGCTACGAGAGCGTAGTTGATGAGTTCCTTCGAGACGAGCTCAACTACATCGTCGTAAAGAGCTGGGATGCGGCCAACGAAGGTATGCGCCTCCTCAAGACGGACGTTGACGGGCGTGCCACTTTCCTCGTTCATCCGGAGGATGCGCAGGCCAAGTTCTCCTTTGCTGCGGGCAGTGCGGTCCCCAGCTACAACCATCAGGACGGCGTCGTCAGGCTGAAGGATTGCATCCGCGTGCTGGATGGCTTTGGCAGCTCGCTCGAAGTCATCCTCCCAAAGCTGCGGGAGGGTTATGTCACCCCTGATTCCGAGACAGCACGCACCCTGGCGCTGGAGAATCCGCACGCGTTCTTTCTCGCGCCTTCCGGTGAATGCTTTCACAATGTAACGGTGACCGGCGGTAAACCTCGTGCCGAAGGGCCGTTAGCCTTAAAGCGGGAATTGCGCCAGATCCAGCAGAAGCTTGAATCTGTAGAGAGCGACCTCAGCCGCTCCGAAATCACGGTGGCCGAACTCGGCAAGAATCTCGCCGAGCTTACCCGGCAGCTAGACCTCAAGAGCGAAGAGCGGCGCAACGCTGAAAGAGAGAGCGCGAATCACTCCGCAGCTCTGCGACAAATGGAGTCCGAAGTTCAGCGTCTCGAACGGCGTTTGCAGGACTGGACGCTCCAGAATGAACGAAACAAGGACGCCCGTTCTGCGAAACAGACGTTCATCGAGCAGAAGCGTGAGGAAGAACAATCTCTGATCGTAAAGCAGGTTGCTGTAGAAGCGAGCCTAAGCGAATTGCACCGATCCGTCGAAGAGCTTCGTTTAGCTCGGGAGGAAGCGCAGCAACAAGCTGCGCAGGTTTCCGCCGAACTGGCGGGGCTTGAAGAACGCCGGCGCGGCGCACAATCGGCATTCGAACGGGTAGACCGCATGTTCGCCGATCTGATGCAGCGAGTCAATCACAACGAGCACCAGTTGGCGGCGGCCAGCGCGGAGCAGCGTCAGCGCATGCAGGAGAACGAACAACTCTCTGTAAGTCTGCAGCAATTTATTGAGAGTCGTGATCAGGCCCTTTCCGAAGCCGCTCATCTGAGCGCGGAGGCGACAGAACTGCGATCCGCTCTCGCAGAAATCGATCAGCAGGTCAAGGCGCTTCGCTCTAAAACCGATGGACTTCGCGAATCCAGAAGCGAACGAACGGCTCGTGCGGCCAGGCTTTCGGCTGACATCGCACATCTCGAGGAGACGTGCTTGAACGACCTCGGTGTCGAGGCTGCGGTGCTTCGCGCTGATGCGGATCTGACGCGCATTGAGGGTGAGGCATTGGCGGCGGAGGATCACTCCTGCGGCGAACTGAAGCAAAAACTGGAAACGATGGGGCCGGTAAATATGATGGCTCTCGAAGAATACAAGGAGACCGAGCAAAGGCACGAGTTCCTGAGTATTCAACGAACCGACCTACTCGACTCAATTGAGAACACTCACGCAACCATCAAGGAAATCGACCAAATCTCCCGCGCTAAGTTCAGCGAAGCCTTTGTACGCATCAATGAGAACTTCAGTACTACATTTGCTCGACTTTTTGGCGGCGGCCAGGCATTTATGCGCCTCACGGACGAAGAAAATGCGATAGACAGCGGTATAGACATCATTTCTCAACCGCCCGGAAAGAAATTGCAGAACGTGCTGCTGCTCTCTGGAGGCGAAAAGGCTCTTACGGCCCTCTCTCTTCTTGTCGGCATTTTTCAGTACCAGCCAAGTCCCTTCTGCGTACTCGACGAGGTCGACGCGCCGCTCGATGAAACGAATGTCGGCCGGCTGGCCGATATGCTGCGGAGCATGTCGAGCGATACTCAATTCGTGATGGTCACGCACTCGAAGCGCATGATGACTGCAGCCGATCTCATTTATGGGGTGACGATGCAAGAGCCAGGAGTCTCAAAGATCGTTAGCGTGCGGCTCGGCGGCCAGGAACGAGGGATGGAACCGCGACGCGCCACGGCGTGAATTCTAGACGCTTGATGTTTTGAATCCTTCAGAAAGTCAAGGGTCACGTTAGTAACGATTTCGCTTGCAGCAAATATTTCCATTGGTCAAGATTTAATCTTGACAGCCTCTCTCGCACGTGACAAGACGCAGAAAAAACCCGTCAATAGCGTCTTTACATCGCGTTGACAAAGCGGCTGGAGGACCTCAGAATCTGATTTCAGACCATCCAGGAAGGCCCTTCTTTGGCAGTAATTATCGAAACTGAGTTCAGTGATCTCACTTTGTATGCGCGCGGTAAGGTGCGCGACCTGTATTCGGTAGGTGAATCCCTCCTCCTGGTTGCGACTGACCGGATCTCAGCTTTTGATCATGTCCTCGCCACGGGCATCCCGGGCAAAGGCAAAATTCTTACCCAGCTTTCGCTCTTCTGGTTCGCCCTTCTCAGGGACATCGTTCCCAACCATCTCATCACCGCCGATGTAAGTGAATACCCGGTCGAACTGAGACGGTACAAAGACGAACTCGACGGCCGATCGATGCTGGTCAAACGCGCACAGATGTTTCCTGTGGAGTGTGTAGTGCGTGGCTATCTTTCCGGCTCAGGCTGGAAAGACTATCTTGCCACCGGCGCAGTCTGCGGAATTCCTCTCCCAGCGGGATTGCGAGAGGCCGACAAACTCCCCGAGCCGATATTTACTCCCGCAACGAAGAGTCAGGACGGCGAGCACGACGTGAATATCTCCTACAACGAGATGGCCGTTCGGGTCGGCGTGCAGAGTGCTGAACGTCTCCGCAGCTTGAGTCTGGCTGTGTACACGAAGGCATCAACTTTCGCGGAACAGCGAGGCCTCATCCTTGCCGACACGAAATTTGAGTTTGGGATGCACGCGGAAGGCATCATACTTGCCGACGAGGTGCTCACCCCCGATTCATCACGATACTGGCCGATGGAAGCGTACCAGCCCGGGCATCAACAGCCTTCGTTCGACAAGCAGTATGTACGCGACTACCTTGAAAGCATTCGCTGGAACAAACAGGCCCCGGCGCCGGCGCTGCCCGATGACGTGGTGTTGCGCACCCAGCAGAAGTATCTCGAGGCCTTCCGCCTGCTCAACGGGAAGTCTCTTGTGATTTAGGCATTTGGATGGCAGTTATTGATTGGCTTATCCTCGTCGTCTTGCTCGTTTCCGTTCTGTCTGCAGCGAAGAACGGCTTTTTTCTGGAGGTGTTTTCACTCACCGGGGTCATTGCCGGCCTGCTGATCGCAAGTTGGAACTACCAGAAGCTGCTGCCGTGGGTGAGTCGTTGGATTCATTCATCGCCGGCGGCGGAGGCGTTGTCGTTCCTTCTCATCGCTCTTGCGGTCATGATTCTGGCGGGACTGCTGGGGCGAGTAATTCGCTGGTCGGTTCACTCAATCGGGCTGGGATGGGCTGACCGATTTATCGGTGCCATCTTCGGCTTTTTCAAAGGATGTGCCCTCGTGACATTGGCAGTTCTGGTAATTGCTGCCTTCCTGCCCAAGGCCACGTGGTTTCAACAATCGCGCTTGGCGCCGTACTTCCTCAGTGCGGCCCATCAGGCATCAGTTGTAACGCCTTACGAGTTGGGAGAACGTATACGCCAAGGCGTCGCCATAATACGGAATTCTCAGCCATCCTGGCTGAAGCCTTCCGCCGTTGCATGTCCGCAAGCTAGTTCCCCTTGGGCTCCTGTTGTTGTCAGACAAAATCGACTCGGGTAAACCCGGGCGTAGGAAAGAGGACTTCCGTGAAACGCGAACTGGATAACCTTGTGACTCAAATGCACGCGGGGGGGATTACCTATGCTGAAGCCGTGCGCGAATTCAAGAGGCGCTTCCTGATGGAAGTGCTTGCCCATCACAGGGGTAACCAGTGTAAAGCTGCGAGGGAGCTCGGCATGCACCGTAACACGCTCAGCCGTACCATGGCGGAACTCGAGCTGGATCCTTCGCAAATTCGCGGCAACCTCAAGCGTCCGCCGCGGAGTGAACGTCCTGTTCTTGAGGCGAGTCGGGTGGCGCGCTAGGAGATCTCCTCGCTCGAGCGTCCTTCACTGCTTTAATCTAGGTGCAGGGACAACCACAAGTGAGTTCTACAGCTTCGCAGTCGACGGCAGTGGCAGCAGCAACTAAGGAGAGCCGCGTTTTCATACGCGAAGGCTTTCGCTGGGATGCGCAAGGCGCTTATCTTTTCGATATCGACGGCACGCTCCTACGCAGCCGCGACCGGATCCACTTCGAATCTTTTTATTCGAGCGTGCGATCCGTGATGGGGCACGAGCTAGTACTGGATGGGGTGACGGTAAGCGGAAACACCGACCCCGGCATCCTGCGCGACGCCTTCCGGCTGGCGCAGCTGGACGACACGGACTGGCAACCTCATCTCGAGAACGTGCTTGAAACCATGCGCCGCCAAGTGGCTGCGCGGCGATCAGAGATGAAGCTCGTCAAGATGCCCGGTGTTGACGAGGCTCTTGCTCACCTGCAGGGCAAAGGCGCCGCGCTGGGGGTGGCCACCGGCAATCTGGAAGAGATCGGCTGGATCAAGATCGAAGTCCTCGGTCTGCGTCACTGGTTCAGCTTCGGAGGCTTCAGCGACAACTACGACGTCCGGTCGGAGATGATTGCCCACGCCATGCGTCTGGCGCACCGTCACGCCGGGCCCGAGGCGACGGTGTGCGTGGTGGGGGATACGCCCTTCGATATCTCCGCGGCACGGGCTAATGGGCTGCCTACGATCGCTGTCGCCACCGGCAACTTCTCCTTCGACCAGCTCATGGAGCATGAGCCCGAAGTGTGCGCCACCACGCTTGAGGCTCTACTCGCAACCGGCGGCCGCGACAGCGGAGCATGAGCCTGCGTAACCATCACGTGGTTGTACTGGCGGCGGTGCTGGCGGCATGCCACTTCGGATTCGGGCAGACCGCTGACTCAACTGCCGAACCCAAGGCGGCGAAGGCCGATCAGGCCCCGGCGGAGAAGCCTCCCTCGGCGCGACAGCAGAGTGAGGCGGAGAAGGCTTACCTCGCGGGCGCAAAGGCTCTCGACCGGGAAGACTTCGCGACTGCGGAGAAGGACTTCGATACGGCGGTCGAGCTGGTTCCGCGTAACGAGCAGTATCTGGCTGCGCGCGAGATCGCGCGGCAGCATCA
>CAWAYO010000047.1:0-11221 GCA_963786085.1 uncultured Acidobacteriaceae bacterium
AGAGCCGCAAGATCGCTGCTGCAATCGTTGGGCTGGGTCAAAGTCTCGGCCTGACCACAGTCGCCGAAGGCGTGGAGGATAAGGCGCACGCCGACATGCTCTTCTATCTTGGCTGTGATCTCGGTCAGGGCTGGCTTTACGGACCGCCCGTTTCAGCAACCGACCTTCCCGCCATCGTTGCCCGGGAGTCTCTCGCTTCACCCGCCGGGGCGCCGCTTCTGGCCGCTGATATGGCGTCTACTCTCGAAGCTTTGCCCGCACAGCGGCTCGCGCAGCTTCAGGCCATTTATGATGGCTCGCCCGTCGGTCTGTGCTTCCTTGATCGTGATCTTCGCTACGTCAGCCAGAACCGTCGCTTGTCGGAGATGAGCGCCGCGTCCCTGGGACCTCGCCTGGGCAAAAAGGTCGGCGAGGTCATGCCGATGGTCTACCTGCAAATGGAGCCCTACCTGAAGCGCGCCCTCGCAGGCGAAGCCATCCCCAACCTCGAAATCCTCACTGAACGGCCCGGTTCCCCATCGGACTTCAATACGCTTCTGCTTTCTCTGCAGCCGGCCCGCGACGAGGCAGGCGAAGTCGTAGGGATATCGATTGCGGCCATGGACATTACTGAGCGCAAGAGCACCGAGCAGGCGTTGCGCGAAAGCGAGGAGCACTATCGCAATACCGTCGAGCTCAGCCCCCACGTAAGCTGGACGGCCGCTCCAGACGGCAAGGTCCTGGGCGCGAGCCCCCGATGGGAAGAGCTGACGGGACTGAAAGTGAGCGACAGCCTGGGCTATGGCTGGCGCAATGCCCTGCACCCGGACGACGTCGGGCCAACGGACGAGAAATGGGCGGCAGCACTGCGCAGTGGCGATCCCGTCGACGTAGAATTCCGCATCGGCCACGGCAACGGCGCCTGGCGCTGGATGCGTTCCCGGGCCGCGCCCCGGCGCGGCGAGAACGGCGAAATCATCCGCTGGTACGGCGTGGTCGAAGACATCGACGAACGCAAACGAATCGAAGAGGCGCTTCACGACGCCCAAGCCAGTATGGATGCCCTGCAGAAGAAGCAAACCAGCGGCAGCTAGACGTTACATAGCTCCACCGCCTGGCGCAGCGCGGTCATGGGATCGATCGTGGGCAGGAACTCGTGTGCCACGTAGCCTTTGTATCCGGTGTCGGCAATCGCCCGCATCACTCCGTCCCACTGGACCTCCTGGTTGTGGTCGAGCTGATGGCGGCCGGGCACGCCGCCGGTGTGAAAGTGCCCGATCACGTCGATATTGGCAGTGATCGTTGCGATTAGATCACCCTCCATGATCTGCATGTGGTAGATGTCGTAGAGCAGTTTCACGCGCGGCGAGTTGACTTCGTGCATCACCGCCGCGCCCCACGCGGTGTGATCGGCCATGTAGTCGTGATGGTTGACCTTGCTGTTCAACAACTCCAGGCAGATATTCACGCCGTTGTCCTCGGCGATCTTCTTCACCCGGTTCAATCCGATAACCGTATTGCGCGCGCCTTCCTCGTCCGACATCCCCTTGCGGTTACCCGAGAAGGTAATGACATTGGGCACGCCCGCCTTGGCCGCCAGCGGGATATTCTTTCGGAATGCCTCCTCGATGGCCGCGTGATTCTCGACCCGGTTCAGCGCATCCGGGATCGTGCCCCCTCCGGCATAGCCCATTGTGCAGATCAGCCCGTACTTATGCGGAATCTCCCACTCATCGACCTGAAGCAGATCGACGCCCACCAGACCCATACCCGCACCTGCGTCGGCGAGCTGGTCGACCGACATCTCCTTGTAGCACCAGCGGCACACTGACTGGTGGATGCGTCCCTTTGCCGCCGCCGGCGCCGTCTGTCCTGATGGTGCGGCCTGTCCTGATGGAGCGGTCTGTGCGAGCGAGGAATCAGCAGCCATGGCCAGAGATACCCCCAATCCAGTCTTGAGGCCAGCCTCACAAAAGCTTCGCCGTGAAAAAGAATGCATGTCTACTCCGCGGGAACAGGATTTTCTGCAGTGAACGGCGAGCAGCAGGGCTTCTCCACCGGGCTGTACTCCATTAACTCCAGACGAGTCAGGTCAGGATCGAACAGATTGAACTGCCACTTCCCGTCTTTGCCGATCTGCATCGGGGTGTGCTGATTATCCAGCCGCCCCTCAGCGCTGAGCGTGGTTACCGCCTTCTCCATATTCACCACGCCGATCGAAAGGTGATTCAGCACCCCAAGCGCCTTCTGCGTCGCCTCCGGCGAACCCGACGCCACCGGACTCAGCATGTACTCCAGCCAGTCATGACCGTCTGGAACCTGCTGCGAAACCCAGTCCACCACGCCCGGCTTCATGCCCCCAAACCAATAGGGCCGAAAACCCAGAATCTCGCGGTAGAACGCATTCTCCGCGTCCTTACTGTGCACACTCATGCCCACATGAATCACGCGATGACCGATAGGGTCTGCTCCCGAGATCGCCACAGGATTCGCAGGCGGCTGGACAAATCCCACTACATTGCCCTCCGGATCCTTCACATGAAACCACAGGCTGCCATCGGATCCGTGCTCCACGTTCGTCGGCACATCGACCTTATGCGCTGCGAGGTACTTGCGCAGTCCCTCAGCATCGGTGGTGATGTAAGCCAGATGGTCGAGCCGGTCGGGACCGGACGCCGCCGGCAGCGGCAGCACCTCGACGAACTGCGTCGAGTTCACGTAGTACCGCACCCCGTTCGGATTCTCAGCATCCGGCCCCTTGAACAGCCCGATATCGTGCACGTAATACTTTTCCGCTGCCTGCGGATTGCTCGTGTAAACCGCGATGTGCGAAATCCCGGTGATCGGAGGACGCGCCTGCGCAGCGGCAGCCACCGGCAGCAGGAAAAGCAAAGAGAGAAAACAGCGCATCTTTAGAGTCCTTTTGAAAGCGTTTACCAAGATAACCGATTTACCCGTTCCGAAGACAGCCTGCCTCCGCAACCCCATCTCCAGTTGTGCGAGAACCAGCCCAACACCTCATGCGTAGAAACCCACGAGCCAAGATACTATGGTGGCCATACCGATGAAGAAACGAAGACGGCCCCGAAAAGAAAGATCCCCGAACCTGTTGCGTGGTCTCCTGTTGCTCTACGCGCTGGCCAGCTTGGGATATTGGCTCGCCGGCACCTTGGATTTGTGGCAGATGCAGGTCCATTGGGACCGGAGAGTCGAAGCGCCGTTTCGCTTCAACGATGACAGCCATATTGTCGAGGCCGTCGAGGCCGAGGCCAAAGCAGCAGGATTAGGCAAAGGCGACCGCCTCGAAGGTCTGAACGGTGGCCCCTATACCGGACTGGCACAGTGGAGCGAGATCCTCTCCGACGGTCAGACCGGCGACACCCTCGACGTCGAATTCACCCGGCCGGATGGCTCTCACAAGGTGGGGACAATCACCCTGGACCACGCGCCGTATTTCTACGGCACCCTGTCGCCCGTAATGTCCTACTGGCAGGTGTTCCTGGTCGGAGGTCTCCTGCCGCTGGTCTGCCTCGGCCTCGGTTACTGGGTGGTTCTCGCGCGCCCTCTCGACTCGAATGCTTGGCTGCTCCTTGTCCTGCTCACATTTCCCAGCGTGCTCTTTTTCAACAGTGGTTTGGCGACGGGTATTTCTCTCTTCCTGCGCAACCTCTGGTACAACGTAATCCAGATCGCCGGGTCGCCGGCCTTGCTGCTCTTCGGAATCTATTTCCCGGAACGCTCCCGCGTCGACGCCCGCGCGCCATGGATCAAGTGGATCATCCTCCTCCCCATGGCCGCCTGCATCTGCATCCTTCTTCCGGCAGTTTATGCCGACTATTACAGCGGCGGCGATGGCCCCCTGCTGGCCACGCTAAGCAATGATGCCGACAAAGCCCTCAATTTTCTCAATCTGCTCTGCGTCATCCTCTATCTGGTCGTTACGCTCGACAAGCTGCGCTCCGCCTCCACCGAGGATGCCCGCCGTCGTCTGCGCGTCCTGACAACCGGAACCGGCGTGGGCGTAGGCGCATTGCTGATCGTCTTCATTCTTCTCCCTCATTTCGGAGTTGACTTCCGGGCACGCGGACATTCCTGGCTGCAGTACCTCGGCGGCACAATCTTCATGATCGCCCCGCTCACCCTGGCCTATGTGGTGCTCGTACAGCGCGCCATGGACGTGCGCGTCATCCTGCGCATGGGCACCCGCTACGTGCTGGCCAAAGCATTCCTCTTCGTCCTTCAGTTCGTGTTGATCGCCATCGCCATCTGGCGTCTTCTTCTTCCTGCATTCCGCAAAAAGCAGCCCGAGTCCTCAGACATGCTCGGCGCCCTGGCGGTTCTTGTCCTGGTGCTCATACTCCGCTTCGGCGTGCAAAAAAAGCTGCAGCTCTGGCTCGATCGCAAGTTCTTCCGCGAGGCGTACGACACTGAGGTCGTACTCAACGAGCTTTCCGACGAGGTACGGCGCTTCACCGAGACCGCGCCTCTTCTTGAAACTGTCGCCCGCCGCGTCGCTGAGACACTCCACATCAATCAGGTGGCGATGCTCCTCCGCCGCGGTGAGAACTTTCAGTTGCAGCAGGCTATCGGCGTCACCATCAACGGCTCGATTGCGCTTCCCGCGCAGGCCTCTGCCGTCCGCTACCTCGCCGCCACCAATGAGCCGGCGCGCCTCTACCGGGACGACCCCGACGCCTGGTACCTGATGGCGGGAACGACGGAACGGCACGTTCTCGATCTGGTCAACGCCGAGTTGCTGCTGCCCCTGCCGGGGCGCAACCGCCTCATGGGCATGATGGCCCTGGGCCCCAAGCGCTCCGAGGCCGCATACACTCCTGCCGATCTGCATCTCCTGCATACTGTCGCCACCCAGACCGGCCTCGCCATCGAAGTCGCTGAGCTGGCCCACTCGCTGGCCGCCGAAGCGGCCCAGCGCGAGCGCGTCAACCGTGAGATGGAGATTGCCCGTGAGGTGCAGGAGCGGCTCTTCCCGCAGCAGATGCCCGTCTTGGTCGGAGCCACCCTGGCCGGACATTGTCGCCCGGCATTGGGCGTGGGCGGCGACTACTACGACGTCTTCGACCTTGGCGAAGGCCGTACCGGACTCGCGGTCGGCGATGTAAGCGGTAAGGGCATCTCGGCGGCATTGCTCATGGCCAGCCTTCGCGCCTCGCTGCGCGGTGTCACGCTGGACAACCCACGCGACTTCGCCAACCTCATGGACAAGGTCAACCGGCTGGTCTTCGAGGCCTCGGCATCGAACCGCTACGCCACCTTCTTCTTCGCCGCCTTCGACCCCGCCGCTCGCAGGCTCGAATGCGTGAACGCCGGGCACAATCCCCCCATCCTGCTGCGCCGTGGCACCGACGGCACAACGCAGACTCTGCGCCTCGAAGCTGATGGCCCGGTCGTGGGTCTGCTGCCCCTCGCGCCTTACACCGAACAGTCCATGACGCTGATGCCCGGCGATGTGCTGCTGCTCTACACCGACGGCATCAGCGAGGCTATGACTCACGACGACGAGGAGTGGGGAGAAGAACGGATGATCGCGTCCGCGGAGAAGGTGAAGGACAAACCTGCGGGAGAGATTCTTCGCGCTATTTTTGATGATGCAGACGCCTTCACCGCCGGAGCTCCGCAGCACGACGACATGACGATTCTGGTGTTAAAGCTGGAGGGATGATGGTTGCGATGAAACGGAAAGCGCTGGCATGGCTGCTGAGCATCACCCTCGCCGGTGCGGGGTTTGGAACGGGGCTTTCCGCTTGCGCACAGGATCAGAGAGTCCCGAAGGTTGCGCCCCGCGCGGCGAATACTCTTGTCATGCTGCCCGACGGGTCGACCGTCCACGTCGAGCTGGCGAAGACCGAGGCCGAACGTAACTTCGGCCTGATGGAGCGAACCTCGCTACCCCAGGGCCGTGGCATGCTCTTCATCCATGACCAGCCCGGACGCTATCCCTACTGGATGTACGACTGCAAGATCGGCCTCGACATCATCTGGATGGACCAGGCCCACCGCATCGTCGAGATGTCGCCCGACACCCCCCCGTGCAAAGGCAAATCCGATACCTGCCCGAACTACGGCGGCCACGAGACTTCGCTTTATGTGCTGGAGCTGCCCGTTGGCTCGATCAAAGCCCATCAGTTAGCCGTTGGCCAGACCGTGAACTTCAACGTTCAGTGATAACGGCGCCGAGCCTCCCAATTCGCTGGTAGACTCCCGGTTCGCCCGGTAAAAATGGGTTCGGTTCATCCGCACGAAATCCTGCGCTTTCAGATGCCGGCCCGCAGCCACGAACCTGCCCGACACGTCTTCCATCGGGCCGCCATGTTCATTTTTCCCATCGATCAGAACGATCCAACCCTTCATGAATGATGATTTTCTGACATAAATCCTCTCGTTCTTTTGTATCCGGATACCGCTGGATGGTCGGATCAGCTTCTCCATATACAAGTCGGGCGCACTACGCCAAACGTCAAAAATCGTACGATAAGCCTTCGTTGCGCAAACCTGTTGTAAGCGGTAGAGGAATCGCAATAGCCTTTTGCAACACAAAACGCTGGGTCTGCCGACATAAGGCCGGTTCGTGCGCAAACCTTCGTTTGCGCAACAATTCCATTGGTCAAATCGAAGTTACTCAAAACCCCGTTTTACAGACACTACAAGGCCGATCCAGGGCGTCGTTCGGGGATATTGATTCCCGGTTTTGCCGACCACTCGGGATTGGGAAGAAGGCGGCGGAATGGCGTTGCGCGAGCGTCAAGGTGATGCCTGCCTGGCCAATAGGGAACCAGAGCACTCGCCGATGAGATTAGCAATATTTTCACGTCCCGGCTGGCACTTTAGCCAGTTGTGCGACAGGATGGCCAAGACTATCGTCGCTGCCACGAGTTCCGCCTGACAAACAGTGCAGCCTCGCTGATCCGCCATTTTAAGGGGGAAACGATGAAACCGAATTTCCGTTTGCTCGCGGTTGTGTGTCCCGCCATCCTGCTCGCGTGTCTGTCGGGATGCTCGAAGGGAAACAACACGGCTTCAGAAGGGCAAGGGGGCCCAGACTTAAAAGAAGCGGTCAGCGCCGCCACCGACGCATACCTCTACGGCTACCCGCTGGTCACCATGGACATGACTCGCAGGCAACTCACCAACGTGGCCTCACCCGACGCGACCCACGCTCCTATGGGCCAAATCTTGAGAATTCGCACATACCCACCAGTGGAGATGCACACCGTTACCGCTCCCAACGCTGACACGCTGTACACGACCGCGTGGGTGGATGTGTCGAAAGAGCCATGGGTCTTCAGCATTCCCGATATGGGCGATCGTTATTACCTGATGCCGATGCTAGATGGCTGGACCGATGTCTTCCAAGTTCCCGGCAAGCGCACTACCGGCGACAAGACCCAGAAGTATGCCATCACCGGACCGGGTTGGTCGGGCACGCTTCCTGCAGGGGTAACAGAATACAAGTCTCCTACAGGCCTGGTTTGGATTCTCGGCCGCATTTATTGCACCGGCACCCCCGCCGACTATGCTGCGGTGCACACTGCACAGGATAAGTTCTCACTCGTTCCGCTTAGTTCGTATGGCAAGCCTTACTCGCCGCCGCCGGGAGAAGTCGACAGTTCATTCGACATGAAGACGGCGGTCCGCGATCAGGTGGATGCGATGGACGTTAACGCATTTTTCACCTATTTGGCCAAACTAATGAAGACGAATCCTCCAGTGGCGGAGGATGCACCGATGTTGGCGCAGATGGCCAAGATCGGACTGGTTCCAGGGCAGGACTTCGACCCCAGCAAACTGGGTGCATTAGATAAGGAAGCCATAAAGGCTGTGCCCAAGCTGGGTCAGGCGAAGATCATCGAATTCGCTAAGCACGTTGAGCCTGTAAACGGGTGGCTAATCATCCCGAAGGCGGGTCTGTACGGCACCGATTATGTGGATCGGGCGTTCGTCACCGCCATCGGCCTCGGCGCCAACCGGCCCCAGGACGCGATCTATCCGACTGGGCAAAAGGACGGGAGCGGCAATGACTTTGACGCCGCTTCCAAAAAGTACGTCCTGCACTTCGATAAAGGCCAGATGCCTCCGGCGAACGGCTTCTGGTCTCTCACTATGTACGACGCAGCGTATTTCTTCGTGCCGAACCCGCTCAACCGTTACACGTTGAGCGAACGGAACAAGTTCAAGACTAACGCTGACGGCTCGGTGGACCTGTACCTCCAGGCCGACTCTCCCGGCAAGGATAAGGAAGCCAACTGGCTCCCTGCGCCAAAGGCTAAATTTGTTCCCATGCTGCGGCTGTACTGGCCCAAGGAGACCCCGCCCTCAATCCTCGACGGAACCTGGAAGCCGCCAGCCATAACAGAGGCGCAGCCTTAGTGCGGTAAAGAAAAAGTGATTGGCCTGAGAATGAAAACGCAATATGCCGAGTTTGACCTTGCGAGATTGAATGTGGCCCTGCCCATCAGTCTTGCAACTGAGTCTACGGAGTGAACTGCCGGTAAAGTCGGGATTTCGGTAAGTTGCCGCTATCCCGGTGCACTAAGGTACGATTTTTGACGTTTGGTGTAGTGACGCGAGGCAAATAGCTTTGAAGATTATCCGAAGCGAACACGCATTACCAAGTAGCAAACGCATCGTAATGCGACATGAATCTTTTTGTGTCTTCGTCTAATCAAACGTTTTAGCGATTGAAAGGACGTGACCCGAGTTGATAGAAACCAGCAATTCTCAAGTAAACAATTCTCTGTTATCCACCTTCAGCAATGAGAGCTTCGGGCTAACCGCCAACGTTCGCCAGAGCGGAGACGTGTTCGAGGTCATCGTCGTCGATGCGATTTCTGGTGAAGAGGTCCTGTCCACCCACAGGCCGACCCAGGAAGATGCCGAGAAGTTTGCTTTTGGGCTGATGAACCCCTCGCACGATCCGAGCGCCATCCGCCTGCGGGCCGGGATGCACTGGTCGTAATCCGCACGAGGGTGGAACCGTGGGGTCCGCCCGGCACAAAGATGCATAGTTAAGTATTTATTTTTTCATCAACTTATAGCAGATACGACGCCCTAAAGCCTCTAGCTCCGATCTGGACCGACGCACCCTTGTTTGTCTTCGCTATACCCTGTTTCCTATCCGTTTTTTCTGGCCGACTATTTTTCTCCAGCGCTAAAATAGAACTAGAGACTAAAGAAAGCCCGGCGATTGCGCCCGGGCTTTTCCTTTTCGGCGAGAGAATCAGGTTGGACCCAGCTCCCTGTAATCCCATAAAACGTTTATTTTGAATTGTTTAAATCTAAGGTGTTTGTTTTGAAACGGTTACAGCCCATGGAGTGAAAGTCACTAAAAAGCCCTTTGGAATGAGTGAGTCTCGGTTTTGCCTTTTAAAATGAAACGGTTACAGTAGTCCTCTTTTAGAATGAAACGGTTACGGACTATGAGGGGAGGGGGTGTCCCCTCCCGAAGCTCTAGTTCCCTCCCGAAACGGGAATCGTCTCCGAGGCAAGGCTCCAGCCCCGCAGCGTAAGCTCCGGTTTGTTTCCACCAGCCGCAGTTTGCGGATAACGGATCTCGATCTCGCGGGTCTCGCCCGGAAGCAGCGAGACATAGTTGTCCGCGTAGTACGCAGGAAGAATCCGCGTTCCATCGCCTGCCTTTACAAGCGTCAGCTTGTTGGTGAGCGCCACAGTCGTCCCGTTGTTCCTGAGCTCGACCGTAATGCGGTCTTCGCCGTTGTCCCTTCCGGAAAGCGACGCGGTAGCCGTCACGTTAGCCGCCGGAAGCTTGTCCAGCGCACGATAATCCTCGCTCTTGGTGGCAAGCCAGTAGAGGTTGCGCGAGAGGGTTTCTCCGCTCGCCGACTTCAGCTGGAGGCTCACGAGCACCACGCCGTTCTGAAGCAGGGGTGCCAGGTCCAGGTGGAACGCCGTAGTCGTCGCATCGGCGGCGGCATTCTGCGGCGCCTGCTGATGAAGCAGCGATTTGTTGTCGAGCGAGAAGACGTCGGCTGTAACGGTCGCGTTGGCCAGCGGCGTGTTCGTGGTATCCACCAGTTCCACGTCTTGCGTCGCCAGATCGAGCTGGATGTGTTGCGGCTCGCAGGCCTTCATCGTCCCGTAGAACGAAGCCTGCGTATCGTAGTCCGAACTTAGGATCTCCCACATGTTGCTGGGCCACGCCGGCTGCGTCATCCACAGCATCCGTCCGCTGTTCGGAGCCCACAGGTGCGCGTTCATGCCCTCGAAGATGGCGCGATGATCGACGTAGTTCAGCATCTGCGCCTTGCGCTCGAAGTCCTCGAGTCCCGTCGGCGCGCCGAACTCGGTCTGGATCTCGTCCATGAACGGCCCGGTCTTGCCGTTCCCGCTGGCATGCCAGTCGTGGTACGCCCAGACATCGTCGACCGGCCACTGATCAGCCTTCGGAATCCACGCCTGGAACGACTCCAGCGTGGACATGGACGGCGTGCCCGTCTCGACCGAGAAGCCGTGGTTGAGCACGGTGTAGTAGAGCTTCGGGTCTTGGTAGCTGTACGGCCCGCTGCCCTGCAGGTTGATCTGGTTGGAACTCGGGAAGTAATACCGGGTGCCATCCAGCGTAGCGACCAGACGTATCAGCCCCTCGTTGACGATGGGCTGCGGAACACCCTCGTTACGCCCGCACCATACCAGAATGGAGGGGTGGCTCCGGTAGCGCGAGATCACGTCCGCCGCATTTTTGAGAAGGAGATCGGGATCCTGCGCTTCGATGTTGTAGTTCTGCGTCGACTCCCAGAAATCGTTCCAGACCAGCATGCCGTATTCATCGGCGAGGTCGTAGAACACGTCCTCGGTGCTCTGTCCCACCCAGTTGCGGATGATATCCAGATGCGCGTCGCGATCGAGCCGGAAGTAAGGCTCCAGCCGTTCGCGTGAGACGCGCTTGCGTGCGTCGTCCATGCCCCAATTACCGCCGCGGCAGACAATGCGCACACCGTTGACTCGCACGACCAAATACGGAGCAGCTTTCGTGTCGTCGAGCATGCGGATCGCCGGCGACTTCTCTCCCCCCGGCGCAAGCGAGGCGACCCACGAGTGCCAGTTCTCCCGCCACGCCTCCGACAAGTATGGTGGCGGCGGATCGGCCGGCGGAATCTCCCGCATGCCGTCGTGGGTCACGTCGACGGGCAGGCTGGCACCGGCAGGAAGGATGGCCGGTGCATATTCCACACGCCGGAGGTGGCCGGCACTATCGAGCAGACTG
>CAWAYO010000048.1:0-10486 GCA_963786085.1 uncultured Acidobacteriaceae bacterium
GGGGGGAGGGGGTAGGCAGGAGTTCCCAAAACGGGAAACCTGACACCTCATTCAGTGCGGCTGGTTTCGCCACAGCAAAGGAACGTAATACTCCTCGAGGTACCAGGAAAGGACGAACAGAACCGCCATTCCCGTCAGTGCCCAGAAGTAGAGCTTGACCGGAAGAGTCCGCATCACCGGAGCATCGACATGCTCTACGGATCGCCCCGCCCATTGAAAGATCAGCCCGCTCGCGAAGCACACGCATCCCGCCAGGGCAATCCGCAGCAGGGAAGCAATCAGCCGCTCTTCCCAGCGGCTGCCCGGAACGAAGAACGCACTCGCCAGCAAGGCACAGAGCGAGAGAATGCTCGTAATGAACGAAACCGCCCTGCCGATTTCGAGAAGCACCATCGCCTCCCAACAGCGAGGAAAGACCCGGAAGCTAGCCTTGAATGCCCTTCAGCGCGGGATAAACCTTCCGGTACGCCTGATACCCCACAGAATACCGCTCCACAGTCTTCGCGTCAGGCTCAATCTGCTGTGCAACCTCGATCGCCGCACCGCAAGCGGCCTCGAGATCGGGCCAGACACCCGCGCCCACCCCGGCCAGCAGCGCCGCCCCGAAGGCCCCGCCTTCCTCGGCCACCAGCACGTCGGCCGTATGACCATAGACCGCCGCCTGGATCTCCCGCCACAGCGGCCCGCGAGCCCCGCCGCCGCCCAGCCTGACACCCTTCACCGGAATCCCCAGCTCAGTGAAGAGGGTAAAGGTGTCCTTGAGCGAGTAGGCCACGCCCTCCAGCACCGCTCGCACCAGGTGAGCCCGCGTATGCCCTGCCGTTAGCCCCACGAACGCCGCCCGCGCCGTGGAGTCGAGATGCGGAGTCCGCTCGCCCAGCAGGTACGGCGTCCACAGCAGCCCATCGCTCCCCGCCGGGACCTGTGCCGCGGCTGCCGTGAGAGTGTCGTAATCCACGCCCGGAGCGATGGTATCCCGTAGCCAGCGCAGCGACAGCCCGGCTGCCTGCGTCACCCCCATGACGTGCCACCGCCCCGGCACCGCATGGCAGAAGGTATGCAGACGCCCCTGCGGATCGCGGGTAGGCGCAGCGGTAGCGGCGAACACCACCCCCGACGTCCCGATGGTGGCCGACACTGACCCCGGCGCCAGGATGCCCATCCCGACCGCCCCGGCGCCCTGGTCCCCGGCTCCCGCCACCACCGGAGTGCCCGCCGCCAGCCCGGTATACCCGGCACCCCCCTCCGAAACCTTCGCGCAAATCTCCTGAGATTCGAAAAGTTCGGGCAGCCAGGACTCAGGAATGCCCGCGATCCGCGCAACTTCCGATGACCAGCGGCGATGCGCAACATCGAGCAGGAGCGTTCCCGACGCTTCCTGGACATCCATCGCGTAGGTTCCCGTCAACCGATAACGCACATAATCCTTCGGACAGAGAACATGCGCGATCCGCGCGAAGACCTCGGGCTCGTGCTTCCTCACCCACAGCAGCTTGGTCAGCGTGAAGTTGGGCAGCGCCGGATTCGCCGTCAACTCGATCAGCCGCTCGCGTCCGATCTGAGCATGCAGCCAGTCGCACTCCTCCTCCGTCCGCTGATCGCACCAGATCAATGACGGGCGAAGCACCTCACCGGCCGCGTCGAGCATCACCGCCCCATGCATCTGGCCCGTGAATCCGACCGCCTCGATGGCCGGTGACCCAGCGGTGCTTAGCACCTCGCGGATCGCTCCTTGGGCTGCCCTCCACCAATCCTCGGGATCCTGCTCGGCCCAACCGGGGTGGGGGCTGCGAAACGGCACATGCTCCACCGCCGCCGAGCCAACAACATCGCCGTCTTCGTCGACCAAAACAGCGCGGGTACCGCCAGTGCCAACATCAAGCCCCAGAAGCACGTTCAACCCCTGACTAAATCGATATACCGCGTGAACACTTTACCACCCTGCGCCGACTTCTTGTGAATGCGCATGAATTTGCCAGCAGTGTGGCGAGAAATCAGGGTCTTTGCGCTTTAGTGTTCACGACTTAAATTCCGTTGACACCAATATCAGTAAGTAATAACTTACCGTTAGCAATGGCTTATCCACTGCTATCAATGAATTGGGAGGTTTTCCTTGAAACCAACGCTCTTTCTTCGCGTCGCCTCGGTACTCGCGCTCATCTTCTGCGTCTTGCATACCGTAGGTGGTGTATTTTCGAAGCCGGCGCCCGGCATGCAGACGTTTGTCGTCCAGACGATGAAGTCAAATTCCTTCAACGTAATGGGGAGCATGCGCACGTTCTGGGATTTCAACCTGGGGTACGGTTTGATTCTCTCTGTGGTTCTCTTCATCCACAGCCTGGTGTTCTGGCAGCTTAGCTCCCTGGTGAAGATCGATGGTGCGCGTTTGCGACCTCTATTGGCCGTTCTTTGCCTTGAATTCGCCGCCCAATCACCTATCGCCGGCCGCTACTTCTTCCTCGGTCCCGCTGTCACCTCGGCCCTTATGGCGGCGTGCCTGGCACTTGCGTTTTTTACCGCACGAGAGAATGTGACTCCGGCATGAGGGTGGCTATGAGTGGAATCCATGCGTTGTTAATGGGCCATCCGGCCTTGTCCTTCTGACTGCAAACAAGAGCCCCCGCAATCGCGAGGGTCTCTGTCTCTGATCTAGACGAAATAAAACACTATTGTAGTCTTGACATGATCTCCTGCAGCACCTGTTTCGAAGGCCGCGTCCGCTCCTCAGGCAAGGTCGCCAGCGGCTCGTCGACCAGGTTCAACAGATCGGTGAAGCTGGGTTTTTGCGTGTCCACGTAGAACACACCCGTCAATACCTCCCCGCGTTCATGTGTTTCCATCAGCGCCTTCACAGCGGTTGTCCGGCTCGTTGGATTGTAGTCTTCGTGCAACTTGCGCAGGCGCAGGTGCGATCCGTCATGCATGGTCACGTCGTAGGTTGAGCCAGCGTCGTAGTCGATCGAAATGTCCTCGAAGTGGGGCACAAAGCCAACCTCGCTGATGGCGTCCTCGTGCTCTTGCATGTACTTGTAGCTCTTGGTTGAGCCTTCGTGATCATTGAAGGTCACACACGGGGAGATGACGTCGAGCATCACGGTTCCCTGGTGTGCGATTGCCGCCTTGAGCATTGCCAGCAACTGCTTCTTATCGCCGGAGAACGAGCGGCCGACGAAGGTCGCGCCCAACTGAACAGCCAGGGCGCACGTGTCGATAGCCGGCAAATCGTTGATGACCCCGGTCTTCAGCTTCGAGCCGAGATCGGCTGTCGCCGAAAACTGCCCTTTGGTCAGGCCATACACGCCGTTATCTTCGATGATGTAAATCAGCGGCAGATTACGCCGCATCAGGTGAACGAATTGACCCACTCCGATGGAGGCCGTATCACCGTCGCCCGAAACACCGAGCGCCTTCATCGTCTTGTTCGCCAGCAGAGCGCCTGTTGCCACCGAAGGCATACGTCCGTGCACGCTGTTGAAACTGTGCGCACGCGACAGGAAGTAGGCCGGGCTCTTTGATGAGCAACCGATGCCGGAGAGCTTCATCAAGCGTTCCGGTTGTACGCCCATTTCGTACAGCGCGTCGATAATGCGCTCGGAGATCGCATTATGACCGCATCCGGCGCACAGCGTAGTCTTGCCGCCGCGATAATCGATCACCTGCAGGCCGAGGCGGTTGACCTTTGGATTCGGTTTCGTAACCGTCGTCGTTGCCATTTAAATCTCCTCCTGCAGAACCAGCGCATCTGTAACGAATCGTGCATCGATCGGCATGCCATTGAAATGGCGTACACTACGCAATTTCACGACATCCTCCGTGGATAGATCCAGCTTCAGGAGGCTGAGCATTTGCGCGTCGCGATTCTGTTCCACAACGTAGACACGATCGTGTGATGCGATAAAGTCGTGTATCTCATGCGTGAACGGGAAGGCGCGAATCCTCAGGTAATCGGTCTCGACGCCGTATTCCTTCTTCAGCTGATCGCGGCTCTCCATCACAGCGAAGTCCGATGATCCGAAAGCGATCAATCCTACCTTCGATTTGCCTGTCTGAACCACGACCGGCTTCGGAACCAGCGTGCGAGCCGTCTCAAACTTGCGGTTCAACCGCTCCATCAGATTCTGGTAATCGTCAGGACGCTCCGTGTACAGAGCCTTCTCGTTGTGTCCGCTGCCGCGCGTGAAGTAAGAAGCCTGCGGGTGATCCGTACCAGGCAGCGTACGGTAGGGAATTGCGTCGCCGTCGACGTCTTTATAGCGCGCAAATCCGCCAAGACGCGTCAGATCTTCCGCACTCAATACCTTGCCGCGATTCAGGGGTTTCTCCGGGTACTCAAATGCTCAGACATCCAGTTGTTCATGCCCAGATCGAGATCCGACAGAACGAATACCGGCGTCTGCAATTGCTCGGTTAGATCGAACGCGGCCTGAGCAAGCTCAAAGCACTCTTTCACGCTACCCGGCAGCAACATCACGTGCTTCGTGTCTCCGTGTGACAGATAGGCGATCGAAAGCAGATCGGCCTGTGCCGTTCGCGTTGGCAATCCGGTTGATGGGCCCACGCGCTGAATGTCGAAAATCACGCCTGGCAACTCGGCGAAATATCCGAGGCCGGCAAACTCCGCCATCAGCGAGATACCCGGACCAGACGTAGACGTCATCGAACGCGCGCCTGCCCAGCCGGCGCCAAGAACCATGCCCACGGCAGCCAACTCGTCTTCAGCCTGGACAACCGCAAATGTCGCTTTGCCGTCCGGCTCGACGCGATATTTCTTCAGAAAATCGATCAGCTGCTCCACCACGGACGATGAAGGCGTAATCGGATACCACGTGACGACCGTGACGCCCGCAAACATTGCGCCCAGCGCCGCAGCTGCATTGCCATCGATGATGATCTTTCCATCGGTGGCGTGCATTCGCTCAAGAACAAACGGATCCTGCTTGGTCAGCGACTCGCTCGCGTAGTTGTAACCCGCCTCGACGGCCGCCCAGTTGAGGTCCGCAGCCTTCTGTTTCTTCGCAAACTGACGGCGCAGCGCGATCTCAACTGCCTTCATGTCGAGCGAGATGAGCTTGGCCACCACGCCGACATAAACCATGTTCTTGACCAGCTTGCGCAGCTTCGCTTCGGGACACACCGCCGCTGTCAGCTTGTCGAAAGGAACCGGGTAGCAGACGACGTCATCGCGATATTGCTTCAGGTCCTGCGTATCCTCATAGATCGCAGCCGCACCCGACGGGAGCGACAGGATGTCCTCCTTCGCCGTCTCAGCGTTCATCGCGACAAGGATGTCGATCTCCTTTTTGCGCGCGACGTAGCCGTATTTGTTGGCGCGGATCGTAAACCAGGTAGGCAGCCCTGCAATGTTCGAAGGGAAAAGATTTTTGCCGCTGACTGGTATCCCCATCCCGAAGATGCTGCGCAGCAGGACGCTGTTAGCGGATTGCGAACCTGAGCCGTTTACGGTTGCTACCTGGATATTGAAATCGTTGATGACCGGTTTCTGAGAAGTTCCGGACTTGTCTTCCTTCGCTCCTGGGGCGGGGTGAGCGGCTTCAACGCCCGCATTGCCCAGGGCAACATCTCCTGTCGCCATCTGGCGGGATTCCCTTCGGGTTGAATATGGAAAGAAATTGATTCTTTCCAACACATAATTATAGCCACCACAAGGGATTATGGCCGTGACCGGGGACTCAACGGAGTAATTCGCGTTCGGGTGGCGCAAATCGGGCGTTGAACGGAATCCGCCCTAATTTCGCAGATCGGCCATTACCCGCGCGACCTCAGTCTGACGTTCCGCGTCAAGGGGCAACAAGGGAATCCGGGGACGCCCGCCGTAGTATCCATTCAGATCGCACACGTGCTTGATTCCCGGAATGCCCAGCTTGCCTGCGACTACCGTCGAAGCCTCGACAACCCGCTGCTGCTTCTCTTTGGCAAGCTTTAAATCGTTGTCTTTCCACGCTATGTAGATTTCCTGGCAGGCTTGCGGTGCGCACGCAGCTAGAGCGAGCACTCCACCGGATGCTCCCGTCGCAAGTGAGTCCAAGAGAGTATGGGCTGACCCACAGAGGACTTGGAATCCCACCTCCTTCTTGCGCATCATTTTTACTTTGGGCGACGGCGGTGCAACCGCAACCGCTGCCTCACCGCCCAGAGCCTCAGCCGAGACAAAATTCTCCGGGGCGGGAATCATTGCCGTCATCATGCGATTGGTGAAAGCCGTAAAGGTCGGGGTAACAGCAAACTCTCGCCGCGCCTTATTACGAGTGGCAGCCACGATCTCTGCGATGCGCTCCACGCTTCCGCTCGAATCCTTCAGGCCGATGATATTCGGGTGCTGAGCGAGCTCGGCAGTTACCGCAACGGGAAGCTCATAACGTGTGAACTTCGGAATACTGTAGAGCACCACGGGCAGCGGCGACCGGTCAGCCAGGGTTCGGTAGTACGTCAGCATTTCAGCGTGGCCCATCTGTGCGCCGTAGTAATGAGGAGTGCGCACCAGCACCGCATCATACTGCTGATCCGCTGCGAACTCTGCCAGGCCCAGCGTCTCGATTAGCGATTCCCTGGCCACTCCTGCCACCAGCACTTTCTCTGTTGCGGCGGACTCACTTGCCACACGCAGGACCGTGCGCGTCTCCTCGTCGCTGAGCATTACCGCCTCACCGGTAGAGCCAAGTACAACCAGTCCCGCGACGGGTGTCCGCGAATAACGCTCAATATTGTGTTCCAGCTTGCGAGTGTAAAGGCGACCATCCGGGTAAAAGGGAGTTGTGACGGCTGGGAAAATTCCTTCGAGCAACATGAATCAATTGTAAGTGCGCCTTTTCAATACGAAAACTGCCGTTCTTTGAGCCGCAGCGAAATGAGCTCGGCGTTATCATGGTCGCCCGCCGGTCGGCTGAGTGCTGGGAGATAATTATGGTTTCGATGCAGATGGCACGCGACACTCCAACACACCTGGCGATTGAGGGCGGAGAACCGCTTCGCAAAACCCCTTTCGCCCCCTGGCCTTATTTTTCGCATGAGGAAATAGAAGCGGCCACGCGAATTCTCGAATCCGGCCGGGTGAATTATTGGACGGGCCAAGAAGGCAGGCAATTCGAAGAAGAGTTCGCTGCATTCACGGGCTGCAAGCACGCAGTGGCACTAGGCAGCGGTACTGTCGCATTAGAACTAGCTTTGCAGGTGCTCGGCATCGGTCCTGGCGACGAGGTGATTGTTCCCAACCGGACCTTCATCGCGTCTGCTAGTTGCGTCTTTATGCGCGGTGCGATTCCGGTGGTAGCGGATGTCGACCACGATTCGCAAACCATAACGGCAAATACAATTCGGGCAGTCCTCAGTCCACGGACGCGCGCCGTCATCGCCGTGCACCTCGCAGGGTGGCCCTGCGACATGGATCCCATTTTGGAGGTTGCTCGCGAACGTCGGCTCAAGGTCGTGGAAGATTGTGCACAAGCTCACGGAGCGACATACAAAGGGCACCCCGTCGGCTCCATGGGCGACGTGAATGCATTCTCGTTTTGTCAGGACAAAATCATGAGCACAGGTGGCGAGGGAGGGATGCTTACGACAAATGATTCTGAACTCCGGGCTCGCGCATGGTCGTTCAAAGATCATGGAAAGAGCTATGACGCCGTATACAAGCACCGCCATCCGCCGGGATATCGATGGTTACATGAAAGTGTCGGCACAAACTGGCGGCTGACTGAAATGCAGAGCGCGATCGGTCGTGTGTTATTGCGGAAGCTTCCGCAGTTTGTCGAGAAGCGACAGCGCCTGGCGGGCCTGCTAAGCGAACGACTTTCTCAAATGGCCGCCTTACGCGTGGTCAGACCGCCCGACCACTTGACCCATTCGTTCTACAAGTACTACGTGTTTCTGCGGCCGCAACAGCTGAGAGACGGCTGGGATCGGCAGCGCGTTGCCGATGCTGTAAACGCCGAAGGCGTTCCATGCTTTGTCGGGAGTTGCAGTGAAATTTACCTGGAGCGGATGTTCCCTCCTGAGCTTCGACCATCGTCTCCACTTCCCGTGGCAAGGCAATTGGGAGAAACAGCGCTGATGTTCCTCGTCCACCCTACGCTTAACGAATCCGACATAGAGGATACGGCTGCTGCATTGGAGAAAGTCTTAGGTCGCGCTGCCAAGTAGCCACGAAAAGCATGGTAAGAATCTTGAAGCATCATTAAATGCTGTAGCTGCCAATCGAATATGATCCCAGATGGTTGCGCACCCAGTCAATGGTTAGCGTTAGTCCCTCCCGCAATGTAATCTTTGGCTTCCAGCCAGTAAGTTGCTGTAGCAGCATAGTGTCAGCGCAAAGGCGGTCTACTTCACTTGCCTTCGGGCGAACTCGCTGTTCCTCAATTTCGACAGCGCGTTCCACGCCAATCAGATCAAAGATAATGTCGATCAATTCCCGAATGGATGTTTGAGTGCCACTTCCAATGTTCAGGGCAGTCCCGATGGTTGACGGGTTTTCTGCGATCGCGATGAAGCCCTCCACAATATCCGAGACAAATGCGAAATCCCGAATTGTATGAATATTCCCCAAATTTACCGATGATTGCGTCAGCGCCTGCGTAACAATCGTTGGTATTACGGCTCGCGAGGATTGGCGCGGCCCATAGCAATTAAAGGGGCGAGCAATCGAAACCGGTATCGCGAAAGAACAGTTGATACGAGTCGGCAATCTTATCTGCGCCTATTTTGGTTGCGGAATAAGGCGACTGGGCCTGCAGCGCGTGTTTCTCATCCATCGGCACATACATTGCCGAGCCATAGACTTCGCTTGTTGATGTGCATATCAGCCGTTCGGCTCCATGCCGTCTCGCCGCCTCCAGAATATTTAGGGTTCCCCCGATGTTTGTCTGAACATACGATCGTGGCGAATGATACGAATAGGGAATTCCGACCAATGCGGCGAGATGAAAGATAATATCCACATCCTGAGCTGCACGAACGACGCTCTCGTAGTCGCGTACATCGCCATGGACAATTTCTAACTCTGATCGCAGAGGTGAGCCGGCTAACCAGCCCAGCGATCCTTGCGATGTGTAGCGCAGAAAGCAGCGAGTACGGGCTCCAAGTTGAGCAACATACTCGGCGAGATGGCTGCCGATGAAACCGCCTGCTCCGGTAATCAGAACCCGGCGATTGATCCATGTGGATTGATTGCTCACAGCCATACGCTTCATCTTAGGCGATCACCTACTGCATTTCCGGCCCCGAACCCGGAATCTCCCAAGAATCAGATCGCTGCTGTGAAAATAGTCTTCTTCCTCATCTCTATGCGGCTAGATCGTATTTTCCGTTGTGCGAGTTAACAACGCGTGGCTGCATTTGTTGTCCGGGTGGTCTCCAGGTTTCTATAACGAAGCACGGCGAGCACTTTGCGCAAAGCCAAATAACATACCGCTCTCTCTTCCTCGCACGCCACTGCGATCAAATCGGTCGATGGTGTGTAGGCTGCCACTGCGGAAATAAAGCGATTCTACTTGGCACACAGGGTTGGCGCACTGCACACTAGACCTCCTTTCCTCGATTTTGCTTGAGACGCTGCACCCTCATGCGATTACTCCGGGGATGCGTTTGCTTTCTTGGGCGATTGGTCGAGTGCCGCATGGTGCGTGGCGGATGGTCAACACCGGGCAGTCCACCCTCGCCAATATCTTGTAAGCAGCGGTGTCGCGGAGTCTCCAGAATGGAAGGGTTCCATCCACACCGAGCACGATCCAGTCTGCGGCCGTCGCGGCGGCCGCATTCATCACCTCTTCGACCAGATTGCCGGAAGTCACCTGCGTCTGCGTAGCGAATCGCAGGTCCTGTGTTGGGGGAATGAGGGATCTTAAGGCATGTTCAGCCCACGAAAAAGTGCGTTCGGGGTTGATTTGTGCCTGCACATCAGAATCCAGCACATGCAGCAGTGTCAACTCAGCCCGGTGGATTTGCGCGAGGTCGAGAGCGAGGCAGACGCTTCTTCTAAAATTCCCGGCGAGGGACACCGGATGCAGGATTTTTCGCGGCGCCACCTGTCTAATAGATCGCTGAGCGCCGGGACCAACAACAAATATGGGAATATCAACACAGCTAAGGAGCTCGCTCGCCACTGAACCCAGTGCGACTTGCGCTGGTTTTCCGCGCCCATGTGTCGCCATAATCAGTCGGGTTGCGCCTTTTCTGCTGATTTCCGTGCAAATTGCATGGGCCGGATAATCGTGCCGCACCGAGATCTCGCAGGAGATACCTTGAGGCTGTATAGCATGGGCCATGCCCAATAGCGACAATCGCACATCGCGATCGATCTTGGCTTTGTCGACGAAGGGAATTGCGCCTGCTTTCTGGGGAAGCGAATCGGTTGGGCGGATTGCATGGAACAGTGTCACCCGAGCATTGCTGGCTTTGGCCTGCGCAATGATATGCGGGATAAGGTAGTCGGCATCCGTCAGGTCGGTTGCGACCAGAATATGATCAGGTGCGG
>CAWAYO010000049.1:0-23804 GCA_963786085.1 uncultured Acidobacteriaceae bacterium
CCACGTAGAACACACCCGTCAATACCTCCCCGCGTTCATGTGTTTCCATCAGCGCCTTCACAGCGGTTGTCCAGCTTGTCGTTGGATTGTAGTCTTCGTGCAACTTGCGCAGGCGCAGGTGCGATCCGTCATGCATGGTCACGT
Organism: uncultured Acidobacteriaceae bacterium; assembly: GCA_963786085.1. Lineage (GTDB taxonomy): Bacteria > Acidobacteriota > Terriglobia > Terriglobales > Acidobacteriaceae > Silvibacterium. The sequence continues at coordinate 145 of CAWAYO010000049.1, forward strand.
CGTAGGTTGAGCCAGCGTCGTAGTCGATCGAAATGTCCTCGAAGTGGGGCACAAAGCCAACCTCGCTGATGGCGTCCTCGTGCTCTTGCATGTACTTGTAGCTCTTGGTTGAGCCTTCGTGATCATTGAAGGTCACACACGGGGAGATGACGTCGAGCATCACGGTTCCCTGGTGTGCGATTGCCGCCTTGAGCATTGCCAGCAACTGCTTCTTATCGCCGGAGAACGAGCGGCCGACGAAGGTCGCGCCCAACTGAACAGCCAGGGCGCACGTGTCGATAGCCGGCAAATCGTTGATGACCCCGGTCTTCAGCTTCGAGCCGAGATCGGCTGTCGCCGAAAACTGCCCTTTGGTCAGGCCATACACGCCGTTATCTTCGATGATGTAAATCAGCGGCAGATTACGCCGCATCAGGTGAACGAATTGACCCACTCCGATGGAGGCCGTATCACCGTCGCCCGAAACACCGAGCGCCTTCATCGTCTTGTTCGCCAGCAGAGCGCCTGTTGCCACCGAAGGCATACGTCCGTGCACGCTGTTGAAACTGTGCGCACGCGACAGGAAGTAGGCCGGGCTCTTTGATGAGCAACCGATGCCGGAGAGCTTCATCAAGCGTTCCGGTTGTACGCCCATTTCGTACAGCGCGTCGATAATGCGCTCGGAGATCGCATTATGACCGCATCCGGCGCACAGCGTAGTCTTGCCGCCGCGATAATCGATCACCTGCAGGCCGAGGCGGTTGACCTTTGGATTCGGTTTCGTAACCGTCGTCGTTGCCATTTAAATCTCCTCCTGCAGAACCAGCGCATCTGTAACGAATCGTGCATCGATCGGCATGCCATTGAAATGGCGTACACTACGCAATTTCACGACATCCTCCGTGGATAGATCCAGCTTCAGGAGGCTGAGCATTTGCGCGTCGCGATTCTGTTCCACAACGTAGACACGATCGTGTGATGCGATAAAGTCGTGTATCTCATGCGTGAACGGGAAGGCGCGAATCCTCAGGTAATCGGTCTCGACGCCGTATTCCTTCTTCAGCTGATCGCGGCTCTCCATCACAGCGAAGTCCGATGATCCGAAAGCGATCAATCCTACCTTCGATTTGCCTGTCTGAACCACGACCGGCTTCGGAACCAGCGTGCGAGCCGTCTCAAACTTGCGGTTCAACCGCTCCATCAGATTCTGGTAATCGTCAGGACGCTCCGTGTACAGAGCCTTCTCGTTGTGTCCGCTGCCGCGCGTGAAGTAAGAAGCCTGCGGGTGATCCGTACCAGGCAGCGTACGGTAGGGAATTGCGTCACCGTCGACGTCTTTATAGCGCGCAAATCCGCCAAGACGGGTCAGATCTTCCGCACTCAATACCTTGCCGCGATTCAGCGGTTTCTCCGGGTACTCAAATGGCTCAGACATCCAGTTGTTCATGCCCAGATCGAGGTCTGACACAACGAATACGGGCGTTTGCAGCTGCTCGGTGAGATCGAATGCGGCCTGCGCAAGCTCAAAGCATTCTTTCACGCTGCCCGGAAGCAACATCACTTGCTTCGTGTCTCCGTGTGACAGATAGGCGATCGAAAGCAGATCGGCCTGTGCCGTACGCGTTGGCAATCCGGTTGATGGGCCCACGCGCTGAATGTCGAAGATCACTCCCGGCAACTCGGCAAAATATCCCAGCCCGGCAAACTCCGCCATCAGCGAGATACCCGGACCAGACGTAGACGTCATTGAACGCGCACCTGCCCAGCCGGCGCCAAGAACCATGCCCACTGCAGCCAACTCGTCCTCAGCCTGGACAACGGCAAATGTCGCTTTGCCGTCCGGCTCGACGCGATATTTCTTCAGAAAATCGATCAGCTGCTCCACCACGGACGATGAAGGCGTAATCGGATACCACGTGACGACCGTGACGCCCGCAAACATTGCGCCCAGCGCCGCGGCTGCATTGCCATCGATGATGATCTTTCCATCGGTGGCGTGCATTCGCTCAAGAACAAAGGGATCCTGCTTGGTCAGCGATTCGCTCGCGTAGTTGTACCCCGCCTCGACGGCAGCCCAGTTGAGGTCCGCAGCCTTCTGTTTTTTCGCAAACTGACGGCGCAGCGCGATCTCAACTGCCTTCATGTCGAGCGAGATGAGCTTGGCCACCACGCCGACATAAACCATGTTCTTGACCAGCTTGCGCAGCTTCGCTTCGGGACACACCGCCGCTGTCAGCTTGTCGAAAGGAACCGGGTAGCAGACGACGTCATCGCGATATTGCTTCAGGTCCTGCGTATCCTCATAGATCGCAGCCGCACCCGACGGGAGCGACAGGATGTCCTCCTTCGCCGTCTCAGCGTTCATCGCGACCAGGATGTCGATCTCCTTTTTGCGCGCGACGTAGCCGTATTTGTTGGCGCGGATCGTAAACCAGGTAGGCAGCCCTGCAATGTTCGAAGGGAAAAGATTTTTGCCGCTGACTGGTATTCCCATCCCGAAGATGCTGCGCAGCAGGACGCTGTTAGCGGATTGCGAACCTGATCCGTTTACGGTTGCTACCTGAATGTTGAAGTCGTTGATGACCGGTTTCTGAGAAGTTCCGGACTTGTCTTCCTTCGCGCCTGGGGCGGGGTGAGCGGCTTCAACGCCCGCATTGCCCAGGGCAACATCTCCTGTCGCCATCTGGCGGGATTCCCTTCGGGTTGAATATGGAAAGAAATTGATTCTTTCCAACACATAATTATAGCCACCACAAGGGATTATGGCCGTGACCGGGGACTCAACGGAGTAATTCGCGTTCGGGTGGCGCAAATTGGGCGTTGAACGGAATCCGCCCTAATTTCGCAGATCGGCCATTACCCGCGCGACATCAGTCTGACGTTCCGCGTCAAGGGGCAACAAGGGAATCCGGGGACGCCCGCCGTAGTATCCATTCAGATCGCACACGTGCTTGATTCCCGGAATGCCCAGCTTGCCTGCGACTACCGTCGAAGCCTCGACAACCCGCTGCTGCTTCTCTTTGGCAAGCTTTAAATCGTTGTCTTTCCACGCTATGTAGATTTCCTGGCAGGCTTGCGGTGCGCACGCAGCTAGAGCGAGCACTCCACCGGATGCTCCCGTCGCAAGTGAATCTAAGAGAGTATGGGCTGACCCACAGAGGACTTGGAATCCCACCTCCTTCTTGCGCATCATTTTTACTTTGGGCGACGGCGGTGAAACCGCAACCGCTGCCTCACCGCCCAGAGCCTCAGCCGAGACAAAATTCTCCGGGGCGGGAATCATTGCCATCATCATGCGATTGGTGAAAGCCGTAAAGGTCGGGGTAACAGCAAACTCTCGCCGCGCCTTATTACGAGTGGCAGCCACGATCTCTGCGATGCGCTCCACGCTTCCGCTCGAATCCTTCAGGCCGATGATATTCGGGTGCTGAGCGAGCTCGGCAGTTACCGCAACGGGAAGCTCATAACGTGTGAACTTCGGAATACTGTAGAGCACCACGGGCAGCGGCGACCGGTCAGCCAGGGTTCGGTAGTACGTCAGCATTTCAGCGTGGCCCATCTGTGCGCCGTAGTAATGAGGAGTGCGCACCAGCACCGCATCATACTGCTGATCCGCTGCGAACTCTGCCAGGCCCAGCGTCTCGATTAGCGATTCCCTGGCCACTCCTGCCACCAGCACTTTCTCTGTTGCGGCGGACTCACTTGCCACACGCAGGACCGTGCGCGTCTCCTCGTCGCTGAGCATTACCGCCTCACCGGTAGAGCCAAGTACAACCAGTCCCGCGACGGGTGTCCGCGAATAACGCTCAATATTGTGTTCCAGCTTGCGAGTGTAAAGGCGACCATCCGGGTAAAAGGGAGTTGTGACGGCTGGGAAAATTCCTTCGAGCAACATGAATCAATTGTAAGTGCGCCTTTTCAATACGAAAACTGCCGTTCTTTGAGCCGCAGCGAAATGAGCTCGGCGTTATCATGGTCGCCCGCCGGTCGGCTGAGTGCTGGGAGATAATTATGGTTTCGATGCAGATGGCACGCGACACTCCAACACACCTGGCGATTGAGGGCGGAGAACCGCTTCGCAAAACCCCTTTCGCCCCCTGGCCTTATTTTTCGCATGAGGAAATAGAAGCGGCCACGCGAATTCTCGAATCCGGCCGGGTGAATTATTGGACGGGCCAAGAAGGCAGGCAATTCGAAGAAGAGTTCGCTGCATTCACGGGCTGCAAGCACGCAGTGGCACTAGGCAGCGGTACTGTCGCATTAGAACTAGCTTTGCAGGTGCTCGGCATCGGTCCTGGCGACGAGGTGATTGTTCCCAACCGGACCTTCATCGCGTCTGCTAGTTGCGTCTTTATGCGCGGTGCGATTCCGGTGGTAGCGGATGTCGACCACGATTCGCAAACCATAACGGCAAATACAATTCGGGCAGTCCTCAGTCCACGGACGCGCGCCGTCATCGCCGTGCACCTCGCAGGGTGGCCCTGCGACATGGATCCCATTTTGGAGGTTGCTCGCGAACGTCGGCTCAAGGTCGTGGAAGATTGTGCACAAGCTCACGGAGCGACATACAAAGGGCACCCCGTCGGCTCCATGGGCGACGTGAATGCATTCTCGTTTTGTCAGGACAAAATCATGAGCACAGGTGGCGAGGGAGGGATGCTTACGACAAATGATTCTGAACTCCGGGCTCGCGCATGGTCGTTCAAAGATCATGGAAAGAGCTATGACGCCGTATACAAGCACCGCCATCCGCCGGGATATCGATGGTTACATGAAAGTGTCGGCACAAACTGGCGGCTGACTGAAATGCAGAGCGCGATCGGTCGTGTGTTATTGCGGAAGCTTCCGCAGTTTGTCGAGAAGCGACAGCGCCTGGCGGGCCTGCTAAGCGAACGACTTTCTCAAATGGCCGCCTTACGCGTGGTCAGACCGCCCGACCACTTGACCCATTCGTTCTACAAGTACTACGTGTTTCTGCGGCCGCAACAGCTGAGAGACGGCTGGGATCGGCAGCGCGTTGCCGATGCTGTAAACGCCGAAGGCGTTCCATGCTTTGTCGGGAGTTGCAGTGAAATTTACCTGGAGCGGATGTTCCCTCCTGAGCTTCGACCATCGTCTCCACTTCCCGTGGCAAGGCAATTGGGAGAAACAGCGCTGATGTTCCTCGTCCACCCTACGCTTAACGAATCCGACATAGAGGATACGGCTGCTGCATTGGAGAAAGTCTTAGTTCGGGCTTCCAAGTAGCCACGAGACGCATGTAGAGATATCGACCCGTCGTCATATGATGTAGCCGCCAATAGAATATGATCCCAGATGATTGCGCACCCAGTCGATGGTGCGCATTAGTCCCTCCCGCAATGTGATCTTTGGCTCCCACCCACTAAGTTGCCGCAATAAGGTAGTGTCAGCGCAAAGACGGTCTACTTCGCTTGCCTTCGGGCGAACTCGCTGCTCCTCAACTTCGACTGGTCGTTCCGTGCCAATCAGATCAAAGATAATGTCGATCAATTCACGAATGGATGTTTGAGTACCGCTTCCAATGTTCAGAGCAGTCCCGATGGTTGATGGGTTTTCCGCGATCGCGATGAAGCCCTTCACGGTATCCGAGACAAATGCGAAATCCCGGGTTGTATGGATACTCCCCAAATTTACCGATGATTGCGTCAGGGCCTGCGTAATAATCGTTGGTATTACGGCGCGAGAGGATTGGCGCGGCCCATAACAATTGAAGGGGCGAGCTATCGAAACCGGCATCGCGAAAGACAGTTGATACGACTCGGCAATCTTATCGGCGCCTATTTTGGTTGCGGAATAAGGCGACTGGGCCTGCAGCGCGTGTTTCTCATCCATCGGCACATACATTGCTGAGCCGTAGACTTCGCTTGTTGATGTGCATATCAGCCGTTCGGCTCCATGCCGTCTCGCCGCCTCCAGAATATTTAGGGTTCCCCCGATGTTTGTCTGAACATACGATCGTGGCGAATGATACGAATAGGGAATTCCGACCAATGCGGCGAGATGAAAGATAATATCCACATCCTGAGCTGCACGAACGACGCTCTCGTAGTCGCGTACATCGCCATGGACAATTTCTAACTCTGATCGCAGAGGTGAGCCGGCTAACCAGCCCAGCGATCCTTGCGATGTGTAGCGCAGAAAGCAGCGAGTACGGGCTCCAAGTTGAGCAACATACTCGGCGAGATGGCTGCCGATGAAACCGCCTGCTCCGGTAATCAGAACCCGGCGATTGATCCATGTGGATTGATTGCTCACAGCCATACGCTTCATCTTAGGCGATCACCTACTGCATTTCCGGCCCCGAACCCGGAATCTCCCAAGAATCAGATCGCTGCTGTGAAAATAGTCTTCTTCCTCATCTCTATGCGGCTAGATCGTATTTTCCGTTGTGCGAGTTAACAACGCGTGGCTGCATTTGTTGTCCGGGTGGTCTCCAGGTTTCTATAACGAAGCACGGCGAGCACTTTGCGCAAAGCCAAATAACATACCGCTCTCTCTTCCTCGCACGCCACTGCGATCAAATCGGTCGATGGTGTGTAGGCTGCCACTGCGGAAATAAAGCGATTCTACTTGGCACACAGGGTTGGCGCACTGCACACTAGACCTCCTTTCCTCGATTTTGCTTGAGACGCTGCACCCTCATGCGATTACTCCGGGGATGCGTTTGCTTTCTTGGGCGATTGGTCGAGTGCCGCATGGTGCGTGGCGGATGGTCAACACCGGGCAGTCCACCCTCGCCAATATCTTGTAAGCAGCGGTGTCGCGGAGTCTCCAGAATGGAAGGGTTCCATCCACACCGAGCACGATCCAGTCTGCGGCCGTCGCGGCGGCCGCATTCATCACCTCTTCGACCAGATTGCCGGAAGTCACCTGCGTCTGCGTAGCGAATCGCAGGTCCTGTGTTGGGGGAATGAGGGATCTTAAGGCATGTTCAGCCCACGAAAAAGTGCGTTCGGGGTTGATTTGTGCCTGCACATCAGAATCCAGCACATGCAGCAGTGTCAACTCAGCCCGGTGGATTTGCGCGAGGTCGAGAGCGAGGCAGACGCTTCTTCTAAAATTCCCGGCGAGGGACACCGGATGCAGGATTTTTCGCGGCGCCACCTGTCTAATAGATCGCTGAGCGCCGGGACCAACAACAAATATGGGAATATCAACACAGCTAAGGAGCTCGCTCGCCACTGAACCCAGTGCGACTTGCGCTGGTTTTCCGCGCCCATGTGTCGCCATAATCAGTCGGGTTGCGCCTTTTCTGCTGATTTCCGTGCAAATTGCATGGGCCGGATAATCGTGCCGCACCGAGATCTCGCAGGAGATACCTTGAGGCTGTATAGCATGGGCCATGCCCAATAGCGACAATCGCACATCGCGATCGATCTTGGCTTTGTCGACGAAGGGAATTGCGCCTGCTTTCTGGGGAAGCGAATCGGTTGGGCGGATTGCATGGAACAGTGTCACCCGAGCATTGCTGGCTTTGGCCTGCGCAATGATATGCGGGATAAGGTAGTCGGCATCCGTCAGGTCGGTTGCGACCAGAATATGATCAGGTGCGGCTAGTACCCGATTCTGAAAGCAAGCTTCAACAGGGTATTGCATACACGCCTCCCTCTTTTCTTGCAGGATGAAGGAAAAGGGGAGACCGCTCAGTGACAGGGGTCACGGCCAAGTGTGACGACCGTCACAATTCCGACCTTCAACCCCACCTAAAAGCGATAGTGGAATGGCGTGTGTTGCGATTACAAGTAAACCTGCCCCAAGGTCGAACTCGAGCCGGTGCTCTTTCCGCATTGGAGACCGATTCCGAAGGTTCAACGGCAGACGGTTAGAACGTTCCAGCAAAGACGCTGGTCATGTTCGTTGACCCGCGCTTGGAGTGTTCCTTTGAGTCTTCTGTGCCGGCGTTGTGCCTTAGTGTGAGGACCGGGCAGCTAGCTCGGGCGATGATTTCATATGCCGCGCCGTCACCGCGAATCGGCCAAAATGCTCCGGCGGCATCGGTGCCGAGCACGATGAGATCAGCCTGCATTTCATTGGCAGCGTTCAAGATGTGGTCGACAACTCCTCCCACCTCGATCTGGGCATTAACATATGTCCAGAGTAGAGCTTCATCCGGTACAAGTTTTTGCAGTTCCGACCGGCTCCATTCTGCAATGCGCGCAGAGTCATGCTCACGTTCAAGTCCGCGCCCAAGGACGTGCAACAGAGTTATCTCCGACTGGTAGAACTGTGCCATCTCCAGGGCCAGACGCGCGCTCTGTTCATAGCCGGGCCGCAACGAAACCGGGTGAAGGATTCTCTGAGGCTTCCCGTGAGCGGAAACCATCTGAACGTGAGGACCGATCGTGCATACTGGCACCTGAACTTTGGCCAGGATCTCCTGGGCCACGGATCCGAGGAGCAGTTTCTTCAGGTGGCGACGGCCATGGGTGCCGACGATCAACCGGTCTGCGGCGCCTGTTTTCACCAGCTCCGGGATCACGTTCTGGGGAAATCCCTGGCGAACTGTGATGTCGCAAGCCACTCCGGCGCCGCGTACTCTGGCCGCCATCTTTTCCAGCGCGCGAGTTGCCTCCAGTTTCATAGCTACGGCATCGGCAGAACAAATGGCGCTTGCATCCAAGCGGAAGGGTCTCAGCAGAGGGGATCACATGCACGAGCGTGAGCGCGGCGTCGCTCATCCGCGCTTGCGCGATCGCATGTAGAAGCAGATGGTCAGCGTCTTCCAAGTCAGTCGCAAGCAGGATCTTGTCGGGAACAGCAAATCTGCGATTCGGATTGTCCGCCAGACTATTCATAAAGACCTCCTGTCTGCGAATAGGCTCGTCGATTTTTCAGATTCATGATGTGCCGGCAAACACCTGGCACTGTGATCCTCGTCACATACAGCCTCTTGAGCGCTAGCGTATGTTCCTCTCCTGAGCTCGTTTGTCCGGCATGGTGGAGGGAGAAGGCTAGTGATCATCCCGGCCGAAGAATCCGTATTGGAAGTCTGTAAAAGGCGCGGTATTTCGCGGCGTCAATTCCTGGAATATTGCGCAGCAGTCACAGCAACGCTCGCGCTGCCTTCAACTTACGCTACTGCGGTCGCACAGGCGCTTGGTCAGAAACGGAAGCCCGTCCTAGTGTGGCTGGAGTTTCAGGACTGCGCCGGCAACACGGAGTCGATGCTTCGCTCCTCTCATCCTACAGTCGAGGAAGTTGTTCTCGAGACGCTCTCGTGGGAGTACCACGAGACCATAATGGCCGGCTACGGCCATGCCGCCGAGGCCGCCCTGAACCGGGTTGTTCGCGAGGAGAAGGGCAAGTATCTGGTCATTGTGGAGGGAGCGATACCCACTGCCGACGACGGTGTCTATTGCACCATCGGCGGACGCACGGCTCTCGATATCGCCCGCGAAGTCTGCACCGGCGCGGCGGCCAACCTTGCCGTCGGCGCCTGCGCGTGGGATGGCGGTCTGGTCCGTTCCAACCCGAATCCGACCGGTGCGGTTGGCTTGCAGGAAGCCGTGCCTGGGCTGAACGTGGTGAACTTGCCCGGCTGCCCGCATAACGCAGCAAATACTGCCGCCGTACTTGTTCATTACCTGACCTTCGGTGTGCTTCCGGCGCTGGATGGCTACAACCGCCCACTTTTCGCCTACGGACATATCATTCACGACCAGTGCGAGCGCCGCGCCCACTATGACGCCGGTCGTTTTGTACAGTCATGGGGCGATGAAGGGCACCGCAAGGGATGGTGCCTTTACAAGATGGGATGCAAGGGGCCCGAGGCGACCTACAACTGCCCCACCGTGCGCTGGAACAATGCCACAAGCTGGCCCGTAAAGGCCGGCCACGGCTGCATCGCGTGCGCATCGCCGCGCTTCTGGGATACGAAATCGCCGTTTTATGACCGCCTCCCCCATCCAGCGGGATTCGGCGTCGATGTGACCGCGGGCGAGATTGGCTGGACCGTTGTAGGGGCGGTTGCCGTTGCTACCGCTGCTCACGGAATCGGTCGTTACGTCCGCGATCACATCCATCCGCCAGCCGCAGAAATCGAAAGACGCTGAGAAAGAAGTTGATGCAAAGGATGGTGATTAGTTGGCACGCGTTGTGATTGACCCCGTAACCCGCATTGAAGGACACCTGCGCATTGAAGCCGAAATAGACGGCCATCAGGTCAAAGACGCTTGGAGTTCGGGAACCATGTTCCGCGGCATCGAACTGATCCTTCGCGGCCGTGATCCTCGCGAGGCTTGGATCTGGGCGCAGCGCATATGCGGCGTCTGCACGACCGTGCACGCGCTGGCTTCGGTGCGGGCCGTGGAAGACGCTCTTGGAATCGAAGTGCCCGACAATGCGCGCCTCGTTCGTAGTCTCATTGCCGGCTCGCAGAATGTTCAGGACCACATCATCCACTTCTACCACCTGCATGCGCTGGATTGGGTTGATGTGACCGTTGCGCTGAAAGCCGACCCGGCGAAGACCTCGCAGATCGCTCAGTCGATCTCCGACTGGCCGAAGTCGAGCACCGTCTACTTCAAGACCATTCAGGACCGAGTCAAAACATTGGTTGCCAGCGGCCAGCTGAGTCTCTTCAGCAGTGGCGACTGGGGACATCCGGCCTACAAGCTGCCGCCCGAGGTGAACCTGCTGGCGGTGGCGCACTACATCGAAGCGCTCGAGTTGCAGCGCGACTTCATCCGCATGCACGCCGTGCTGGGAGGCAAGAATCCTCATCCCCAGTCATACCTTGTCGGCGGCATGAGCACCTCGATCGACGCCAACGAACCGGAAGCCGTCATCAATCCAGAGCGCATCACGCTACTCAACGAACTGGTTACTCTGGGACAGAACTTCGTGCGCCAGGTTTTGATACCGGATGTTCTCGCCGTTGCGGGTTATTATCGCGACTGGTTCGGCTATGGAGAAGGGCTCGGAAACTTCATGGCCTATGGCGACTACCCCAGCGGCAGCGTCAGGGATCCAGCCGGGTTTCTTCTCCCTCGCGGCATTATTCTCAATCGCGACCTCTCGACGGTGCATCCATTCGATCCGAAGAATGTAACAGAATATGTGACGCATTCCTGGTATGAGTATTCCGATGGCGACCAGGCGGGTAAGCACCCGTCGGAAGGTGAAACCACACCGAAGTACTCCGGGTCCTAAGCCTCCATACGAGTATCTTCAGACAGAACAGAAGTACTCATGGCTGAAGTCGCCCCGCTACGATGACAAGCCGATGGAAGTCGGGCCCCTTGCCAGGACGCTGGTGGCCTACGCTTCCGGCAATGAGCAGATAAAGAAGCGGGTAGACGGAGTGCTGGCGCAACTCAACTTGCCGCCCACGGCGCTCTTCTCCACCATGGGTCGCATCGCCGCTCGCGCGCTTGAGGCTGAATTTATGTCGCAGCAGCTATCCTCCTGGGTCCAGCAACTGGACAGCAATATGGCCCATGGAGATCTTCGCATTCACAACAATGACAAATGGGACCCGGATACGTGGCCGAAATCATGCCAGGGATTCGGCCTCGAGGAGGCGCCGCGCGGATCCTTGGGGCACTGGGTAGAAATCGAAAACAAGAAGATCGTCAACTACCAGGCGGTAGTTCCGTCCACCTGGAATGCCGGGCCTCGCGATGCTCACGGACAGCGAGGTGCGTATGAGGCTGCGCTGCAGGGAACGCCGATCGCCGATCCGGAAAGGCCGCTCGAAGTTCTGCGCACCGTCCATTCCTTTGACCCATGCCTGGCATGCGCCGTTCATGTAGTCGACGCGACCGGCCGACCATACGGCCGGAAAGTACTAGCGGTCTGAGAAAAGCCATCTATGGCAACGCTGATCAACCCCCCACAAAGCGATCTATCGGAAGTGGAAACCCCTGAGACCACCCCGGTCTACGTGTGGGAGTGGCCTGTCCGCATCTTCCACTGGACGATGGTGCTGTCGCTTATCGTTCTCACCGTCACCGGCTTCTACATGCACGGCCCATTTCTGGTGGCGACAAGCTCTCGCGCCTGGGTGATGGGGACGGCGCGCTTCGTGCATGAGCTATTTGGCTTCATCCTGATTTCTGTCGTGATTGTGCGCCTCTACTGGTTCTTCGCTGGGAACCGATGGGCCCGTTGGAGGGCCTGGATTCCCCTCACCCGGAAACAGTGGAGCAGCATGTATAGCATGGTTCTTTATTACACCTATCGCCGGCGCGAGCCGTTTCCGGAGATTGGGCATAATTCGCTCGCCACGGCCACATATCTGGCTATTCTGTCCCTGCTCGTGCTCGAGTGCCTGACGGGAATCGTGCTCTTCAGTGTTGTACGCGGAAGTCACTTCCTCACGATGATGGTGGGATGGATTCCCCGCATCGTCGATATCCAATACATCCGCACTTTTCACTACTTTGTGATGTTTCTCTTCATGGCCTTTGTGATCCATCATGTCTACAGTGCGGTGCTGGTCTCAATGGAACAAAAAAACGGCCTGATGGAGGCCATCTTCACGGGATGGAAGTTTGTTTCAAGAAACTTGCTGGAAGAAGAAAGAACCGAGAACCGGAAGTTATGACGGTGCTCGAGACTCCTCATCGCAATCCGGAGCAGGTGCCTGAAATGGCCAATTCATGCGCAATCGCCGTGCTGGGTTTGGGCAATCTGCTTCGCACCGACGATGGAGTCGGCATTCACGCAATTCGCGGGCTGCAAGACGACAGCCGTCTTCCGAGAGAGATTCAGCTCATCGAGGGCGGTACGCTCGGACTCAGCCTTCTACCGTCCCTCCAACAGATTACCCATCTCCTTGTTCTCGATGCAGTGGATGTCGGAGCCGGTGCCGGCACGCTGCTGAGGTTCGCGAATAGGGACATAGATCGTCTGCCCTTGGCGAAGAGCGTGCATCTCCTCGGCCTTGCGGATCTTCTGGATTCTTTAAGGTTGGTCGGTCAAGCTCCGGCGGAAGTAGTCTTGATAGGCGTGCAGCCCGGATCGACCGACTGGGGGGTAACTTTATCGCCGGCCATTGAAGCCAAACTGGGTCAGCTGGCGGAAGCAGCTTTCTCCCAGATTACCGTTTGGCTTAACGATTCGGAGACTAAGGCGAATATGTCTATTCCAGAGGGACTTAACGCTCTTGGCGACGCTACGCGCCCCGGCTGAGATATTTGTTGCTTTGTGATGGCCGTCACAAAGGAACTGGAAAACCCCGTTGTATCCTGCCGTCGAATAGGAACGGGCTGCTCAGGGCAACGAGGAGCTGATTGCAGGGCAATCTGGCTGGTCAATCCCTTGTCTGGGAGAGGTGGATGAGACGTTTGCTCCTAACTGTAGCGCTCGCCGCGATGCTGCCGGGCCTCTGGAAGGTTGGGCTGGTAGATGCCGGAGCCCAGGATAAACACCAGGCCGTTACGCCGCAAGCTCCTGCCGCTACTCTCCCTCCTGGCTATGCGGGCGCGGAGGCCTGCGCAACCTGCCACCAGGAACAGGTCGATAAGTTCTCCGCCAATCCGCATACCAAGATGGCCTTGATGCATGAGGGTAAAGGCGTGACCTGCGAAAACTGCCACGGACCGGGCCAGGCGCACATCGATGCCGGGGGTGATGCGACAAAGATTTTCCAATTCAGCAAGGCCAGCGCTAAGCAAATAGACGAGAAATGCCTGACCTGCCACGCCGGTGCGCACCCCAATTTCGAGCACTCGGCGCACGGCGAGGCGGCTGTCGGCTGCCTGGGCTGCCACAGCGTGCACAAGTCCCAGAGCGAAGACTACCTGTTGAAGGTATCGCAGCCGAAGCTCTGCTACGGCTGCCACACCGATATTAAAGCGGCTTTCGCGCAGCCCTTTCATCACAAAGTGGATGAAGGGCTGATGAAGTGCACCGACTGCCACGATCCTCACGGCACGTTCCAGGGCACCTTGCAGCACCCCGCCACCATGCTTCACAGCGGTCCCGGCGGCACCGCAGTGTGCACAAAATGCCATGCCGAGGTCGCCGGCCCGTTTGTTTATCCGCATCCTGTGATCCCGACCGAGGGATGTACGGGGTGCCATTACCCACACGGATCGCCAAACCCGCGGCTGCTGACCCGCAACAATGTCAACTCACTATGCCTGCAGTGCCATACGGCTTCCATGAACTTCACCGCTCCGGGGGTTCCGTCCTTCCACAATCAGGCGAACCAGTACCAGGCCTGCACGGTCTGCCACTCGCAAATACACGGCTCTAACAGCGATCCCGTGTTCTTCAAGTAAGGACGGCCACGTATGACGAGCAAATACTCATTTGGATCGCGAGCGATGAGTTATCGGCGTGGCGCTCGGCGGCTTGGGGTATGCGCTTTTGCGCTGGCCGCGTTTGCGGTAACTCAGGCACAGAATAATCCACAGTGGACCGGGGTCTCGACGGACACAGGTGCGGGCAAGACTGTCGGCGGCTATGAGGTACACCAGTCGATCGACGTGGGCGGCCATATCCAGGAGCAGTCGGGAAGCCCACAGATGTGGTCCACTCTGGTCAACATCTACTCCGGCGCGCGCGTGCTCGATCAATCCCTGACGATGCGCGCCGTCGATCCCGCCCGCGCGATCGTCTTCGACCGTCTCTCATCGTACAGCTACGGCTACGGCGGCGATCCCATCAATGTGACCTACCTCAACATGTCGAAGGGCCGTCTCTACGACTTCCGGGCGAGTTACCGCAGGTATCGTCAATATTTCGATTACGACCTTCTGGCAAATCCGCTGATCCCCCCACAGTCGAATCCGTACGTGCCGTGGCTGGATACGCCCCACCTCTATAACACCCTGCGCCAGATGACGGATTATCAGCTGACGCTGTTTCCGCTGTCGCACGTGAGCGTGAGGTTTGGCTATAACCACAACATCAACCAGGGGCCGTCCTACAGTTCGACCCATCTCGGCAACGATCCCTGGCTGTACCAGAACTGGAGAAATTCGACCGATACATGGACCGGAAACCTTGATTGGAAGCCAGATCCAAAGACGACGATCAGCTACGACCAATTTGTGACCCATTACAAGGGAAATACGATCTGGACTCTGGCCGGCCTGAACTACGTGCTGCCCAACGGTCAGCCGGTGAGCCTGGGGGTCGATCTTTCATCCGTGTGGGCAGCTCCGTGCGCGGCACCGTTCAACCCCGACGGTACGGTCAACCCAAAGTGCAATGCTGCTCTTCAATACTCGCGGGTTCAACCTACGCGCACGATATTTCCGACCGAGCAGGTACGGCTTCAGAGTACGGATATTCCTCATCTCACGCTAAATGGCCGTTTGTCGTATACCGGCGCGAACAGCACGCTGAACGGCTACAACGAGTACTTTAACGGCTTTATTTCCAGAACGTCGCAGCGCGGGTACCTCGAGACCGGTTCGGCAAAGGTGCAGCACGTCAATGTCAACGGCGATTTCGCGCTGGAGTGGGAGATCACGCCGAAAATCAGAGCTTCGGATGTTTATGACTTCTGGTCTTTCCGCGAACCCGGAATCAATACGTTCACCACGACGAGCTATACCGGCACTTCGCTGCTGCTTCCGCCCGCTTCCTCGAGCACAACGACCACGCCCGACCAGCAGTATCTCAATCAGAAAACCAGCACGAATACGGCCGTCCTGGCCTGGGACGTATCGCCCAACGCAACCATATCCGCCGGCTATCGTTATCGCGCCCGCGAGATCAGGGACGCTGGAGGGGACGTCATTCCGATTCATGAAAATTGGGGGCTCTTCGGCGCGTCGCTTCGACCGATGCCCGACCTGCGCATCAACTTCAACTTTGCCGGCATGTATGCGGACAACGCGTTCACCCGCATCGACCCTCGCCAACTGTATCAGTACATCGTGCGCGCTTCCTACAAGCCTCGTACGTGGATTTCGGCTTCGGGAACGATCAATATCTTCAACTCCCAGGACAATGTGGAGACAGTCAATCATAAGGAGCACAACAGGAATTATTCCTTCGGAGTGTCGATCATTCCGAACGAGAAGTGGTCGATTGACATGAACTACTCCTACAATAACGTGTATTCGACCACGCTTGAGTGCTATCCGTCGACCCCGCCTCCGCCAACCGCCGGAGTGGCTCCGCCGGTCTGCGCGGAAGCCGGGACGCCGTACTCTAACAATGGCTATTACAACGCACCTACGAACTTCGGCTTCATCGGATTTACGCTTAGCCCCATTAAGCGCCTCCAAGCCAAAGCCGGGTATCGAATGAGTGCAGTAGACGGCAGCTTCCAGCAGATCAATGTTCGCCAGGTACCCGGCTCGCTTCAATCTCAGTGGCAGTCCCCCTACGGTGGCCTTTATTTCCAGATCGCTCCGAAGTGGACGTGGAAAGGCGATTACAACTACTACGGCTACGGTGAAGGAACACCGATCGGTCCCACCCTGCCCCGAAGCTTCCGCGGAAATGTTTATACCCTCGCAGTAAATTATGCCTTTTGAAGTTGGATTTGCTGCGCTATCATTGGCGCGCTCATTAGGAGGAGCTATCTACGATGCTAAAACCAATCGTTCGAGCCGTTTTCGTCAGCCTGCTCGCAGCCGGAACCGTAAGCTTTGCCCAGAGCGGGGCGGATACCTTCAAATCCAAGTGCCAGATGTGCCACGGCGCCGATGGCTCTGGTAATACGCCCGCGGGGAAATCTACAAAGGTCCATTCGTTTAGTGACCCGGATGTGGTGAAGATGTCGGACGCCGATCTGATCGCCATAACCACGAACGGGAAGAACAAAATGCCGGCCTACAAAGGTAAGCTTACGGACGCTCAGATAAAAGACGTGGTCGCTTATATCCGCACGCTGCAGAAGTAATAACAGATCCGCGAGGGGTGAGCCTTGGCCGTGCCAGGAACATTCAGAGAAAACTGGCTACGTCCGCTTCTATTTCTGGGAAATAACCCGATCAGTCTGATCGGCGGCGCACTTACCACGGCGTCGGCCATGACCCTGCTTGGCTTCTGGGTCGTGGATATTTTCGGACGAAGCGGCCCAGCAAGCCCATACGTCGGCATCATCATCGATTTGTGCCTGCCCGCCCTTTTTGTTCTTGGACTTCTCCTGATTCCCATCGGAATCTGGCTGCGACGGAGACGCCTAAGGGCCGAGGGTCAACTACCGGCCACCTATCCAGAGATTAACCTCCGCGATCCTGTATTTCGCCACGGCCTGGATTTTGTGGTTGTGGCCACATTTATCAACTTTGTCATCGTGGGCACAGCAAGCTATCGCAGCGTGGCCTACATGGACACGCCGAACTTCTGCGGTCAGGCCTGTCACGTCATGGCTCCGGAGTGGGGCGCCTACCATTTTGCGCCACACTCGCACGTGGCATGTACCGAGTGTCACATTGCGTCCGGCGTAGGTGGTTTCGTACATGCCAAGATCAATGGCACAAAGCAGCTTATTCAGGTGATCTTCCACAATTATCCGCGGCCGATTATGGCGGAGGGCAAGATTCCTCCCGCGAACAAGACCTGCCTTCATTGCCACAACCCGGGAAGATATATCGGCGACAAGCTCGTGGTGACGACCTCTTACGGCGACGACGAAAATAATCCCGTCACGCGATCCCTTGTATTGCTTCATGTCGGCGGCAAGGATATTTCAGGCCGCCTGAGCGGAATCCACGGCGCGCACATGGGGCATATCGAATACATCGCCACCGACGCGACGAATCAGACGATTCCTTGGGTGGCCAAAGTCAAAGACGACGGGTCAGTGACCGAATTTGTTTCCTCCGATGCGAAGCAGCCGGTGACAGGTGAGAAGCACATGATGGATTGTATCGACTGCCATAACCGCGCCGCCCACTCCTTCGATACCCCGGAGAAAGCGCTAAACAAAGCGATGCAGCAGGGACGTGTCAATCCATCCCTGCCCTTTGTCCATAAGGAAGGCCTTGTGCTGATCAAGGCCGATTACGCATCGCAGACCGACGCCGAGTCGAAGATCACGTCCGGCCTCGAAGACTTCTATCGTTCTCAGCATCCCGACATCTGGAACCAGCAGAAATCGCAGATCGACGAGGCCACGAAAGCCCTGAGTGCGATCTATGGCGAGAACGTCTTCCCCTTCATGAAGGTCACGTGGGGCACGCATCCCAACAACCTCGGGCACAACGACTATCCGGGATGCTTCCGCTGCCATGACGGCAGCCACAACACCAAGGAGGGCAAGAGCATCGGCAACGACTGCTCCACATGCCATAACCTGCTGGCTGTCGACGAAGCCAATCCCAAGCAGCTTGCGGACCTGGGTCTTCAATAAAGTGTTGTGTCTGCCCGAGCGGCGCCCGTGATCAAAGTCACACTGATCCCGTTCCATCTCAGGCGACACTGAGTTTGAGAGACGGGCCCAGTGACTATGTGCGTAGAGTGAGGATGCCCGCCAACGGGATGCGCACCCATGTGCGCCTGTTGTCGAGTTCGTAAAGTAATTCGTAAAGAGCCTTCTCCAGGAGATAGGCATCGAGCAATATCTGAGCCTCCGGGGGCGGGGGAATCAGGTGTGGTTTTGTGGCGTCGATCGTGATCCTGTAGGCACGGAGAAACTCCACCGATACAGCGTTCTGCCAAAGCTCGGCCCAGAGTTCCACATTCTTCATTGCATCTGCCGCCTGAATATCCAAGGCGTGCAATGCAGCATAAGCGGCATATCCAAAGGAACGAAGCATCCCGGCGACATCCCTGAGTGGAGACTGCTTGGCACGTCGTGCCGCGAGCGATTTTGCGGGCTCGCCTTCGAAATCGAGAATGACGAAGTCACCGTGAGTGTGCAGGATTTGCCCAAGATGGTAGTCGCCGTGTATCCGAATGCGTTTGCCGAAGTTAATGGCAGTCGCAGAGGTGATCGCCCGTGTACGACTCATGAGATCATCGCGCCGGCTCATTACAAGAGCGGCATTGTTGGCATTCACACCGGAAAGCCCCGACAGACTCCGCTCCAGTGCGCCCAGTGAGAGAATCAACTGGCTTTCGATTCGCGTCGCATCTGCAGCGAGATCTTGATGAGCAAAGGCCTCGGCTCCAAAGGCGGGATCGTCGGTTGTCGTCGCCAGTGCCAGATGCATCTGGGCGGTGCGCCTCCCGAGCAGGGCAGCCGCATCCAGATATTGACCCACGTATTCGCGAGCCAGAGCGAGAGGCTGTTCATCCGAGAGAAAACTGGCGTAAGCGCCGACCGACGAAGGTGGAGACAAGCTTGCAACGCGAAGATAGTATTCGGCGAGTCGGTTAAGGGTCCACTGCCATCCATCTCCATCATTCTCGACCAGGCCTTGCAACATCGCCACTGTGATCGACTCACCATTTTTAAGATCGAGTGTGATGTCACCCAGGAATGGGGCAATACGAGTGAAATGGGCGGTCTCGGTGAGAAATCTGCCGATCTCTGTATCTGGGTTTTCGCCGGATTGCAAGCGCCGAAAGAGCTTCATGATGAGCTTGCGGCCGTAAAGAATGGAAGTGTTGGATTGCTCAGCCGATCCGGTACGTGACGGTAGTGGATCGGCGCCACGAGCCGTAGCAAAGGCACTGCTTCTGTGACCATGCAAGATGCCGCTCCGAGTTTCAAGCTGTCCGTTGCGTTCGACCAGACTCAGAATTGCCTGGCGGACATCTTCGCGCCCCACCGCATCGTGGATGACAGCGGATCCTGCGGGGATACTGACCACTGCAATGATCTGGTTCGGGTCGGTGTTTGTCTTCTCCGTAGCGTCATCGGCTGTAACGGCAAGCGGGATCTGATAAATGTCTGTGCTCTCGTCCTCGTAGTTGACCTGAAGGTAGAGGAGAGCAGCATTCAAGCCGGGAAAGACAGCCGAATCGAGAACCAAGATCGCTTTGATCGTTTTGGACTTGGCGCCGAACCATCGCTGACGCGGCAGATTGGTTATGAGCCGCTGCTGGAGAACAGTCAATCCGCGACCTGCCAGAAGATCATCGATGCTGGTCACCTGCAACACCGGTTCGGTGATGTTATCCCCTTTGTTCACTTGCAATCCTCGGCTCGGACTTTTGGCTCTTGTCCAGAACAACGCCACCTTGTCTCTCGACTGGATCCAAATGGCGCAAGAACTTGATTACTACCACTCGATTTGGAAGGGATGCAACTCTTCGGGGTTGCTAACCTGGCGCGATCAAAGAAGTTGGATATAGATCAAAACTCCATTTTCGTGGGTTTGCCGACGGTGTACCGGCTTGCACCTGGGCCTGTAAGCCAATAAACTTGCGCGGAGCGTGAGTTCTTTTCGTTGCACCTGCGTCGCTCGGCCTGTGGGATACCCCCACACAAGCAGAGATGATCTTGCACCATCAATTCACCTAGAGGTAACTACATGCGAGTTGGCTTATTCACGCGAGAATTCCCCCCTCAGGTTTATGGTGGCGCGGGAGTTCACGTCGATTATTTGAGTAGGGAACTCGCGAGGCAGATTGAAGTTGAGGTGCATTGCTGGGGCCCGCAGCATTTCGACGAGGGCAATCTCCACGTACGCGGCGCCGAACCCTGGTCCGAAATCACCAGCGGCACCGAAGGGAAATTCAAAGGTGCGCTGGAAGCCTTGAGCCTCAACCTGACGCAGGTAAAGGATCTTCGCAGTATCGACATCGTCCACACCCATACCTGGTACGTATCGATGGCCGGCTATCTGGCGAAGAAGCTCTATGGCATGCCTTTCGTCCTAACCACTCATTCTCTCGAGCCGCTCCGGGCATGGAAGGCCGAGCAACTGGGCAGCGGATACGCCATGAGTTCCTGGATGGAGCGTACCGCCATCCTCGACGCGGACGCCATCATTGCTGTCTCGCAGGGCACGAAGGCAGACATTCTGCGTGCCTATCCCGACGTACAGGCAGCCCGAATTCACGTCATCTACAACGGCATCGACCTCAATGAATATCAGAAGACCTCCGAGACCAGGGCGCTACTTGACTACGGAGTCGATCCCGCTTTTCCTTACGTCTTGTTTGTCGGTCGCATCACCCGCCAGAAGGGCGTCACGCATCTGGTAGATGCCATCCGCTATCTGCCGCCGGAGACCCAGGTCGTGCTATGTGCCGGAGCGCCCGACACGCCCGAAATTGCCGCTGAGCTGCGCCAGAAAGTGGGCGACGCGCGCAAGGATCATCCGCGCATCATCTGGATCGAAAAGATGGTCACCAAACAGGAGGTGATCCAGCTCTACAGCAATGCCCGGGTCTTCTGTTGCCCATCGGTCTACGAGCCCTTCGGCATCATCAATCTCGAAGCCATGGCCTGCCGCGCTCCCGTTGTCGCCAGCGCAACCGGAGGCATCAAGGAGGTGGTGGTCGACGGAGAAACAGGCTATTTGGTGCCCTTCGATCAGGATCCAATTACCAGTTTCCCCACAAATCCAGAGAAGTTCGCGCGCGATCTGGCTGCTTCTATCAATGTCTTGCTCAGCGATCCGGAAAAATGCCGGCAATTCGGAGATGCAGGCCGGAGGCGCGTTGAAGAGCTATTTAGCTGGACAGCGATCGCCCAGCAGACAATTCGCCTTTACGAGAGGTTAATCGAGCAACGGAAGACAGCGGTGCAGCGTTAAAGCAAATTTATGGAGCCTGGCGGTCTGTGCGATCGCCAGAAGGCGGATTTAGCACATCAAACAGAGAACGGCTATGACACCCACAAAATCCGACGGACGAAAGCGCGTCATCATTGAAGGCATCTCTCCGGAAATCGATGCCGGACGCTTCCCGGCAAAGCGCACCCTGGGTGACCAGGTGGTCGTAGAAGCCGATGTCTTCACAGACGGTCACGACTCCATTTCCGCCTCGCTGCTTGCCCACCGCGAAGGATCCGATGAGTGGACCGAAATCCCCATGCGCCCCCTGGTGAACGACCGCTGGACCGCGTCCTTTCGCGTCAGCGAGTTGGGCCGCTACGGATTCAGGGTTCAGGGCTGGGTCGACCACTTTGAAACCTGGCGGCGCGATCTCCTCAAGCGCATCAAGGCGGAAAGCGATGCCACCGTCGACTACCTGATCGGTGCCGACTTGATCGCCGAGGCAGCAACCCGTTCATCAGGTGCTGATGCCGACTGGCTTAGCAGTCGCGCCTCGGTCCTGCGTTCCGAAACAAACATCAAGCTTCTACGGAATCACGCCACCGACCCAACGCTGCACGATCTCGTCGGTCGCTATCCAGACAAGCGTTTTGCGACGGACTCCGATCGCGAGCTCAGCATCATTGTCGATCCGGTGCGCGCCCGCTTCAGCGCCTGGTACGAGTTCTTTCCGCGCTCCGCCTCACCCGAACCTGGCAAGCACGGCACCTTCGCCGACTGCGAAAAGCGCTTACCATACGTTTCGGAGATGGGCTTCAACGTTATCTATCTGCCGCCCATTCATCCCATCGGCACCACCTTCCGCAAGGGACCAAACAACTCGCCCGAAGCCCAGCCGGGAGATGTCGGGAGTCCCTGGGCCATCGGCTCCGTGGAGGGCGGCCACAAGAGCATCCATCCGCTGCTCGGCTCCGAGCAGGACCTTCGGCGCTTTATCCAAAAGGCTAAAGATCTCGATATCTCCATCGCTCTCGATGTCGCCTTCCAGGCCTCCCCCGACCATCCCTATGTCCGCGAGCACGAGGAGTGGTTCCGCAAGCGGCCCGACGGCACCATCCAGTACGCTGAGAACCCCCCCAAGAAGTACCAGGATATTTATCCCTTCGACTTCGAGACGACGGACTGGACGGGAATGTGGGAGGAGATGAAGAGCGTATTCCTGCACTGGGTCGATTACGGGGTCACGATTTTCCGTGTGGACAACCCTCACACTAAGGCCTTCCCCTTCTGGGAGTGGGTGATTGCAGAGATCAAGCGGGACCACCCCGAGGCGCTCTTCCTGGCCGAAGCCTTCACGCGGCCCAAGATCATGTACCGGCTCGCGAAGCTTGGCTTCAGCCAGTCGTACACCTACTTTCCGTGGCGTAACGCCAAGGCCGAGCTGACCTCCTATCTAACCGAGCTCACCCAGACGCCGGTGCGGGAGTTCTTCCGGCCCAACCAATGGCCCAACACGCCAGATATCCTCACGGAATACTTGCAGATCGGCGGTCGGTCGGTCTTTGCCATCCGCCTGTTGCTGGCGGCTACATTAGGCGCCAACTATGGCGTGTATGGTCCGGCGTTCGAGCTCCTGGAACATCGCGCGGTGCGACACGGCAGCGAGGAGTATCTCGACTCCGAGAAGTACCAGATCCGGCATTGGGATCTGGATCGGGCGAACAGCCTGCAACCCCTCATGACTCGCGTTAACACCATCCGCAATGAGAATGAGCCTCTGCAGAGCGACTGGTCACTCAAGTTCCACTACGCAGACAATGATCAGCTGATCTGTTACAGCAAGGAGTCGGACGACCGCTCAAACCTCATCCTGGTGGTTGTCAATCTCGACCCGCATCACACCCAGGCTGGCTTTGTTACGCTGCCGCTCGACCAGCTCGAGATTCCGCCGGACCGCGGATACGAGGCCGAAGACCTGCTCACCGGCGAGCGCTATCTCTGGCACGGACCTCGCAACTACGTGGAACTGAATCCGGCGTCGCGGTCAGGACATATTCTCAAGATCCATCGCAGACTGAAGGTGGAGACGGATTTCGAGTACTTCTTATGAGGGCCCCACCCCCCTCTGTGATTTGT
>CAWAYO010000050.1:0-14656 GCA_963786085.1 uncultured Acidobacteriaceae bacterium
GGATATTGAAGGAGCCCGAAACCTGGCTTACATAATCTACTCAGCTAAAATCTCCAGCTTGTCAGGATTGAGAATGATCACCGACCTGCCGCGTCGCTCGATAAGTTTCTCGCGTTCAAATTGACTTAGAAGCCGTGTCACGGTTTCGCGCGAGATGCCTGCCATATCGCCCAGAGCCTCGTGGGTTAACGACACGGATGGACCTGGTTCCGGTCTGTGGCCCGCCGACCTTTTAGGCCATTCCAGCAACAGCCGCGCCAGCCGGGCATGAGCGAGTCCGGACCGTGCCATACGCCGCGCGCCCATGAAAACCTCCCGATACTCCCGCGCAAGAAGCTCCGTAGTTTTCTGGCTGACTTCGCTATAACTATGGAATAAGTCGAGGAAATCCGCGCGATTGATTCTCTTTAACTTGGTTGGCTCGAGCGTTTCTGCCGTTACTTCATATGGAGCATCATTCAGCACCGCGCTAAGTCCTAACATATCTCCCGGACCGGCGATTCGCACGATCATTCTGCGTCCTTCTCTTGATACAGCGAAGAGCATCACCTGCCCCTCGCACACAATAAAAACCGTTGTAGACGGCTCATCCTCACGAAACACAACCGCGCGCCCCGGCAATATGACTCGCTCGGCGATTTTGTCCAGGTATTGCAAGGCATCCGCACTCAAGTTGGCAAAGGGCCCTGCAGAGCAGTGAGCGGCCCGAATGCAGCCTTCTGCGGAACACTGCGCAGTGAGCAGCATAAAGTCTCCTCTGCAAAACGAGATTCTCTCGTCATGCAGTGAGATTGTGCGCCCCTGTTCATGCGGATCGGATGACGGCCGTCACATAGCTCTGTGACCGCTATCACCGTCAATCATCCCGTCGATTCGATCTAATGGCAGGCGATTCCAGGAATAGTTCGACATTATTCGTGGTCAAGGAGAGATAGTCTCGTGGTCAAGGAGAGATAGTCATGCCGAAGATGATGAAAGCAGCCGTAGTCGAGCGGTTCGGTGAGCCGCTCAAGATGAGAGAGATTCGCGTTCCTGATCCAGGACCCGGCCAGGTGCTGGTCGAAATTGCCAACAGCGGAGTTTGCCACACCGACCTTCACGCCGCCGATGGCGACTGGCCGATCAAGCCAACCCTGCCCTTCATCCCCGGCCACGAAGGAGCCGGCATCGTGGCAGCGGTGGGCACAGGCGTAACCCATCTCAAAGAAGGCGACCGCGTCGGGATCGCATGGCTGCACAGCGCCTGCGGACACTGTGAATTCTGCCTGGCCGGCTGGGAGACCCTTTGCCACGAACAGCAGAACTCGGGCTACTCCGTAAACGGCACTTTCGCTGACTACGCGCTCGGCGCCGCGGACTTCCTCGGCCGCATCCCCGATAGCCTGTCCTTCAGGGATGCCGCACCGATCCTGTGCGCTGGCGTCACCACCTACAAAGGACTCAAGCAGACCGAAGTGCGTCCCGGCGAATGGGTCGTCATCTCCGGAGTCGGCGGTCTCGGTCACGTTGCCTTGCAGTACGCGAAGGCCATGGGACTGCATGTTGCCGCCATCGATATCGGACCGGAAAAAATGCAGTTGGCACGCCAGCTCGGAGCCGAGATCACAGTCGATGCACGCGAGCAGGATCCGGTGACCGCGATCCAGAAACAGATCGGAGGCGCTCATGGCGTGCTGGTGACGGCCGTCTCTCTGCCCGCCTTCAAGCAGGCCGTCGGCATGCTGCGTCGCGGCGGCACCTGCGTCCTAAACGGTCTGCCTCCGGGCGAATTCCCCATATCCGTCTTCGACATGGTCCTCAACGGCTACACGCTCCGCGGCTCAATCGTCGGAACCCGTCTGGATCTTGAAGAAGCGCTCGCCTTTGCCGCCGAGGGCAAGGTAAAAGCAACCATCGAGGACCAGCCGCTGGAGTCGATCAACGATATCTTCGATCGCCTCAGGACCGGCAAAGTGAATGGCCGGGTAGTTCTCGATATCGCTGCATCTGCCGCGCACCATCCGCATGAGCTCGCGGTAGTGCACGCCTGAAGGCACACGGTCGATGTAGCCGTTCTACTTCCCCTGCGGCAGCCGGAACATCACCCACTCCACCACCCGCATCGCTGCGGGCGGATCGAGATTCGCCAGAGCGACCACCGTATAGTCGCCGCACATGTCCAGCTCGCCATTCATCCCCGGCGCGCCGCCGCCGTGCCCCACGCACTTCGTGCCGTTGACGGTCATCTCTTCAAAGCCATACGCGTAACGCGCACCGCCAGGACCCGGCGTATCCACCTTTCCCGTCGTCAGCAGCTCTGTATAGTGCGCGTCCAGCAGCTTGTGCGCCTCGATCGCATTCGCAAACGCCAGCAGGTCGCCAACCGTGGTATATCCACCGCCTGCTGAGGTCCCGCGATACGGCAGCGTGTCGGTATTCGGATGCAACTCGCCCGTTCCCATTTTCGTGTAGCCGACACTTCTGTCGGCAACCTTCTCATCCTCCGGCTGCGATCCCGTCGAAGTCATCCCCGCAGGCTCGTACACATGTTCGCGGACGTAGTCGTAGTAGCTCTCGCCCGTCACCTTCTCGATAATGTTTCCCAGCAACAGAAACCCATAGTTGCTGTACTCAAAGCGGCTGCCCGGCTCAAACTTCGGCGGCCGATTCCCAAAGAGCTTCACATAATCAGCGTGCGTGCGCAGCTCCAGCCGGTGCTGGTCAAACTCCGGACCGAAGAAATCTCCCGTCCCGCCTGTGTGCGACAGCAGCTCGCTGATCGTCACCTTCGTCGCCACATCCTTGTTCGGATAATCCGTCAGGTATTTCCCCACCGGATCATCGAGCTTCAGCTTACCCGCCTGCACCAGCTGCAACGTGGCCACAGCCGTGAACATTTTATTCATCGACCCGTTGCGAAACCGCGTCTTCAGCGTGTCCGGTATGTGATTTTCCCGGTCCGCCAGCCCGTACGCCTGCTCGAACACCGGCTTGCCATCCTTCGCCACCAGCACCGTGCCTGCAAATTTCCCATCGGCCGCCTTCTCGTCCATTTGCTTGCGCAGCCCGGCAATCAACTCCGCCTCGCTCAGGTGCTCGATCGCAAACTCCGGTGGATGTCCCATCGGCCGCATATCCATGCGAACAATGTGATGGGGCTCCGCTGCCTCAACCTCCAGCGTCACCTGCCCGAACATATCCGAGTTCCGCTCCTTCATAAGGACCGTGATCTTCGTCGGACCCTCTTCAGTAGCCTTCTTTAGATCGAATCCGCCGGTGTTCTCCCGTACCTGCCAATCCCGATCGGCCCGCTGCGAACCCGACGGAAAGTTCTTCTCCATAAACCGCTGATAGGCCTCGCGATCCTTCCCATCAAAAGCCGCCAGCCACTGATCGAATTGCTGCCGAGCCGGAGAGGCGGCCGGGCTGGCCACCTGAAGCGCCTGCGCAGCCGACGGCAACCCCACACACAGCATCAGACACAGCGTCTGCCCCGCCCGCATCGTTTTCGCAAAGCTCCACAACCGCTCCACCAGCCACGTTGCCAACACAACAGACCTGAACGGATTCATGCAGGATCCTCTCCCGGCAATGTCTTCCACAGCTTGCTCAGCACGCGCCGCGTCTCCCGCACCGCGCGCAACCCCTGTTTCGTCACTCGAAAATACCGCTTCGCCCGTCCGCCCCGCTCCGGAGTCGACTCGCCCAGGCTCGACGCAATCAGCCCCTTCAGCTCCAGCCGGTCCAGCGCCGCATACACGCTCCCCAGCGCCACGTCCCGCCCGCGCAGCAACGATAGTTCCTTGGACAGCGGAACCCCATAGACGTCATCCCCCAGGCGAAGAATCGTCAGGAGAATCATGAGTTCAAACTCTGCGAGATAGCTGTGCTCCCGCATTTATTCAAAAATAGCGAAGAAATATAATTTAGGCAAGCGAACGCCTCACACCTGTGACGCCGGTCACCGAAACCCTACCGGCCCCGCCTTACGATCCATTATTCGGGGGGTGAAAATGACCAGCGACAGGTTTGACATGAACAGCAGGAGACATGACGACTACATCGCCGAGTGCCGCCGCATTCATGACCGCTTGAGAGAGATTTCCCAGCGCACTGAATTGATGGCTCATGCGCGCTGCGCCACGCCGGATAATCCCAACTTCAGCCGCACCTTCGCCGAACAGACCGATCTGCTCCAGCGCCTGTCCGACCTCGACAACCAGCTGCTGCGTTGAGCCTTTAACAGCACGCCGGTGCCCCATTCAAGCCCGGTGTTGGTTTGAGTGGGATAGAGTTTGAAGCGCCCTGTCCTAACCCGGCGGCCAGTGCATTGCGCGTCCGCCCAGCACGTGCAGATGAAGATGATCGACCGTCTGCCCGCCGTTCGGCCCCGTGTTAATGACGACACGGTAGCCGTTACCCAGCTTCTGCTCCTCGGCCACACCCCGCGCCGCATGCAGCAGATGCCCCAGCAGCGCCTTGTCGTCCGCCTCCGCCAGCGACCGCACATGCTTCTTCGGAATCACCAGCACATGCACTGGAGCCTGCGGCTTGATGTCCTGAATGGCAAAGGCATGCTCATCCTCAAAGACTTTCTTTGCGGGAATCGCACCGTCAGCAATCTTGCAGA
Source organism: uncultured Acidobacteriaceae bacterium (assembly GCA_963786085.1). Lineage (GTDB taxonomy): Bacteria > Acidobacteriota > Terriglobia > Terriglobales > Acidobacteriaceae > Silvibacterium. Next base: position 4,610 of record CAWAYO010000050.1, read on the forward strand.
AGAGGCAGTCCATACCCACCAGCATGCCACATTTACGATGTCATCCTGAGCGAAGGTCGCCGCGGCGACCGGAGTCGCGCTTCGACCTCTCCCCCTACACTCTCTAACGATGTCATCCTGAGCGAAGCGCCGCAGGCGCGGAGTCGGAGGACCTGCTTTTCGTTCTTCTCCCCGCTCCCTGTTCCCTGTTCTCTGTGCCCTGATCCCTACCCCTACCCCCTACCCCCTATTTCACGTACCTCGGCCGCTCCCCTTTCGCCCACGGATCGTACCCCGCCGCAAATTCCTCCCGCTGCGCCGTCGTCGGATGACTGTACGTCCACCACACCACCAGCGGATTCGGATCGGGCACATCCAGCCACAACTCGCCCAATCTCTGAAAAGACTGCACCATCGTCGCCTGCGCATCCGGAACCAGCCCGTGGATCACCTCCTGCCCATACACATCCGCCTGGTGCTCCTCCCACCGGCTGAACGCATTCCCCACCGGCTCGCCCAGAAAGCTCAGCACCATCATCACCAGCAGCAGCAGCCCCACCGACGCCCAATCCTCGACTGTCCCAATCCCCCACGCAGCACCGCGTTGCCGCACCAGCCAGCGCATCGCGCAATACGCAAGCCACAACCCCGCCAGCAGCACCGCTGCAAAAAACACCAGCCCTTTCTGGATATGCTCCAGCACGTAATGCCCCTGCTCATGCCCGTACACCGCCAGAATCTCGTCCGCCGGAACATGCGCGATCGTCGTATCCCACACCACGATTCGCTTCGACACCCCAAACCCCGTCACATACGCATTCGGAGCCGTGTACCTCTGGCTCGCATCCATCACAAACATCCGCGACGGCGGAATCTTGAGCGCGCCCCGTTCCGCCACTCGCTCCAGCTGCGGAACCAGCGCCGGATCGGCCTGCGCCAGCGGCGAGAAGTGATTGAACAGCGGGTCGACAAAAATTGGCACTACATAGATCGTCGCCACTTCCACCGGCAGCGCCAGCAGCCAGAACCACAGCCACCAGTGCCGCGGCGACTTCCGCATCAGCGCATACAGCCCCGCCAGCGCCAGCGTCCCGAACACCACCGTCAGCGCTGTCGACTTGGCGAAGTCGCCCAGCCACATCCCCCAGCCCTCAACCGAGATCCCGTACGCCCGATACACCCGGTGCATCAGAAACGAGGCCGGCAATCCCAGCAGCGACAGCATCACCAGCCACACCGGGGCCACCAGAAACCCCTGCACCCACTCCCGCCTGCTCCACTGCTCCGCCCAGTCCCGGATCCTCGCTCCTACCCCCCACCGCACCAGCAGCCACAGAGCCAGAATCATCCACGCCGTGTCGCCAAAATGCGCCAGCGTCCGCGCATGGTAGATATGGATCGCCTTTTCCAGTTTGTCCGGAGGCAGCGTATACACGGCCTTCGCCGCATCGAGCAGCATCATACCGAAAATCATACGTGGACAAAGATTGTGCAATCCCCGTCTCAAATTTCTTCAATCTGGCGTTGCGAATCGCGCAGCAGCGTGAGCTCGTTCCAGTCGAGTTGTTCCTGTAAACCCAGGTAGGCGGCCGGACCAATCTCATCCTCGCTGCGAAGGTTTTCAAGTTCATTGCGTTCTGCTTGAATCGCAATCAATCCCAGGCTGTGTATCCGATCCAACGGTTCGCACTTGTCCCTGTCGAGGCATCTCTGCAACTTGAGGGACAGCCGATACCGCAGATTCTCTGCTTCCGGGCCTTGCTCGCCTGCGACACTGGCCAGAGCAATTCGAGCCAGGGAAACCCGGGCGGTTGCAAGTTCACTCTGTGCTTCCTCAGAACGATCCAGCCGGAGAAGCCTCACCATCGGCCCCAGAGTGAGACCCTGAAGCACGAGCGTCGCCAGAACCACTGAAAACGCTGTGAGAACCACCGTATCCCGGTGCGGGAAGGAATCAGGTAGAGCGAAGGCCGTTGCAATCGTCACGAAGCCTCGCATCCCGCACCATCCCATAAAGATTCCCTGGCGGAATGTTCCGTCTGATTTGTCTCTTCGCGATGCGAGGTAGCTATAGCCCAGAACAACGATCATGCGCACGACTACAACGGCGAGGACGACCAGCCCTGCGAATCCAAGAGCCTCTCGCAGGTGCGGTCCCTGCATCCGCGCTAAGATCGATCTGGCCTGCATGCCCATCAGAAGAAACGCCAGCACATTGAGCGTGAAGACGACTGCACTCCACACCGCGAATGACTGCACGCGCATGCGCGCATCGAAATCACCTGGGCTCAGCTTGTTTGCCAGGGTCATGGCGTACCCGATCACGCAAAGCACGGCCGACAGACCCAGGTGCTCCGCTATGATCCACAAGCAATAGGCGCTCACGAACTGGAGCAGAACACCCCCCAGGGTATCTTTCACCATGCGGCTCAGAGGGATGAACAGATAGGCGCAGAGGATTCCCAACAGGAGGCCGCCAGGTGCTGCAAATCCAAGACGCAGACCGATAGGTACAGAGAGCCCACCGCGCCGAAGAACCGTTAAAGCGCCGCTGAATAGGAGCAAGGCGGTCGCGTCATTGAACAGACTCTCGCCTTTCAGCACGGCATCGGTTTGGCGAGGAAGAGAGAATTTTCTCAGTACGGCGGTTGCGGCCGCCGCATCCGGAGGAGAGACAACCGCACCCAGGGCGATGCCCGCCGCCAGAGGCAGGCCCAGGAAGGCCCAGGCAATCCAGGCCACCACAGCCGTGGTCAACACAACCGCGATCACCGCGTACGTGACCAGCGGAGCCACAAAACGCCGCGTCGCGCCCGGTGGAAAATCAAATGCCGCGTCGACGACAGCCGGCGCAATAAAGAGGGCGAGGCACGTTGCGGGATCGATAGAAAACGACGGTGCATTCGGGATCATCGCAACGATGACCCCTGCCCCGGCCAGCATCGTGGGATAAGGCAATGACAGACGGCGTGCCAATTGTAATAAGGCGATCGCGACGAGCAGGAGCACAAGCAGGCTTTCGAAAAATGTCATGGAACCGTCTCCTGCTTCTCGTTGAGGAAGAATATATCGTCTGCGCTCTGCGAATTTCACCTGGCCCGTTCCGCCACGATTCCAGCCTTGTCTCAGCCGCTCGCCCGCAGTACACTCCTTCATCAGCGTCCTAATCTATTCACAAGTTGAATGGCTAACGAGATCATCTAGCACAACGAAATGTGCCGCCGCGAGCGCTTGAGTCTTCAACGCGGCATGAACTTTCGGAGTGGGCGGTACACATTCTGTCGTTCTTATGTCGCGCAGAGCCAACGCTCCGGACGAGGATCGTATTGAAGCGGACGGTACTGTTCTCATTTACGAAGGTCACGACGAACCACGCAATGGACGTATTAAACAACCTAAGGCTGTCGATCAACCAAGAGTCGCTCTCCATGGTCGTTTGACGCAGAACGGTAAGTTTGAAACCGCAGCCACCGAATACAAGGCTGGCAAGCGTCAACCCGAGCGTGTTCGGGTATATGAGAAGATCCACTCCGGCATATGGTCTTACAACGGAATGTTTCATTTGGTTGACGCATGGACTGAGAGGAGTGGCGTTCGATCAGTGTTCAGATTCCGCCTCGAAGCCGTTGAGGGCGAGGAAGACCGGGAACGCCCGGTGCCCCTTCAATCAGAACGAAGACGAATAATCCCAGCCACCGTCAAGCTGGAGGTTTGGAGACGTGATCGGGGCAAATGTGTCCGCTGCGGAGCTACGGACGAATTGCATTTTGATCACGACCTACCATTTTCATTGGGTGGCAGATCAATCACAGCAGAAAATGTTCAACTACTCTGCGCGCGTCACAACCTGTCGGAGGGGGCTAGAATCCTCTAGCACTCCCTGCCAGGCCCCCGCCACTTTTATTGATCAGTTTTATTGGTTTCCTTACGGCGCTACCGTTGCTACAGGCATCGCAACTTTGCTCTGTGTCCTGTGCCCTGCCTTCACTGCTTCTGACGCGCATCCGCATCGTGCATCCGGCTGGCCTCAAAGCTCACGATCTTCCACTGCCCCAGCCGCTTGTTGTAGACACGGGTGTAGCGATAATTTCCGCTGATGTCGCTCTGCCCATTCGTCCCCTCAAGCGCGGCCTGCGAAGTCACCACAGCGGTATCCCCGTACACCCGCACCTTCAGGTCGTTCAGGTCCAGCGACTTGATCTGTACCGTCCCGGCCTTGCGTTGCGCCAGCGCCTGGGCTTTTGTCTCCACCGTTCCGTTGGCGCTGATGCCGATGTAGTCATCCGCCAGCAGGTGATCCATCTCCGTCACATTGTTTGTGACAATCGCCTGCCGCCACTGCTCCTCCAGAGCCTCGATCTGCTTGTGGATCGCGTGGTTATCTCGCTTCGGAAGCCCGAATGCCGGATGCGTCATCACCACGCACAGCGCCAAGACGAACAGAAGCGGCACGCCGGCCTGTTGCACCGCCCCCTGGACATAAGCGCTTCTGTTCATGTTCGTACCGGGATGGTAGTCCGCATCCGCGCGGCGAGTCAAAAAGAAAGACCGGAGCCGCATTATTCTCGGGCGAACGTCGCAAATTCGCCCTTCGGCTGCTCTCGCCCTCATCGAATCAACGCCCTGCAGGTCATTGCCCCGTCAGTCATCCCCGCCAGTCACTCAAAGTTCGATGCCGGGCTCTTCATTCGCCGTTGCGCCACACCTTGCGCCCGGCAGCTGGCCCTTATGAATTGCTGTTAACAATCGGCCCCTGAAACTTGGACGACGCACTACCCAAACACTACTCCAGCGCGTGCAGATTCTCCATCGAGCGCTCCAGCATCCGCTGATACAGCCCGCCCACGGCGTACTTCTTGAAGTGTGCTGACGCGCGATGCGCATCCGCCGCCGCCGCATCCTTATATTGTTCGTAGATCAGGATCGTATCTGCATCCCCATCCACGATATGCGGAATATACGTCACGCACCCCGGCTCCTTTCGCGAAGCCTCCGTCAGCGCCCGCAGCGCCTCTCGAATCTCATCGCGGTCTTCCGCCTTGAACTTGAGCCGTACCGTAAAACTGATCATCCGTCACAAACCTTCCCCCGACAGGATAGCAACAGCCGCTTTTCCCGCCACTCTACTTTAGGGTCAGTGCCTCCGAGCTTTCTTTGCGTCGCCGCGGTGAATGATTACAGTCCCGTGTCCTTCGTGACCAACGCTCTATCTATGTCCTGCTCCCTGCTCCCTGTGCCCTGTGCCCTGATCCCTGTTCCCTGGTCTTGCCTTACCCTTCCATCTCCTTCAACGCCTTGGCAAACTCCGGCAGCGCCATCGTCTGTTCCCGGTCCGGACCCGTCGACACCATCCCGATCTTCGCCCCCGACTCCTTCTCCAGAAACCCGAGATACTCTCGCGCCGCCTTCGGCAGCCTATCCCACTCGACGATGCCTTCCGTCGGATCCGACCAGCCCTTCAGCTTCGTGTAAACCGGATTGATCGACTCGAGGCCCCGAACATCCGCCGGCATGGTGTCTGTTTTTCGCCCGTCAATCTCGTAGCCCACACACACCGGAATCTCCGCCATCCCATCCAGCACGTCCAGCTTCGTGACCACCAGCCATTCGGTCCCGTTAATCATGTTTGAATAGCGCAGCAGCGGCAGGTCCATCCACCCGCACCGCCTGGGACGACCCGTCACCGCCCCGAACTCATTGCCCCTTGCCCGCAGCAGCTCTCCCGCCTCATCAAACGACTCCGTCGGGAACGGACCCTCGCCCACCCGCGTGACATAGGCCTTCGTCACGCCAATCACCGTCCCAATCGCCGTCGGACCCACGCCCGTACCCGTCACCGCTCCGCCCGCCGTCGCCGACGACGAAGTCACAAACGGATACGTCCCGTGATCGATATCCAGCATCGTGCCCTGCGCACCCTCAAACATCACGCTCTTGCCCGCCCGAATCGCCCCATTCAGCAGCGCCGCCGTATCCGTCACAAACGGTGCCACCTGGTCTGCAGCCTTTGCGTACTCCTCATACATCTGCGCCGGATCCAGCGGCTCAGTCCCGAACAGCGCATGCGCAATCGCATTCTTCTCGTGGCAGGCATTCTGAATATGCGTCTTCAGCAGATTTCTGTTCAGCAGATCGATCACGCGCAGCCCGTTGCGCGCCATCTTGTCTTCATACGCCGGACCGATCCCCCGGCTCGTCGTCCCGATCTTCTGCCGCCCCGGAGCGCTCTCCGCCGCCAGCTCAATCATCCGGTGATAGGGCAGAATCACCTGCGCCCGGTTCGACACAAAGACCTGCTCATCGACCCCCACGCCCAGATCGCGCAGCTTGCCGACTTCTTTTAGAAACGCCATGGGATCGAGCACCACCCCGTTGCCGATCACCGCCTGGCAATCCGGCCGCAGAATCCCGCACGGAATCAGCTGCAGAATAAACTTCTGCCGCTTGATGATGACCGTATGCCCGGCATTGTGCCCGCCCGCATACCGCGCGACCACCGCAAACCGCTCCGACAGGACATCAACGATCTTGCCCTTACCCTCATCGCCCCACTGGGCGCCAACGACCACTGCTGTCTTTGCTCGCATTTTTTTCAAGGTTCTAAAACAAAAGTCTTTGTGTTTCTAACTCTATTTTGTCATCCGGACCATCTCCCAGGATTGTCATCCTGAGCTTCGTGGCGCGGCGCACGAAGTCGAAGGACCTGCTTTTCCTGCGGCTCGCGCAAGAAAACACAAGGAGCCCTGTTCTTTTTACCAGATTTACATGGGAGGAATGCTTCGAGTCGGATGTTGCCCTGGGTAATCACCCCAATGGGTAATACCCGCAACACGGTAACCTCCAGTAACATCTGGCCAGTATTACTTTTAGGAATGCCCGTGACGAAAACTGTAGCGTGCTCCCTTGTTTTTGGTCTTGCCTTGGTTCTTTCGTATCCGAATATTGCACGCGCTGACCACAACTCCGCGCGGACAGACTTCCAGAAGAACAACCTGAAGCAATCTCGTCGGTACATGAAGCGCATGCAGAAACAGCAGAAAAAGGCACTGAAAGCCGCCGCCAGGAAATCCCACTAGTCCGCGGCGATCCCAACGACTTTTCTAATCCCTAGACTCTGATCCCTAATCCCTGCTTCTCGTCATCCTGAGCGAAGCACGCCGTGGCGCACGAAGTCGAAGGACCTGCCTTTTCCTCAACCACCACCATCGCTCGGGTGCCCCATCCTTCGCGGGCTTTTGCGCGAAGGGTGGGAAGCATGAACTCAATCAGTCGCCCGTTCCCTTCTGCGAGCGGTCCACTCCGACTCGATCTCCACCGTCCCCACTTCGCCGGTGGCATAGTGGTTGAAACTGCTCCATCGATATTCCTCCGGACGAGTCACCAGTCCGCGCGTCACCGGGTTGCGATGGATGTAGCGAATCTTCTCCATTCGTTTCTCTGCGGAATGAACGTTGAAATCGTAATAGCGCCGCTGCCAGAGCTGCTTCTCCCCTGAGGGCTTGAGCTCACGTGAAGTCAACTGCTTGAAGATTTGAAGAAAGATCGCGAGCGTATCTCTGGCGGGCTCATCGGTGAGGAGATGAACATGCTCCGGCATGAGAACATACGCGGCAATATGAAGACCCTGTTTTCTGCGGGTCTCCTCAAGGAGCCGTTCTGCAATATCCTTGGCGGTGCCTGTTTCAAGGAAAGGCTGACGACGATAGCAACTGAAGGTAATGAAGTGGAAGTTTTGCGTCTGCTGATAACGTCTGAGACCCGCAGGCATGGCTATGCAAGGAGTGTACCTTTCCCACCCTTCGCGCCCAAAGCGCGCCAAGGATGGAGCACCCGAACATCTCAGGCGTCAAGAGATCGAAGGGTGGGCCACCCCCCTACATCAGGCTTGAGTGGGGTATCCGGTATCCTTGTAAAGTTTTAGACTGACAAAGGCTTAACCTGCCATCAGTGGCAATTTGCTTGGTGTGTCCAGGCTTACGAGTCTTTCGTAAAGTTGCTTTGCCTGATCAAGGAATTTAGCTTTATCGGATTTCCTTTCAATTGTCTCCTGCCAGGGATCTGAATAACCCTCAATGGAAAGAAATGCGGCCGTCGCCGCTAGTTCGAGAGCTACAGGGTTAGCGTTTGATGACAAGGAGATTAGAGATTTCATGGCTGCTGGAATCTCTGGCGGAGTCCCCTTAGCGCTGTAAATAGAGTAGGCGCCACCCCAGTTAGCTCTGCGCTCTTCCTCGCTGACTCGCCCCAGGAGGCGCGCGACGGTTACTGCTTGGCTAAGGTCCTCACTGTACGGACCATAGTGCCTATACTCAAAATCGAAACCTCCTAGAAAACCTGCGATTTCCAAGAGGTAGACCGTCTTCTGAAGACGTGTGCGACCCACCAATTCGCCACCTGCAGCCTGAATTACCTCGACAACCGTATCGATTGCCTTTCCTTGCGTACTAATTAGTTCTGGCATGTTCCATTGCCTCCTTTGCTGCAGCTATCACTTTCGCTTCGATTGCGTGATCTCCCTTATTGACATAAACGCGCAACGCGTCGAACTCTCTGATCGCTGAAATTACGGGTGATATTTCGGCCATATCGCGCAATTTCCCATCAGCCATTCTCATCATCATTTGATTTAGTGGCCCTTTAGATTCCTCGAACTCTTTATAGATTGATCTTTTGGGACGATCGATAAGAAATCTTGGCGGTTCCCCATCATTTCCGCTCTCCGGGCCCACGACTTCTTCCATTTTTTGTTCGATCTTATTGAGGAAGTCCTTGTCTTGGGAGACACGCCATTCGGCGAGGAGTTCATCCGTAAGGATATCTATAGCTTTGTAGAGATTTCGATCTCGCAACCGCTGCGCCAGAGAGGCTATTGCCTTGTCATGGGCTTGCAACATGAACTCCAAGGATCCCCAGAACACAGTGTCGTCCAACGATTGTGCTACATCTAAGCTATCGGGTGTTCTTGCAAAAACGATAAGCGGGTGATTGGCCGGTAAACCCGTTTTTGCGGCATGACCCTCCCGTGCGAATTCGAAGACACGAAGTAGCAGCTTAGAAAAGATCTTTTCTGCTCCCCTCGTGGCTTTGTGAAAATAGATAGTCGGATAAAGCTGAAACAGTCCCAAGAGGTAGCTTTCAGCAGCATATATCGCTTTCGGTCCGAGGACGAAAGAGGGCTTTGTACCACTTTCCGTGTCGTCTACACCTACTGGCAAATCCCCCACATACAAGTTAGATACAAGCCACTCGTAATCAATCGCTCCATGCTGACTGCCGCACATAAGTCGATCTCGCCGCATGTAATCAAGACGATCAGCATCGAATCTGGCTCGACACTACGGCACAATAGATATCAATTGGCCCTCGACTTTTGATTATGTCCGCGACATTCGAGGAGTAACCGTTACCGAGCTCTCTGTCTAAGACGTTACTGATCTCACTCTCTCGGATAATCAGGTCGCTGACGGTCTCGTGTTTGGCCATCTTCAGGTTGAGCTTCTTTCCGACTTCCTCGAAGGCATGGCTGAACGGGCCATGGCCAACGTCGTGAAGGAGGGCTGCCGCAAGTGCCATCTTTGCTTTCGTGTCTCTGTAATTTTGGTCGCCTTGGAGGTATTTAATACGCTTAAGCAGTTGCCGGGCTGTATGGAACACCCCAAGACTATGAGCAAAACGCGTATGCGTAGCTCCGGGATACACCAGTTCGGAGAAGCCGAGCTGCTTGATCCGTCGAAGTCGCTGAAAAGGTCGCGTTTGGATTACCTTCCAGAGAACGTTGTCAAACTCGTCCGCACCAAAGTCGATGATGTTGTGTAGCGGATCTCGGATTCGTTGCGCTACGAAACTCATAGTAAATAACATAACCTGCAGCTGGGCGCAGTATGGAATTCGGAACCCGACTATGCACCTCAATCATATTCGCTTTTTATTCGCTGTCAAGCGATCGACGTGTCCCTTGGTCAGTGGCCCACCCTTACTCCCAACCGAACACCAACATTCGCGGGTGCCCCATCCTTCGCGCGGTGGGAAGCAAAATCGTTGACCGCCTTCATTCATCGACGCCGCCAA
>CAWAYO010000051.1:0-98530 GCA_963786085.1 uncultured Acidobacteriaceae bacterium
AGAGGCAGGCTCAGTCTCTGGCGGCAGCATCTTCTTCTTCGAGGGCTTGCTGGATGTCGGGGCGTTCGGCGATGAGTTTGCGGAAGTGGGCGGCCCAGTATTCGCTGGAGTGCTGCTGCATCTGCTGGTCTTCTTCGTGTTCGGGGGTGCCGGGGTGGATGAGTCCGGTGATGTAGGGCTCGTAGGGCGGCGGTTCTATTCCCACGGCGAGGCAGGCTGCGGCGCGGGCGGCGTATTGGGCTTCGTGGCGGCGGACGGCGTCTCCGAAGGTGTATTCGGCGATGGACCAGGGACGGTTGAGAGGGTCGCGGTTGGTGGATCCGGAGAGGAGGGCTGCCGCTCGCGCTACGCGCTTGCGGCGCGCAGGGCTCAGGGTGGTGGTGCTGGGCACTTGAGCGCTGGGCTGTAGCTGATTGGAGACAGAGGTCGTTTCGCCTTCGGCTGCACTCCCGGCCTGCGGCAGCGCGGTATGGTCCTGCGGACCGGCTTGATACGCGGGGCTAAAGCCCCGCTCTTCTACCTGGCCTTGCTGCGCAAGGCTGGAGCCCGCTGGGCCGCTCTGGCTTCCCTCGCACGCAGAGCTCAGGGCACAGGGCTCAGGGAACAGGGTGGTGGCGCTGGCGTTATCGCTTCCCACCCTTCGCGTTGCGAAGGATGGGGCACCCTCGATCGTGGCCGGTTCAGTAGAAGCAGGTCCTTCGACTTCGCTCGGGATGACATCGTTGCTAGTTGTGGCTGAGTGTTGAGCGCTGTGCTCTGCTCTGTATTCTGTGCCCTGTTTCTGGCGCCCTGATTCCTCGGCTTCTTCGCAGAGGCCGCACCGGCAGGCGGGGTGGTGCTCTTCGGGCGGCTGGTTTCGGTATTTCTCGGCGCAGAGCAGGCAGGGGCAGCCCTTGTGGTGGATGGGCTCGGCTTCGTTGGGTTCGAGCATCTCGACGGGCGGGGCGATCTCGTCTCCGTCGGGCGTGAGGATGACGCGCGAGACGGGGCGTGAACCCAGGTCCGAAAATCCGGACCTGGGGCATCCGGAGTTGTCGCTTGAATCGGAGTCGTCGCCGGATTGCGAGCGGGACCGGAAGTGCGAGGCTGGGGCGGATTCGAGCAGAGGCGTCTTGCCGAGGTTGGTCTGGGAGACCTGCATGCCGTACATAAGGGCGGTGGCGGTGGAGCGGTCGATGAGTCCGCGGGCGAGGCGGTCGATGATGCGGTAGAGGTTGATCTGGATGGAGGCGCGGTCTTCGGGGAACTCCAGTTCGAGAGGAGGATAGACGCTGGGCTCGGGAACGAGCATGGTTCCGTGGTCGTAGGTCTGGGTTGGGGTGGCGTATGAGCTATGGCCGTAGCTGCGTTTCCAGGCGTTGATGCCGCGATGATGTCGGCAGAAGTGTTTCCCGTTTTGCGCGGGCTGGCCGCATTGCTGGTTGCTGGCGAGGATATGTCGGCAGAGCTGGATCATGGGGTGTACCCCCCTCCCCTTGCATTTTGTTAGTTCATAGAAAAATCAGGAGTTAGCGGACAGATGACCGCTAGTTCATAGAAAACAGGGCAGTTATGGCATGTCATAGAAAAGACAGGGCTCGGGGCTCGGGGCTCAGGGCTCAGGGCTCAGGGCTCAGGGCTCAGGGCTCAGGGCTCAGGGCTCAGGGCTCAGGGCTCAGGGCTCAATAAGACAGCAAAACATGAGGCGCAGCTTGTGGCTGCGCCTTTGTCGGAGATATTTCGCTCTAATTCAAGTTTATCAAGTTAAAGGAAATTGTCGGCCACGTAGTCGTGCGCGGGATGTGTTTTATTTTCTGCCGGTTATGCCTCGGAGTTACTTTGGACAGGGTTGACAGGGCTTTCATCTTTGACCTCGGGGGCTGGTCGTCCGATCAGCCGTGGTGATGTTTGACCGCAGCCGAATCGGAATCCAGTTTTAACTGTTAAAACATGATTCGCCGCGCTACAATCCGGGCAAATCGTGGCGATGTGGTGGCAACAGCGCGGCAAGCAGTCAAGCGCTCGTAACTTCTGATCAGACTCGTTTCCCGTAAGAGTACAAAGAACGTGTAAGCAATTTGCCGAAGAGATCAGCGAAACCGACGCAGGCAATTGTGCAACTCAGCAGGAAAGTTAGTCGATGGCTGAGGGATCTTATGAGGCAAGGCCGAGTCCAACCGACAAGTGATCGCGACAATTGCTTTGGCAGGCGGGAGATTTCTGCAATTCTCAGAACCTTGGTTGCGGGCATTCTCCTGTCCATGTTCAGCGGGCCGGCCGCGCATGCCCAAGCGAATGCTAAGAATGTACTTATTCTGCACAACTGGGTGAGTCTCCCTCAGAGTTGGACCGTCATGGAATCCACCGTGCGGGCCCATGTTCCGGGTCAGATCAACTTCTATACCGTATCGGTGGCAAACCAGCGATTCGACCAGGACGCTTATCGGGAGAGCCTGGCAGAGACTCTCCGCCGTGGGTTCGGCGGCGTAAAGCTGGATGCTGTGGTTGCTGCCACCTATCCGGTGCTTGAATTCGCGGTGAAATACCGTGACACGCTATTTCCGGGTGTGCCGATTGTCTTTACGGACATCAGCAAACGGGAAATGCAGACATGGCCTGGCGTGACGGGCGTGATCAGCACTCTGGGAATGCGGGAAACGATAGATCTGGCGCTTCGTCTTCAACCGGATACGAATGAGGTCGCAGTCATCTCCGGCTTATCCGCCTGGGACAAATATTGGCTGGCGATCGCACACTCCGAACTTCTTCACCGTCAGGACAAGATAAAGGAGATCGACATTATCGGACCTCCAAGCGCCGAGATGCTTGAGAAGGTTAGTGCACTTCCTGCTCATACAGTGGTTCTGTTTCAGATGAGGCCGGACGACCTGGCACTGCCGGCGATCGGTCCTTTTGACGTTCTCGCTGCAGCCGTGCGGCGCCTGCCGACATATTCCGCGTGGCCGGGACTTTCTTTGGAACATGGGGGGGTGGGTGGAGCATACCGTGATGTTTTTAAGGACGCTGCATTGAATGGCGAGATAGTGGCGCGGGTACTATCGGGCGAGCAGCCAGCGAACATTCCTATCGTGTATGACTCCGATCTGCGGGTGCGGGTGAATTGGCGTGCACTCCAGCAGTGGCACATTCCGGAGTCGGCGCTGCCGGCGGGGAGCGTGATTCTTTACCGGCCGCCCTCGTTGTGGGAGAGCTATCGGAGGTACGTGATTGCAGTCATTGCGGTGATTGCCCTGCTACTCCTCCTGATCGCCGGACTGCTATGGGAGCGAGCGAGACAACGCAAGGCTGAGGCTCGTCTTCGCGAGAGCGAGAAGCGCTTCCGGGTGATGGCCGATACCACGCCTTCACTGATCTGGATGTGCGACACGAAGGGCGACGTTACTTACCTGAATGACCGCTGGACTGCGTTTACGGGTGTAGATCGAGATGCCGGGTACGGCGACTCATGGAGCAAATACGTCCATCCTGATGATCTGAGGAATGTATCGGATACCCTTTCATATGCTCTGAAGGATCGAAAGGCATTTTCGATGGAGTGCCGTCTGCGGCGGAGCGACGGGGTCTATCGCTGGACATTGAACGTCGCGTCTCCGCGGGTGAATGGTGATGGATCATTTGCCGGGTTAATCGGCTCCGCTGTTGATACGACCGATCAGAAGCTTGCCCAGCAATCTCTGGAAAAGGTGAGCGGCCAATTAATCGAAGCGCAGGAAAAGGAACGCAGCCGCATTGCGAGAGATCTGCACGACGATATCTGCCAGAGGCTGGCGCTGTTGTCGATGGAGATTGAGCAGGCGAACCGTGTCTCGAACACCTCATCCACGGCTACAAAAGGCAACCTGGATGAGATTCGAAGGCACTGCTCGGAGATCGCGGGTGATGTTCAGTCGCTATCGCACCAACTGCATTCTTCAAAGCTCGATTACCTCGGCATAGCCGCTGCCATCCGCGGCTTCTGTCACGAGTTCTCCCGGCAACATGAGGTCAAGATTGATTTCACCGATGCAGACGTGCCCGCACAATTATCCAAAGAGGTTTCATTGTGTCTGTTTCGTGTCGCGCAAGAGGCGCTGCAGAACGCAATGAAATATAGCGGAGTGAATCAGTTTACGGTGGAATTGACTGCGACAGCGGGCGAGATTGAGCTTGAAGTGAGCGATTCAGGCGCGGGTTTTGACGTGGAAGAGGCGAAGAAGAATCGCGGTCTGGGGCTGGTAAGCATGCAGGAGAGGGTGCACCTGGTTCACGGGATGTTTTCCGTCGAATCGAAGCCGTGGGAGGGGACACGAATTGTCGCGGTTGTGCCGCTGGTCCAGGAGAACCGGGATGGCGGCGGAGGGCCCGAAGGTAAAGTTGAGGATGTCGGCCCTCAAGACTACGTTCCATCCCTGCGGTGATTCCGGCGTCTCTCAGGATGCCTCCGGGCCAGCAGGCGAGCCGGAGGCAGTCCGTTTCGCCTGTTCGTTTCGCCGGGCTGTCATTTCGCCTGCCAGATCATTCCTAGATCATTTCTTCGAGGCGGGCGTAGCTGGCTTCCATTCCGTGTTCCATGCCGGTTGAGAGCATGGCGGCCCGCGTCTGGGCGTCGGGCAGGGTCATGCGCATGGTCATCAGGGTCCCCGTGCCGTCGGCGTCGAATCTGGTTTCTATATGGTTGTCGGGCGTGGGATCGGGCAGAAACATCCGCTCCACGTGGACAATCCTGCTGAAGGGCTCGAGCGCGAGAATTTCACCGGTGATGTGAAAGCCGCCGCCTTTGCCGTTCGTCCATTCGTAACGGAATTTGCCGCCCGGCTTCGCTTCATGGATGCAGACGGGCATGGTCCAGCCTTCAGGACCGAGCAACCACTTCTGGATTATTTTCGGATCGGTGTGGGCGCGGTACAGGGCCTCCGGGGGCGCAGCGAAGCACCGGGTCACGATCACGTGGGTATCGCCTTCAGTGGTCAGCGTCAATTTGCTCATCGGGTCTCCCCTTTCCTGGGTTGTTTGGCGGGTGGTTGCATGGCGGACAGAACCTCGTCCAGCCGATCGTAGTTTTTGTCGAGGGCCTTTCGCAGCATGGCAAGCCATTGGTCCATGGCTTCAATACCGGCGCGGGCGAGGCGGCGGGGACGGCGGGTGCCGTCGATGCGGCGAATGATGAGTCCCGCGTCTTCGAGCACCTTGAGGTGCTGCGAGATTGCCGGTTGCGTCATCTCGAAGGGCTCGGCCAGCTCGGTTACGGTGGCTTCTCCCAGAGCGAGACGCGCAAGGATCGCGCGCCGGGTGGGATCGGCCAGAGCGGAGAAGCTGGAGTCGAGCGACTGCATAAACGATAACCTATATAAGTAAGTTCTTATTGTAAAGGCCAAACTGGACTGAGTCGTCGGGCAGGAAAGGCAAAAGGCGCAGCTCGATGGCTGCGCCTCGGTCGTTCTTGGTTCTAGTTTTTAAGTGGCGCTCAGGCGGGTTCGGTGGTCAACGTGATGGTGCTTGGGGTCGCGCTGTTATGGGTGGCCGATCCGACGAGCCAATCGCGCATTGCGAGGTTGCAGGCCTCGGGCATTTCTTCAAAGGGCAAGTGGCCGGCGCCCTCGATGACCAGGAGTCTTGACTGCACCAGCGTGCGTTGCAGACCGAGAGCGGAGGACAGGTTGACGGCTCGATCGCGGTCTCCCCAGATGAGGAGGGTGGGCATTGCGGCGAGCCGGCCCAGTGCGGAGCGGAGCTGCTGCATGTCATCGAACCAGCAGCGAAGGATTTCGAGGATGTGGTCCATGGTGCCGGGAATTTCGAGACCCGCGGTATAGACCTCGAGGGTTCCTTCAGCGACGCGGGAGCGGTCGCCATACATGCGATAAAGAGCCTTGGCCTGGATGTGCCGGGGCAGCGATGGGACGCGACGGGCGAGCCATGTGCCGAGCCTCGTCTGGAAGAAGCGGATGACAAGGCGGCGGGACTTGCAGAAGGGATTGGCCGGGGCGAAGAGAATGAGCCGGCGCACGCGATGCGGATGACGGGCGGCCAGCATCATCGCAATCGCGCCTCCGTGGGAGTGCGCGGCGATGTCAGCTTCGGGAAGATGCAGGGCGTCCATGAGGGCGACTATGCGATCGGCGGTTGCTTCGAGGCCTGCGTCGAGTCCGGGAACGCGTTCCGACTGGCCCATGTTGAAAAGATCGATCGCGTAAACGGTGGCTTCCTGTGCGAGGAAGCTGATGTTCTGCCTCCAGCTTTGTGCTGAGCCGATGAGGCCATGGAGCAGCAGGATCGGCTGTCCTGTGCCCGCGACCTGGAGATGCATCATGCCGGCACCGTCAACGGACACGAAGCGGTCTTCGATCTGGGTTTCCGGGATATGAGTATTCGGGATCTGGATATCCGGGATGTAGTTCGTATCTACTTCTTCCACTGCCGCTTGCTACCCCAAGGTCATCAAGAATTCGGTCCCAGAGTCCGGGCCGGCCGGAAACCGTTCCAAATTACATGTTACAGGACTGTTACAGGGCGAGAAGTGGGGAAATGCGTTTTTTTCGCTCGCTCTTTGGGCTGCCCGGTGATCGCGGCGACAAATCGGCGTTGCGAAGATAGTGTATTGATCAGTGATTGATCAGTGGGGGACGGGCCCGCGAAATACGATTCGACCTTTCACGATCATCCTTGCTCTGGCGCTGGCCGCATTCCTGAGCAAGGAGTTGCGCTTGGATTATTCGGTTGAAGCAGGCGTAGCCCAGTCCGCCGCGGCAAAAGGCACGCAGCGCCACGAGCGAGATGGCTACGTGGGTGATGCTGCCTGCCAATCCTGTCATGCAGACAAGGTCGATTCCTACCACCGGACCGCGCACTATCTGACTTCCAGGGCGCCGGACGAAACATCCATTCTTGGCAAGTTCACGCCGGGGAGCAACATCATGCGGACTTCGAATCCGAATCTCTATTTCAGGATGGATGAGGAGCGCACGGATGGAAAAGAAGCTGAGTTTTTTGAGACTTCAGTGGCGGGAACAGCTCCGCACACAACGATGCGCACAGAGCGCATTGGAGTGGTGGTCGGATCGGGAGGTAAGGGCCAGACGTATCTGTACTGGAACGATGATCAACTCTTTCAGCTGCCAGTTTCATATTGGAGAGACCTGGGCTGGGTAAACAGTCCAAACTATCGCGATGGAATGGCGGATTTCGACCGGCCGATCACTCCACGGTGTCTGGAGTGTCACGCAACTTACTTTGAAGCTGCTTCACCTCTCTCCAACCGCTATAACACTGCGGGATTCGCGCTCGGCATCCAGTGCGAAGTCTGTCACGGGCCGGGACGGGAACACGTTGAACATGAGGCAGCGAAGGCGTCTGCTTCGTCAGCGACCGGCATACTGAATCCGGTGCAATTCTCGCGTGATCGGCAGATGGATTTGTGTGCCTGGTGTCATGCGGGAGCCGGCAGAGCGCTCCAGCCGCCGTTTTCCTACCGTCCCGGTGAGCCTCTCGATAAGTACATCAATCTTCCGCCGCCCGATCCTGACGCACCGCCGGACGTTCATGGCAACCAGGTGGGGATGCTGAAGCAGAGCCGTTGCTTCCGCTCGTCGAATATGACGTGCCTCACGTGCCACGATGTTCATGTCACGCAGCACAACCTGGCCGAGTTTTCCCAGCGGTGCCTGAGTTGTCACAAACCTGACTCCGCGACATTCTCAAAAGCGAGCCATCGTGTCTCAGACAACTGCATTGATTGCCACATGCCCAGGCAGGAGACCAACCTCATCGTGTTCGATGAAAATGGCAGGAAGATGAGACCTGAGGTGAGGAATCACTGGATCAAGGTTTACGCTGAGGTCCAGCCCGCGGTTGTGAGTCGTTGAGGAGCTTCAGCGGAAGTTGGTTGCTGCTCGCTTCGCCTGCGGCTGCGCTCGGAGCCTGCGGCAGCAAGGTGCGGCCCTTTGGCCGGTCATTTATCCCCGGGCTAAAAGCCCGGGGCTTCTACCGGGCCTCGCTCGCCGCGGCGAGCGAGGCTGGAAGTAAGAGATCGTCGTGTCCCATCCGCTCGTCCCCAAAGATGGGAAACTAGCAGAAACATTCTTAGCCCATTTGGTCTTCACGATAGCTCTGTAGCGAAATTGTTCTGCGGGTCACCCAATCCACGAGGGTCAGCTAGTTCGCCAAGGCTTCGGGCCTCGCGGCGCTTGACATGCTGTCTTCGGGCTTGCGGCGAAGGATGCCCGCGGTAACCAGCGCCATCACGAGACCGACGGGCAAGGGTTCCAGCAGCGTCATGGACATTCTGTACAGCGGGTTCGAGTACATAACTTCAAACTTGTGGGCCTCCGCGATCTTTGCCTCGAGGGCGGCGCCTTGGAGGCCGGAGTTCTGTGCCCGCTTCACCATGCTGGCAGCGTACTCGTGCGCGAAGTTCCTCTCCACCGTGGCCGCGAGGGCTTCCCACATCGCCACGTAGCAGACGCAGGAGATCAGCATCATCAGGGCACCGGCAGCGAATGCGCGGCCAAAGGTGATCGAGCCGCCGCACTCGGTGTCGCGGTAATGCTTGACGCCGACGAAGACGATCAGGAAACTGAGCACCATAACGGTGTAGCCGACCGCCATGCCATAGCTCGCCTTGATGTGGTGCTCGAACGGCACGGTGACCGCCATCATGATTGCCAGAACGAGACCGCTCAGCAGACCAAACTTCCAGACATTCTTCTTCATGGTGATTCTCCTGTGTGCGGGGGCTTCGGAGCGCCGCGGATGTCCCCACCCTGCACGATCCGCCGGTTGCCGTGCGTCATTCTTTCGCATGATTTTGCCGTAAATAGCGGAATTCATGCCAAAGGAGGATGCGTTTTCAACCCCAGCTAGCCAACACCGGGCTCGCCGGGGACCCCGGTTATTTCCACCCCAGCGAGCCAACACCGGGCTCACTGGGGACCCCGGTTATTTCCACCTCAGGAGCCAACACCGGGCTCGCCGGGGACCCCGGTTATGGGAGCAGGCCGAGTTCCTTGCTGCGCTGGACAGCCTCGGTGCGGCGGCGGGCGCCGAGCTTGTCGAAGGCGCGGCTGCAGTGAGTCTTCACGGTGTTCTCGCTCACGAAGAGGGTTTCGCCGATCTCGCGGTTGCTCAGGCCACGGGCCACGAGATTGAGGATTTCCAGCTCGCGGCGGGTGATGCCGAGGCGCTCGCGGACGGTGTCGGCGCCGGCGAGGCTGGGTGTCGGGGCGGCGGGGACCGCGATTTCGACGATGCGGTCTACGATACGTTCCCGGACACGTTCCCGGGGGGCGAGGAGCCTGGTGCCGAGCCAGATGCCGGCACCGGCAAAGAGGATGGCGATCAGGACTCCGTAGATCGCGACCGAGTGCTCGAGGACAACGAAGTGGAACTCGGTCCACTGGAGCAGCGTGACGAGGACGCCGCCTACCAGCCCGAAGATCAGCACCTGTTTGCGCATCGGTCGCAAAGGGCCTTGTCGCATGGAAGTTGTTGTCCATGATATCGCGTGGCATTCCCTGAGGGCTTGAAGCGCCTCGCGTTGTGAGGCTGGAAGTTTGAGAGATCTGGTCTCGCCCTCATTCACGGCGGATTCGGCAAAGGATGGGGCACGGCAGACCAAACAACTGACTAAGCCACCATTTATCAATGGATTATCGAAAATAAGCGCGCCCATTTCCGGGCTGTATAATACATACCATTCGAGGTTATTTACGGCGTTTTCTTCGTGTGCGGGACGTCTGTTGTACTTTTTTTGACGGGGGCATTCTTCGAAGTCGAGATTCAGCATCCTCTTTCGACGCGGCTCGAATCTGACTAATACTCGTTCTTAGAAGACGCCACAGGGCTCAGGTTGTACGAACCAGCTGACTGATCCAGCTGACTGCGGAGCTCAGCATGTTGTTGTCACAAACGGCAAAAGAGTCTCCCGCGACGGGATTCCCTCCAGACGCGGAAGCCATTCGTACGCAGTTGAATCGCCTGCTTGCGCATCCGCTCTTCACCAACAGCAAGCGCTACCCGGTTCTGCTGGCCTACACGGTTGAGCAAACGCTTCTCGGCAATGGTGGGGATCTGAAGGAGCGGACGATCGGCGTTGAGGCCTTTGGTCGCAACCCGGATTATGACGTGAATCTCGACCCGGTTGTCCGCACGTCGGCCGCAGAGGTGCGCCGGAGGCTGATTCAGTACTACTACGATCCGGTCCATGCGGGAGAACTGATCATTGAGCTGACTGCGGGCTCTTATGTGCCGGTGTTTCGGCGGGCGGAGACGACAGCGGTAAATGCGACGGACGCGGGCCAGGAACAAAAACAAGAGCAGACGAATGAGACATTTGCGCAGGCTCCGGAGCCGGGGTCGTCGGGCATAGAGATTTCGGCCTGGTCTTCATCTTCTGCCGGGACTTCCCTGCTTCGCGGAATCCGGCGTTGGCTTCCTATCGCTGTATCTTTGCTGCTGGCTTTGGCGGCGGGTATCGCCATCGGCCGGTATCACCGTTCTCCCGCGCCATCGAACGTGGAGCGCTTCTGGCAGCCGATCACATCCAGTCAAAGCCCGATTACTTATTGTCTCGGCGAACTGGCGGATTTGATAAATGGAGGAAAGAAGCGGGGCGGCGCGCCTAATTCCAGAGGCCTGGCGGTGTCGGATGTGACCACCCTGGCGCGCACCATTGTGCCGCTGGTTCCCCGTCACCGGGCTTTCCGCGTAGTCTCTGCCGAAGACGCGAGCTTTGCGCAGCTGCGTGAGGGCCCGATTGTGCTCATCGGCGCGTTCGACAATGCCTGGACCATGCGCATTACGCAGAACCTGCGCTTCGGGTTCGAGAACACGGATGGTGTACAGAAGCTGGTCGACCGTAAAAACCCGCAACGGTTCTGGACGGTGCAGCGGGATGCGGGCGGACAAGTGGCCACCGACTATGCAATCGTGGCGCGCATCCATGACGACGTTACCGGGCAACCGGTCATCATCGCCGCAGGCATTTTAGGTGAGGGTACGGAAGCGGCCAGCGAAGTTCTGTATAACCCGACGTACCTGGACGCGATGCTGGCCAAGGCGCCCAAGAACTGGGACGGGAAGAACCTGGAAGCCGTGATCGAAACCCATGTCATCGAGGGTAACCCCGGGCCACCGGAAGTCCTTGACGTGGAAAGCTGGTAAAGACCGTCGCCTAGGCCGGCTGTTCTGTCCGGATACGGCCATTCCGGGTCGCCAAGCTACAAAACCACGTATGATACCTGCCCCGCGCCGGGGCACAAGCGTTCCGACAACTCCTGTGAAGCCACGGGCTTAGGTTGTAGCGCCACGATTTGCTACACGATGGAGCTTTTTTGATGCCAAACGTATGGCTAAGTTGTGAGTATCCCGACTTGTCTTTGCGGTGAATTGCAAAGACGCGAATAACCCCCAGTTCTTTCAAGCTTGAAGGAGATCATTCCATGAAGAAATTCGGCGTTGGTTTACTTGCTCTTGCGTTCTCATTGTCCGCATATGCCGCGAAGAATTCAACCACTGTGACTTTGACTCAACCCGTGCAGGTCGGCTCGGCCACGCTGCCGGCAGGACCGGTGAAGGTGAGCTGGACCGGAACAGGAGCGAATGCGCAGTTGACGTTCACGCCCCGCGGAGCGAATCCGGTCACGGTGCCTGGGCAGATCGTTGCCGCGAAGAATGGCGAGGCCTCTATATCGACCGACAACGTCAACGGCGTTCAGTTTCTGCAGGAGATTGAGCTCGGCAATATGACACTGGTTGTCCGGAATGCTCCCGGGAGCGCAGTAAATTCCGGAAACTAAAGCGTTTGCACAGCTCGATCTGGCGGTAAAGAAATATGCCCCAGATCGAGTGGCCATCCACCCCTTTGTCTCCTGGCAAAGGGGTTCTTTTTGCGTGGGTGCCGGAGCCAAACGGGGATTGCTCATACGGCCCCCACTCAAGCCAACATCGGGCTTGAATGGGCCACCCAGCCCCCCTACTTATCGAGGGCACCGTCGGGAAAATTCCGACATCAATTGGATCGAACTCCCTGGAACGATCCCGTTCCGCCACGATCGTGGAAGTTACCGTTGTAGGCGTTACCCTGGACGACGCCTTCAACACGAGGTCCATCGACCCGCCCACGAAAGGTGAGAACGTCGCGCGTCTTGGTACGAACCACAAGATGCTGCTCGTTGATTGAGCCTTCCACTCCTCCGGACTGATTCGGCCCTTTGAAATGGCCGGTGATCACGGAGCCATTCTGCTTCAGCTCAAGATACTTGGTAGAGGTTGAGCCGTTCGGGTCTTTGCAGTAGAGAGTCCACTTGCCGGCGACGCTGGCCGGTTGCTGTTGTGCCGGCGGTTGTTGCGCGAGTGCAAAGCTGCCGGCAAAAATCGCCAAAGCAAAACAGAATGCGAAACACCTGAAGCGAGATTTCTTCACTGCATCCTCCCGGGACAAGGCGACGGCGTAGCAAATTTACAGGAAGCTGGAACTCTTTCATCTTTGCCGATAGCGAAATGGAGGGCAAGATAAAATCCTTGTCGAACTTGCAGACCCAGAGATTTGCAGACTTAGACATTGCAGACCCGGGGCGGTTCACCGAAAGGATCCCTGCGACGATGCCGAGCCAATCCAGTCAAAGTTCATACAGCCGAATCCTCACCCGTCGAACGCTGCTCCAGAATCTCGCCCTCACAGCCGCAGCCGCAGCTGTGCCCTTCCCCAAAGTGTTCGCTCAGGCGCAGTACGGCGGCTCCACTGGCCAGCAACGCGGCGAGATGGGGCACATCGCACAAGCCTTTCGCCAGCAGTTCTCGGTTCCGGCGACCTCCATCGCTATCTCCCGCAACGGTCAGTTCGTCTACGATCAAGCCGTTGGCATGGGCGATCGCCAGCATCTTGTGCAGGTCCAGCAGGACAGCCTTTTCCGCATTGCCTCGGTGACCAAACCCATCACCTCAGTCACGATCTTTTCGCTGCTCGAACAAGGCAAGCTCAGCCTCAACGACAAGGTCTTCGGACCTTCGGCCATTCTGGGCATCAAGTATGGCAAGCCGCCCTACAAGCAGTATGTCGCCGACGTCACGGTCGATAACCTGCTTACCCACACCTCGGGTGGCTGGCCGAACGACGGGACCGACCCCATGATGCACAACGATGGATGGGACCACACCAAGCTGATCACTAATACCATCGCCACTCTTCCTCTCACTTATCCGCCGGGCACGCACTGGGCCTACTCCAACTTCGGCTACTGTGTGCTCGGGCGCGTCATCGAGCAGGTCACGGGACAGCCTTACGATAGCTACGTGCAGGCGAACATTCTCGCTCCGTGCGGCATCACCACGATGCAGATCGCCAAGAATAAAGAGAGCCAGCGAGCACCGAACGAGGTGGTCTATTACGGCCAGTACGATGAAGATCCTTACAAGCTCAACGTTACCCGGATGGACTCGCATGGCGGATGGATCGCTTCTTCAACTCAGCTTGTGCAGTTTCTCAACCATGTGGCCGGCGCACCGGGCATTCCGGCGCTGCTGAAGCCGGAGACCATCAAAATCATGACTACCCCGGCTCCCGCTTATCCGCCGGGAGACGCGCGGTACGCCCGGGGATGGATGGTGCGCAACAACGGAGCCGGCAACTGGTGGCACAACGGGAGCCTCCCGGGAACGACGACCATCATGGTTCGCACGCCTACTGGCTTTTGCTGGGCGGCACTCACCAATACGCGTACGGAACCCTCTAACGAAATCAACGGTGCCCTCGATCAGATGATGTGGAACATGGTCCGCACGGTTCCGTCGTGGAACGCCTGATGTGATTGTGCGCAAACTGCTACTGCACCGTGGTGCTTACCGTCGCGGTGTTGTTGGCCAGGTTGGGATCAGGTGTATCCGACAGGGTGGCGGCATTCTCAGTGATCACCGTCCCAGTAGGAGCCGTCACCTTCACTGTCAGGCGCACTGTCCACGTGGTGTTCGGCGCCATGGCGCTGTTTTCGTCGCAGACGATCTCGCCAGTTCCCTGGTAGGGCGGAGCCGTGCAGGTGCCCAGTTCCGGCGTGCCGGAGATGCGGATGTAGTCGAAGGTTGTGCCTGCCGGAACCTGCGTGGTCAGCGACTCAAGATAGGCGACATTCGGACCGCGATTCCACACCGGGAAGGTAAAGGTGAGCAGATCGCCTTGATGAACCGTCGGCGAAGAGGCGTACAGGCGCAGTAAGAGATCGGCGGATTGATTGGCGAATGCCGTGTTCAGCTCGGAGACGAACATCTGCGATGTCCCTCCGCCGCTCAGCTTGATATTTCCGAATGATGCCGTGCCGGAATAGCCGCCCGTCACATAAACCGAGCCTGCGGCATCGACGGACAAGGCGGGAGTGATGGATACTTCTCCTGATCCTACTCCCGCGTTCGCGCCGGTTGCTTCCCAGAGGAAATTCGCGCCCGAGTATGCGTCAACAAATACGTGTGGCTTACCACTTACCACAGCCAGTCCGGTGACGTAGAGATTGTCTCGCGAGTCGTAGGCGACTCCAGTGGTGCTCTCGTTGCCGGCACCGCCGTGTCGGAATGCTCTGATGGCTACTCCAGCCGAATTGTAGGTGGCAGTCTCTCCGTCCACGTTGAAGGGGTTGGTGAATACCCCGCCGCCCAGATTGATACTCGCTCCCGGAGGCTGCGAGGTGACGATCGTCTCGGCCTCTCCCGGCGATCCGTAGTTGATGTTCCCGATGAAGCCCACAAGAGTAATCTCTCCGCCAGGGCCAATCGTGACCGCGCTTGGATTGGCCTTGTATCCGCCAATGTCATTCACCCAGATGGCGTTGCCGTTTTTGTCGTACTTCGCCAGGAAGGTATCGCTGGGATAGTTCCCGTCTGACTGCGCGGGACTCAAGCCAACCACGGTTATGTCATGGCCGTTGGCGCTGGTCCACGTCGTAGTGTTTCGAACCAGCCAGTGACGTAGGCGTTGTCATAAGCGTCAACCGCGACGGCTTCTCCACCGCTATTTGGACTGGCCGAGTCAGTTTCTGCCCACTGGAAATTTCCATCGATATCGTACTTGGCCAGTACCATCTGCCAAGATCCAGAGCCAGAGACAACATGAGCGGACCCATTCGCGGACGAAAAGGTCGTATCCCCCTGGGTAATGCCAGTGAGATAAACAGTTCCCGCGGCAGAATTCACTGCCACTCCGTAGCCTATGATCGGGCACCCCGAATTCCCGCAGTCACTCGCGCCCGTCTGGACCCACAGGAGAGTGCCGGAGGACGTGTATTTCGCAAGGAATATCGCTTCCGGGACCCCACTGGCCACGCTTAGTTTCTTGTCGCCCGGTTTCGCGGAATAGAAGGTCGCGTTCCCACGGAAACTTCCGGCCAGGTACACATTCCCGTCAGCGTCGAGGTCGACACGGTTACCTGCGTCGTTCCCGTCGGCGCTTGTTTGTGATGCCTGCGCTATCCACAGCAGCGCACCGGATGGACTGTACTTGGCGAGGAAGATATCAAATGGGCCAATCGCGGTAACGGTTGTGCTTCCGAAGGTAGCTGTTGCGCTGAACTGACCCCCAACGTACAGGTTTTGGTCAGGCCCGATCTTGATTGCATTGCCGATGTTGCTGCCGGCTCCCGACGTACCAAAAGCTTGCAGCCAGGACGGATAGGTACCCTGCGCGATAGCTGCAATTGAATGAACGGACAGTAATGCCAATAGAAATCCATGGCGCGAACGGTTGGAGAGGAAGCGGATAGCAACGCGTAATTTGCAGGGGGAAAAACGCAGGCGATTCATGGGCAGGCTCCTATTCGTACGCAGAGCGGAGCGCCTGTCGCCGAGAGCTGACGGTTGGGTCGTGGCCTCCTGGAAATGAACCACGGTGCGAGCGATGGCGCTCCGACAACCCAGGACCGATTTGCCCAACGCCGAGCACTGTACTCTTTTTCGGGTCGGCCAGCATTTATCTAACCCGCGATCCGTTTTCCGCGACTCCATTACTGAACGGTGGTGCTCACCGTCGCAGTGTTGTTGGCCAGATTGGGATCGGGGGTTTCCTCGGTGGCGGTCGCATTTTCGGTAATAACCGTGCCGGTCGGAGCGGTCACCTTCACTGTCAGGCGCACTGTCCACGTGGTGTTCGGCGCCATGGCGCTGTTTTCGTCGCAGACGATTTCGCCAGTTCCCTGGTAGGGCGGAGCCGTGCAGGTGCCCAGTTCCGGCGTGCCGGAGATGCGGATGTAGTCGAAGGTTGTGCCCTCGGGAACCTGCGTCTTCAGCACTTCGTGAACAGCATTGTCAGCTCCCAGATTCCATACCGGGAAGGCATAGGTGAGCAGGTCGCCCTGATGGATCGCCGTCGCAGAGGGTTGTATCCGCAGGAAGAGATCTGCGGCCAGCGAAGGCGAGCTCTGAAAAAGTGTGCCCGATACGATGAGACTGCCCACATTGTCGCCATAGGCTGCAGGGGGCCCGGTGAAGTCGATCGCGTCGGCAAAGCCCAGCCAGAGTTCGGTCGCATTGGCCGGGACAATAAACCGCTGCGGCGAACCCGAGTTGCTGTTGATGCCATCGCCAATGAAGAAGACCTGGTTGAGCTGCGGCGAAAAAGTCGCTGGCGCGGTGCCTCCGCCGTAGCTGTAGTCGGCCGGAGGAGATCCACTCGGACTACCGTTGGTAAATACTCCGACAAGCGCAAACGCGGGACCAGCATATCCGGAAATGCTTCCCAGAGAAGAAATATTGCTCTCGTAGCCGAGGCCCTCAGGCCCCGTATACGGATTAGTCGAGGTGTCGCAGCAAGTCACGAGTCCCGTTGCTGAGAGCTCGAAAACTTGCCCTGGCGCCGGAGAAAAACTCATGGCCTTTACCGCAGGCACGGCATGACCTGGATCTGGGCCGCAACAAGAGCTTAGTTCGGCCAGCTCCGCGGCCGAGAGCACATTATCAGGGCCGAAAATCACGGAATCGGCCGGCACCGATGTTGGCCCGAAACTCTTTACCGGTTGCGCATTCGCAGAGGTGTAGGCGGCCAGCATCAGCCACAGCGGCGCGATGGCAAGGATCGAGCCGGCAATGCTGAAAGAAAAAGTCTGCTTCCTATTAGGGACACAGATGTTGTTGACGCAGATCGGGGGATTCATTTGGCTCGGTCTCCGGACAGCTCTTGCATTTGGCTGGGAGCGGAGGCGTCGCGCAGATGGAGGCAGTTGGGTTCTGGCCTCGGGGGAACGAGCCGTGCGGACGTCGGCGTTCCGGGGTTCGGTTCGCCCAACGGGAAGGATTCTACTCCCCTGTGGACGAACCGCGCTCGATTTTCTTGGTCCTCTTGAAAAGCTTTCGATCCGCTTGAGCAATCTTTACTGCACCGTGGTGCTTATCGTGGCCATATTGTTGGCGAGATTGGGATCGGGTGTATCTGACGAGGTAGCGGCATTTTCGGTGATAACTGTGCCTGAGGGTGCCGTCACTTTCACCGTCAGGCGAACGGTCCACGTGGTGTTCGGCGCCATAGCGCTGTTCTCATCGCAAACGATTTGTCCGGTTCCCTGATACGGCGGAGTTGTGCATGTGCCCAGTCCCGGCGTGCCGGAGATGCGGATGTAGTCGAAGGTCGTGCCCTCGGGAACCTGCGTGTTCAGCACTTCGTGAAAAGCAGTCACCGGCCCCAGATTCCAGACCGGGAAGGTATAAGTGAGCAAGTCGCCCTGATGAACTGTTTCCGGAGTGGGCATCACTCGCAGGTAAAGATCGGCGCTGGCAGTTCCAGTCGTTGCGAAGGCGAAAAGGTTGCCCTTGCCGGACGCATCTCCGGCACAGAGATATACCACGCCATCTACGATGGCGGGAGAGGAGATGGCGGGACTGCCAGGGCTGTTGGCTCCGGCTGCATAGCTCCACAATCTGGCGCCGGTGCTGGCGTTCAGTGCGTACAGATTGCCGTCAAAGGCGCTGAAATAGACCACGCCATTCGCCACGGCGGCTGAAGTTCTAGTTTGTCCACTGGTTCCGAGGGCAAAGCTCCACAACCTGACGCCGGTGCTGGCGTTCAGTGCGTACAGATTGCCATCCTGTGAGCCGATGTAGACGACTCCATTCGCCACAGCAGGCGAGGAGGTCACTGAGTTTCCAGTGGCAAAAGTCCATAGCAGTGCGCCGGTGCTGGCGTTCAGCGCATACACCTTGGCATCATCCGAGCCGATATAGACTACCCCGTTCGCCACGGCAGGCGAGACTTCGATACTGCTTCCGGTGGTAAAACTCCACAGCTTCGCCCCGGTGCTGGCGTTCAGCGCATATACGTTCAGGTCGTCATCTCCGAAATACACCGTTCCATCTACCACTGCGGGCGAGGATATTAGAGCCCCTCTTACCCCCAGGTCATAGCTCCACAACACGGTGCCGATGCTGGCGTTCAGCGCATACACATGACCGTCGTCCGAGCCAATGTAGACCACTCCATTCGCTACGGTGGGAGAAGATTCCACCTGCGACGTGGTGGCGAAGCGCCACAGCAGGGCGCCGGTGCTGGCATTCAGCGCGTACATATTGCCGTACTGGTACCGCTGGGGCCGAAACTGCCGATATACACCACGCCATTGGCCACTGCGGGTGAGGAAACCACAAGGCCTTCAGTGGTGAAACTCCACAGTTTGGCGCCTGTGGTGGCGTTGAAGGCATACACGCTATGGTCCACGGAGCCGAGATACGCCATGCCATTCACCACTGCGGGCGAGGAAGCAGTGTACTGGCTGACGTTCATGGAGTTCTGCCACTTCAGCTTCAGGCTTCCGGCATTATTGACACCAATCAAGGTTTCATATGGGTTCCAGCGTTGCATGTTATCGCGAAGGAACTCGGTCCAGTCCGCAGGCGAGGACGTGGTCTGAGCCTGGGACGTGTTGGTTGTGGCCAGCATCAGGCACATGGGTGCGATTGCAAGCAGCAAGCCTGCGATCTTTGGAGAAGCAACGCACTTCCTGTGAGGGACACGGATGTTGTTGACGCAGATCGGGGAATTCATTTGGCTCGGTCTCCGGACAGCGCTTGCATTTTGGCTGGGAGCGGAGGCGTCGCGCAGATGGAGGCAGTTGGGTTCGAGGCCTCGGGGGAACGAGCCGTGCGGACGTCGGCGTTCCGGGGTGCGGTTCGCCCAACGGGAGGGATTCTACTCTTCAAAAGTATGTCGTGCCGAAATACATCGCACGTCAAAGATCGATAGGCGAGTTACTCGCGAACAACCTGCGCGGTCCGCGTTGGAGTTTACCTGCCGAGAGTGGGGGGCGCCTGTTCAGAAATCACGGCGCGAAAAAAGACCGGGCCGCTCCAGTATTGCTGGTGATGCTGGAGTGACGGCCCGGTGCGCAGTGGATAGACAGCGGGTAAAGCTACTTGATGTTGCCGTTGAGTCCGGAGGGGAAGAATCCTCCCATGCCTGAGCCTCCTGCGTAGACGATGGCCAGCACCTGGGTGGTGGTGCGGGCGAAGGCGAGACTGTTTGAATCCGCGTCGACGATGGTGGCGGCGGTGTAGCTGGATGACGAGGAGTTGAGGGAGACGGTCTCGGTGCCGAGGCCGACGTCGTCGTTGCCGGTGCCATCGAGCGAGGCACGCGCGGCGGCGATCTTGCTGGCGATGCCGTTGATGCCCAGGGCGGGGTTGGCGGCGTCCATGCCGTAGAGCACGGTGCGGATGAGGCCGGCGTGGTAGGCTTCGACGGCCATGATTCCCGCGGCAGCGTCGAGATAGGTCTTGCTGGAGAGCAGGGCTGCCGCGCCGTGGTAAGCGGTGACACCCACGTCCTCGAAGATGAAAGAACCGAGCAGAAAGTTGAGATCGCTGGCAAAGGGATCGAAGCTGGGACCGACTCCTGCGGCAACGGCGAGTCCGTTGAAGCTGTTGAGCAGGTCGATGTTGGGCATGGAGACGGCGGAGCTGCCCAGGGCGCTCTGCAGGAAGGCGACGTGCTTGCGCTCTTCGGTGGCGACCTCCATCGCATAGGAGGCGATGGTGGGATCGGTGAAGGGGACCTTGGGATTGGGCTTGATGGTGACGGTGCCGGCGGTGCCGGTTCCGGTGCTGCCTCCGGCGGCGGTGAGCGAGGCTCCGGTGGAGGCATAGGTGTAGTACTGGGCCTCGAGGTATTCGAGGTTGAGGGCGAAGTTGAGAATGTCAGAGTCGGTGACGGTGGATTGCGCGAAGGCCTTTGCGGCACCGGTCACGGCTAGTCCGGCGAGCGCCGCTCCCCCGAGTGTGAGGAGCCGGCGACGGTCGGCGATGATCGCGTCTAATTCCTGAGTTTCTGCGGTTGCCATGTGTCGATCTCCCTTAAGCTGTGGTGGTTTTGATATTGCCGTTGAGTCCGTTGGGGAAGAATCCGCCCTTGCTGACTACTCCCGCGCCCTGCGCATAGACGATGTGCAGGACCTGATCGGTGGTTCGATCGAATGCGATGGCATTGGTGGTGTCGGCGGCAACGATGCTGGTGGCGCTGATGGGCGTCTCATTTCCGCCGCCAAGAGAGGCACGGACGGCCGAGATGTCGTTGGCGTCGTTGAGATAGGTGGCTGTGCCGGAGCTGACGGACATGCCGTAGATGAGGGTGCGAATCTCGGCGGCGTGATAGGCCTCGACGGCGAGAATGCCGGCGGCAGCGGTGAGGTAGGTCTTGCTCGAAAGCAGCGAGGCCGCGCCGTGGTAGGCGGTGACTCCCACGTCCTCGAAGACGAAGGCCCCAACGAGGAAGCTGTTGGAGTCGGCGAAGGGGTTGAAGGAGCTGCCGATGCCGGCAGCCATGGCAACGGCGTTGAAACTGTTGGTGAGGTCGATGGCGGGTCGGGACACGGCGGCCGATCCCAGGGCCTGCCGAAGAAAGCGAACGTGGTTGAGTTCGTCCTGGGCGATCTCGACTGCGTATTGCTGGAGCGCGGCGGTGGGAAAGGTCACCTGTGCGCCTCCGGTGACCGCGCCTGCACCGCTGCCCGCATCGGCGTCAGAGAGGCCAGAGCCGGTCACGGCACGGAGGTAGAACTCGGCCTCGAGGTATTCGAGGTTGAGGGCGAAGTTGAGGATGTCGGCGTCGGTGGGAGTGGTGGGAATTGTGGCCGAGGGAGGCCCCAGGCTCCCAGTGGACGGGACGCTGCCGCATCCGACCACCAGAGCTCCGGTAGTGAGGGCCGCGGCACTGGCTGCTCCGGCGCCGTATAGAAACTTTCTGCGAGAGAGCGCCTTTGTTATGAGGCTGTCTATTTTTTCCATGGTTGGACTTCTCCTCCGATGTGAACGGTATGGTGCGCAACAGGAGAACGGAGGCGGAGAAGGGATCGGATTCACGGGCGGGTGAAGAATCACGTTTCGCGAGACATTCCGTGGACACAGGTTTGGAGACGGACGTCAAAACCGGAACTGTTTCATCGTGCCGGAAGGCGCAGCTACAATTTCCCGTGTCCGCGTTGGCCTCAGAGCGAGCCGGCTGCGGGAAATGGAGGCAAGGTGCCAGGTGTCGAAGAGAAAAACCTGCTGGAGGTCATCCTGGAGTCGTGGGACCGGAACAATCGCATTCTCGTGAACCTGCTCCGAGCGCTGCCGGATGGCGGGCTGGGCGCACGGGCTCACTCCGAGAGTCCCACCGTCGCGGAGATGTTCACCCACGTGCACTTTGTCCGGCTCATCTTCATTTCCGAGGATGCTCCGGAATGCGCCCTTCCGCTGCCCGAGCGGGAATGGCTTCGTGAAGAGAGCGCTGACCGCATAGCCGAGGAACTGGAGACAAGCGCAGGAGCCGTGCGCCGCGCGGTTGAGAGCCGCATCCGGTCAGGCCGGCAGATGGACGTGCATTACGACCATCCGCTCCTGTATCTGCAACACATGATCTGGCACGAGGGCTACCATCACGGACAGATCAAGCTGGCTCTCAAGGCAGCGGGTCAGCCCTTTGATGACGAGAAGATCGGTCCAGTCACGTGGGATGTCTGGATGGATAAGACCTGGAAAAGCTGAGTCACCCAGGACTTAATCGGTGAATGTCTCGCGGAACTGCCAGAATTCGGTTGACAGCGCTGGGTGGTCTGTTTTCGAATGAGTAATCCAAATTCGAATAGATAGTTCGAATTCTGGATCACTCTGGTGAATGCCTGCGACAGCTCCAATTCGATCCGGTGGCCCTTACCGTGCGCACCGCGACAGGCAGCGGCGCCGCATCCTGGCAGCAGCGCAGGAACTGTTCGACGTGCGAGGCATCGACCGCGTGGCGATGGCGGAGATTGTGGCTGCGGCGGGAATCCGGGCCTCGACGTTGTACGAGTATTTCTCGAACAAGGATGAGATTGTGTGGGCTCTGGTTGAAGAGTTCATGACGGAGGGGTCGGAACGTATTCAAAAGGCCGTCGAAGAAGTTTCCGGGCCGGCGCTGGAAAAGATCACTGCGCTATTTCGAGCCTTTGAAGACGAGTTAACGCATGATCCCGCGCGGGTGCGGTTTATGGCGCAATTTGATGCGATGTACGCCCGCGACTGGTCGGTCGAGCGGCTGCTCGCGGTTGAAGACAAGATTGCGCCCGAGCGTTTTAAGGGCATTGCCGATCTGATCCGGGAGGGTATGGCGGATGGCTCGCTCCGGCCGGACCTTGATCCGGAGTTGACGATGCATTCGGTCATGAATGCCGTGATCGGGACGCAGCGCCGGCTGGCTTCGCTGGGGGATCGGGTGGAGAAGGAGTACGGGCAGCCGATCGGGCTGCTGTTCCGCGAATCGGTCCGCGTTATCCTGCTCGGCCTGCGGGCGACTTGAGTGCAGGGAAGAGGGCTCAGGGATCAGGGATTAGCGTTTGCCACGTCTCGCGAGGACGCAAGGAAATCAACCTTTAGAGCAAATTAGAAAGGGACTCAGTATGCAGAGAAGGTTCAGCTGGATTTTTGTCCTGTTTATTAGCGCGATAACGTTTTCCGCGATCCACGCTTATGCAGCACCGCAATCGCCGCGGCAGGAAATCAGCGCGGATGCGAACTGGAAATTCTTCCTGGGCGACCCTGCTGGTGCGGAGGCGCCGCCATTCAGCGACGCGGCGTGGCGGACTGTTGACCTGCCGCATGACTGGAGTATTGAAGGCGTGCCTGACGAGAAGAATCTGACGGGATCGGGTGGCGGCTACTTCCCTGCCGGCGTGGGGTGGTATCGAAAGACGTTCACCGCTCCCGCTGATTGGAAGGGCAAGCAGGTGAGTGTCGAGTTCGAGGGTGTGGCTGCGAATGCGACTGTGTATCTCAACGGGAAAAAACTGGGGATTCATCCGTATGCGTATACGAACTTCCGGTTTGATCTGACTCCGGAACTCGATTTCTCCAAGCCGAATGTACTTGCCGTACGCGTGGATGATTCCGAGCAGCCGAGCAGCCGGTGGTACATGGGAGCGGGGATCTACCGGCACGTGCGGGTCATCGTCACGGAGCCGGTGCATGTAGCTCCCTGGGGCGTTTACGTGAGGACGCCGGAGGCGTCAGGCGAGAGCGCAAAGGTTCTGGTAAAAACTCAAACGCAGAACGACTCTGCGAATTCTGCAGATGTAACGGTCAGGACAACGATTCTTTCCACTCAAGGAAAGTCTGTCGACAAGCAACAGTCGCAGGTACAAATAGCGGCGCGAGGCAAGGCGGATACAACCCAGGAAATCGCGCTTGCCAAGCCTTCACTCTGGTCTCCGGAGAACCCGACGCTTTATCAGGCGGTGACTGAAGTTGTGCAGGGCGGCAAGGTGATCGACCGGGTGGAGACGAACTTCGGGGTGCGCACACTCGCGTGGACTGTCGACAAAGGTGCTCGTGTTGAATGGCAAGTCCATCAAGCTCACCGGCGGGAGTGTGCATCATGACAATGGACCGCTGGGAGCGGCGGCGTTCGACCGGGCGGAAGAGCGCAGGGTGGAGCTGCTGAAGGCGGCGGGATACAACGCGGTGCGAACGGCGCACAACCCGCCGTCGCCGGAGTTTCTGGATGCATGCGACCGCATCGGGATCCTGGTGCTGGATGAACCTTTCGATGTGTGGACGGCGCACAAGGTCAAGTTCGATTACGCGACTTACTTCGATGACTGGTGGAAGCGGGACATCGACTCGATGGTGCTGCGCGACCGCAATCATCCGTCGATTGTGATCTGGGGTATCGGGAATGAGATTCCCGAACTGGAGACGGAAAAGGGGCGGGTGATCGGCAAGCAGCTGGCCGACGAGGTGCGTTCGCTGGATAACACGCGGCCGCTGACGCTGGCGTTTCCGGGCACGACGACGGCACCGAACGCGGAGGCGGTGTTTTCACTGCTGGACATTACCGGGTACAACTACAACATTCTTCCGACGTATGCGGAGGACCACAAGAAGCTGCCGTCGCGCATCATGCTGACGACGGAGTCGCTTCCATCGAAGGCGTATCCGCTGTGGAGGGCTACGCAGGAGAATGCGTATGTGCTGGGCGATCTGACTTGGACTGCGATGGATTATCTGGGTGAGTCGGGTATTGGCGCGTGGTCGTATGGCACTCCCGAGCAGGCGAAGACGGCGGAGCAGATGATGGGCAGCATGATGGGGAATACCGCCATGATCGACAAGATGTTCCTGGGGATGGCCAATGGGGTGGATGTGATGGCGGAGATGGCCAAGGGCGGCAATAGTGATCCGGCGGCGAAGGCCGCGATGGCGGTCATGTTTCACGGGTTTCCATGGCACGCGGCGAATTGCGGAGATCTTGACCTGAGCGGGTATCGGAAACCGCAATCCTACTATCGGGACATACTGTGGAACGGGGGCGATCGGGTGTATGCGACCGTCCGTCTGCCCGAGCCGGAGGGTAAGAAGATCATCGCTGTGGGCTGGGCGGTCTATCCGACGCTGCCGAGCTGGACATGGCCGGGGCGCGAAGGCAAGGACATGCAGGTGGAGGTCTACGCTGGGACAGAAAAGGTCCGGCTGTATCTGAACGATAAACTCGTGGGGGAAATGCCGACGGGCGTCGAGCAGCAGCGGAAGGCAGTCTTCTCTGTTCCGTATGCTCCGGGGACGCTGAAGGCAGTGGGAGTGAATGGCGATCGCGAGGTCGCGACGAGTGTGTTGGAAACAGCGGGAGAGCCGGTAAAGCTGCGGCTGACGGCGGATCGCAGCACGCTGCACGCAGACAGCGAGGATCTGTCATTCGTCACGGTGGAGGCGGTGGACGCGCAGGGAAGAGTGCAGCCCAATGCTGCCAACGAGGTGCGATTCACGATCAGCGGTCCGGGAACGATTGTGGCCGTGGGCAACGGGGATGGAACGAGCAAGGAGTCGTATCAGGGGGATCACAGAGCGCTCTTCGACGGACGGGCGCTCGTGGTGGTGCGGACGTCGAGGACGGCAGGAGCCATTCGGCTGGCAGCCAGCGCACCCGGCATGAAGGCGGGGGACGTCACGATTCGGGCGGAGGCGGGATCTGCGAAGGCGGAGTTGCAATAGACTGCAAGAGCGGCAAAGTGACCGGAACGTCTCTGTGCGGAAGGAGCTTGATTATGGCTGACACATTCACGATTGATCCGGCCCACACGGCCGTGCTGAGCATGGATTGTCAAGCCGGCATCGTTTCCATTTACACGCGAGAGGGCAAAGACGCCTTTCTGGTTCGCGTCGCAAGCGTTCTCAATCATGCTCGCGCTGCCGGCATGACCGTCATTCACGTCCAGGTAGGTTTTCGACCGAAACTCCCGGAGATCCATTCCCGAAATGCACTCTTCGGGGCCGTTAAATCCTCGGAGCAACATCAGCGGCTGTTCCGGGAACCGCTTGGAGCGATTCCGGAGAGCATCGCACCGCAAGACGATGAAATCGTTATAACCAAGCACCGAATCAGTGCTTTCGCGGGCACGGATCTCGCTATGATTCTTCGCGCCAATGACATCGATACATTGGTTCTCTACGGCATTTCCACGAGTGGCGTCGTCCTTTCCACTCTTATCGAGGCTGCTGACGCCGACTACCGCCTTGCGGTCATCGGCGATTGTTGCGCTGACCTGGACTCAGCGCTTCACGATTGCCTCATTCAGCGGTTCTTCCCTGCACGCGGCACGGTCCTCTCGTCTGAGGGTTTTATCGCCGCCTCACGGAGGAGCTAACGCTGATGCCGGCGTGGAATCTGCCGCCGAGCCACGCTCCTCAGCTTCTGCGGCGGGCTACCTCGTCGTAGAGGGCGGCGTATTCGGCGGCGGCTTTTTTCCAGGAGAAGTCCTTCGCCATGCCGTTCTTCAAGAGGACGAGCCAGGTGTCGGGGTCGGTGCGGAAGATGTGCAGGGCGCGGTGGACGGCGGCGAGGAGGTCTTCGGGGTTGTACCCGTAGAACTTGAAGCCGGTGCCGGTGCGGGTTTCGGGGTTCCACTCTTCGACGGTGTCGTCGAGGCCGCCGGTGGCGCGGACAACGGGCACGGTTCCGTACTTGAGGCTGTACATCTGGGTGAGTCCGCTGGGCTCGTAGTGCGAGGGCATGAGGGAGATGTCGGAGCCGGCGATGACTTTGTGGGCGAGCACATCGTCGAAGGCGATGCGGACGGAGATCTTGCCCGGGTAGCGGTCCTGGAGGGAGCGGAAGAGCCCTTCGTAGTAGGGCTCGCCGGTACCGAGAGCGACGATGTGGAGGTCCTGGCTAAGGAGGCGATCGGCGATCTGGGCGATGAGGTCGAAGCCCTTCATGGTGGCGAAGCGGGAGACGATGCCGAGGACCGGGGTGGTGTCGGAGACCTGCTCGCCACAAAAGGCGTGCAGCAGGTCGCGGCGGCACTCGACCTTCCCGGCGAGGTTCTCGGCGGTGTAGTGGGCGGCGATGTTGCGGTCGGTGGCCGGGTTCCACTGGGTGTAGTCGACGCCATCGAGGATGCCGTGGAGGTCGGCGGCGCGCTTGCGGAGGACATCGTCGAGGCCGTTGCCGAATTCGGGAGTCTGGATCTCCTCGGCGTATTTGCGGCTGACGGTGGTGAGGGCGTCGGAGTAAACGATGCCTCCCTTGAGGAAGTTGAAGGTGTTGTAGTGCTCGAGCTTGTCCATGGTGAAGATGTCCCACGGGAGCAGGAGGCGCTCGGTGGTCTGCGGCGGGAACCATCCCTGGTAGCCGGCGTTGTGGATGGTGAGGACGGTTCCGGCGTTGCGGAGGACGGGGTCGTAGTAGTAGACGGTGCGCAGATAGACGGAGACCATGGCCGCCTGCCAATCGTGGACGTGGAAGATGTTGGGAACGCCGAGCTGCTTGGTGGCTTCGAGGGTGGCGCGGCAGAAGAGTCCGAAGCGCTCCCAGTTGTCGAGATAGTCGCCGGTTTCGGTGCGGTAGGGAAATTCGCGGTCGAAGAGCTCAGGGCAGTCGACGAAGCAGACCTGGACTCCATCGTGGATTCCGCCGTCGAGGATGGCGACGAAGCGGTTGTAGTACTGGAAGGGGATGGTGAGGCTGCGGATGAGGGGCTTCTTTTCGGGCACGCGCTCGCGGACCTGCGCGTAGTAGGGCAGGTAGAGGGTGACTTTGTGGCCGAGGCGGGCGATCTCACGGGGCAGTGCGCCGATGACGTCGGCGAGTCCTCCGGTCTTGACGAAAGGAACGGCTTCGGAGGCGGCGAAGACTACATGCATTGCGATGGGACTCCAGTCTTGTCGTTATGATGCAGGAGCAACATTTAAGTCGCGTAAGTCGCGTGGGCCAAAGGTGAGTCTATCTTTACTGCGCAACGGGCGGCAATTCGAAGGAGATGGTCTGAGGCACAAACCCAAGCTGGGGCAGAACTTTCTGGTGGATCCGGCGGCGTGTGAGGCGATTGCCAACGCGCTGGGCGATGTGAGCGCGACGACGGTGGTCGAGATCGGGCCGGGCGGAGGCGCGATTACGGAGATCCTGAGCAGGCGGGCGCGACGGCTGGTGGCGATTGAGCTCGATCGCGAGCTGGCGCCGAGTCTGCGGGCGCAGTTTGCGGGGCAGCCGTCGGTCGAGGTAATTGAGGCGGATGTGCTCACGGTGGACCTGGACGCGTTGCGGCAGGGGGAGGAGAAGATTGCCGTGGTGGGGAATCTTCCTTACTACATCACCTCGGATATTCTGCTGCGCCTGTTTCATTTTCATGAGGCGATTTCGCGGGCAGTCGTAATGGTGCAGCGGGAGGTCGCGGATCGGGTGGCGGCGGTGCCGGGGACTCGGGACTACGGTCTGCTCTCGGCTACGGCGCAGCTCTATGCGCGGGTAGAGAAGGTCCTGACGCTGCCTCCGGAGGCCTTCAGGCCGCCGCCGGATGTGCATTCGACGGTGCTGCGGCTGACGATGCGTCCGCGATTTGCGGAGCTGGGGGTTGAGGCAGGCGCGGGGTTGGAGCTCATCGGGTTTTTGAAGGTGGGATTCGCGCAGAAGCGGAAGACGCTGGCGAAGAATTTGCGCGCGGCAGGCTTCGATGCGGGACGAGTGGCGAAGGCTATCGAGGCGGCGGGAATTCCAGCGATGGCGCGGGCAGAGGAGATTGATCTGGAGCGGATGGCGGGGCTGTGGAAAGAACTGCGAGCGCGGTGAGGCTAGTTCCCTGCTGCCGCGATTATTTTGGCTCCGCTGCGCTTTCCTGTTTCGACTCCTCTACGCCGTTCAGATCGGGAGTGATGTGATAGTTCTCGTAGTCGATTTTCAGAACAGTGGTGCCGAAGAAAAAGTTCTTCGATTCGGAGCGGGCTTCCCTGGCCATGGAGAATCCGTCAAGCTGCTGGTAGTCACGGCGGATCATGGGTAGCCCGACCCACATGGACGGCGCGGCGCTGGGGCGTCCTTCGATGTGCACGATGTCGTAGGTATGGGCGTCGATCCAGACCTGTCCGTTGACGAGATAGGGACTTTTTCTTTTCGGGGTCAGCTTAATGACGAAACAATCGCGACCGGCTGATTGTTCTGCGCGCACGAACTCCATTGTGTAATTGGCCGACGTAACGAGGACGCTTTTGCGCAGATCGCCCTTGCTGATGTTTTGTTCTTCCCTCAAGACCCGGTCGATCAGGTTGTTTTGCAGGAAGGATGAGCCGGAGCGGCTGGTAACGTTGAATTCCTTGCCTTCGCCACGCTTGTATACGGTCTGGACCACGGCGTCGGCGACAGGCTGGGTGTTGCCGTTGCGGAGGACGTAGTAGTGCTCGGTGACGCGGTAGCCGGCGAGGTCGGTTTCGCGGGCAGATTGAGCGTTGTCGATGCGCTGAACGAGATCCCTGGGCGGATCCTGCGCGGATGCGGCGTGGTTTAACAGCGGCAGGAGAGCGGCGGCCAGCGTGAGCCGGAATAAAAGGCCCTTGGGTTTTCCGGTCTTGATCATTCGCTGTTCCTGAGATGCGCGATGGGATGCGTGCGATTCCGTTGTATTCGGGCAGGGGTGGGACGAGTTTTGGTTCGATGGGTGCAAGCGCGTTTCGCTGGCCTTGTTTTGCATGGACAAGTAATATCGTCACACTCTTTTTATCAGGAGAGAAGCATGCCGAAGTTCGTGATTGAGCGTGACATTCCGGAGGTCGGCAAAATGTCGGCTGAGCAACTGCAGGGGATATCGCAGGCGTCGTGCGGCGTTCTGCGGGAGCTGGGTTCGCAGATCCAGTGGGTGCACAGCTACGTCACGGACGACAAGATTTACTGCATCTACATCGCTCCGGATGAAGCGACGATACGCCGGCATGCGCAGATGGGCGGGTTTCCGGCGAACCACGTGGCGCAGGTTCGATCGACGATCGATCCGACAACGGCGGAGTAGGACCGATGGTCAGGGCCGGGGGGCGATTGGCTTGAGGCGGGGAATCCAGCGGGGGACGCGTGCGCGGTATTGCGCGTAGTCGTCTCCGAATTTACGGCGCAGTGCCGGCTCCTCGTAGATGAAGAACAAAGGCGAAGAAACTTATCCAGACGATGAGTCCGTAGGCGAGCACGCGGGGGCTGGCGAAGAGAAGTCCCTGGCCGATGATGAGCGACGAGACGGCGGTGTACATCGGGTTGCGGACGTAGCGGTAGAGTCCGGTGATGACAAGACGCTCGGGCGGAGCTACGATCACGGGCGTTCCCAGACCCTGAATGGCGAAGCGGGCGACGGAATCGAGCAGAACGGGGAAAGCGGCGGCGATCATGAGGGCACCGACAATACGGAACAGGATGCGGAATGCGGGGATTCCGAGAAGGGGCGGAGCGAAGCACCAGTGGGTGATTGCCCAGGGGATGTAGACGGCGAGAGTTCCGGGGGCGATGACGAGAAAGATCGCTGAACCGAGGAGCGCGCTGGGGCGTTTCATGATCGGGCTTACGGACGGGAGAATTTTACGCCGCCGTCGCGGGGCGAATCATCAGCGCATTCATCTTGTGTTCGCAATTGTCGCGTAGAGTGCGGGCTTTGCGGAGGGGGACAACAAATGGACGTGGAAGATTCGGTACTCGATCAGAAACAGGCGGCTTACAAGGCGGCGGTTGAGGAGTGGATTGCGGCGATCCGGGAAGAGGAGGCCCTGGCGTCGGGGGATCACTCGGTGGCGGAGATTGACCGGTGGGAGGAGGCGCATTTTCGGGAAGAGGACTTTCGCAATCGGGCGAAAGCGGCGAAGAAGGAGTATGAGGACGTGCTGCGGGAGAAATTCTTCGGGTTTTGAGGGGTAGTGAGGGACGAGTAGACTAACGATCCTGCGACTAACGATCTTGCGAAATGTGATAAACGCGCGGAATTTCGATGCTCTGCTCTCCAATGCGATAACGCAAACGTAAGGCAGAGGAGAAATCAGAAGCTCTCTGGTTCCTGCTTCGCGCCCCATTCGGCCGCTTTTTGGGTACTTCTTCAGCGTACCGATCGTTTGGTAGAGTTTGCGCATGGTTGGGAGACGATAGCGCGGATGGCGATCCTTGAGGTAATCACTGATCTGCTCTAGATCGCCGGCTGCGGCGGGAGTCCAACGGATACGCATTCAGGAGTTCAGCATTTGCTCCAGGCGTGCGTCCATTTCCTCTTCTTCGATGAACTCGCCTCGATCAGCCTGGGCTATACCCTCGCGTACAGCGGCGCGAAAACGGGCGTCGTCTTCGACCTACCGCAGCGCCGCTTCTTTCACCCGATGCTCGGGATCTGTGCCCGCGGTGGCAGCAATCTGTGCAAGCTGCACTTCCTGCTCTCGCGTGAAATGCACTTCCATGGTCTTGAGAGTACGGAAAAATTCTGCCTGCAGCAAGGGGTCAATGATCCAACCGAGGTCCGAAAATCGGGACTTTGGGAAGCTATATCAGTGATGATTTGCGAGAATGACGAGATATGGCTGACAGCATTCGCGTGGGTGTAATCGGGTTTGGGATGGCGGGGAAGATTTTTCATACCGCCGTGGTGGCTGCGACTCCGGGGCTGGAGCTGGCGGCGATTGTGCAGCGCAGAGGGGACGAGGCGGAGAAGGCGCACCCCGGGGTGAAGATTGCGCGGTCGATCGAGGACATGCTGGAGGACGAGTCGATCAGGCTGGTGGTGGTGGCGACTCCCAGCGATATGCACTACGAACATGCGAAGCAGTGCCTGAAGGCGCGGACGCAATGTTGACGGTGGACAAGCCGTTCACGCTGAGGTCGGACGAGGCGCGAAAGCTGATCGAACTGGCGTGGGAGAAGAAGGTTCTGGTGACGGCGTATCAGAATCGTCGGTGGGATGGGGATTTTGTCACGGTGAAGCAGATTGTCGCGTCGGGCGAACTGGGGCGGATTGTGAGCTATGAGTCGCACCTCGATCGCTACCGGGCGGAGCCAAGGCTGACCGCGTGGCGCGAGAGTGGCGGGCCGGGCGGCGGAACGCTGTTCGACCTGGGGCCGCATTTGATCGATCAGGCGACGGTGCTGTTTGGGGATCCGGAGAACCTGTTTGCGGATGTGCGGGTGGACCGCGAGGGCGCGGTAGTGGACGATGCGTGGGACGTGCAGCTGAAGTTCGCGTCGGGAGTGACGGCGCTGCTGCGCTCGACGCTGACCGCGTATACGCCGGGTCCGCGGTTTGTGATTCACGGAACGCAGGGCAGCTTTGTGAAGTGGGGCGTGGATCCACAGGAGGATGAGCTGAAGGCGGGCGGATCGTACAGGGATCCGGGATTTGGAGAGGAACCGGAGAGCCAGTGGGGCGAGCTAACTGTGGTGGGCAAGCCAACACGCCGCGTGAAGACGGCGAAGGGGGATTATCGCGGGCTGTACGCGAATGTGAGAGATGCGATTCTCGGCGTGGGTCGGCTGGAGGTCAAGCCGGAACAGGCTTTACGGACGACGAGGCTGATCGAGCTTTGCCGGGAGTCGAGCGAGGAGGGACGGAGGATACGGCATAGGGTGTAGGGGGTAGGGGGTCGGGTTTAGGGGGTAGAACGGCGGGGTCGGGGTCCTTGCTTTCCACCCTTGGCTGCGCCAAGGACGGGGCACCCACAGTTGTGCCTGTCTGGGAAAAGCAGGTTCTTCGACTGCGGTCGTCGCGGCGACCTTCGCTCAGGATGACATCGAAATGGTGGCGTAGCCGGACGATCACGGCTTGGCTGGCGGTTTCTCGGGTGGGGCTTGAGGGATGACCGGGGGCCGGACGGCGGCAATGGTTCCGTGAGCCGGGAAGGTGGGCCAGGTGAGGTGCAGGACGTAGGGAGTGGTGTCGAACGTCACGTCGATGTAGAAGGATGAGGCGTGGCTCCACTGATCTTCGGTGAGGGCGAAGTTGAAGACGACCAGGCCCTGGGATTCGCCTCCGGGCGGGATCGGGGAATGGCGGAGCAGGATGGGCTTACGGTAGGCCTCGAGGTCGGGATAGTACTGGAAGACCTTGTCGAAATCGGTCTCGGGCGCGGCGTAGCTCCTGTAGTCGGTGTCTCCGACGTGCACGACGGCGGAGAGATCCATAATGGAGAGCGGCTTCGAGGAGACGTTGCGAACCTGGATGGGCACGA
Source organism: uncultured Acidobacteriaceae bacterium (assembly GCA_963786085.1). Taxonomy (GTDB): domain Bacteria; phylum Acidobacteriota; class Terriglobia; order Terriglobales; family Acidobacteriaceae; genus Silvibacterium. The sequence continues at coordinate 32,893 of CAWAYO010000051.1, forward strand.
GCATGATGAGGCCATTGCTGGGCGCGGTTGAGCCGTCGGCCATTTGCCCGGGCAGCGGTTGATAGAGCCAGATAGCGGAGATGTCTCCCTCGGCGGTGGGCGAGACGCGATTGAGCACCACATAGGCCGCGATGACCACGAGCACGATGATGATCGCGATGCCGACAACGGAGAGGGTGCGCGCGGGCCTGGTGGTGGGAAGTTCCTCGACGGTATTAAACATGTGAGCCTGCCAGCGACGGGACGAGCGGAGGGATCGCTACGTAAGAAGGGTAGCGCAGATTGGAGTGGATGGGGAAGGGTTGTGGTGGGCGTTCAGTGGGTTGAGCGGGTTTAGATTTCGACTGGCTCTGCGGGGTCCCCGGCGAATCGCGGTGCGGGTGTGGGTTGCTCTGCGAACATAGAGTGCAGGCGCCAACAAGCGAGACTGATCAGAAAGAGCGCGGCGGCGATCCAGAGGGCGTGACGTGCGACGGCTCCGACGACAACGTCTACTGAGGTGTGCACGCCCAGGAGCCGGTCGGCGATCCAGCCGAGGGATGCCAGGCCGGCAAACAAAGCTCCACCGATCCTCAGAACTGGATATGCCCGCGTGCGACTCATGAGAAGCAGAGAGGGCATGGTGACGGCGACCACGATCATCTGCATGGTCTCAATGCCCAGGTTGAAGGCCAGAATGCCGGCCACACGCTCCCAGCGGCCGAGGCCCAGTTCACTAAGGGTGGCAGCAAATGCCAAGCCGTGAATGAGCCCGAAGAAGGCGGCGATGCCTGCCTCTTTGCCCGGAAAGATTGGGCGGAGGGCGTGGATCGCGGACACGAGGATAGAAACAGCGATCAGCACTTCGATGGGACGGCTGGGCACGTGGACGATTCCAAATGCAGCTAATGCCAGCGTAATCGAATGCCCGAGAGTGAATGCGGTCACAATTTTGAGGATGCGGAGCACGCTGCTTCTCATGTCCGCGAGTCCGGCCCAGCGGGAACCAACCACGATGAGAGGCGCAGGCAGAAGAAGTACCAGCAGGAATAGAAGGTGATCCGTACCTTCGGCGATGTGCCGCATGCCGAGACGGAAGATGCTGACGAAACCAAGTGCACTGAGCGTGCCGCGGACGTTTGTCCACCACTGGCGCAGGGGCGAGCCAGACGGACCGCCAGCCTGCACATAATCCAATTGGTAGAACGATTGCCGCTCGTTCCGAGTCTGAGCGACGATGCGAATGTCCGGGTCGCGTGGAACCAGACAATTTACGAGGTAAGCTGCGTTGCGGGTCTGGTAATTGTTCTGAAGAATGAGCCGCCGGTTGTGGCCGCCGTGCGGTATATCCGCTGTGAACTCGATGTGTATCTCTCCGAGGCCTTCTCTCATCAGCTCGACCTGCGGGAAATCTACTGAGACAAGCTTCGGCTTCACGCGCTTGCCGTCCACGGTGAGCGACAAATCAGCGAGCACTCGCTGGGCGTAGGCGCGCTGCTCCGCGTCGGAGATGATGCCGTCTCCATTGCTGTCGATGCTCGCAATGACGGAGGAAGAGACGGCGACGCCGGGGATCATTCGCATGGAGGCCTGAATATGATCCTTGTCCACCGAGATGATGGTGGCCTGCAGGTATTCATCCAGCCTGTGCGCGGATGCGACGCTGACCAGACAGAGAAAAAGCACCGCGGCTGTTACGATCCTGAGCCTCATTGCTTCAGAAGCCCCTTGCCATAGTCGTTGGTGGGATCGCGGTACATGGTGTGGACATGCAGGCCGGGATCTCCTCCCAGTGTCTGAGGCGCATACTCGATAACAAGATGCGGGCCCTGGATGCGGTAATAGGCGGTAATGTTTTTGCCCGGAGCCACGGTTGTGGGGCCGCTCCAGGCGAACCAGGTCTCGTTGATATCGGCCTTGAGCTGGGCCATGCGGGCTGTGGCGGCACTCTCGTGAATGATGTCTGCCCATTCTGCAATCACATCGAGCAGCATGGCGCGCTGGTGCTCGGTCATTTCGGAGGCTTTCAGGCCTTCGGGAACGATTGTCTTGCCGTCCTGCCCCGGGCCGAGGACAAGATCGGCGAGCTGGTAACCGAGGATTGCCTGCTTTCGCTGCTTGTCGTCGAGAGCCTGCAGTAGGGCAAATCCCTTATCGCTCTCCGGACCGAGCGGTCTCACGGCTTTCCCATCGATCGTGTAGAGGGCGGGTTGAGCGCCAGTCAGAGTTGGCGTGAGGATGCCGCGCTCCCCGGCGATGGTTATGTTGAGCGCGAGATGATGACCTCCGAACTGCAACATCCAGGGAGTCTTTTCAGAGGGCGTTCCGAGGATCGAAATGTAGTAGAGATCTTTGCCGAACATCTGACCGCCGCCCATGGGAGGGCGGTTGCCGCCGGCCCCGGGTGGTGGACCATTGCCGCCGGGAGGTGGACGATTTCCTCTGTTTGCTCCGGGAGGGCCCGGCGGACCGCCGGGACCGGTGTCGGTCTTCCTGAGGACCTCATCGCCTTCCATGATCTGCTGGACTTTTTCAAAACCCTTCGGACTCAGCGCGGCCGCTACAAGGGCCATCGCTGCGGAACGCTGAGTCGGATTCATTTCCTTGAGGCTGATACCACCCCGAGGAATAAAGCCGGTCGGGAAGTTAGACCAGCGTGCGCGCTGTTGTTCATCGTCGAAGGAAAAGAGGACGGTTTGCCGCTGCTTCTCAGTGAGTGTCGAAAGGAAGGTGTTCGCGGCGCGCACGATGCGAGCTGTGGCCGTCTGCGCAGAGACGGTTATCACCGACAACCAAATCGCGGCCACGGCGGCGATGGTGCGGAGCATTCTTATGGGAAAAAGGTTCACGCTGCTCTCCCTGTCGGTCGTCCTTGTTCTTGATGAGGCTATTTCACGAGACAGGAAGATCTTTCAGGAAGATCGGTTCCGGTGTCGAGATTTCCGTTTGAGCTTGTCTACGTTAATCGACGTCGTTTTCCTTTTTACGCCTACGCTGGGCAAAGAGATTTCTTCTTTTGCTGGGCCGCTCGAAACGATCGGCATGATGGATTGCACTTAAAAGCCTTGCAGTGGGCTTCAGTTGCGCGATCTGGCGGAGGGGCGGAGCCAGTTTTGTATTTTCAACCCACGAATCCGTGCGAACTCATCGACGTTGTCGGTCACCAGAACGCAGCCGTTGGCAAGAGCATTTGCGGCTATGAGCATGTCGTTCGCTCCTATCGGCTTGCCGCGAACTTCAAGATCGGTCCGCAGGATTCCGTAATGCCGGTCAGCATCAGGCGCGAATGGTAAAAGGTCGATCACCTGCAATACCTCTTCAACGCGCGCGGTCAGGGTTTGCGATTTCTTCTTCAACGCGCCGTAGCGGAGTTCCGCGGCAACGATCACGCTGGTGCAGACGCTTTCTTCGGATGTCAGCGCGTCAAGCCTGGAGGCGACGAGTCCGCCGGGATTCCTGATCAGGTCGGAGACAATATTGGTGTCGAGCAGGTAGCGAGTCACTATAGATCAACCGGCTCCGCGGGTAGATCTTTAATTTCCGGAAATTCCTCTATCAGCGGTCTCCATGTCTTCGCGAGAGCAGAGAGCGTGCGGCGCTGAACTGGCTCAAGAATGAGACGGCCGGACTTGTCCTTGCGCAGAATCGCTTCGTCGCCGGGGAGTTCAAATTCCCGGGGAATGCGGACGGCCTGGTTTCTGCCGTTCCTGAAGAGGCGAACGTGACGGGTGTTTGCCATGAGCTTATTTTAGCATATGCCATGGCATATGCTATGCCATTTTCGCTGCGCTCTGGTCGGCTTATCTGACTAATCGTGACGCAACTAAATAATCCAAGCTGAATTTTCCTGGACCGGAACAGATCAGCCACACAAAAAACAGTGCGTACAGGACTTCGGGAAGATAAAGGAAGTCATCCAGCCAGTTGAGGTGTGAAAGCCCTTTCGGGACGCCAGAATGGCTAGTGGTCACGATTGCGACCAGCATATCTACGAGCAACGCAAAGGAAGCCAAGCTTGACAGGAGTCCGACAACCAGCAAGCAACCGCCGACTAATTCTGCTGCCGACACAAAGTAGGTCATCGGTCGTGGAAACGGGACCTTGGCCGCGACCAAGGTTTCGTACATGGCTTTGTTCCGGCTAACGACAAACAGTTTATTGCCCCCGGAGATAGCAAAGAACAATCCCACCGCGATCCGCACTAACAAAATCGCCCATGATTCGAAATTCGAATTGCCCAGCAGCCCAAATCGAATCAAACGTTCCCATTCCATCACGCTTCTCCTCTGGGGAAATGTTCTGCAAGGATACTCTGCATAGCTTTCGAACCACGTGAATGCCTGGTGTGTGGCCGGAAAACTTGTTTCGCAGGGCCTGGAACTCCACAGATGTTTGATCGTCGGAGTGGGCGCCTGGGTGCCGTTAAGAGAGGCTGACGCTATTAGCGACGCTTCCCTGTTTCGCGCTTGGCTTCGCGGATCTTGCGGATTTCGTCCATGCGCTGGGCGAGGAGTTTTTCACGGCCTTCGGCGGTGGGGTGGTACCAGGTGCGTCCGGAGAGGCTTTCGGGGAGGCAATCCATGTCGGCGACGCGGCCTTCTTCGTCGTGGGCGTACTGGTAGCCCTTGCCGTATCCGATGGATTTCATCAGGCCGGTGGGGGCGTTGCGCAGGTGGAGCGGGACGGGCTCGGCGCGGGTGGTTTCGATGTCGGAGAGGACCTCTCCGTAGGCGGTGTAGAGGGCGTTGGACTTGGGCGCGAGGGCGAGGTAGACGGCGGCTTCGGCGAGGGCGAGATCGCCTTCGGGTGAGCCGAGGAAGTGGATGGCGTCGCGCGCTGAGAGGGTGAGGTTGAGGGCTTCGGGTGAGGCGAGGCCGATGTCTTCAACGGCCATGCGGACGAGACGGCGGGCGACGTACATGGGGTCTTCGCCGGCCTGGAGCATGCGCGCGAGCCAGTAGAGCGAGGCGTCGGCGTCGGAGTTGCGGATGGATTTGTGCAGGGCGGAGATGAGGTTGAAGTGCTCCTCGCCTTGCTTGTCGTAGAGGAGGACGCGCTGCTGGAGGGCCTCGATGGCTGTTTCTTTTGTAATGCTTTTTTCTACCCGGGCTTCGGCGAGTTTGGCGGAGACTTCGAGAGCGTTGAGGGCGGAGCGGGCGTCTCCGCTGGAGTAGGAGGCGATGGTGCGGAGCGCTTCCTCGTCGGCGGAGACGTGCATGCTGCCCAGGCCGCGTTCGGTGTCGGCGAGGGCGCGCTCGAGAAGGGTGAGGATCTCGTCTTCGGTGAGGGCTTGGAGGGTGTAGACGCGGCAGCGGGAGAGCAGCGCCGAAATGATCTCAAAGGACGGGTTCTCGGTGGTGGCTCCGATGAGGCGGATGGTGCCGTGCTCGACGTAGGGGAGGAAGGCATCCTGCTGGGCCTTGTTGAAGCGGTGGATCTCGTCGATGAAGAGGATGGTGCGGGAGCCGAATTTGGCGGCTTTTTCGGCGTCAACCATGACCTGCTTGATCTCCTTTATGCCGGAGAGGACGGCGGAGAACTGGATGAAGCTGGCGCGGGTGACGTTGGCGATGATGCGGGCGAGGGTGGTCTTGCCGACTCCGGGAGGTCCCCAGAAGATCATCGAGGCGGGGTCGTCGCGCTCGATCTGGATGCGGAGGGGCTTGCCGGGGGCGAGGATATGCTGCTGGCCTACGTACTCATCGAGGTTGCGGGGGCGCATGCGGTCGGCGAGCGGGGCGGAGACGGGTGCTCGGGTGGTGAGGTCGGGGGTCGGGTCAAAGAGGCTCATAAACAGGGCTCAGGGAACAGGGCTCAGGGCACAGAGCGCAGGGCTCAGAGCACAGGGCTCAGAGCACAGTCGTCTAGATTCTTTCCGAGCTTCGTTCATCGAGGGCCTGTCTGCCGCTGGCGGGAGGCTTCGTAGAGCAGGATACTGCCGGCGATGGCGGCGTTGAGGGATTCTACCGGGCCGGGGGTGGGGATGGTGATGCGGGCGGTGGCGCGGCGGAGGATTTCGGGTGGGATTCCGGAGCCTTCGTTGCCGAGGATGAGAACGGTGGGCCGGGTGAGGTCGTGATGGCTTAGTAGATCGGCGTGGGTGGCGACGGCGGCGAGTATCGCAATGTCCCGAGATGCGAGCGCGGGAAAGATTTCGTCTTCGGTGGAAGCAATGACGGGCAGGCGAAAGACTGATCCGGCGGAGGCGCGGAGGGCTTTCTGGTTCCACGGGCTGACGGTGCCGGGGAGGGTGATGAATCCGGTGGCGGCGAAGGCTTCGGCGGTGCGGATGAGGGTGCCGAGGTTGCCGGGGTCCTGCAAGCCCGCGGCGATGAGGATGAGCGCCGTGGCGCGGGCGTTGAGGATATAGTCGAGAGTGAAAGCGGGCGGGTCGACGAGGGCGGCGATGCCCTGGGGGGATTCGGTGCTAACGGCGCTCGAGAAGATGTCAGTCGGGAGGGCGATGACTTCGGTGTCTGCCGGGAGCCTGAGATGCTCTAGGAGATGCTCATCTCCAGTCCGGACGAAGACGGCGGGGATGGTCAGGCCAGCGGCGATGGCTTCGAGCAGCAGGTGTTCGCCCTCGATGGCGATGTGGCCGTGTTCCGTTCTGGAAGCGCGGGCGAATCCGGCACGTAATTCCTTGACCCGCGCGTTCTGGCGACTTTGTACAATGCGAGGTGAGCGCGCGCGAACGGACGCCGTGGGCATGGGTGGGATTTTACAGCGTTTGGCGAACGGCGATCAGCGTTGGCCTCCGGATTGCTGATCGCAGGGGATAGTATCGGTGTACCCTAAACGCTGACTGTTAAAGCATCGCCTGAGAGTAAGTTTCCAAAGTGGAGATTCCATTGTTTGCAGAGATTTTGCGCATCCATCCGGATGAACCGGAGCCGGATCGGGTGCAGTATGTCGCGTCGTGCCTGCGCCACGGCAAGGTGGTAGGCATACCGACGGACACGTTCTATGGGCTGGCGGTGGATCCGGTGAACTTGCGTGCGGTGGAGCATATCTACGACATCAAGAGCCGGCTGAAGCACAAACCGCTCTCGTTGCTGATCTCAGGGCTGTCGCAGGCTTATGAGCTTTCGCGCGAGGTGGGACCGCATCTCGATATGCTGGCGGAGAAGTTCTGGCCGGGGCCGCTGACGGTGATTGTGAAAGCCAGCTCGCGGCTGCCGCTGCGCAGCACGGCGAAAACGGGCAACGTGGCGCTAAGGGTCCCGGATGCGGCGATTCCGCGGGCGGTCGTGGAGGCCTTCGGGCTGCCGATCACGGCGACGTCGGCGAATTTGCAGGGGTATCCCGAGTGCACGTATGCGGCGTGTGTGCGCGAGCAGATTGGCGACCGGATTCCGCTGATTGTGGATGGAGGGCCGACGGGACGGAGCCTGCCGACGACAATTGTGGACCTTTCGGGACCACGAGGCTCGTGGCAGATACTGCGCGAGGGCTCGATTCCGACACATGAGATCGCGCTGGTGCTGAATTCGTAAGGCAGGGCTCAGGGCTCCGCAGCAGGCACAGGGAACAGGGCTCAGGGAACAGGGATCAGGGAATAGGGATCGGCGGGTCGGTTGCCAGTTGTGGGTTACCGGTTGAAACTGGAAGTTGACCTGCTGCCATCATGATCGTCCCGGACACCAATTTGCATTCAGCCAAACGCCCGGCGGGGATTGCGCTGGGCAGACCCGTGAGGCCTGCGCAGAGGATTGCATGGGCTGTGGCCGGTGCGGTGGTGCTGGCGGCGGTGGGATGGGTGGTGTGGGTCGACCGGCAGATCCACTACTTTGCTGACAGGAACGAGGCGCGACCGGCGGATGCGATCGCGGTGTTTGGGGCGGCGGAGTATGACGGGCGGCCTTCTCCGGTGCTGCGGGCAAGGCTGGATCATGCGCTGGCGCTTTACCAGGAGAAGATCGCTCCGCTGGTGATCACGCTGGGCGGGGGCGATCCTGCGGACCGGCACTCGGAGGGCGCGGTGGGGCACGACTACCTGATGGCGCACGGGGTTCCGGATGCGGCGATTATTGCGGAGACGGAGAGCAGCAACACCGAGGAGTCGGCGAAACGGCTGGCGGTGATTGCGAGGGCGAATCATCTGAACAACATCGTCGTGGTGAGCGACGGGACGCACCTGTTCCGGGTGCATGCGCTGTGCGCGGCGATGGGACTGAATGTGTTTACGTCGCCGCGGCCGGAGGCAAAAGGGCTTTCGCAGTGGGATGCCTTTCAGCGCATGGCACATGAGATTTTGAGCTACACGTGGTGGCGGGTGAGAAGAGCAGGGAGTAGGGATTAGGGCTCAGGGCTCAGAAAAGGCTCGCTCCATACCGGGATAATTAAGCGGCGGCGAGGGTGAATAGGTCGTTGACGGCGGCTTACACTGCTGCTTATGGCTAAGAGTCGCGAGCCGGTGTATGGGAAGGGGCATCTGCACCTGGTTACATGCGGTTGTTTCCTGAAGCAGCCAAAGCTGGGTCTGGAGAAGCATCGCAACGTTTTTGTCCGGTTGCTGGAAGAGCTGCGCGTGAAATTCCGGTTCGGCGTGGTTGGGTATGTGGTGATGCCGGATCATTTTCGCCTGTTGATGGCGGAACCGGCGGTGGATACAGCGGCGAACTCGATCGAGATGCTGCGACAGAGGTATCAGCGAAGGTATAACAACTCGGCGCGCAGCACGGAGCAGGTGTGGGAGAGCCGCTACTCCGACCTGCATGTCTTCGGACCGGAAAAGATTGCGGCCCAACTGGACTTGATGCATCAGGAGCCGGTGAAGGCGGGCCTTGTCGAGAAGGCCACGGATTGGGAGTGGAGCAGCGCCCGCTCGTACGCTGGTTTGCCGGAGGGAGTAGTAACGGTGGAGCGCGCGGTTGAAGAATCTACAGGCGTGAAGTTATAGCGGAGGCGACCCAGGCCGCGAACAATGCTGCGGCGAGGGTGGAGAGGGCGTTGACGGCGTCGTTATTGAGCCAGCCGCGGCGTTCGAGGGTGGCTCCGAGGAGGCTGTCGAAGAAGAGGCCGGCGATGGCCCCTGTGAAGGCGATGGCCGATTCGATGGCGGTGAACCGGAATAGGAGTGCGGCGATGGCGGTGATGATGGCTGCGCCTGCCGCTCCGGCGAGGGTGCCGTTGAGGCTGATGGCTCCGTCGGTTCCGGCGGGCACGCGGCGGAATGTGGTGAGCATGTAGGGATCGCCGCCGAGGACTTCGCCGAGTTCGGAGGAAAGCGTGTCGGCGGTGGCTTCTCCGAGAGCGGCGATTGCGGCGATGAGGGCGACGCGTCCCGGGTAGAGACCAAGCCAGACGTGATGGGCGCTGATGGGGATGCCGGCAATGGCGGCGACTCCAAGATTGGCGACGACCTGAGAGGCGGTGCGGCCGCGCTTCCCTTCCGCAACCTCAAGCGCCTCTTTGCGGCGGCGGCCAAAGCGTGTGGCAGCGAAGGTAAGCAGAAACAGCGCGAGCAGAGGCCAGAGAATGGTGCGCCAGCCTGGGATCCACAGATAGAGGCTGATGGTGAAGAGGCCGCCGGTGAGCGCGGCAGCGGGAGTGGCGGCGCGGAGTATCCAGACCAGAGCGGCGAAGGCAGCTCCGATGACAAAGGCCTGAATGAAAGGAGCGGGAGTGAACGGCCAGCGTTCAGCGGTCTGGGCCAGAACAAAGGCGCTGGTGACGGGTATGACAAGCAGCAGGATGAGCTGCGATTGCCAGTGCAGGCGCGTCTGGTCGGGGCGTTTTTTCATGGTTGCAGGGACAATGGAGTGTTTGAGCGGTGAGCGCGGAATGGAAGCCGCTCGGTGATTTACAATCATCTTTCTACAGTATTTACCGTTTCTTTGTTTTGATCTGTTTATCGGTATTTAAGCCCGATGGTCTGTTCATCCTTTTTTAAGCCTGATGTTGGAGTGAGGTATTTGCGAGTGCAGAGCATGAGATGGCCGGCAGCCGCCGCGCTGCTGGTTTTGCTGGGGGCCGCAGGTTGTGGCAGCCAGTATCGTCCCGTTATCAACCCTGTGGTGCCAACCGGTCCCGCTGCACAGCCCACTTCCTATGCCGTGGTGTTTTCGCAGCCTGGCCTGGTGACTCCTACGGACCCGAGCCTGCCGGCGACGGCTCCGCCGTGCCCCGGGCTGGCGGGTGGAGCGGGTGGGGTGTTCCAGAGTTACACCAATCCGGGTGTGGTGACGATCCTGGACTTCTCCGGCGACAGCATTATGGCGCTGGCGAACGTGGGCAATGGTCCTCTTGGCTTTACCGTGGACAGCACTGGCTCGACTGCCTACAGCGAGAACTGCGACGGCACGATCAGCGCGGTGCCGATCAGCATATCGCTGCAGACGAACAAGGTGGGCAGCAGCACCCTGCTGACAGGGGCGGTACCGATCAACTCACTGGTGGCGGGCACCAGCCAATATGTGATTGAGCAGGGACGGGACGCTATCGCGGTGATGGCGGGCGCTCCGCCGGCGCTGAAGCAGGAGGTACCGGTGGCGCCAAGCGTGATCAACGCGACGGGCGTTGCAGCGTCGCAGCGTGTGTACTCGATCAGCCAGGGCAATATCAACACTCCGACCTTTGCGTGGGGGGAGTGTGCGACTCCCTCGGCGGTGAGCATTACCGGCGAAGCGGATGCGATCGAGGTTGCGAACGATACGATCTCCGCGCGGCTGCCGCTGGGTGTGTGCCCGGTGTATGGCGTGAGTTCGGTAGACGGCAAGCGCGCATTCATTTTGAACCGAGGCAGCGGCACGATTACGGTGATCAACAGCCAGCTGAATACGCTGGACACGGCGCTGAATGCGACCGGCACGATCAACCTGTGCGGCGGCACGACTCCGTGCAATGCCGGCCCGGTCTATGCCGAACTGTATACGCCGGGGAACATCATGGTGGTCTCGAACTATGACAACAGCACGGTCAGCGTGATTGACGTGAGCCTGGATGTTTACGGCAACGACAGCCCGACCTTTGGGAAGGTGCTGGCGACGGTGCCGGTGGGACTGAATCCCGCCGCAGTAACGGTGCTGCAGGATGGAAGCCGGGCGTACACGGCTAACGAGGGCGATGGCACGGTGACGGTGGTGAACCTGACCAGCTTCACGGCGCAAAAGACGATTCCGCTGACTAATGGGGTGACGAATCCGCGAACGATCGTGTCTACCTATAACTATCCTTCGGGCAAGGTGTATGTGGCTTCGCAGAACAGCCCGTACGTCACCATTATCCGAACGGATACGGATGTGATTTCGGCGACGATTCAGGCACAGGGCAATGTAGTGGATGTGCGCACGACGAATCAGTATGCCGGATCGACCACGCAGGGCGGAAACAATATCACCGGTAGCCGCTCGTATGGTTCGGGGGCACCGTAAGGCTTTTGTGAATGATCTACGAAAAGGCATCCGACGGGATGCCTTTTGTTTTTGTGGTTGGCGCGGTAAGTTAGGGCGTGCCGACTGTTCGACTGGTTTCGTGGAACGACGATACTGCGCGGGTGCGTGCGCGGCAGCTGAAGGCCCTCGGGTTCAAGGTGGAAGCGCGTCCGCTACGGGAATGCGGCGGGGTGGTCGGGCACTTTCGCGATCTGGCCCCCGATGCGGTGGTGCTGGACCTCGACCGGCTGCCTTCGCATGGACGCGAAGTGGGAACGATGCTTCGCGACAGCAAGAGCACACGGCATCTGCCGCTGGTGTTTGCAGGTGGCGCTGCGGATAAGGCGGAGCGCATTCGCAGGGAGCTTCCTGATGCGGTGTTCACGCCATGGGAGGAGATTGGCGATGCGGTGAGTGCGGCGATTGCGCATCCGGTAGCGAATCCGGTGAAGGCGCGGTCGCATGCGGATCGCTCTGCGGCAACGCCACTGCTGCAGAAGTTCGGTATCAAGACCGGAATGCAGGTGGCGGTGCTGGGCGGGTTCGAGGGATTCGAAGAACTGCTCGGCGAGTTGCCAGCGGGCGCGGCGCTGGTGAAGCGGTTCGGGACGGAGACCCGGCTTGGGTTGTATATCGTGCGATCGGAGCGCGAGCTCGCGGACGTCTTCGAGCATGCGGCCGGGCGCCTGTCGGAGGCGGCGTCGTTCTGGACCATCTATCCCAAACAGACAAAGAGAGCGAAGACGACCTTCAACGAAAATGATGTGCGCGAGCTTGGGCTGGCGCAGGGATTTGTCGATTACAAGGTCTGCTCGGTAAATGCGGAGTGGTCGGGGTTGAAGTTTTCGCGGAGACGGAAGTGAGTGGCGTTCCGGCTGTTTTCAGTCCTTCAGCGGCGTTACGTTTTTGTAGCAGATGAGGGCATCGTAGGAGTCGGCCCAGTAGACCAGGTTGGTCTGGACGGCAGTGCGCTTATCTGCAGGAATGGCGTGGAGCAGGGGGCGAAGCGGGCGGAGATCGAAGATGGTGGCCGGATACTTTGCGTGGGCAGCGAGCAGAGCGAAAGCTGGTTCGTCAGGGCGCTCGTCGGCGTTCCAGGTTTGGCCCATCAGGGTTGCCTGGCCGCCGGCTCCGAATGCGCCGACGTTGAAGGCTTTCTGGCCGCGGCTGATGGCGAATTCGGCGATGAAGTTGCCGAGCGTGGAGATGCCGCGTGCATCGTAGCCGCGGTGGAGATGGTTGCGTCCGAAGCGGAGCAGGACTTTGGATGTGGGCTCTGAGTTGGAGCTGCGGAAGTGTTCGAGAAACTGCGTCTTCATGAGTAGCTCACGCTGGTTCTGAGCGGTCATCTTTGAGTCGGAGCTGGCGCGATTCTTTTCGATCTCAAGGGTGGCGAGGAGATTCTGGCGAAGTGAGATGCCGTTGACGACGGCGTCGTGTTTGGCAGGGCTGCTTTGCATCAAGGCCAGAAGATCTGCGGCCTGCTTGCGGCTGTATCCGTTGCTGGTGAGGGAGACCATCTGTTTGAGTTGGGGATTTTTCGGATTCAGAGCGGCGAGGTCGCGGATGAGGTACTCGGGGTGAATTTCTTCCATGTCGCATCCCCAGAGGACGGTTGTGCCGGGTGATGCGAAGGCGCGAATGTTGGCGGCCTGTTGCTTGGTCCAGAGGCCCTGAATAGGTGGGCCGGTGACTGGTGCGGTTTCGAGCTGGCTTGCGGTCCAGGGGCTGATTTCGGCGGCGACCTGGCGGTATCCGTCGCGCCACATTTGCGGCCAGAGGACGTGAAGGAGGTCGGGAATTTCGTTTTCGCCGTGGAGTTCGCCGAGGAGGAAGAAGTCGTTGTTCTTCGCTTCGGCGAGCAGGAAGTCGCGGCCATTGCTGGCGAGATCGTATTCGTGGCTTTCGAGGGCGGTGATGATGGCGGTGTCGGGCGGTGGTGCCTGTCCGCGTATTGCTGGCGACCACGCAATGAGGCAGACGATCAGGTATGCGAGGCGTCGGCGCATTCTCATCTATACGCAGACAAAGCGTGCTGGTGTTCCGTGATGCTTACATCAGGCTGACGGCGTCGACATCGACGATGAGGTTGCGGCGGGGAATCTGGACGGCGTCGGCGTGGGCGAGCGCGAGGCGCAGGGTGCGGGCGAGGGACTGGCGCTTTTCGGCTTTGAGCACGAGATGGAAGCGGTAGATGCGCTTGATGCGCGCGATGGGCGCGGTCGCGGGGCCGAGGACGCGGACTCCGTCGAGCTGCGTGGACTGGAAGCAGCGGCCGAGGGCGGCGGACCATCCGGCGGCTTCTTCGAGGTGCGGACTCTGGATGATGAGGTTGGCGAGGGCGGCGTAGGGCGGGTAGTGCATCCAGCGGCGGTACTTGAGCTCGCGCTCGACGAAGGCGTGGAAGTCGTGCTGCGCGGCGCACTGGATGGCGTAGTGATCGGGGTGATAGGTCTGCACGATGACTTTGCCGGGGAGGGTGCCGCGGCCGGCGCGTCCTGAGACCTGGGTGAGGAGCTGGAAGACGCGCTCGGCGGCGCGGAAGTCGGGCAGGCCGAGGGCGTAGTCGGCGCCGACGACGCCGACGAGGGTGACGCCGTGGATGTCGTGTCCTTTGGCGATCATCTGTGTGCCGACGAGGAGATTGATTTCTCCGGAATGCAGGCGCATGAGGAGGCGCTCCATATCATTCCGCCCTCTCACAGTGTCGCGGTCCATGCGGCCGATGCGCGCGGAGGGAAAGATTTCCTGCAGGCGTTCTTCTCCTTGCTGCGAGCCGGCTCCGAGGAAGTAGAGGTGCTCGCTGTCGCATTTGGGGCAGCGCTGGGGCACGGTTCTTTTGTAACCGCAATAGTGACATTCAAGGCGCTGGCCTACGGGGGCGATGTCGGCACCGGGGGTGACGGGCTTGTGATAGGTGAGGGAGATGGAGCAGTTCTCGCACTCGAGCTTTTCGCCGCAGGCGCGGCACATGACGACGAAGGAGTATCCGCGGCGATTGAGGAGGATGATGGCCTGCTCGCCGCGGTCGAGGGTGGCCTGAGTTTCGTCGATGAGGGCGCGGGAGAAGAGGTGCTCGGCGCCGGTCTCCTGGAACTCGCGGCGCATGTCGATCAGGTCGACCAGAGGCAGCGGGCGATTCATTACGCGCTGGTGCATCTCGATGCTCGCGTACTTGCCCTGGCGAGCATTGTGCCAGGACTCGAGTGACGGCGTGGCTGAGCCGAGGACGATGGTGGCCGAGGCGAGCTTGGCGCGCATGACGGCGGTGTCGCGGGCGTGGTAGCGAGGGTTTGATTCCTGCTTGTAGCTGGAGTCGTGCTCTTCGTCGACGATGATTAAGCCGAGGTTTTCGACGGGCGCGAAGACGGCCGAGCGGGTGCCGACAACGATGCGGGCTTCGCCTTTTCGAATACGATGCCATTGCTCGGAGCGCTCCTCGGGGGTGAGCGCGGAATGGAGCAGGGCGACATCGGAGGCGAAGGCGTGATGGAGCTGTGCGGCCATGGCGGGGGTGAGGCCGATTTCGGGGACGAGGAGAATGGAGGATTTTCCCTGGTCGAGAGCGCGGCGCATGGCGGCGAGATAGACGGCGGTCTTGCCGGAGCCGGTGATGCCGTGAAGAAGATGAGGGCGAAACTCGCCGGATTCGACCGCGGCAGTGATGGTGGCGAGGGCGGCCTGTTGGGCGTCGTTGAGGGTGTACTCGGGGCGAGGCAGCCGGGAAAGATGGGTGAGGTGGAAGTCGGCGGGGCGGTCTTCGATGCGGACGAGGTTGCGCTTGACCAGCGTGGCAAGCGTGGACGCGGGAACGGCGAGACGGCGGAGTTCGGCGACGGGGAGCTCGTTGGCCGCTCCGGCGAGCTCGGCGAGGATGGCCTGCTGGTTGTCGTTGAGTTTGGGCAGGCGGGTGTCTGGGACGAGCACGGCATAGCGGACAGTTCGGCGGGCGTCACGCGGGGCGGCGGCGGTTTCGCGGGTAATCCACTTTTTGCGCAGCATGCCGGTGAGGAGATGGCGGTCGGCTCCGGTGGCGGAGCGGAGGGTCGGGGCGCGGGTGGCATCTCCGTTTTCGAGGTAGTTCAGGACTTTGTATTCGGTGTCCTGCTCTTCGGGTGAGAGGCGCGAGCGGCGGGAACTTCCCTGCTCCGCGCCTTGGAACAAAGTCTCGCGGCCGAGGTCGGTGATGCGGTAGAGGACCTGCTTTCGCACCTCGCTCATGAGCGGGAGCATGGCGCGGAGGACTTCTCCGATGGGCGCGAGGTAGTACTGGGCGATCCACTGTGCGAGGTCGAGGAGTTGGGGCGAGAGGATCGATTCTTCATCGAGGATGTTGAGGATGGGTCGCGCTTCGACGGGCGGCGGATCGTCGTGCAGGCGGAGGACGACGCCGGCCATTTTCTCGTTGCGGAAGGGGACGAGGACGCGGGCTCCGATGGACGGAGCCGCAGCACCGAGCGCGTAGGTGAAGGCGCGGTCGAGCGGGACGGGCAGGGCTACGTCGCAAAAGGTGGGCACTAAAGACAGGGTACAGGGTGTAGGGGTTAGGGATTAGCCAATAGCCAATAGCCAATAGCCAATAGCCAATAGCCAATAGCTTGGACGCCGATAATGCTTGGTTCAACTCCCACGTCCGAGAATCCGGACGTGGGGCACCCGCCTTGAGAGCTACGCCCTACACCCTATTCCCTACCCCCTGGCTTTAAGGCCGAGCTCGGCCATGGCGAGCTGAAGATCTTTCCAGGCTTCCTTCTTCTGGGTGGGGTCGCGGAGGAGGTAGGCGGGGTGGTAGGTCACGATGAGCTTTGCGCCGCGGGCTTCGTGGAGGCGTCCGCGGAGGCGGGCGAGCGGGGATTTTCCACCGAGCAGGTAGGTCGCGGCCGTGGCTCCGAGGGCGACGATGACCTGCGGGCGGATGACGTCGATCTGGCGGAAGAGGAATTGCGTGCAGGTGTTGGCTTCCTCAGGCTCGGGGACGCGGTTCTGCGGCGGGCGGCACTTGACGATGTTGGCGATGTAGACGTCGGAGCGCTGGAGGCCCATGGCGGCGATCATGTTGTTGAGGAGCTGGCCGGCGCGGCCCACGAAGGGCAGGCCTTGGGCGTCTTCGTCGGCCCCCGGGCCCTCGCCGATGAACATGAGGCGGGCGTCGGGGCTTCCGTCTCCGAAGACGATGGTGTGGCGGCCCTGAAAGGCGAGCGGGCAGCGGGTGCAGTCTCCTATGTCGGCGCGAATGGCCTGGAGGGCGGCGGGGCGGTCGGCGGAGGCAATGCTTTCAGTCGAGATGACAGGCAGAGACGGCGGGGGCGTGGCTTTGCGGACGGGGATAGCTGGCTCCGGTTCAGGATTTGTTGAGGTTGGTGCAGTTTGCTGGCTGCTGCTTCCCAATTCAGGGATGTTGCTTCCCACCCTTCGCTCCGCGAAGGATGGGGCACCCGGTTTCGAGGTTGTAACTGACACGGTTTCTAATTCGCCGATGGTGAGTTCGGATGCGGGCTCGGCGCGGCGGTAGAAGTCGTGGATGCCGAGGTCACGGTAATACAGGATGCGTGCGTGGACGGCATGCGCGAGTTCGGGAGTGAGTCGGGTCATTTCGATTCTGATCTACTCGATGACGATACTGCTTTCGGTGACGACCTTTTGCGGGCGGCGGAGTGCGAGGATTTCTTCGAGGATGCGGTCGGCAAGGTCGCGCTTGGCCATTTCGGGGAGTTCGAGAGCGGTGGATCGCGTGAGGAAGGTGACGGCGTTGCGGTCGGAGTCGAAGCCGATGCCTTCGCGTGAGACGTCGTTGAGGACGATGGCGTCGGCTCCCTTGCGCAGCAGCTTGGCGCGGGCGTGGGCGACGGGATCCTGGGTTTCAGCGGCGAAGCCGATGATGAGCTGGCCGGCGTGGCGGCGGGCCACGGCTTCGGCGAGGATGTCTTCTGTAGGCTCCAGGTCGATGGTGAGCGGGCCGGAACGCTTCAACTTCTGCTCGGCCTGCTTGAGGGGGCGGTAGTCGGCGACGGCTGCGGCCTTGATGACGATGCTGGCCTGGTCCATGCGGCCGAGGACTGCGGCGCGCATCTCTTCGGTGGTGGTGACGGGGACGACCTCTACGTTGGCCGGCGGGCGCAGCGCAGTGGGTGCGGTGACGAGGATGACGCGGGCTCCGCGGCGCTCGGCGGCTTCGGCGAGGGCGTATCCCATCTTGCCGCTGGAGCGGTTCCCGAGGAAGCGGACGGGATCGAGGGCTTCGCGAGTGCCTCCCGCGGTGACGAGCACGGTCTCACCCGCGAGGTCGTTGCGATGGTGCAGGGCTCCGAGGACGGCTTCGACAATGGCGGGGGTGTCGGCGAGGCGGCCGCTGCCGGTCATACCGCAGGCGAGATATCCGCTGTCGGGTGGAACAATCTGAACGTTGCGCGCGGCGAGGATTTCGAGATTGGCCTGCGTGGCCGGGTGCTGCCACATATTGACATTCATGGCGGGCGCGACGATGACCGGTGCGGCGGTGGCGAGATAGAGGGTGGTCAGGAAGTCGTCGGCGATGCCGTGCGCGAATTTCGCGAGGATGTTGGCGGTGGCGGGGGCTACAACGAGCAGATCGGTGGTCTGCGCGGATTCGATGTGCTCGATGGCGGAGTCGAGGCTGCTGTCGGGGGATTCGGGCGGGGTCCACAGGCTGGTGATGACCTTGTGTCCGGTGAGCGAGGCGAAGGTGAGCGGCTGGACGAACTGCCGGGCTGCCTCGGTCATAACTACATGGACATCGAGCGCATGCTGCTGGAGCGTGCGGACTAACTCTGCTGACTTGTAGGCGGCGATTCCGCCGGAGACGCCGACTGTGACCTTCATGTCTAGATATTACGGCAGAGCGCAAGGGGTCAGGGCTCAGGGCACAGGGTTCAGGGTTCAGGGCGGCTTAGGGCACAGGGTTCAGGGAATGGAGCTCAGGGAATGGAGCCTCCCACCCTTTCGCAAACTGCGCGAAAGAGTGGGGCACCCAAGATTGTGCGTGGTTTGGCAGTCGTATCCCGAGGCAAGAATCCGACCAATGGCATCCCACGTCCGAGAATCCGGACGTGGGGCACCAATCTGATAATTGGATCGGTTTAGAGGCTGGCGAATTTGGGGATGTCGGGGGCGGTGATTTCGGGCTTGAGGACTGGGGTGTCTGCCCGGATGTAGCCGACCTTACCGGCTGCGATTTCATCCTGGGCGACTTTGCAGGCCTTGCGGGAACGGGAATCTACCAGGGGTTGAGAACCGGCCTGGAGCTGGCGTGCGCGTCGTGCGGCGACCATTACGTAGCGAAAATTGCTATCGAACCCTTGCTCGACACTCATAGCGTCTCTCCCAAAGTTGCCTTGGCAGGCTCACACAGGAGCAGCCTCGGCGTTGACGACTCCGAAAGCCTGGAGCACGGGTTTGATGCGTGCCTCAGAATTTCGCTGGCGGCATTTTTCCGCCTTTGCGATCAGCTCTTCATCGTCGGACGTCTGCGAACCGTGGTTGCGGTGCATTCTTTCGGCGGCGACGATGGCTGCCATTTCCTCGACCGCGCGGTCGAGAATATCGTTGACGAGAATATAGTCATATTCGCGGTAATTCTCAATCTCGTCCCGGGCCCTGGCCAGGCGGCGATTGATAATGTCTTCTATTACAGTGCCTTCGGCGCGGCTGCGATTTTTTAAACGATAGGCGAGAATCTCGGGCGACGGAGGCATGAGGAAGATGGTGACGGCATCGGGCAGCTTGCGGCGAACCTGTGCCGCGCCCTGAACGTCGATGTCCAGCAGCACGTCCTTGCCTTTGTCGAATGCGTGAGTGAGCGAACTGCGCGCGGTGCCGTAATAATTGCCGAAGACGTCGGCATACTCGAGAAACTCGTCGGCATCGATCATGCGCTGAAATTCTTCGCGACTGATGAAGTGGTACTCACGGGCCTCCTCTTCAGAACCGCGCGGCGGACGCGTGGTGTAGGAGACGGAGAACTCGAGGTTTTCGACTAACGAACGGAGCTGGTTAACGAGCGTGGATTTGCCGGAGCCGGAGGGAGCCGAAATAAGGAACAAGATGCCTGCCAAAGTGTTGGTATTCTCCTTTACCTGATCGTGTCCCTACTCGAGATTTTGAACCTGTTCGCGTGCTTTTTCGATTTCCGATTTCATTCCCAACCCCAGTTCGGTGATGCGTGGCCCGTTTCCGGCAACGCCTCCCGTTTTCGAAAGCAGCGTATTGGCTTCGCGATTCATTTCCTGCAGCAGGAAGTCGAGTTTCTTGCCGATTTCGCCGCCGGCTTCAATGAGCGAGCGGAAGTGTTCGATATGGGTGCGCAGACGGGTGATCTCTTCGTCGACATCGCTGCGCTCGGCGAGCTGAGCAGCTTCCTGCAGGACGCGGTCGCGGTCAAATGATCCGGCCAGCATCTCGGAGATGCGCTGGCTGATGCGTTCGAAGTAAGCCTGGCGGACGTCTTCGCGGAGTCCCGCGGCTTCGTTGACGAGCTTCTGCAGGCGGTCGAGGCCGGCGTTGAGCTCGGAGGCGAGTGCGGAGCCTTCCTGCTCGCGCATGGTGTTGAGCGATTCGATGGCTTCGGGCAGAACATTGAGCACTGCGGCTTCGAGGGCGCGGGATTCTTCTTCCGAGCCTCGGTCGGAGCTGCGGTTGTCGCCGTTGAAGATGCCGGGCAGGCGCAGGATGGCGTTCAGGTCGGGTTCTCCGAGCAGACCGTGCTGTGCGGAGGCGGTGCGAAAGGCAGTGAGATAAGTCTCGACGAGAGCGGCGTCGTAGGATGCTTCGGCACGCTGGCCACGGTCGATGTTGAGCGTGACCTCGATGTGTCCGCGGACCAGTCTCTGCTTGAGCTCGCGGCGGATCTGCATTTCGAGGGCTTCGGTTCCGGAGGGGAGGCGCATGTGCAGGTCGAGGAAGCGATGATTGACGCTTTTGAGGCCGAGGGTAAAGCCCGTGGATTCCGAGACGCGGCCGGAGACGCGGGCGAATCCGGTCATGGAGCGAATTGGGGAGGAAACCGGGGCGGCAGGGGCGGTCACGCATCCGCCTTTCCGAGCAGAGCCGGTTCGAAGGAGTCTATGTCGGCGACGTCGATGAATTGGAGGCGATAGAGCTTCTGATAGGTGGGGGAGATGTGCAGCAGCTCGTCGTGAGTGCCGATGGCGGTGATGCGTCCCTGCTCGAGCACGGCGATGCGGGTGGCGCGGCGAACGGTAGAAAGACGGTGCGCGATGACAACGACGGTGCGGCCGGTCATGAGGTTGCTGAGCGCGGTCTGGACGAGCGATTCGCTCTCGGTGTCGAGAGCGGAGGTGGCTTCGTCGAGGATGAGGACGGGCGCGTCTTTGAGGATGGCGCGGGCGATGGCGAGGCGCTGGCGCTCGCCTCCGGAGAGGCGGAAACCTTTTTCTCCGATGATGGTGTCGTAGCCGTCGGGCATGTGCAGGATGAAGTCATGGGCGAGTGCGGCTTTGGCGGCTTCGACGACGCGTGAGAGCGGCACATCGGGCTGGCCGTAGGCGATGTTGTTGCGGACGGTGTCGTTGAAGAGGATGGTCTCCTGGGTGACTTTGCCGATTTGGTCGCGGAGGGATCTCAGGCTGACATCGCGCAGGTCGTGTCCGTCGATGGCGACGCGGCCGGAGGTGACGTCGAAGAAGCGCGGGATGAGATTGACGAGAGTGGACTTCCCTGCCCCGCTGGGGCCTACAAGGGCGATGACTTCGCCGTGACGGATGTCGAGGTTGATGTTGTGCAGGACTTCCTTTTCGCCTTCTTCGGTGCTGTAGGCGAAGCAGACTTCTTCAAGGCTGATGGAATCGCGGAAGCCTTTGAGATTGAAGGCGTGCTTGCGCTCGACGACTTCGTCCTGGTCTTCCATGAACTCGAAGATGGCCTGTGAGGCTCCGAGAGCCTGCTGGAAGCTGTTGTAGTAGACGGCGGAGCGGCGGACGGGATCGTAGAGCTTGAAGAGCGCGACGATGAAGGCGAAGAAGGTGCCGGTGGTCATGACGCGGCTGTTGATGGCGTTGCGTCCGAAGAGCAGGAGCAGGGCGATGGCCACGGCTCCGATGAAATCCATGAGGGGCGAACTGATGGCCTGGGCGCGCACGGAGCTGAGGTTGGCGCGGAATAGGCGACGCGCTGCCTGGCGGAAGCGGAGAAGCTCCCAGAACTCCATGTTGAAAGCTTTGACGATGCGGTTGCCGGTGATGGTTTCGTGGAGGATGTTCTGGATTTCTGCGAGCTTGTCCTGGCCTTTGCGGGTGGTCTGGCGGACGCCGCGGCCGATTTTGCGGACGGACCCGATGACGATGGGAATGAAGATCAGCAGCACCCAGGCGAGCTTTCCGCCGAGGAAGATGACGACGGCGGTTGTGAAGAGCAGGGTAAAGGCCTGCTGCAGGAAGTCGGAGAGCACGGAAGAGATGGCGTACTGGACGCGCTCGATGTCGTTGATGAGTGCCGAGAGGAGAGTTCCGGTGGCGTGGCGCTGAAAGAACGAGATGGAGCGGCGGAGGATGGCCTCGTAGAGGTCGTCACGCAGGTCGGTGATCATGCCGAAGCCGGCGTAATTGGCGAGATAGGTTCCGGCGTAGTCGCAGACGCCCTTGAGTGCGGTGGAGGCGACGAAGGCGAAGGCGACCACCGTCCAGTCGTTGTGGAAGTGCGAGGGGACGAAGCGCTGGAGATCGATATGGAACTGCGCGCCTAATGCGGAAAGCAGCGTGATGCCGCCCTTGTGGGTGTCGGCGCCGGGATGCAGCACGTTGTCGAAGATGGGGCCAACGAGGAGGACACGGAAGGCGTCGAGAAGGCCGACAGCAGCAGCGAGGAGGACAGCGGAGATGACCTGCAGCCAGTAGCGGCTTGCGTAATGCAGCAGGCGCCACCCACGCTTCATTGCATACCCTTCAGTTGTGGTCGCGGAAATTGACGGAACTGCACGGCCATCTGTCCATTTTACCGTTTGAGGCACGGTCGAGCTGCCCATCCGGAGCAAAAAGCCGCGTCCGGACGGGCGTTAAGGTGCTTAATCTACGGCGTCTTTGACTCCGACGGCGGTCTTGTCCGCGCCCTTGCCGACGTATTTGACTGTTACCTTGGACCCGGTCTTGGCGCCGAGATAGGCCTCAGTTGAACCCTTCGCGATTCCCTTGCCGGCGTCTTTCGTGCCTTCGACAACGGTCTTGTCGGTGTACTTGACGGTGTGCTCGGTACCGTCGGCGGTCTTGATAACGACGGTCTTTGTATCTTTATCAACGTGCTTGATCACGCCGGACATGATGTGGACCACGTCATCCTGTGCGACGGCATTCAATGCAAATATCGAAGCGATAGTGAGGATCGCGGCGAACAATGCGCCGCGCAACCTTACGCTCTGGGACATTCCGTTCCTCCTTTTGCTTCGGCCTGCAGAATGAGCGGAGCATGAAGGATGGGCCGCTGCAGGACGAAGGTAACAATGACTGTGTTGCAGATGAGGGTAACACCGGCAGCGTAACAGAGAAAATCTTCTTCGGCTGGTCCAGACGGGGAACTGCCGTTGACCGACCGAAAGGCGCAGATTAAGGCCGGACTCAGGCGATGGCGCGGATGACACCGCCGTCAACATGAATCGCGGAACCGGTGGTTGCGGAGGCCGGTTCGCCGCAGAGATAGACGACCATGGCGGCGACCTCATCCGCGGTTTCGAAGCGCTTGATCAGGCTGCTGGGGCGGGCATGCTCGAAGAAGTCGCGCGCGACCTCCTCTTTCGTTTTGCCCTGCTGCGCGGCGAGACCCTCGACAAAGGCGCCTACGCCTTCGCTTTCGGTGGGTCCGACGAGGACCGAGTTTACGGTGACGCCGCTGGCCGGGAAGGACTCGGCGATGCCGCGGGCGACGGCGAGCTGCGCGGTCTTGGTCATGCCGTAGTGGACCATCTCGGCGGGAGTCTGGAGGGCGGACTCGCTCGAGATGAACAGAACGCGGCCCCACTTCTTCTTGAGCATGTGCGGCAGATATTGGCGGGTTACGCGCACTCCGGAGAGGACGTTGACCTCGAAGAAGCGCCGCCAGTCGGCGTCGGGGATTTCGAGAAAGGGCCTGGCTTCGAAGATGCCGAGATTGTTGACGAGAATGTCGAGGCGATCGATGTGAGAGAAGAGCTTGCCGGCGCCTTCCTCGGTGCTGAGGTCGGCGGCGATGCCGTCTACTTTGCCTTCGATGTGGGATCCAATTTCGGCGATGGCCTTGTTGACGCGGGCCTCGGTGCGTCCGTTGACGTAGACGTGGGCGCCTTCGCGGGCGAGGAGGCGGGCTATGGCGAATCCGATGCCTGCGGTTGAGCCGGTGACGAGTGCGCGTTTCCCTTTAAGACCGAGATCCATGGTTGCCTCCGATGAATGGTTTCAAGAAGTAGATTCGGAGGACGCGGCGAGGGATTCAGGTGGGTAGGAGGCTAACGGCGGTTGCGCCGCCGGACGAGTATCAGAACGATGACTGCGGCGAAGATGGCCAGCACAAGGTATCGAAAGCTCACTTGAGGTTCTCCGGCTTGTTGCTTGAATATAAGCCATACGATGAGAAAGAACCTTCTGCTTCATGGAAAGCCAATCACGTCGCTATCAAGAGGCATTGCGTCATGTTGTGCAGAGCGCTGCGGATTCCATGCGGATGAAGGTGAGAGCACCACTTCTGGTCCCGCCTTACCTTCAAGCGTGAACTGCGCGAAGCGGAACGGCAGTCCTTCAGAGCCTACATACACGGGTTTGTCGCTGATATGGAAGTGCAGATGCGGTACAGATGAGTTGCCGCTGTCGCCCACATGTGCGATGACATCGCCACGATGGACATGGTCGCCCGCATGTGCTCGAACGCTGCCAGGACGCAGATGGGCATAGTGAGCATAGACGCCGGGCGCAATGTTCAGGATGACGAAGTTTCCGTAGAGTCCGCGTGGTGACAGGTCGCCTGACTCCACGTGCTGAGCAAACGGCTGACCGTCGGGCTCGCCATCACGAGCGTCGCTGACCACTCCGTCTGCGACAGCGAGCACGTCGGCGTCATAACCGAACCATGTGCTGTTCTGGGACGCCTGCGGTGCATCTCGCACCACTGGCAGTGCATGGCCGGCTGCGTTCAGCCCAACGAAGTCGATAGCAAAGCGCTGCGGGATGGTGACGCGCCCGTTCCAATCCAACAGGGCACCCCAGTGGTGGGAACCGGCATTTCCCGGTCCCTCGGTGACCAGCCACAAGCGATCGCCGCGGAATGGCGGCCCGATGACGATCGCGGGCTGTTTATCGACGATCACCTCCGCGCATCGCTGGGTGCGGCGTCTCCCTTTCGCATCATCGAAGCCGATGCTGTGCCACAGCGCGGTGACCGCAGCCTGACCCTGCGGCAGCGTCAACCACATCAAGAACACGGCGCGCTCCCCCGCGGCAAGCGGAACTCCATCCGCGCCTTCCGGACACCTGGGCCTCGCCAACGCACACAGTTCCTTGCCTTCGTAGGAAGCCAGAGGAGCTTCCGCACCTTGCGCGAAGACCCGAAGTTTCGTTAGTCGGAGCGGTCCATTGCCCGTATCGGAACTGGTCACATACACCTCATACTCGACGTGCATCTTTCCGTCGCTACCCTTCGTGGGTGCAGGTGGCATCAGCACACGCGCCTGTACAGGAGCATCGAGTTGCTGACCTACAGCTGCGACAGTTGCGGCAACGAAGCAGATGAACAAGAACAGCAATCGAGATGAAGCGTGTCTTCCTCGCTGTGACTCTCTCTGCTTCATGGTGCTATCCCTGAAGCCCCTTTGACGGTCTCGCCTCTTACACTTGTGCTGCCAGGTAGGCAATGAAGTCGGGATCGGCGTTGAGCAGCTTGAGAAGAGGGAGGATGATGTGCGGACCGTTGGAGCTGTTGGTGAAAATGATGACGCCCGAACGGGCGCTCGGATCGAAGTAGCCCAACGTAAATACGCCTGGATCCATACCAGTGTGCATAAGGAAGGTCTTGCCGTGGACTTTGATGACCTCCCAACCCGGACCGAGGCCCACCTGCTCCGGACAGGATGCTGCCAGTTTTCCAACGCAAAGCTGCGCCTTACGGTCGGTCAGGACGCTTTCGCGAAGCATGCGGATGGACGGCGACTCGCCGATTCCATTCATCAGGCTTTCGACAAAGCTGGCGTACTGGGCCGGTGTCGTATATACCAAGTCGGCGGCGACGAATGACGTCGCAATCTGCGGCTCCATCCACTTCCCGTCCTGGTCGGACGGCTTTGCGATGTGGCCGTTCATCCATGGGCGCTCGGTGAAAGCGGTGCGCGTCATGCCTGCTGGATCGAAGACCAGTGTTTGGGCCAGCTTCTCGAACGGCTGGCCCGTCTTCTTCTCCGCGAACCTGGCTACGTACTGATAGCCCTCGCCAGAGTAGCCAAACCCGGTCCCTGGGTCGCGGATGAAGGCCAGCTTGCCGCCCGTCTCCCGTCTCCAGTTGGGGAAGCCCGTCTGATGGTCCAGAGCCATGCGGGGTGTCAACAGCTTGGCCCGCGGATCGGCGGCAAGATCGGGATCGATCCAATACGGCCACATTGGCTCGTCGAGCGAGAGCTTGCCCGCGGATGCCAGGCGCAGAATGACCTCCGCCGAGATCGGCTTCGACATAGAAGCGATGTTGTACAAAGTCGTGTTGCTAGCAGACACGCCGGGCGCGGCCTCGCCATACGCCTCTGCCAGCACGGTCCTCCCGTTTGCGATCGTTGCAAACGAGACGCTCGCGACATGCTCACGGTGTAGCAGCGGCATGACAAACTCGGCGCGATCCGCGGACCGCTCTTGAGCAAACGCGTTCACGCCCGACAAGGCCAACAGCGCGACCGAGATAAGGTGGGAAAAACGTTTGCCTGGATGCATTGTCGGATTTTCCACGGGGCCAGCGTTGACGGTTCATACGTTTCCCCAGCGGCCGTTGTTCCCTAGATGACCAGGATTTCACTTCTGGTCACTCGACCAGCCGCGAAATATCATTCCCGAGCATAAACCAGGTTTCGTAACAGCCTCAAACACGGCGTATTCAGGCGACGGCGTTGCTGCGCTCGGCGCGGAAGCGAAGGAGCGCGGCGATGTTGTCGGGGTCAGGCAATGTTGCGCTGCGGATAACGCGAAGCTCAACCTCGCGCGCGCTGCGATGGCGAAGCAATGCTTCCTCGACGCTGGCGAAGTGATGCATGGTGTTGCCGCACAACTCGCAGGCAGCGGCTGTGCGTAACTGGACGTGAGAACAAACTGTGCAGATCGACGCGCCTGCAGAGCCTGCGGATGAGGTCAGGCGCTTTTGCGAGAGCAGCAGGGTGCGGACTTCTCCCTTGTCCATGGCATCGAGCACAGCGGGAAGGCCCACCACCCCGAGTCCTCCCCGGCGGGCTTCGCCGACAGCCTGATCCACGAGGATGTCTTCTTCGCCCGCGGACTGCCGGGCGATCACGGCCAGCGATTTTGCGCGGACCTCGTCGGCGGTTGCCATGGCGGGATCGATGTGGAAGTGTCCGATTAGCACGCGGCGAAGGACGTTGGTGAGCTGGGACTCGATTTCGGAACGGAGCTCGCTGCGGCAGCCTATGAGCAAGGCATCGAACTCACCTCGCTCGTAGGAGGCCAGAAGGTGCTCGGCCAGTGCCTTGAAACGCGTTTGAGCAGGCTTCTCCTTGTGGCGCTCTTCCTGACTGGACATGCGTGCGCCGGTGGTGCGGATGGGTTCACGCGCCTCGTCGAGCAAATCGGTCTGGCCGGTGATCTGATCGGAAACCTGCATGAACACACGCAGGTAACTGCGGTCGGCCAGCGCGATGCAATAACGGTGCAACGATTCCAGCTCCTCAACCAGCGGAGCCAGGATGAAGCTGGGGCCGGCATCGAAGAGAAGGTTGACGCTTCCGGCGAGATCGAGCTCTTCCCAGATGCCTTGCGCGCCGCAGGCATAGACGACTCTGGCTCGTCCGTGATTGCCCTTGATGGAGGCCGCAACTTCGAGCAGGCGGGCGATGTCGTCGCGCTCGGCCTGCGACTTGAGCTTGCGAGTGCCCAGTTTCTCGTGAATTTTCTCTTTGAGGAGAATGGGCTCTTCACGATGGGCAACGTCGGCGGGCGTTGTTGAGGGGAAATACAAGGAGATGGCGTTGCGGTCTTCGCTCCACAGACTCGCCAGCCGGTGAAGATCCTGTCGGGAAATCATTGGCGTCTCCCTTTTAACTGATCAGACATTTTCGCACGGGAGCGGGAAGCATGGATGGGATCGCGGCTATCGACAGAGCGAGATGCGTTCGGGGATGAGTGGAGAGCTACGGCGCTGGTTTGCGAACTCAGCGGGGCATGTCGCGGTGGGCGGTCTTGACGCGGTAGCCCTCTTTGGCGAGGCGCTTGCGGACCTCTTCGGCGATCATCACGGAGCGGTGCTGGCCTCCGGTGCAGCCGAAGGCGACGGTGAGATAGCTTTTGCCTTCGTGGATGTAATTGGGAAGGAGGAAGAGCAGCAGATCGGTGACGCGGTCGAGGAATTCCTGGGTCTGGGCGAACTTGCGGACGTAGGCGATGACTTTGGGGTGGCGGCCGGTGAGGTGGCGGAACGCGGGAACGAAGTGCGGATTGGGGAGAAAGCGCACGTCGAAGACCAGGTCGGCTTCGAGCGGAACTCCGTTCTTGTAGCCGAAGCTGACGGCGGAAACAAGCATGCTTTTGCCGACGGATTCGCGCTGGAACTGGTCCTGGATGTAGGCGCGAAGCTCATGCACGTTGAAGCTGGAGGTGTCGATGAGGATGTCGGCAACGTTGCGGACGGGATCGAGGAGGGTACGCTCGGCCTGGATGGCCTGGGCAACCATGGCTTCGCGGCCGAGTGGATGTGGGCGGCGCGTTTCGGAGAAACGGCGCAGGAGAGCAGCCTTCGAGGCTTCGAGATAAATGACCGTGGTGGAGAGGTGCTTGCGCAGTTCGCGCAGCATGGTGGGAAAGCGCTCGATGCGCTGGCCCTCGCGGACGTCGACGACCAGAGCGGCACGGGTGATCTCGACCGATTGGGCGACCAGCTCGGCAAACGGCGTGAGCAGGTCGATGGGCAGATTGTCGACGGCGTAGTAGCCGAGGTCCTCAAAGGCTTTAAGCGCGGAGGCCTTGCCGGAGCCGGATAATCCGGTGAGGATGACGAGTTGATGGCGGGGGTCGGCGTGAGACGGAGCGACGCCGTGGCGCGGACCGGATTTTCCGGCGGACGCCTTTTCCGGCGGCCGCTTTATGGTGACGGAGTTTCCTGGGGCTGCCTGTGGGGGAGCCTTCTTGGGCGGAGCCATGCGCCAATCGTAAATCAGGGAACAGGGTGTAGGGCGTAGGGGGTAGGGAAAAAGAAGTCAGGGCTCAGGGCTCAGGGCTCAGGGCTCAGGAAAGCCTACACTCCGAGTCCTGTCCCTGGGCCCTCATCTTTGTGCCCTGTCTTCAAGGTTCTTCGATCAGCTCCATTTTGCCGTCGCGCTTGCGGTGAAGGACCTTCACGCTTCCGCTCTTGTCGCGGAAGACAAAGACCTCGCGGTCACGGAATTCGGCTTCCTTGACGGCCTCTTCGAGGGTCATGGGGCGAAGGGCGACAGAGTCAGTCGAGCGGACGACATGGGGCTCGGGAATGGGCGTACGCGCCGGGAAACTGTGGACGGTTACCGGGATCATGGGGCGGCTGCGTCCGTTGCCGTTGGCTTTGGATGCAGGAGCGGCTGCGGGCTTTTCGGCGACAGGCGCCTTGGCTGAGGCGCGGCGAGGACGCTCGAGCTGCGACTCGACGACGAGCTTTTCCTCTTTGGGCTGGCGCTTTTTGGCCTGCAGTTTTTTCCTGCAACGGACGGCCTGGGTTTCGGCTTTGTCGAGTGCGCCGCGCAGGGCGGTCTCCATGTTGGTGGATTCGGAGATGCCGAGGATGTCGGCGCGGCGGGTCTTGATGCTGACTTCGGCTGTCTTACGGTATTTTTCCGCGCTCAGAATGACGTGTGCGCCGGTTGTCCTGCCGAGAATCTTTCCGATTCGCTCAATGCCCTCCTCCGCCAGAGCGCGGAGTGCCGGGGTAACGGTCACCTGCCTGCCGGTGTACTCAACCTGCATGGTGAAAGCTCCCTTCTGGTTCAGAAATTCCCACTGAGAATGGCGATTCTACCTCATCCGCGAATGCGGCGCTGGTGGGTGCTGGGGATTCGCATGTCTTCACGATATTTGGCTACCGTACGGCGGGTTACGTTGATGCCCTGCGCCTGCAGGGTGGCGGCAATGTGGTCGTCGGTGAGCGGCTTGCCGGGATCTTCGTCTTCGATGAGCTTTTTCACCTTACGTTTGAGTAGCATGAGCGGCGTGCCTGCGCCTTCGGGTCCGTTGACGCCTTCGGAGAAGAAGAAGCGCAGCTCATAAACGCCCTGTGCGGTGTGCACGTACTTGTTCGCTACCGCGCGGCTGACGGTGGACGGGTGCACGCCGATTTCCTCGGCGACCTCCTTGATCATCATGGGGCGAAGGGCATCGACTCCTTTTTCGAGGAAGTCGCCCTGACGGCGGACGATGACTTCGCAGGTTCGCAGGATGGTGTTCTTGCGCTGCTCGATGTTGCGCATAAGCTGCAGCGCAGAGCGGTAGCGCTCCTTTACGTAGTCTTTTACTTCTTTTTCCGCGCCCTGCTGGGTGAGCATGCGCCGGTAGCCCTGATTGAGGCGCAGGGTGGGCAGGTCTTCGTCGTTCATGACCACCACGTATTCGTCGCCACGTTTTACGAAGGCCACATCTGGTTCGATCAATCTGGCGTCGGATCGGTTGTATCGCTGGCCGGGGCGCGGGTCGAGGGTGCGGATGAATTCGATCGCCTGCTGGGCTAATTCAGAAGACCGGCCGATGGCACGGGAGAGCTCGCGCGGATCGCGCTTCTGCAGAAGTGAAAGATGCTTGTCGATGATGCAGGCGGCGATGTCGAAGATCTCGAAACGGCTGTCAACGGGGTGCGGGGGATGGGCGATGCCGTTGACGATCGGATGGGCAACCTCTTCGTCGGCAACAGCGTGGAGGTCGGCATCGTCTGGAGCGACCGCATCGTGTCCGTTCGCCGCGGGAGCTGTGTCCTGGGGAGCATGGCTCGCATGCTCGCCGTTCTTTGCAGGTGCGGACTGACGGTTCTGGCGGCGATAGACCAGCTCGAATTCGCGGCGCTGGGCCTCAACCTGCGCCAGCAGACATTCACGAAGATCGCGGGTGGCGATGCCTACCGGATCGAGCTGGCGGACAACGGCGAGGCCAGCTTCGAGGTGGGCTTTCGCACGGTCAAGCATGGCCTGCGGCAGCTGCGAGAGGGCGTATGCGGTGCTGCGGGAGACCTTGTGTTCTCCGTTGCCTGCGTGCGCCTCGCCGTTGGGTTCGTGGTTTGCCCCATGATTCGCGTCCTGATTTGCGTCGGGGACGGCTTCCGGCACGAGCTGCTCGCGGAGATAGCCGGTGAGCAGCTCTTCATCGCTGGCGGTGAGATAGCCATCCTCGTTGAGGTTGCCGACGATATATTCAGCAGCGTCGCGCACGGCGGGCGTAAGCGGCATGGAGCCCAGCTGCCAGAAGATGTGGTCAGTCAGCGTGCCCGGCTGGGAGAGGAAGTTTTCGAGAGAGGGCGCTTCGATGGACTCGAAGTTGTTTCCGGTGCGGTAGCCGGGGTCGAGGTAGTCCTGAAAATACGACCCGAAGTCAATTTCTTCGAAGGGATCGGTCTTCTTTTCCGGTTCGGCCTCGGCGGCACGCATCTCGACGGAGCGGTCGTGCTCGATCTCCTGGCGGGCGACGTCGTCGAGTAGAGGAACGTTCTCCTCGATCTCCTCGAGGATGGGGTTCTCGGTGATCTCGGCGTTGATCATTTCCTTCAGCTCAAGCTTGTTAAGCGCCAGGACGCTGACCATCTGCATGAGGCCAGGCGTCAGTATCTGACGTTGAGCTACTCTCAAGCTCAGCTTGGGTTGAAGTAATGCCATTCGCGTCCTAACTCATCCGACAAAATTATTCGAGAAGTTGCCTCTCAGTGTACATCCAGGCAAGCAGCAGTTTGAAGCTGCGCGTCCGTTGCTATTTATTCGCCTGCACCTTCCAAAAATCCAGTGTCAAGAGCACCCTTTTGTACTAGCCCAGCGTAAATCCTTCTCCCAGGTAGACCCGCCGTACTTCCGGATCGTTGCCAAGCTCTTCCGGCGTGCCATCGCGGAAGATTTTGCCCTGGTTGATGATGTACGCCCGGTCAGTCACCGAGAGCGTCTCACGAACATTATGGTCGGTAATGAGCACACCGATGCCACTGGCTTTAAGGTCGAAGATGATTTCCTGCAGATCGATTACCGCAATGGGATCAATTCCCGAAAAGGGCTCGTCCAGGAGGATGAAGGAGGGTTGAATGCATAGACAGCGGGCGATCTCGACGCGGCGCCGCTCGCCGCCGGACAAGGCGTAGCCGCGGGTCTTGCGGATGTGCTCGATATTGAGCTGCTTGAGGAGCTTTTCGGTGCGGGCGCGGCGTGCTTCGCGGGTGATGTTCTGCACTTCGAGGACGGCGAGGATGTTTTCCTCGACGGTGAGCTTGCGGAAGACCGACGGCTCCTGGGGAAGATAGCTGATGCCGAACTGGCGGGCGCGCATGTACATGGGCACGCGGGTGATGTCTTCGCCATCGGCAAGGATGCGGCCGGAATCGGGCGGGATGAGGCCGACGATCATGTAAAAGCTGGTGGTTTTGCCGGCGCCGTTGGGGCCGAGCAGGCCGACGACTTCTCCCTGGCTGACATTGATGCTGACGCCGCTGACCACCTGACGCCGCTTGTAGGATTTGCCGATATCGTCGGTCGAAAGCTTCTGCATCTACCTGGGAACGCGCGTGTCGGTTACGGCGCTCGACTGCCCCCCGCTCACCACGACGCTATCATCCTGACTATTGAAAATCAATGTAGCGCCAGTAGTAGTCCCTTTGGATTGGTCGGCAATGCGGGGAGGGTTTCCGGGCGCTCCGGTGAGGATGTATTTTCCGTCGTCGGCGGTGTAGACGAGCTTCTCTCCGGAGCCGCGGCGACCGGGCTGGGTGATGACGACGTGGCCGGTGGCGACGATACGCTCTAACTGAGTTTGCGTGGGCTGGGTTTGCGTTGGCTGAGAGACGGATCCGGCGGCCGGTTTCTGTGCGGGCGTGAGGTAGACCTGCGCCTGGTCGGCATGGATGACACCATTTGGGTCCTCCGCGGTGACTGAGCCGCGAAAGTCGCCGCGTCGGTCGGCGTCAGAGTAGACGAGGGTCTGGCTGTGGACGCGGACGACGCCGCGCTGATGTTTTGCGCCGATTGCAGAGGCAAGATTGGCGCTGACGACGGGAGCGGAATTGCCTTCTTCTCCGTGGGCGTGGAGGGTTTGCGGATTGCGGGTGAGTTCGAGCACCGGGGCGAGGATGGAGCTGTCTCCCTGCCAGATGCGCGCCGGAGTGGAGGGCGATCCGTAGAAGATGCTGATGTTGGTCGCGTGATGCAATTGAGCGCGATCGGCGGTGATGTGAACGGGGCCGTCTCCGCCGAGGTTGGGGCCGGAATTCGCGGCGGCCTCAGTTCCCTTCTGATTTTTCGGTTGCGTGTAGGTGGCTTTTACTGCGCCTTCAGCGAAGGCGTCGCCGGAGTCGCGGTGGTAGTCGAGCACGGTTGCGGCAAGCTGCAGGGATTGGCCGTCGTTGAGGCGGGGGTCGCCGGTGAGGCGGAGGGTCTGCGTCGCGGCATGGTACTCGCTGTGCTTTGCCCAGGCGGTGACGGTGGCGGGGTTGGTCGTCGCGCCGGGCTTCTTCACGGGCGTCTGGGTCAGGACGACGTTGCCGTCCTGTATGGCGGTCTCGACCTCGATATTTTGCGAGCCGGAAGTCGCAGGTTTTGCGGTCTTATTGGCCGTCTGGGCGGGAGCTGGCTTGCGCGCGACCTGGGGAGCGAAGGTCACCTGCAGCCTATCGCCGGTGCTGGTGTTGGTTGATCCGTCGGCGGCGAGATCGACGATTTTGGTGTGGCCGGCGCCGTCGAGCTGCTTCAGTGTCTTTCCGTTTTCGAGGGTGGCGAGGAGCTGATCGCCGGTGATGTTGGTGAGCTGCTGCGGACCTTTAGAGGAGACGGTGTGGAGGTTGACGGCAGCATTGCCGGTGGCCAGCGCCTTCTGAGCGAGGCTCTTTTTAGGATCGGCACCGGGAGCGAAATCGATGTCGAGCTTCGAAGCCTGGACTTCGCGGGAGGCGTTGCCCCGTGGATCGTCGGGCAGCGTCAGAAGCTGGTCGACGAAGCTGACGGCGTTGCGAAGCTGGGCGTGGCGCAGCGTGGACATGGGGCCGAAGGTGAGCGTGCCTTCGACGGCGTTGCCGTGCATGCTCTGGTTGTCAGTATTAGAGATGAAGTTGAGGCCGCCGCCCAGATCGATCTGGACGGGTTGGCTCTTCGCGTCGAGCTGCACGTGGGATGTCTGCGCGGTCAGGACTGAGCCGTTCTGGCCGGCGACGTGGATGTGGCCCTGGGCGTCAATGTGCTCGACGGAGCCATCTTTGCGGAAGTAGACAAGGGCCTGGTCGGCGGAGCTTTTCTGGGACTGGTAGTCGAAGACGGGTTGGAGCAGGCTGGCCTGCCGCGAGTCACGAAGCAGCTCGGCGTGCCCGGCGTGTACGACGGCCTGATTGCCGTTCGCGGTGGTTGTGATCTCCACCTGATGGTCGAGCACAAGCAGGCCTGTTTTGGAGTTGTAGCTGGCGCCGGTCGATCCGCCAGAGGCGCGCGGAGTGGTGAACTCCATGTGCTCGGAGGTGACTGCATCTCCGGTTTTGGTGTTAAAGACGAGGCCGCTGGTTTTGACGTGAACGGTGTTCGGCGCTTCAGCAGGGGGAGGCGAGGCAGGGTTTGCCGGCTGGGCCGGGGCTTTGGTTGCCGGATTGGAGGACTGGGGCTGTGGGGTTGGCGGCGAGTCCCGCAAGTTCGATCTGGACCTCCCCCTTGGCCGAGGCGATTCCCGCCTGGGGATCGTAGTCAAAATCGGCGCCGTAGATTTTGTCGGTGCGGTTGGAGCCCTCGGGTCCGTAGAGGGTGATGTGCACGTCGTGGAGGGTGGCGTGGCCTCCGGTCTTGTACTGGATGAGCTTCGAGGCGTGAATTGTGAAGTAGGTGTGTCCCTTGCTGGATTGCGAGTAGGTGAATCCATCGGCGGTCTGCTGGATATCGATGCCCAGCCTGGCGGGCAGGTCTTTTGCGAGCCGGTGAATGCGGTAGCGCGCGTAGACAAAGAATCCGGCGAGCGCGGCGAGAAGCAGGCAGGCGAGGAGGATGATCCCGAGGCGGAGCCGGGCGATGGTTACGCGCATGGGGAGATTTCTTCGCTCACTTAGTTGACGCTCTGCAGACGAGCGATCAGCTTTTGGGCGAGGCTGTCTCCGGACTCGGACCAGAGGAGGCGGCTGGAAATGCCTCCATGCTGCTGCACGGCGTTGGTGAGATCGACCAGAAGCTGCACGTTCTGTTTGACGTAGTCGGCAGCATCTTTGTCGAGATCGACTTCCTCCTGCAGGAATGGCGTGTCGGGTCCGAAGTCGATGCGGACATGGCCGTTCTGCTCCCAGGCGGCTTCGTCAAACTGGGGTCCAAAGCCGACGATGCGGACTACGCTCGGCTCACGGCTCCAGACGG
Organism: uncultured Acidobacteriaceae bacterium; assembly: GCA_963786085.1. Lineage (GTDB taxonomy): Bacteria > Acidobacteriota > Terriglobia > Terriglobales > Acidobacteriaceae > Silvibacterium. The sequence continues at coordinate 67,963 of CAWAYO010000051.1, forward strand.
CGTCGAGGCCACCACGGGCGCCGGGCGACCATAGCTCCCAGACGAGTTCGAATTCGTAGGCGAAGTCGTCATGGAGCAGCTCCATTGCGGCAGGGATGGCCAGGCGCGGCTCAGAGTCGACCTCGTCCTGTTCGTGATCCTTGTCGTAGACGCGCTGATAGGCGGGAGCTTCGTTCCAGGAGAGGGGGTAAGCGGCGGCGGATTTTACACGCGACGATCCGGCGACGGCGCCAAACTGCTCCATGACTTTTTCGATAGCGGCGGGCAGAGAGGTGAGGCGGAAATTGGGGTACCACAGGCTAAGGTAGAGTTGATCGGCCATACTTTACTTTCTTTGCTTGATTTTAGACGCCTTAGGCCGAGCGAGCGTTGCAGAACGTGACAGCCTACCATGCGAGATTCACAAGATACACGCCCTGACGGGGCAGCGGGAAGTCCAGCGTAACGGTGCCGCCGGAGACGGGCAACATGCGGGGCGGATCGTGCTGGAGTTGGCCGCTTTCCTCGAGCTGCTTCTGCTGCGCCGAAGTGGGCTGTTGCGGACTGCCCATCCGCTTCCATGCTGTGAAGGAATTGCTGTGATCGGCGTCCATGCGGAAGATTTCGGCGCGAATGCGCTTTCCTGGCAAATGAGCAATGGCGAGGTGAATAGCAGCGGGATCGGTGGGGATGTCGTCGTCGTGGTAGTTCCAGAGGAGGATGTCGATCTGGTGATCGCCGCGGGTGGCGACGGCATTGATATCGGGTGAGGCAGTGACGCTGTTGGCTACGACCTGGTCCAGAGGCTGCGCGCCGGTGCTGGCGGTTTCGATCCAGTCGCCACTGAGCATGCCCAGCATACGGAAGACATTGAGCACGGGCTTGTCGATGCCGTTGGTGGCGAGTTCACGAAAGCCGGCGAAGTAAGGCTGGTCTTCGAAGGTGAATGCCCAGGTGACGGCTCCCTGGAGTTGGACGTTCTCTTTGCGGGCGAGCTCGTAAGTGCGGGCGATGGCCTCGGCGACGCTGACTCCGTAGAGGGGTCCGTTGCGGTAGCCGTTCTGCTCGCCCTTGCAGGCGGCGCAGCCCTCGGGGTCGCTTTCGCCGAGGATGATGGGCGTCGAGCGCCACTCAGGGTAAGAGGCAACAATCTGCATGCCGCGCTGGACGGAGCGAAGCTGGGCGCCGACGTTCATGCGAACGTGGCCGTCGATGATCTTAGGACTGCCTTTGGGATGGAAACTAATGAAGTCGAGTGGAGCTCCAGTCTTGCCGGTGGCGGCGTTGGTGCCGTGGGCGCAGTGATCGAGGAACTGGCGCAGGAAGGACGCGGCGCGGTCGTTGGCGGGGCCAGTCGATTCGGGACCTCCGATCTTTGCCGCCGGTAGCTCGCTGCGGATGGCGGCGGCGGTGACATCGTAGAGTTTGTCGTACTCCTCAGGTGTCCCGTGCCAGTAAGCGATGTCGGGCTCGTTCCAGACTTCCCAGAGCCAGTTGCTGGTGTCGTAACGCTGGCGGAGGTGGTGGACCCAGGCGGTGACGAGCGCGCTCCACTTTGCGTAGTCCTTGGGCGGGTAGGACCAGCCGGTGAAGACGTCTCCCTTAGGGAAGGCATGGCGGTAAGGCTCGGGATGAGTGGAGAGTGCTTCGGGCATGAAGCCGACTTCGACGAGGGGGAGGATGTGCGCGGCCTGGAATGCGTCGAAGATGCGGTCGGTGATGGTCCAGTCGTAGATGGGCGAGCCGTCTGGTGCCTCGCGGTAGGCGTTGGTCGAGCCCCATTTGAGGGAGGCGGTTCCGTCTCCAGTGGTGAGCAGGTTGTGGGTGCGGAAGTAAACGGGAACGGGGCTGAGAGCGCTGAGCTCTCGTAGAAGCTTTTCGCGGTTGGGCGCGTAGGTATAGTTGGGCTCGTCGGCTCCGAAGTAGTTCCAGACAGGCGTGTAGGGGCCTTCGGTTTTGGCGGCGTCGACGTGGATAACGGCGGTCTGAGCACTGGAGGGTGCGATGAGTGCGAGTGCGCAGAAAATGCTCACCAGCGAGGTCAGGAGTCTTGGGGGCATTGTCCTTGTCCTCAGTTCTACTTTGCTAGCGGCCTGAGGATATCTGCCAGCACGTCGGGGCTATTGTCAGCGCGCTTGAGCACCGGATATTTCTCTCCTTCGTGGTAGTCGATATGGACAGTGCGGAAGTAGCCGGTGTTTTCAACGATGAGATCGATGGGCTGAGTTGTTCCCTTTGCGGCTTTGAGTGCCAACGCAAGAACAGGCCCGGAGAAGGCGCGGTTGTTGACGGCGATGATTTTTTCTCCGGGGCCGAGGCCGGCTTTGAAGGCCGGGGAGTTGAAGAGGACATCTGCGATGGTGCCGTCGGGACGGGCGGAGAGTCCGATGGAGAAGGTGGCGTCGACGGCATGGCTGCGGCCGAGGATGACGCGCTCGTAGGCGGTGGGCTTGTCGGCGTAGGTGAGTGTGTATCCGCTCTGGCTGATGCCTTCGAGGGGCGCGTGCGCAGCCTTGGAGGTGATGCGATCGCGCAGGAAGCCAGCCCAATCATTGGGGACGACCTGATTGAGGGTGGCGACGAGCTCGTCGAAGTCGTAAGGCACGACTTCGGGCGGGGTCTTGCCTCCTCTGCCGAGGAAGAGCACGCAGAAGTCGTGGAGGCTCTTTTTGCCGCCGCTGAGCTTGCGGATGGTGGTATCGACGTCGAGCCAGATGAGGGCGCCTTCCTGGTAGTAGTCCTGGCCGCGACGCCAGTTGCTCCACTCGCGGCTGGTGCCGCGCAGGATGGAGGAGGAGACGGCGGTGTCTTCGAGGTCGCGCCAGGTGCGGCCGGGTTTTACGTCGAGGATTGCGGCGGAGTAGGCGAGGGCTTCGCGGAACTGCTCAGGGGTGATGAAGCCGCTGCGCACGGCGAGGACTTCGCCGAGGTATTGCGTCATGCCTTCGTAGACCCAGAGTAGGTTACCCTTCATGGGCGTGGCGTAATCGGGCGTGGCGAGGCCGATGGGACGGCGGTATTTGCCGTTCCAGGAATGGGTGTACTCGTGCGGGAGGAGATCGCCGACGAGCGGGGCGAGCGAATCGTCAGAGAATGCGTGCTCGGGAGTGCGGTTGTCGCTGGATTGATGATGCTCGAGGCCGTTGCCTTCTTCCACGTCACTGAGGCCGAGCAGGAAATGGTAACTGTTGTAGTGACGAGATGCGTACATCGCTCCGGCTTCGCGGACGAGCTTGGAGAGAGAGTCGAGCATGGCGGGCTTGAGGTCGAGGTCTTCGGGAGCATCGGCGGCCAGGTCGAGGAAGTGCTTCGGCGTGACGTCGGGCGCGAGCGGGATTTCACGGAAGTATTTGCCGGCGATGACGGGCGAGTCTTCGAGCATCTCGATGGTGGTCTGGGCGAAGTGGGTGGTGTCGCCGTCGGTGGAGGTGGGCGTGAGTGCGGTGCCGAGCTTCCAGCCGTCGGGCAGCTTGACGGAGGGGATGACGGGGATCTGGCGCACGGGGATGCCGGCGGGATAGAGGAGAAGCTCTTCCCACTCCATGGTGGTCTGGAAGCCGCTGGTGGAACCGTCGGCACTGCTTACGGTGTTGCCGGGGACGGCGAGAAAGTCAGCGTGGATGTCGAGCTTCGAGACGCCTTGCGGGACGTCGATGTGGAAGGCGTGGAGGTCGACGTCATCGCGACGCCAGGGGATCTCCTTGCCGTTGGCGTGGACGACCAGGCCGGTGAAGTTGTCGATGGGGCCGCTGGGACGGTGATTGCCGGGAACCCACTTGACGGTTGTGAGAGTGACCGGCCCGGGAGAGACGGGTATTTCGATCTCGGCGTGAAGCAGCTTGCGGGGCACATCGGTGAGGTCGGCGGTGATGAGAACGGGCGATGGGGCTTGCGCGGAAGCAAATGTGGCAAGAATTGTGACGAATGGCAGTATCAGGACGCGCAGGTGCGCTGGCTGGAACACGGCTGTCTCCTGAGCAGAGTTAGAGGCAAGAGTAGCATCGGCGGCACTCTTTATGCGGGACTCTATACTGGTTACAAATTTTTTAAGTGCTGAGGTTCGATCGATGGCAAGAATTTCTCCGCTGATAGCCGCGCTGCTGGCCGGCGCGATTTCTATATCTGCCCTGGCAGCAGATGACGACGTTTCGAAAGCAAAGCCCAACCCAACGCCCGCGCCGGCGGTGGCTCCTGACTCGACGACGGAGGGCACGGTGACGGCCGGTGGGGCGGCGATTGCGTACAAGGCAGTTGCGGGAACAATCACCGTTGGGGCGACTGAAGAGCAGGACGCGCAACTGGGTCCGGATGGCAAAGCGCTGCCGGACACGGAAATGGCGCTGGCGGCGGCGGCTTCGAAGGATCCCAAAGATGCGCCGGCGATCGCGCGCATGTTCTATGTGGCTTATTTCAAGAAGGACGCGAATACCGAAAATCGGCCGATCACGTTTTTGTATAACGGCGGACCGGGCAGCTCGACGGTGTGGCTGCACATGGGTTCGTTCGGGCCGAAGCATGTGGAGACGACGGATGACAAGCATCTGCCAGCCGCTCCATACAGGCTGGTGAACAATGCTTATACCCTGCTCGACGTGAGCGACCTGGTGTTTATCGATATGCCGGGGACGGGTTTTGGGCGGCTGGTGGGCAAGGATAAGGAAAAGGCGTTCTGGGGTGTGGATGAAGACGCCCATGCCTATGCGCGGTTTATCGCACGCTTCATCAGCAAGTACAACCGCTGGAATTCGCCGAAGTATCTTTTCGGCGAAAGCTACGGGACGACGCGGTCGTCGGTGGTCTCGAACATTCTGGAGAATGAGAAGAGCATCGATCTGAACGGAGTGATTCTGCTGTCGCAGATCTTCAACTTCACTTCGGATATCGATGCGGCGCGGGGAAATCCGGGCATCGATCTTCCCTTCCAGCTCGCGCTGCCCACGTACGCGGCTACGGCGTACTACCATCACAAGTTGCCGAATCAGCCGGCGGCTCTGGAGCCGTTTCTGAAAGAGGTAGAGGACTTCGCGATGGGCCAATACGCGCATGCACTCGCCCAGGGAACGGATCTTTCGGCGAGCGAGAAACAGGCAGTTGCGGAGAAGCTGCATACGTATACAGGACTGCCGGTGGCGTATTTGCTGAAGGCGGACTTGCGGGTGAGCGGCGGCGGATTTGAGAAGAATCTGCAGGACGATGAGGACCTGACGACGGGGCGGCTGGACACACGGTTCTCGGGTCCGACCATCAATCCGCTGAGCGAAGAGGCGGAGTACGATCCGCAGAGCTCGGCGATCTCCTCGGCGTATGTGTCATTGTTCAACGACTATGTGCGGCGCGATCTGAAGTATGGCGAGGGGCAGACGTATCTGCCGATGGCCGATTTTGGATCGGCGCAGTGGGACTTCAAGCACGGCGGGAATCCGATCAATCTGAACGTGAGCGCTGATATCGCGACGGCGATGAAGACGAATCCGCGGCTGAAGGTGATGGTGAACGGCGGCTATTACGATCTGGCGACACCGTTCTACGCGGCGTACTACGAGGACAAGCACCTGCCGATTCCGGACAGCCTGGCGAAGAATATCGAGTTCGACTGGTACGAGTCGGGACACATGGTTTATGTGCGGGATGAGTCGCTGCAGAAGCTGCACGATCGCGTGGCGGCGTTTATCCGGAGCACGGAGGCGGGAAATAAGTAGAGGCTATTGGAAGAGGGTGGAGATTCTGGCGAGGACGTCATCCACGATCTCTGCCGGCACGGCTTCCAGCCTGCGGGCGTGACGCGCAGCGAGATCAAGCGGCCGAGGTTGATCGCAGCGGATGACTCCAGTGGTGCGAGTGCCGACACCTGCGAGCGCTACAGCAAAACCAGCGCTGCGCGCGAAGGCTCCGCCGGTCGTAATCGGCACGACGATGGGAACGCGGGTTAATGCGTTGAAGCGATCCGGCGAAACCACGAGCACGGGGCGTGTTCCCTGCTGCTCGTGGCCTTGCGTGGGATCGAGAGAGACGAGATAAATATCGCCCCGCTTCACAGCTCCTCTCCCACAGGAGGCAGATCGATCCAAGCACGATCTTCGTCGGAGAAGGGGGCTTCGGGGTCGTATTGCGCGAGTAACTCATCGAGCGTGTAGTGGGGTTTTACTTTGGGATCGATGACGAGGCAATCTCCATCGACCGCCAGGCCGACGGTGGATCCCGCATGGAGATGGAGAATGTCGAGTATGGCGGGAGGAACCGCGAGCATAATAGATCCGCCGACTTTGCGCAGGCTGGTGGTATGCATAGGCTTATCCAGTGTTATATGAAAGTATAACACGGTCAGCCCGCGCGAGTGAAAATAGACCTTGACCCTCCAGTTACGGGAGACCCTACAAAGAAACCATGCTGAAGATCGGCGACTTCTCGGCGCTATCGCAGGTTTCGATCAAGACGCTGCGATATTACGACGAGACCGGGCTGCTGCGGCCGGCACATATCGATCCGGAAAACGGGTATCGATATTACCTGGCGAGCCAGCTCTCGCAGCTTCATCGCATTCTTGCTCTGAAGGACTTCGGGTTTTCTCTGGAGGAGATTGCCGAGGCACTGAAGGCGGGCATTTCGGCGGAGCAGATGCGGGGGATGCTGCTTTTGCGGCAGGCGGAACAGCGGAAGCGCGTCGAGGAGGAGAGCGATCGCCTCAGCAGACTCAATAGTCGAATACGGCTAATCGAACAGGAGGGTCGCATGGCCTACCATGTGGTTTTGAAGTCTGTGCCCAAGCAATGGATCGCGTCAGTGCGGGAGACGATTCCCGCGTACAACACTGTCGGAAGCCTTTACGGGAAGGTATCGGCGGGGCTGGGGCCGTCGATGTCGGCGTGCCAGTATGGGGTGGCGCTGTGGCATGATCCGGAGTTCAAGGAGAGCAATGTAGACGCTGAGGCGGGCTTCTATCTGAAGCAGAAGATGCCTGCGGCGGATGGCGTGAATGTGCATGAGCTTCCCGAGTCGACGATGGCGACGACCATCCATAACGGGTCGTATCAGCGGCTGCCGGAGGCGTATGACTCGCTGCTGAAGTGGGTAGCGGAGAATGGCTACCAGGTGGCCGGGCCGATTCGCGAGCTTTACCTGAAGATCTCGATGCCGGTGCGGCAGGATGATGAGTCGTATGTGACGGAGATCCAGGTGCCGGTGGAGAGACAGGGTATAGGGGTTAGGGTATAGCGAATTCCGTCTTGGCTTCCCCTCCAACAACGAGCGAAGACGGGCACTCGTTTTCAGTGATCCCACGTCCCAAAATCGGAACCCTTCGACTGCGCTCAGGGCGGGCTGTGGGGCACCCAGCGCCGAAGCCTGTTTGAGACGCTTCGCGAAATCCCATTCGTCGACTACACTTCCCTGCATGTCTCGGATTCGGATTGTGTTTCTTCCTGCTCTGCTGTCTCTCGCCCTCGCCGCTTCGGCGCAGAGTTTTTCTGTTTCTTTCCCGGCGGCTCGAAGCGCGCAGCCACTCGACGGGCGCGTGCTGCTGTGCCTGTCGACGGATTCATCCGACGAGCCGCGCAACCAGATCAACGACACGCCGAAGTCGCAGATGGTTTTTGGGGTGACGGTCGATGGACTCAAGCCGGGCGAGCCGCTGGTGGTGGATGACAAGGCGTGGGGATATCCGATCCGGAGCCTGAAGGACGTTCCGCCAGGTGAGTACACGGTGCAGGCGGTGTTGAACAAGTACGAGACGTTCCATCGCGCGGATGGCAAGGTCATCAAGCTGCACATGGATCAGGGAGAGGGGCAGCACTGGAATATCTCGCCGGGGAATCTTTATAGCAAGCCGCAGAAGGTGACGGTGAAGCCGGGCGGTGACGTGATTGCGGTGTCAATGGACCAGCAGATACCGCCGATCCCTGAACCGAAGGACACGAAGTACATCCGGCACATCAAGATTCAGAGCGAGATGCTGACAAAGTTCTGGGGGCGGCCGATGTATCTGTCGGCGATCGTGCTGGTGCCGGAGGGATTCGATGAGCATCCGAATGCGCATTTTCCGCTGATTATTTTTCACGACCACTTTGTAGATGGGTTTGATGATTTCCGGACGGAGCCGCCTGATGCGAACCTGAAGCCGAACTATAGCGACAGGTTTCATATCTCGGGATACAACCGGATTCAGCAGGAGGAAGCGTACAAGTTCTATCAGCAGTGGATCAGCCCCAAGTTTCCGCGGGTGCTGATCGTGAAGATTCAGCATGCCAATCCGTACTATGACGACTCGTATGCGGTGAACTCGGCCAATGTGGGTCCGTACGGGGATGCGATCGAGACGGAGCTGGTTCCGGCGATCGAGAAGAAGTTTCGCGGGATCGGGCAGGGGTGGGCCCGGTTTGTGTATGGCGGATCGACGGGCGGGTGGGAGGCGCTGGCGGTGCAGGTGTTCTATCCCGATCACTACAACGGGAGCTTCGCGGCGTGCCCTGATCCGATTGATTTTCATGAGTACACGAACATCGATCTTTACGACGACAAGAATGCGTTCTTTCTGTACGGCGCGCATAAGCAGGTGGCGCAACCGGCGATGCGGGACTATCTGGGGCACACATTCATTACGACCGAGCAGATCAATGGGTATGAGCTGGCGCTCGGCGATCACGGGCGGTCGGGCGAGCAGTTCGATATCTGGCAGGCGGTGTATGGGCCGGTGGGAGAGGATGGGTATCCGCAGCCGATTTTCAACAAGGAGACGGGCGAGATCGATCACAAGGTCGCGGAATACTGGCGCGAGCATTATGACCTTGAAGCGATTCTGGAGCGCAACTGGAGCACGCTGGGGCCGAAGCTCGAGGGCAAGATTCATATCTACGTGGGGAGCGCGGATACGTATTTCCTGAACAATGCGGTGTACCGGATGGAGGACTTTCTGAAGACGACGAAGAATCCTCCTTATGGCGGCGAAGTGAAGTATGGGGACCGCGCGGAGCATTGCTGGAATGGCGATCCAAACCTGCCGAATTACCTGTCGCGGCTGCACTACAACACAATGTACCTGCCGAAGATTCTGGAGCAGATCAAGAAGACGGCACCGGCCGGGGCGGATGTCACGAGTTGGAGATATTAGCTACGGCTGGCGGTCCTTGCGCGGGACTGGCCGTCCGGGCACACGCGCTTCGCGCCTGACAATCGCGTCATGGGTGCAGCCGAAGCACTCTGGCGAGCATGCCTGTCCAGGTTTTGGCGTCTTCAGAGGAGAGATTCATGCGGCGCATCAGGCGGCGGGCTTTCTCTTCGGTGGCGGCTTCGGTTCCGGGCTTGGTGTAGCCGCTGGCGCGAAGGGCGTCGAGGAGAGCGCGCTCCATGCGGGCGAGTTCTTCGCCGGTTGCTTGTGCGATGGGTTGTCCAGCTACGGGTGCGGCTTCGCTGCGCACCAGTTCGTAGAGGCAGACTGCGACGGCCTGGCCGAGGTTCATGGAGATGTGCTCTTCGCGGGTGGGAATGCGCGTGAGCCAGTGGCAGTAGCTGAGGTCGTCGTTGGAGAGGCCACGCTTTTCGGAACCGAAGAGCAGGGCGGCGCTCCCAGCGGCCGCGATGTGTTCGCGGATGAGCTGTCCGCCGGATTCGAGACGGTGGACGGGGTGGTCGAGCTGGCGTGATCCTACAGCTGTTGTACCGATTACCAGGGAGCAGTCGGCGACGGCGTCGGGGAGGGTCGCGCATTCCTGGGCGTTCTCGAGGAGTTGCGGCGCGCCGACGGCGGATCGCGCTTCGCGGAAGGCCAGCCGATAGCGGTTGACGACGCGGAGGCGGAGAAATCCGAAGTTGCTCATGGCGCGGGCGGCGGCTCCGATGTTGAGCGGATTGCGGGCGGCCACGAGCACGACGACGAGGCGGTCGAGCTGGTCTTTATTTAACAAGGCGAACGGCAGATTCAACAAAGGCGAAGGACAACACGCCTGTTCAGGCTACCAGCTGGGCGCAGTGCGAGCAGCGGCGGGCGGCAGCCGGGATATCGCTGAGGCACTCCGGGCAAGGCTTCATCGGCGGAGGTTCCGCTGCGGCTGGCTTGAACTTCTCAAGCAGCTTGCCCAGCGGCAGAACCACGAGGAAGTAGACCGCGGAGGCAACGAGAAGGAACTGGATCAGCGCGTTGAGGAAGTTGCCGTACTTGATCTTGCCGCCGTGAACGTTGAATACGAGATAAGAGAAGTCGGGTTTGTTGACGATCGCAGAGATCAGTGGATTGATCAGATCGGTCACCAAAGAATTGACGATGGCGCCGAAGGCCGCGCCGATCACAACGGCAACTGCCAGATCGACTACATTGCCACGAAGAATAAAGTCACGGAAACCTTTCAGCATCGGTTAGCTCCTTTGAAAGCTGTTTCAGTTGTGATTCGAGCGCGGCGATTTCGGGTACTGTGCAGACGATGCCATGCTACCTCATCCCGTCGGCTTTGCATTAGTCGGATGAGACTTGTGGCACGGCTGGCTTGATGTTGGGGCATCCAGTAGACTGCTCAGTGGTTTTGGCTCAGCGGTTTGAGCGGGGAGGGTTCAGTTTGAATAAGGTGGTGGCGAGCGCGGACGCCGCGGTGGCGGACATTCCTGAGGGTGCGACGCTGATGGTAGGCGGGTTCGGCCTGTGCGGCATTCCGGAGAACCTGATTGCGGCGCTGGTGCGACTGGGAGTGAAGGGACTGTGCACGATCAGCAACAACATGGGCGTGGACCAGTTCGGCATGGGGCGGATGCTGGAGACGGGGATGATTGTCGGTCATACGGGCAGCTATGTGGGAGAGAACCGGCTGCTCGAGGAGAAGGTGCTGAAGGGCGAGATCGATCTGACGCTGCTTCCGCAGGGCACGCTGGCTGAGCGGATCAGAGCCGGGGGCGCGGGGATTCCGGCGTTTTATACTCCGGCGGGTGTGGGGACGCTGGTGGCCGAGAACAAGGAGACGCGTGAATTCGACGGCAAGCTGTATCTGCTGGAGCATTGGCTGCGCGCTGACTTTGCGCTGGTGAAGGCGTGGAAGGGCGACACGATGGGGAACCTCGTGTACAGGAAGACGGCGCGCAATTTCAATCCGATGATGGCCACGGCGGCGAAGGTGACGATTGCCGAGGTGGAGGAGCTGGTCGAACCGGGCGAGATCGATCCGGATCACGTGGTGACGCCGGGGATTTACGTGAAGCGGATCCTCAAGGGTGCGAGCTACGAGCGGCGGATCGAGCGCCGGACGGTGCGCAAGTCGTGACGGGCAGCGCGTAATACCTGCTAGGCGCTGCCGGAAAGCATCTTCATGAGCTGGTAGTAGAAGTCGACGCCGCGGTAGTAGGACTCGATGGGAAGGCGCTCGTCTTTTCCATGGGCGCGGACGTCGTTGGTTTCGATGGCGATGCCGGAGACGCCGTAGCTGGGCATGCCGGCGGCGTTGGTGTAAACGCTGTCGGAGGCTCCGGTAGCCATGGTGGGGATGACGGGCGCGCCGGGCCACATCTTCTCCGTGAGCTTTTCAATAGCGGCCATGACCTGGGGATTGAGCGGCGGAGGCGGAAGCTGTTTGCGGTCGGGAGCCACGTCGAAGACACCGCCGGCGTCGTTTACGTAGCGGACGGTGACTTTTGGGTCGTCGAAGATCTTGATGAGCTGCTGGCGGATCTCCTCGAGGGAATAACCGGGGAGAATTCGGCAGTTGACGTTGGCCTGGGCCATCTGCGGGAGAGCGTTGTTGGCGTGTCCGGCCTGGAGGCGGGTAGCGACGCAGGTGGTATGCATCATCGAGTTCCACTCGGGATTCTTTGAGAGGCGTGCGATGGCGTCGGGATTGGGATCAGGCTGCGTGATGGCCTTGAGATCGGCCGCCGTGTCGCCGGTCTCGATGGTGCTGAGGCGCTCGAAGTAGGCGCGGGTGACGGAGTTCAGCTCGAAGGAAAACTGGTAGTGCTGCAGATTCACCAGCGCGCCAGCGAGGTGGTAAATGGCGTTGTCGGGAACGGGCAACGAGCTGTGGCCGCCGGGATTGGTTACGGTGAGCTGATAATCACCGTAAAGTTTTTCGGTGGCGTCGACATCCATTGAGACGGGCTTGCCGTGGTCGAGGTCAACGCCGCCACCGTCGGGGTTGAGGACGTAGGCAGCCTCCATCAGATCGCGGTGATTCTTGAGCAGCCAGTCGACGCCGTTCGACTTGCCGCCTTCTTCGTCGGCGGTGAAAGCGACGATCAGGTCGCGGTCAGGCTTGTAACCTTCCTGCTTAAAGCGGATGAGGGTGGTAGCAAGGATGGCATCGCTCTCCTTCATGTCCTGCGTGCCGCGGCCGTAATAGAAGCCGTCTTTCTCGACGAACTTGAAGGGATCGGTGGTCCAGTCTTCGCGACGCGCTTCAACGACATCGAGGTGACCGATGAAGAGGATGGGCTTCTGCTTTCCGGTGCCGCGATAGCGGACGACGAGATTCTCTTTGCGGTCGTTGGGGCCGCCGAGGTACATGTCGGATGGCGCGAAACCGGCATCGAGGAAGCGCTGCTGTAAGGCCTTTGACGCGGTGCTGACATTGCCGACCGAGTCGGTGGTGTTGATCTCGATGAGCTGCTGGAAGATGTCGTGCGCGAGCTTGCGGGTCTGCTCGTCGAGGGGGGCCGCGCTTTGTGCGGCGACGGTGTGCGGGGCGAAGAGCGCGGTGGAGAGCAGTGCGGAGGCGAGGACAGAGGAGATGCGGGCAATGGGCAGGTTGCGACGCGGGGCGGACTTCGGCATGAATCGAGTTCCTTCTGATCGGTTCGGAGTCTTAGGAATCACAGTACCAGAATCGCGAGGCAGGTATAGTGTTGTCATTCCGATATGAGAGTTTCGAGCACGCGCATTCTTGTTTCCGCCGCCATTCTTTGTGTTGCCGCGCAGGCCCAGAGCAAGCCAGCGATTTCACTCGACGAGTTCATGAACGCTTCGGATGTCAACGAGGTGCGCATTGCTCCCGATGGCTCGGCGGTGGTGATGGCCGTGTCTGCGCCCGACTGGCAGCAGAAGCGGTTCAATGAGGATCTGTGGCTGTGGAGCAGGAAAGACAGCAAGCTGATTCCGCTTACGCATTCCGGGCATGACTCGGCCCCGGAGTTTTCTCCGGATGGGAAGTACATTGCGTTTCTCTCGGACAGGGCGCTGAGCCCGGATGATGACAAGAGCGAGGACAAAGACGACGACAAGAGCGATACGAGCCGCGTCTGGCTGATTCCGGTGAATGGCGGCGAGGCGTTTCCCCTGTATCGCGAGAAGCTCGATGCGCATACGTTCGCGTGGTCGGCGGATGGGGCGAGCGTGATCTTCTCAACCACGCAGCCGCTGTCGAAGGATGCAGAGGACGCAAAAAAGGCGGAATGGAAGGATGTGATCCGCTGGCGCGAGCAGGAGCGGGGCGATGTCCTGATCGCGGTGCCTGTGGCCGGGGCTGTTCGTGCGAGCACGCAGTCTCCGGCTGCGCATGATGAGCCTAAGCCGGCGGATGACAAGCCTGTGTATCCGGCCGATGCCCAGGTGCTGGCGCACAGCACGCTGGAGATTGCGGAGATTGCGGTGTCGCCGATGGGCGAGCAGATCGCGTTTGAGACGGGATCGATTTCGCACCGGGTGGAGAATCCGGCGGATTACGAGATCTTCGTCGTTCCGGCGAATGGCGGCGATGCAAGGCAGATCACACACAACAACGGACTCGAAAGCCATCTGACGTGGAGCAAGGATGGAAAGCGCATCTACTTCGCCGTGCACGCGGGTTCGGGATCGATCGAGGGCGCGTATCAGGATGTGCAGGGTCGCCTGTATGTGATCGATCCGGTGACGGGAACTTTCACGCGGCTGGGTGCGGATTTTGCGGGGTCGTGGGACGACTTCACGCTCACATCGGACGGGAAGATTCTGGCGTGCGGGCTGACGGGGACGGAGCAACATCTGTATCGCGTCAATGATGTGAAGTACGAGGCGGTGGGGAGCGATCCGGGGACTTATGGGAAAGTGGCTGCGGCGCGCGATGGACAGGGATTGATCTTTACGCATTCGACGATCAACAGCCCGACGCAGGCGTATTTTGCGGACGGCACAGCGGGTGTCGGGGCGGCGAAGGCGATCACGACGTTCAATCCCCTGTTTGCGGACCGGGCGCAGGTGGAATGGGCGACGTACAAGTGGACGTCGAAGGACGGGACGCCGGTTGAGGGAGTCTTGATATATCCCCCGGGAAAGAAGGGCGCGAAGAATCTGCGCACGCTGGTGCTGATTCACGGCGGTCCGGAGGATGCGGACGGGGACCACTTCGGCGCGGACTGGTATGACTGGGCGACGCTGGCTGCGGCGAAGGGGTGGCTGGTGTTTCGGCCGAATTATCGCGGGTCGACGGGCTATGGCGACAAGTTCATGCTGGAGATTGCTCCGCACCTGGTGTCGGTGCCGGGGGTGGATATTCTGTCGGGTGTCGACGGGCTGGTGAAGGATGGTATTGCCGATCCGAATAAGCTGGCCATCGGCGGATACAGCTATGGCGGCTACATGACGAACTGGCTGATTACACAGACGACGAGGTTCAAAGCTGCCGTGACGGGTGCAGGGGCGGTGGAGCATGCGGCCAACTGGGGCAACGACGATCTGACGTGGGATGATGCGTGGTACCTGGGCGGGACTCCGTGGGAGAAGCCGGAGACTTATCAAAGCGAGGCGGCGCTGTTTCAGATCAACAAGGTGACGACTCCGACTCATATTGTGGGCGGGAACGCCGATGTGCGGGTGAGTTATCTGGAGCAGGTGCTGCTGGAGCGGGCGCTGCAGCGGCTGAATGTGCCGCACACGCTACTGGTGTTTCCGGGAGAGAATCATCCTCTGGATAAGAATCCATGGCACGGGTATATCAAGGTGCGCGAAGAGTTGAAGTGGCTGGAGAAATACGTGGCGCAGTGAGGGCCACTTTGCAGGGGCTAAAGCCCCAAGATTTAGTTACCCCTTACGGCACGGCTAAAGCCGCGCCCTGATACGTGGCGTGCCACGCCAACTTCTCAAAAGGTCGGCACGTGGCTACTGGGGCTTCAGCGGCTGGAACTGCTGCTGGAGTGAGTCGCAGACGTCTCGATAGCGGCGAACGTAGCGGAAGTCGGCGAAGAGCGTCGCTGCCGCGATTACCAGCCAAATCACGAGAAACCAGCGATGCGAGTGATCGGGGTGGCGCGCCATCTGGCGGAAGCAGATGGCCATGATGAAGGCGGCGAGGGTCGCCAGGATGGTGAGCGGCGGCAGCGTGTTGCAGTCGATCGCCGGCCCGGGCCGCATGTACCACCAGGATGCGACCGCGGCGGCGACGGCGAGGACGGCGGGTACGATCAGGCGAAAAGGAAAGCGCGGGCGGGTGCGGGTTTCGGTGACGGATGGCATACCTGATTCAACTCTAAAGGCCGGATGGGCCGTGCTATCCCACCCTTGCCGCGATCAAACCGCGGCAAGGATGGGGCACCCTCGATCGTGCTGCTACGCATAACCGAGAAAGGGTTACGCCGAATGTCGCTCCTATAGCAATTCTGCTGGCTTACGGCTTACCAGACCATCGGCTTGAGGCCGGGGCTGGGGATGAGCTCGGCTTCAGTGGCGCGCTGCACGTCTTCGATGGTGAGTCCGGGCGCGATTTCTTCGAGCACGAGGCCGGCGGGTGTGACTTTGATCCAGGCCATTTCTGTCGCGATAGTATCGACCACTTTGAGACCGGTGATGGGCAGGGTGCAGCGATGGAGGATCTTGGGGCGGCCGTCTTTGGTGGTGTGCTCCATGGCGACGATAACGCGGCGGGCGCTGGCGACGAGGTCCATGGCTCCGCCCATACCTTTGAGCATTTTGCCGGGGATCATCCAGTTGGCGAGGTTCCCTTCCTCGTCGACCTCCATTGCACCGAGGACGCTGAGGTCGATGTGGCCGCCGCGGATCATGGCGAAGGAGTCGGCGCTCGAGAAGTAGGCGGTTCCGGGTAGCTCGGAGACGGTCTCTTTGCCGGCGTTGATGAGGTCGGGGTCTTCAGTGCCGGCTATTGGAAATGGGCCGACGCCGAGCATGCCGTTCTCGGACTGGAGGACGACTTCGACGCCGGGCGGTACGTGGTTGGCGACCAGGGTGGGCATGCCGATGCCGAGGTTGACGTAGAAGCCGTCGCTCAACTCGCGAGCCACGCGCTTGACGATGCGTTCGCGCTTGTCGGCGTCTGCGGGCTTCTGCGCGGCGGCGCGCTGGTTCTGCAATGTGGTCATAGGCGACTTAAAATGTTAACAGTTCCCCTCATGCCCTATGCTGTTTTCAATCTTCGGGCGCGCTCACTGGTTCGCGGAACCGTTCTGGTGCTTGTCAGCCTCTTCGCCGCATTTCTTCTGTCGGGATTCCCGAAAGTGCATCCTGCATGGCCGGTGGGTTTTCCGGCGTTCGCCGCGCTGTGGGGCACGTATGAAACGCTGAGGTGCCTGCGCCTACGCTGGAGTTTCTATCACGGAGGAGTGCTGCTGCTGCTCTACATGGATGTGATGGCGCTGGCGATGATCTTCTTCCTGCTGATCTATCCCTATGCGGGATGGATGCAGAGCTAGCGTCCCGACGCGGCCGCCTCCAACTCCTGCAATGATTCCGAATAGGGTGCCCGCAGCACGCCGCGCTCAGTGATGATGGCGGTCACGTACTTCGCGGGCGTGACGTCGAAGGCAGGATTCTCGACACCGACACCGTTGGGCGTGAGCTGCTTGCCGCCGTGGTGGGTGACCTCGACGGCGGGGCGCTCCTCGATGGGGATGTCGCGGCCGGTGGCAGTCTCGAGATCGATGGTGGACCGGGGGGCGGCGACGTAGAACGGAATCCCGTGCTCTTTCGCCAGGATGGCGACAGCGTACGTGCCGATCTTGTTGGCGACGTCTCCGTTGGCGGCAATGCGGTCAGCGCCGACAACTACGGCCTTGATTTTGCCGCGGAGCATCAGGCTGGCCGACATGTTGTCGCAGATGACGGTGGTGGGGATCCCGTCGTGCATGAGCTCCCAGGCGGTGAGGCGCGCGCCCTGCAGGAACGGACGGGTTTCGTCGGCGTAGACGTTGATCTGATGGCCCTGCTCGAAGGCGCTGCGAATGACGCCAAGGGCGGTGCCGTAGCCGCAGGTGGCGAGGGCTCCGGCGTTGCAGTGGGTCAGGACGCCGCCGGTGGCGGGAAGCAGGGCTGCTCCATGCGCACCCATAGCGCGGCAGGCGGCGATGTCTTCGTCGTACATCTGCTGGGCCTCGTCGATCAGAGCGGAACGAATGGCGGGGATGGTGATGCCCGGCTGAGCGGCCAGCGTCGAGAAGCGATCGCTCATTCGCCGGATTGCCCAGAAGAGATTCACTGCCGTGGGACGGGTGGCAGCCAGCACGCGGCAGATTTCGTCGAACTCCACTTTGAGAGCCGGGATGGTTGTGGCTGTGCTCTGGGAGACACCGAGTGCCACACCCATGGCCGCGGCGACGCCGATCGCGGGCGCGCCCCGGACGATCATGGTGGTGATGGCGTCCGCTACTTTCTGGTAACTAGTGGCGAGGACGTAGGTTTCCTCAAGGGGCAGACGGGTCTGATCGAGGAGGCGTACGCCATCCTCTGTCCATTCAAGTGTGGGAATCATGCTTAATCAGTGTAAATCCTTTAGGGCAAAGGCAAATTGGATTGTGAGACTGAGTCCTGGAGGAACGCTTCGGCGTCTATGCTGAATAGCATTCAGGTGTCCCCAATTTGTAAAATATTGCCAAAGCGGGGCGTTTTTGTTTTGAGAATGTTACCAATGGGTGTTATCTCTAGTTACAAATCACCTTGCTCCCGTGTGGGGAGCGCAGCTTTGGCTCCGAGTCTTGCTATACAGGCAATGTTTTCCTAAGATTTGTGTCCTTTGCGTGAAGGCTTCCGGCAGATTGGCATGCCAACCCAGCACGAGTGGGCGATACCTGTCTCAAAGGGAAATGGATGAGTAAGAGAAAGAAAACCTGCCCCAATTGCGACGAAATCGAGTTGACCCGGGTTGCCAGACACGGGTTTCTGCAGGAGCGCGTCTATCCGAAATTCGGGATGTTTCCCTGGGAGTGCGCGCAGTGCCGGCAGATTTTTCTGTTGAAGAGCCGCGGCTACAGCTATCGGAAGGCCGGTCCGCGAAGCGGATCCGAGAAGTAATTCCCTGTTAAGAACCAGAACGGAGACGAACCGCCGCGGTGTCGGCCGGGCGCGCTCGTCTCCGATGCTTGCAGGGCGCTGGAACTAGCGCCAGTGGCCCCCGATCCATACCCATCCGCCTGAGCGGGCCACCCAGTGTCCGGGCACCCAGACGACTCCCGCACGCGGCGGTACGACCCAAGACCCGTGGACCCAGACATAACGATGACCATCCCAGCGGTGATAGCCGTCGGTCCAGACATACCTGGGTCCGGGAGCGACAGGACGACGCTCGACAATGGGAGCGGGAGGCGCGACGCGCACTACAACCTGGGCAAATGCTGCACTCGCTCCGAGTAAAGCTGTGGCGGTGGCGGCCAGGAGAAACTTCTTCATCGGTAAATCCCCTTTCGTGTAGAGAAAGTTTGATTGTTGTGATGCCTGCGGACCGGATCAATTCCGAATCCGCATTCGTTCTTTTGAACACGACATTGCGAATCAGGTCGCGGAGTTTGTGCGTGGATAAACGAGCGTGATGTTGTCAGAAGCGAGACGAAAGGTTGCCTAAGAATTCACGAGATGTTTACGCGTGGATGCGCAGCGGGCGAATTTCTTTTGGGGTTTGAACCCATCTCATAAATGCACCCAAGCCGGTTTGCACGCGGTCGCAGATAATTTCCGAGGGCCGGTCAACTGCCCGCGAGCGGGACGAAAGCTGAAGGATTATGGATCGTTGAGTCCGCCTTCAAGTATGGATTTCAGCGCTTGGTAGGATGCATTGGTCCCAACCTGCGACTCTGTGCAATCCATTCTTGCCAGCAAGGCCAACAGCCTCTCCTTTACAATGCCGGAATCTGCAAGTAACTGGGATGCATGTCCAGGCTCCTCGAACATCGACAAAAGTAGATGTTCCGTGCGGATTTCTCGGCACCGCTGCTCGTCAGCCAACGATGAGGCCCGCTCGAAAACCTTGCCTAGCTCAGGGCTGATTGGAAGATCCACCGAGTCTGAGATGAGCCCTGATAGGGTATGCCAGTGCTGAGATCGACTTCTGATTAAGCCGAGTTGAAGGTCGATCCCTGATGCAACAAGGAGTTCAGGATGAACGCAACAGGTACCAATCAGCAAATGTTCAGTATCAATCGAGTTGCTGCCAGCATGTCCTGCTTCCTTACGAGCAATCATTACAGCCTGACGCGCAAGGATTGAATACCGTTCAAGCATAGTTTTCTCCCAGCCGAGTTCGAGTCGTTCCAAGTGAGTAGAACACCGCGATTCGCTCTAAGGTTCGATGGTCGGCAAACAGGAAGTCATTTTGCCAAGGCTTCGCCCGACAGGGACATTCATGAGATGGGTTCTAGGCTACAATTTGCTCATCGTGAGTGAGCCTGACAGCAACCGCGTGAATGAGTCCAAAAGCAAACTGCGAAATGCCTGGAACTGGCTGCTGGTTGTGCCTGCGCTGGCGCTTGCTTTTCCCGCGATCTATTCGCGACCCACGCCGGAGCTGTTCGGCTTCCCTTTCTTTTACTGGTACCAGATCGCTTGGATTCTGATCAGCGCGCTAATTACCGGCATCGTTTACTTTGTAACCGAGAATAAGTAGGCGCTGTCAGCCGCGGCTGAGCGCATTTACCACGGTCGCGCCCCATTCGGCGGGGCCAAGATCGCGGGCGTGCCTTGAGAAGAGCCAGCGATGACCGTCAAGGTCTTCGACTCCATACTGGAACTCGCCATAGATGGTTTCGTGAGGGTCTTCGAAGATGCGGGCGCCGGCAGATTTTGATCTCTGGAAATGTTCTTCTACGTCGTCGATGAAGATGGTGAGGCTTTGCGTTCCGTGGCCGAGCCGGGCGGGCGTTGAGTAACCGGGTTTGGTCTGGCTGACCATGACCCACGCGTTGCCGAGATGCATTTGTGCGCCGCTGACCGGGTCGCCGTAGCGGTAGTGTTCAGTGAAGCCGAAGATGCGGGTGAGCCAGTCGATGGCGGCGAGAAGATCCTGGTAAATGACGTGCGGGAGGACTGTATTGGTGGGCACCGAGCGATTGTCGATCATCAGTCTTCGCCTCGCAGAAAGATTTGCCCGCAGTAGTGCGAGATGCCAATCACTGCGCAAGAAAGCCCGCACGTGGCGGGCCTTCCGATGTCAAGAGACGACAACTACAGCCGTGACGACTGAGGCCGTAAGGTTTCAGGCCGTGGTCTTGGTGCAGATCTCGTCGAATGCGCGGGCGAGCTCCTGGCCGATGGCCTGTGCCGGGTTGGACTCGATCACGAAGCGCTGCATGAGATAGACCAGCTTTCCGTCGCGCAGAATGGCCACAGCGGGCGATGTCGGCGGCTGGCCGGCGAAGTAGGAGCGGGCACGCTCGGTGGCGTCGCGGTCCTGTCCGGCGAATACGGTGATGGAGCGGTCGGGCTTGACGGAGTTCTGCAGAGCCAGGCGAACACCGGGGCGCATCTTGCCTGCCGCGCAGCCGCAGATGGAGTTCACGACAACCATGGTGGTGCCGGGCTCGGCGAGCGCGGCGTCGACGTCTTCGGCTGTACGGGCTTCTTTGATCCCTACGCGGGTGAGTTCTTCGCGCATGGGGATGACCATGATCTCAGGATACATTCGTGGTTCCTCCGGGGCTTGGTGGTGCCTGACTTCATTGTACTTCCCGGCGTGGCGGAGCGCCACGCCTGATCCCGACGCGGCCGGGATCGGCATAGCCGGGCGTGCCGTCAGTCCTCTTCCTTTTGCTGGGCGCCTTCGAGGGCGAGGTCTTCGACGACATTTTCGTCGTACTCTTCCAACTCGGCGAGCAGCCCTTTGTCGGACAGATCGAGTGGGCGTGAGTTCTCCCAGTCGTGGCGCAGCACATCGTGAATGCGCGTGACGACGTGGTCATCCGTGACTTCGATGGCCAGCTCGCGCCGACTGTCGAAGCTGCCGGGGGCGAGATTGATGGAGCCGATGATGGCACGGTCTCCGTCGGCCAGAAGCACCTTGGCGTGAAGTTTGACGTGCTTCAGCTTGTGGATCTTGATGCCTACATCCTGAAGAATGCGCAGGCCGCTGACTCCCTCGATGAGCTTTTCCCTTTTGAGCTTGTGGGGGGGCCGCGCCATGATGTGCACATGCACGCCGCGTTCTTTCGCGCGGACGAGATGCTCGATGATCACCGGATCCTGATAGCGTTCGTTCTGCAGAAAGAGTGAATGCTTTGCGCCGTCGATAAGCTGGCCCAGCCGCTGTCGTCCGTTTCCGACGCACCAGATCAGATGCGAATGGGCACCGGGGGCAAATTCGGCCCGGGCCCAGTCGGCTTCGAAGCACTCGATGATCTCGTCGACCTCATGCTTGTGTGTGGTGACGACGGCGTAGTCGCGGGTCTCGGTCAGATTTTTGGTCTGCCAGTTCAGCGACTTGACATATGCAGTCTGATCGTCGACAACCATGGACTTCTCATGGGTGACATCGAATGCCGGGTTGCTGTCGATTACCTCGACTCCGGCCGAGGTCAGCTGCTTTCGCGACTTGTCGTTCTCCTTTTCGCCGCTGCGCCGCGCGGGGTTCAACATGATACGCACGTTCACGCCGCGCCTGTGCGCAGAGATGACTGCTTGCAGGAGCGTGGGATCGGAAAAGACGAACATCTTGATCCGAAGGGACTTTCTTGCATTGTTAATTGCTTCGACGATCGGTAAAGCGGAATCGTCCGGAAGGACAATTACTGAGCGGGACATGGGTTCCTCGGCGCCAGAGTTGCGTTTCCCTTGGCGTTAGATTCGTGACTTGTTTTTACCCCGCCCGTTCCTTTATGACAAGCCGGGACCTTTTATACGCTGACCTTCGCTGTGCCGGTGTCAAACTGGGTGCGATGAAGTTCGGCGTAGATTCCGTTGAGGGCGATCAGCTCATCGTGGCTGCCGTTTTCCGCAACGACACCGTTGCTGATGACGATGATCTGGTCGGCGTCGCGAATGGTGCTGAGGCGATGCGCGATGGTGATGACGGTCCGACCCTTCATCAGGCGCTCCAGAGCATCGATGACCAGCTTTTCCGATTCGCTGTCGAGCGCTGCTGTGGGTTCGTCGAGCATGAGGATAGGGCTGTTGCGCACCATGACGCGGGCGATTCCGATGCGCTGGCGCTGGCCTCCGGAGAGGGTTGAGCCGCGTTCACCGACCATGGTGTCGTATCCCTTGGGCATGTGCGAGATGAATTCGTCGGCGTTGGCGAGCTTTGCAGCGGCGATGATTTCTTCTTTTGTAGCATTCGGGCGGCCGAAGGCGATGTTCTCTGCGATTGTTCCCCGGAACAATATTGTTTCCTGTAAAACGTAGCCAATCTGGTGGCGCAGAGCTTCGAGCTTGTAGTCGGCGATGTCCTTGCCGTCGATCCGGATTGCGCCGGACTGGACGTCGTAGAAGCGGGGGATAAGGCTTACGATGGTGGACTTGCCGGCGCCAGTTGGGCCGACGACGCCGACGAATTCGCCCGGCCTAATTTTGAAGCTGACGTCGGTGAGGATGGGCGTGGCTGGATCGTATCCGAAAGCAACGTGTTCGAATTCGATGTCACCAACGAGCGTTTCGGGTTCCAGCGCATCGGGCTTCTCGGGGGTGACACTGTCGGTGTCGAGTATTGCGCGGACGCGCTCCGCGCCTACGGCCGCCTGCGCGATGGCGTTGGTGGTCGTGGCGAGATCTTTGACAGGCTTGAAGAACTTGGTGAGGTACGCGAGATAAACAGTGAGCCCGCCCACCGTCATGGAGCCGGCAAGAATGAGGGCAGCTCCGCGCCACAACACAATGGCGGTGCAAGCGGCCACGGTGATGGTGACGACAGGCGAGAGCAGCGCCTTGACGCTGCGGGCCTTCAGGGCGGCACTCACCGTGGCGTGGCTGACTTCCTGCAGCAGCTCTTCTTCGACTTTCTCCTGGCCGAAGGCTTTAACGACCTGCATGGATTCGAGGCCCTGCTGGACGACAGCGACGATCTCGCTCTGCTCCTTGCGGACTTCGTGCGTAGCCTTCTTCACGGCCTTCTTGAACCGGGAGACGAACAAGAGCAGGAAGGGCGTGACGGCAACGGCGATCAGGGTGAAGTCCCAGTTCAGCCAGAACATGAGACCGAGCATGCAGACGATGGTGAGGAGATCGACAAGAATATTCAGCGTAGAAGATGAAGCAAAGCCCTGGATGGTCTGGATGTCAGAAGTAATAGTGCTCAGAATCGTGCCGGTTTGATGGGTGTTGTAGTAGCCGAGGGAAAGCCGCTGCAGGTGGTGGTACATCCGCATGCGCAGATCATGCGCTACGTACTGTCCAACGCTCTCGGTGTAGTAGTTATCGATATATGAGGCGACGGCTCCCAAAACGGCGATCACCACGAACACCAACGCCGCCACGCTGGCGAAGTGCATCTTGGAACCGTGCTCTATGGTGGATCCCATGAAGAAACGCAGCCACGGTTCGAGCTTCCGATTCCCGACTACGTTGTCGAGGATGATTTTCAGGGGCCAGGGGCAGCCAGACTCGTCGCCGTTTCAACGAACATGGCCAGAAGAATGATCGCCAACTTGCCACGATAAGGCCGGATTAAACCGCGGATGAATTTCAACATGGGCAAACCCTTCACTGCGCAGATGAAGACAGTCGAGGACTCAGGCCGGCGTCGGGGTCAAACGATCTTCAGATCGCAACTGCGCGACGACACATTGCACCGGCCGCGCGGGTATCTCGATTGGGTATTCTAGTGCGCCCACCCTACTTATCGGAATTGGTATTTTTGCCAGGGATGGGGCCGCGACTCGCTTTCAACGCAATTCGCGCGGATCCATCGTGTAATCTGGGTTTCTCACTGAAACTACAGGAGAATGTCCATTGGCTGATCGCCCTCCCCTGCCTTTCCAACGCGCAATCGCGCTGTGCTGCGTTCTCTCCCTTCTCCCTGTCCAGGTTCTTCCGGCGCAAAGCGTTGCGCCACCCGAGAAGGTCTTTGGTTATGGCGATTTCTCCGCGCAGGCGAAGATCGACGAGAGCTTTATGGCCGTGCCGGACGCGAAGCTGGCGGGCGAGGAACTGAAGACCCTGACGGCCGCTCCTCACGTTGCCGGGTCGAAGGAAGACTATGAGACGGCGGAGTTTGTCGCGCAGAAGTTCAAGGCGGCGGGACTCGAGACAAGCATCGTTCCATACAAGGTATGGCTGAATCTGCCGGTGGAGATTCGCGTGGCGGCCACCAGCGCCGATGGCAAGAGTCTGATGAGCGGGCCGACGCGGGAGCATGTTGACGGGGACCGTTATGACAGCGATCCGCGCGTGGTGATGCCGTTCAACGGGTCGTCGCCTTCGGCGGATATCACGGCGGACGTGGTGTATGCGAACTACGGGCGGCCCGAGGACTTCCAGAAGCTGGCGCAGATGGGCATCGACGTGAAGGGCAAGATCGTGCTAACGCGCTACGGCGGGAACTTTCGCGGAGTGAAGGTTTACATTGCGCAGGAAAAAGGAGCGGCCGGGGTGCTGATCTACTCGGACCCGTCAGATGACGGGTACTACCGGGGAGATGCGTATCCCAACGGGCCGTACCGGCCGGCCACGGGCGTGCAGCGAGGGGCGGTGCAGTACCTGTTCAAATATCCAGGCGATCCGACAACACCGGGCATAGCGTCGACTCCCGATCTGCCTATGGCAAAGCGTTTGCCGCCGGAGAAGGCGGAGAGCCAACCGACGATTCCGTCGACTCCACTGTCGTATAAGGATGCGGCGCCGATCCTGGAGAATCTGAAGGGGCCGACGGCTCCGCATGAGTGGCAGGGGGCGCTCCCATTCACGTATCACCTGGGTGGCAAGGGCAACGTAAAGGTTCACATGCTGCTCAAGATGGATTATCAGTACCGGCTGATCTGGGATGTGATCGGGCGGGTGCAGGGTACGGAGTATCCCGATGAGTGGGTGGTGGCGGGAAACCATCGCGATGCGTGGGTGTATGGCGCGGTCGATCCCAACAGCGGGACGGCGGCGATGCTGGAGGCGGTGCACGGCATCGGCGCGCTGTTGAAGAAGGGATGGAAGCCGAAGCGGACGATCATCTTCGGGAGCTGGGATGCGGAAGAGGAAGGACTGATCGGGTCGACGGAGTGGGCTGAGGATCATGCGCAGCGGCTGGCGCATGCGGTGGCGTATCTGAATACCGATGTGGGCGTGGCGGGGCCAAACTTCGATGCTTCGGCGGTGCCGTCGCTGAAGCAGTTCGTTCGCGAAGTGACGAAGGAAGTGCCGAGCCCGAAGGGTGGAACGGTCTACGAGCAGTGGAAGGTGAGCCAGGCGGACGAGAACCAGCATCGGGCGAACAACGGATTCAACGATCACAGACGGCCCAATGCCAAGGTGGATGACGATGTGTCGGTTGGCGACCTGGGCAGCGGATCGGACTATACGCCGTTCATCCAGCACCTGGGCGTGCCGTCGACGGATATCGGCTCGAGTGGGCCTTACGGCGTGTATCACTCGGTGTTCGATAACTATCAGTGGTTCACGATGAATGCCGATCCGACATTTGTATATGAGCAGCAGATGGCGCGAGTCTTCGGGCTGGAAGTGCTGCACATGGCAGATGCGGATGTGCTTCCGTACGACTATGTGACTTATGCCAAAGAGATCGAGCAGTATCTCGAGGCAGCGCAGAAGAAGGCTTCAGAAGATCATGTGAGCCTTGATTTTGCTGCGGCGGATACTGCGGCCAAGCGGTTCACAGCGGCGGCAGAGGCGGTCAGGCCGAAGGAGGATCATCCGGCGGGGAATGAGGCGGCGCTGAACACGGCGCTGCGGGCGACGGAGGGCGACCTGCTGTCTCCCGAGGGACTGCCGAAGCGGCCGTGGTTCAAGCACACCATCTATGCCCCGGGGAGTACACGGGATACGCCGCGGTGGTGATTCCGGGCGTCAATGAGGCGATCGACGCCAAGGACGCGCAGCGCGGGCAGGCACAGCTCGCGGCGTTGACGGCGGCGCTCGATCGGGCGGCGGGGACGCTGGAGGGTGCGGCGAAGTAATTCCGGTTTTGGGACTGAGGGGGGCCCCCCCTCCCCCGATTTTTTGTGGGTTGTAATTCATTCATTTCACGGGGATTGTTCGCTCTAGTTTGCAACTCATTCATTCCATTAGCGAGCGCCTGTAACCGTTTGACATGGCATGACTTATCAGCGAACCGCAGCGCCGTTGCCTGTAATCGTTTCATTTCATTGGAACGGGTCGTAATCGATAGTTCCGGCTGGATTTACCGAATTGTGCCGAGGTTTCCCACGGAAAAGGCCTGACTGCAGGAGCAGTCAGGCCCTTTAGCTCTATTTCTATTGTAGCGGGTTGGGGGTTAAAGGTACGCCAAGTTATTGGACGGGGTAGTGATAATGGACTTTGAATCCGCGGAAGTCTGAGACGGCTCGCTCGGGCTGGTTATTCAGTCGTCGTCATCACGGTCGTCATCGCCGTCATTGCTGTGCACAGCCCGCAGGTTGTGCTTGTAGACTGCTTTGCCGATAGCCAGCCCCAGCAGCGCTCCCGCGTCCTGGTCGGTTCGAAAATGGATCCCGCCGTAAACACGAGCGTCGCTGATGTCGTTGGTAATCTGCCTGAACGAGGTGTATTGCAGGACGATGGTGGGCACTGCGGGGTTTGACAGCGTCATCGAATGTCCGGCTTCGCCGTAGAGTCGTCTCATGATCGCGGCTGCCGCATTGGCTGCGCTGCCGTGGTTTGAGGGATAGCTGGGGAAACATGGGGTCACGATGAAGGGCAGCCAGTTCGGATCGGGGTCGGTTTTCCGGTTGCCGTCCGTGCCACCCGCATGGATCGCGGTTTCGGGGCGCCAGAAGTTGTAGCGGTATTTGTTGAAGAAGGCAGCGATCAGGCTGTCGTTGATCGCCATGTTGATCAGGGCCAGCGCCCGGGCGTTCTCTGACAATGAACGCCTCTGTTCCTGCGCGACCTGCCTTGCGGCCTGATTGAACGCCTGGGTTGGCGAGGTAGCCGCGTAGTAGGTCGCGACATCTGACCGGTCGGGGGGCCGCTCGGTGCTGTTGACGTCCCCCACTGTCTTCACCTCGTTGTACGTCTTCGCGTACTCGTTGCTCCTAAGGGCTGGCGGCGGACCGAGGAGAAACTCCTTTGCACTCCGGATACCGAACGGGGTTACGTTCTGCCATTGAAAGGCGATTCCCGACGCGACTCCGTTCACAATTGGACAACTCACTGTGGCCTGCCATTCACCGGGACGGCCGGGCCGGGTGTTTTGAATTGCGGCGGCGACGAGCCATCATTGGCACGCAGAGCGATCATGGCTAAAGCTGCCGCGTCGCCCGTCGCGATACCGTCAATCTTGGCCTGGCCGTCCGGTATCGACGCCAGCGAGCTTACGCGGGCTGCGTCGAGCGTTGAAGCGCTGGCCGGAAAATAGGTGCTAAGCACCCGATAGGCAGCCTGGACAGCTGCTGCGTTGGGTGAGGCGCCATGTGGCGCGACGATGGTCCCGAGATACGGTCGATAGTCGCCAGTGATGGCGTTGACGGCTTCAAAGACAGCTACCTGCACAATGGCTGCAAATCGCGCCTGGGCGAACGGGTTCTGGCCGTTCGCGACGGCAGTGTCTACCGCAATTACGTTCCAGTCCAGAACGGGATCGGCTTTTGCGACGGCAGGCCCGAACAGTAGAGTCGCCATCAGCAGACAAAAACCAAAAGTCCTTGCGCCACCATGCATCCTCTTCATCTTGTTTCCCCCTGTTGCCACTGCCTTTTGGTCAGTGGTGAGCGACATTCTGGCCGTAGAGGGCGTGGTTGTCGATACCGAAGCGCGTGTCGGGGCGTTATGTTTTGTGTCGGGCTAAGTGGAACCATTCTCTGCTTTTACGTCGGTGCTTCCGCATGTGTTGTAAAATCCTCCCACCCACGAATGGGGGTGTGCTGTGGCTTCCACCCCAGTCAGCGAGCGGCAATCGATCCGGTTCGGCGAAGATTATGAGCTTGACCTCCGTCCCCGGAGGTTGCGCCGCGGCAGTCATGTCCTGAAGCTGAGCGCATCCCGTTGGAGATACTTGTCCTGCTCGTTGAGCACAAGGACGAGATTGTCACCCGGGACGAAATCGTCACAAGGGTTTGGGGCAAAGGTGTTTTTCTCGATACCGATAACAGCATCAGGGGCGCGATCCGGAAGCTGCGTCAGGCGCTGAAGGATGACGCCGA
Organism: uncultured Acidobacteriaceae bacterium; assembly: GCA_963786085.1. Classification (GTDB taxonomy): domain Bacteria; phylum Acidobacteriota; class Terriglobia; order Terriglobales; family Acidobacteriaceae; genus Silvibacterium. Next base: position 96,331 of record CAWAYO010000051.1, read on the forward strand.
CAGCCCACGATTCATTCAGACAGTGACCGGACAGGGGTATCGCTTCATCGCGCTGGTCACAGCTCCCGAGGAAGAAAACCGGACAGACACGGCCAACCCTGAACAATTAACCGTCCCTAGGAACGGGCAGAATTTCACGTCGGAGCCCACTGGCTCGTTGCAGGCCCGCAGACTACGTCTGGTGGAGGAAGAGCACGATCGAACGGCGGGGAAAGTGCCTGCTGCCGAAATCGGTCCCGAAATCAGTGACGGACGGAGGAATCGGCATGCCCGCAAGTGGATTCTTGTTGGAGCAGTGTCATTGTTCGTGCTGGTCGCTGTCACAACGTACATCCTCACCCGGGGCCGCCCGGCTGATGGGAAAGCTCCCAAAATCACTTCGCTCGCCGTACTGCCTTTGAAAAATCTCTCCGGTGATCCGGCGCAGGAATACTTTGCCGACGGCATGACCGAGGAGGTGATCGGACGCCTATCCATGATCCGTGGGCTTCGCGTCATTTCCCGCACATCGGCGATGCAATTCAAGGACACCAGGCTCTCAGTGCCGGAGATTGCCAGGAAGCTCGGAGTGGACGCGCTCGTTGAGGGGTCCGTGATGCGGGAGGGCAACCGCATTCGTGTTCACGCGCAGTTGATTCGTGCATCAACCGACGAGCACTTCTGGTCCGAAGAGTATGACCGCGAACTCGGTGACGCTCTCACCTTGGAAAGCGACGTAGCACAATCCATCGCCCGAAAAGTGGAGGTTACCGTTACGGGCGAAGAGCGCGCCAGGCTCGTCACCGCCCATTCTGTTTCGCCGGAAGTATATGAGAGCTATCTCAAGGGTCTGGCCGCCAAAGGCAACAACAGGGATGAGGTCGAAAAACAGATTGCCTGGTTTGACGAAGCGATCAGGAAGGATCCGACATTCGCGCCGGCCTACGTCGGCCTGGCAGGGGCATACGGGGCACTTGGCACAGTTTTTGTCGGCGCTCCCCCGAGTGAAACGCGTCCAAAGGTGATCAACGCGGCTCGAAAGGCGCTGGAGCTAGATCCTGATCTCGCCGACGCGCATGTCCTGCTTGCCGACATGTATATGAGACAGTGGAAGTGGGCCAAGGCCGAGGCAGAATACAGGCGCGCCCTGGATTTGAATCCGAACGACGCTGCTGCGTACAACGGATTCTCTTACTGGCTGTTGTGCCATGGACGTATGGAGGAGGCGCTGGCGTGGGCCCGCCGCGCCCGCGATCTTGACCCTCTCGGACCTTCCGGCCATACCATCGGGTTTATTCTGCTCAACGCACATCGCTATGACGAGGCAATACGCGAGTTCCGAGATGTGCTGGCGGTAAGACCGGACGACCGTTTGCCCCTCTGGCCCCTAGGTTGGGCGCTCATCTGCAATCAGCAAGCCGAAGAGGCAATTCCCGTGCTGGAGAAGGCGGCTTCTGTAACTGATCGCAGCCCAGGGGTTATTAGTACGCTGGTCTGGGCGTATGCCCACACCGGGCGACGAGCAGATGCACTTCGGCTCCTCGGAGAATTGAAAAAGCGCCAGCAGACTGGCTACGTTCCTGCCGGTGCCTTTGTGAATGCTTACTTGGGGCTCGGCGACAACGATGAGGCATTTGCGTGGTTTGAGCGGGCCTACGAGGAACAATCCAATATTCTGATATACATCAAGGTCTCCCCGTGGTTTAATCCTCTGCGCGGCGACCCCCGCTTTCAGGATTTGGTGCGCCGCGTCGGGCTGAACTGACCCGGCGGCTGGTTGGAGTTGGGGAATCACTTTCCTTACTTATTTGTTGGTAAATCGCCAATGCGCGGTTTGAGAGGGGCCATGCCGGGGAAGTGTGCATTCCGTGCTATCAATCGATTGAGATTGACGTAGGCATTGCACGCGAATGTTCCCCAAAAAAGCGGCTCCGTGGAGAACTCGTAATATCCAAATACTTCCCGCGCCCTTCGATTTGGATGTGGTGTAGACTCGCTCGTGCCAAGGGTGACGAGGCATCGATCTCCTCCATTCTGTCTCGGTTCCCATAGCGAAACTTGAAATGCGTTTCGGGGAGCGGACTTATGCGGGAGAGGTTATTCATTGCGGGTTTGATATTTGTAGTGTTCCTGATGGTGCCGGGAGGCGTCTTGTCGCAAGGCGTCCAGCAGAGCGGGACACTCACGGTAAATGGGCATTCCGGAGAAGCACCGGTAATTC
>CAWAYO010000052.1:0-94464 GCA_963786085.1 uncultured Acidobacteriaceae bacterium
TCTTCCGGCAGGCCAAGTTCAGGTCGGGTGGTCAGTCCCAGTCCCGCACTGACAGCGGCCCATAAGCCCGTCAGGCTGGGGCTCGTCATTGCAACGCGCCAAGGGCGTCCAGCTCTCTCCAGTGCCTCCAGTCCCGGTGTCTGACATCCGCACGGGGGGCTGAAGAGAGCAAGCGGTAACGGCTGCCGCACGCGATCCCTGAAAGATGGGCTTGCGATCCAGTGCAACGGCAGCTCGCTCAACAGGTGGGCCGTCTTTTTTTGAGCGCCGCCTAACGTCAATACAACATCGAGGTCGCCGGAGTCGACCTTCTGAAGTAGTACCTGGCCCACGTCTACCGTCACCTCGAGCTTTACAAGCGGGTAGAGCGCATTAAACCGCGCGATGACTATAGGCAAAACGTTGCTCATGAAATCTTGTCCGAATCCGATTCGAACAACACCTGCAAGAGACGATCCGCGCAGAGTATCGATCATCTCATCATTGAGCTCCAGCACCCTCCGAGCATACCGGAGAGCGATCTCTCCCTGTTCGGTGAGAAGGGTCTTTCGGCCTTGCTTCCGAAAGAGCGGTACTCCTACATCCTCTTGAAGTCGCTTCATCTGAAGGCTGATGGCCGAGGGTGTGCGTAGGAGGCGCTCCGCGGCGCGACCGAAACCGCCCAGTTCCTGAGTAATCACCAACGTACGAAGGCTGTCGAGGCTGAGGTTGTTCAGAAGCATAGTTTAGATATTCTCACCGATGGTGTTAGAACTTCTCGCTTTTCGTGAGCTCCCGTCATCCATATGCTTCATGGTAACGCAGTTCGCGGTTGCATTGCGATTTAGCCGCGGATAAGCGATGCATCTCGAGCGCCGATCTTTTCAGCTGCCCAACAGTGGCTTACCACGTGCGTGTCAGATCGGCGAAAGGTTAATTATGAAAAAAATTCCTTCTAATGCAACGATCGTTCTGGTGCATGCCGCATGGGCGGACGCATCCTCGTGGTCCGCCGTGATCGGCCCACTGCTCAAGGCTGGCATCAAGGTGATCGCTGCCCAGATTCCAATGACTTCGCTGTCCGACGATGTGGCTGCTTTGAAAGTGGCTTTAGAAAGAGCGGGCGAGGGGCCAATCCTCCTTGTCTCTCACTCGTACTCCGGCGCCGTGATCACCGCCCTCGAAAGTGATGACCGTGTCCGAGGCCTGGCCTTTGTGGCAGCCATGCCCCCAGCAGAGGGAGAAACAGTGGGGGAGGTGTTCTTTCGAGAGCCTCCTCACGAAAAAGCTCCCCATCTAGAACCCGACGGTCATGGTCTCTTATGGATGTCGGAGGAAGGAATGAAGAAAGCGGTCGGCCACCGGGCCACGGCGGAGCAAAACGAAATCAGGATAGCAGCACAACGCCCAATAGCCATGAAGTGTCTTGGCGAAGCGATACAGACTCCAGCATGGAGGACGAAGCCTTCGTGGTATCTGCTGGCTGAAGATGATCGCATGTTCAGCCCGAAAACACAACGTTTTGTAGCCGATCGCATGGGCGCACAGGTCCGTTCGTACGATGTGGATCATGCTCCTCAGATCTCGTCGCCTGCGACCGTTGTAGAGTTCGTGCTGGAAGCGGCCAGTGCGCTGCTCTCGCGTACAAACAATCAGATTGACAATAAGGAGAACCACATGACTACGTACCAGCATGCCACCATCGAGGGTCACAAGATCTTCTACCGCGAGGCCGGCTCGACCACGAATCCGACGATCGTTCTGCTTCATGGCTTTCCGTCTTCGTCGCACATGTTCCGGGATCTGATCCCGCAGCTCGCCAGCCACTTCCACGTTGTCGCACCGGACTACCTCGGCTTCGGCTACAGCGATGCTCCCGCGGCGACCCACTTTCAATACAACTTCGACAACATCACCGCGCAGATCGAGGAGCTGCTCTTCACAACACTGGGCCTGAAGAAGTTCAGCATCTACGTGCAGGATTACGGCGCGCCGGTAGGTTTCCGCATTGCCTCGCGTCATCCGGAAGCGATCGAAGGCATCGTCGTGCAGAACGGCAATGCTTACGTGGAAGGCATCAGCGCTGCGTTCGAGCCGATGAAGCCTTTCTGGGCGAATCGTAACGCGGAGACGGAGAAGGCGCCGCGCACGCTGCTGACCATGCAGACGACGATCTTCGAGTACACGCACGGTGCCAAAAACGTGGCGGCGGTGAGCCCGGACAGCTACACCTTCGACCAGGCGCTGCTGGACCGACCCGGCAATGACGCTATTCAACTCGACCTCCTTCACAACTACACCTCGAACCTGGCGCTCTACGACGCGTGGCACGAATACTTCCGCATGCACCAGCCGCGGACGCTCATCGTGTGGGGGCAGAACGATCCCTTCTTCATCGTGCCAGGAGCGCAGGCCTTCCTGCGTGACTTGCCCAAAGCGGAGCTACACCTGATCGATGGTGGCCATTTTCTGCTGGAAGAGCACAGCGAGTTCGTCGCAGGCAAGATCATCGGCTTCCTGGCGAAAGGGCAGAAGACGGGGGCGGGCAAATGACCACCTCTGCCATCAACCCAGCCCCTCGGAGTGGGCTCCAGCGGGGAGCGCGCACGTTGCCCGTCTCTCGCGCCATCCTCTACGCCACGCTGGTGGTTGGAGTGCTCGATGCGTCCGATGGCGTCGTCTTTCTCGGCCTGCACGGCCAGAACCCGATCCAGGTGCTGCAGTACATCGCGAGCAGTCTGCTGGGCCCACGGTCCTTCTCTGACGGGCTTGCAAGTGCGGTCCTTGGCCTCGTCCTGCATTTCGCCGTCGCGCTAGTCGTCGCAGCGATCTATATTCTGGCGAGTCGGCGCGTTGCTGTGTTGCGTACGCAGTGGGTGCTCTTCGGACTCCTTTACGGCGCTGCAGTGTGGGTAGTGATGAACCTAGTGGTGTTGCCACTGACCGCGGTCGCGCACGGGCCAATCCCGACTGCGGCGTTGATCAACGGCATCATCGGCCACGCTCTGTTCGTCGGCCCGCCCAGCGCGTTCTTCGCGAAGAAGGTGGTGGAGGCGGCATGAACGGTCTTTCAGAAAAGCAAACAACGGTAGTGCTTGTTCATGTGGCATGGGCGAACCGCTCCAGTTGGAACCGGGTGATGTTGTCATGACAAAAACAAATGCGCCGTCGTCTGCTCCGCTTTGTCTTGATCGCAAGCATCCGCTTGCGATCCGATGGATGCACTGGGTCAATTTTCCAGTACTGTTCATTATGATCTGGAGCGGTCTGCTGATCTATTGGAACGACTCTGACAACGCATACCGGCATCCGCACGCGGTTTACCGGATAGGCGTGGGAAAGTTTACCCTCTTTCGCTTCTTCCCAGAGTGGTTCTGGAAGGGAATCAACGCCCCATACCACGTTACCCAAGGACTGGGACATCACTTCTTCTTCATGTGGATATTCGCGGCGAACGGGATCGCCTATATCACTTTCCTGGCGATCTCGGGCGAGTGGAGATTCCTCATCCCGCGGAAAAGCAGTCTACGTGATGCTGTTCAGGTGACGCTCGTGGACGTTCATCTGCGCAAGGACCTGCCCCCGCAAACCAAGTACAACGGCGCACAACGAATCGCCTACACGGCGGTTATTTTTATGGGCTTGGGGATGTTGCTTACCGGCCTCGCCATCTATAAGCCGACTCAGCTGCATTGGCTAACTACGGCTCTTGGCGGCTATGAAATGGCCCGATGGGAGCACTTCTGGATCACCATGGGCTTTGTTGGGTTCTTTGTGATTCACGTGGTGCAGGTAGTTCTTGCCGGGTGGAACAACTTCCGAAGCATGGTAAGCGGGTTGGAGATAAAGAGCAAAGAGGACGTGTCTCTAGAGGCAGAAAGGAGGTCGTGGTGACAGATGATCCAAACCAGAAGCCGCTCAACGATGATGAAACGCCTGAACTAGAGGCGCGGCAGACGGAGCCGCAGGCTTCACCTGAAGAGAAAGCGGACACTGGCGCGACGGCTGTCGTCAACTCATCAGAAGCCGTATCGGCAGATGCTGTTGCCGGAACTCCCGATGCCCTCCTCGCCGAGCCTTCCGTCGCTGAACCAGAACCTTCTTGCGGAGATACTTCACCTAATGAAGTCGAGCCCTCGGTCGGGGAGCTAAACGCCGCTGTTCTCGCGGACTCGCGAAAGCACACGCGGCGTTCTTTTGTAGTGGCTGCGGCGGCTGCCCTTGCCGGATACAGTCTTTATCACTGGCTTGATCATCTGCCTCCAGTTGAGATGCAGCCGGAAGCCTACCGCGAAGCATTTGAGACAAATGCTGCCATCTCGCGTGCGATTTTCGATGAACGGGCATTCTCCCCGACCTACGCACTCTCGAAAGCAGAGAAGATAAGGGTCAATGGCGTTTATGGGTTGAAGAAGATGCTCGAACCGACGAGCTACCGCCTACAGCTTGTCGGTTCCGCCGCGTCTGTCAGTCATCCGCGCTACAGCCATGATGTGACTTCGTGGGAATACACATATATCGACGAGAAAATGATGGAGGATCAGGGACATGACACAAAGACCCCACCTCCTTCGGCTCTGACATCTGAAAAGATGCCTCCCAAGTCAATGCTTGAAGTAGAGAAACGAAACGAAAACCGCAGCGGCAGGATGCCTCGCGGAAAGGAAGAAGCTGGCGAAAGCCTTTCAACACTTGCGGTCGGCACATCTGGGTTGCTCTTGACGATGGAAGACATTCTCAAACTTCCCCGCCATGAACTCGTCACCCAGTTCAAGTGCATCGAGGGCTGGAGCCAGATTGTTCATTGGGCCGGCGTTCGGATGGCAGATTTTCTTGAGGCATATCCGCCCGCCCTTATCCAAGGTAAGGAGCCTAAATACGTTTACATGGAAACTCCCGATGGGGATTTCTACAACGGATACGACCTTCAGGTCTGCCGGCATCCTCAGACGCTTCTCGTAACCGAGATGATGGGAGCGCGCCTGACCCAATATCACGGAGCACCGCTGAGGCTGCATATGCCTACCAAATATGGGTACAAGCAGATCAAACGCATCGGGCTCATCAGCTACACCGACAGCAAGCCTGACGATTATTGGACAAAGCTTGGCTATGACTGGCACGGCGGCCTGTGACGAACTGGAATCATTTCGGGGAGAACAACTAGGGCATGGATTACGGCACATGTAGCCTCACGGGAAACGCGCGCGAGACGGAGACGAGACGGCTCTTTGAAGAGTGCGCCTGGTTATATGCATTTTGCCGTGAGCATCTATTTCGCGATCACACAAATGAAATTGCACAGGCCCTGTTTCCCGATGGAGTCGTTGCCGGCAACGTATCGGTTCTTGAGGTAGGATGCGGACCTGGATTTTACTCAAGGCGGTTAGCGCGGCGGTATCCAGCCGTACGAACAATTGGAATCGACCGGTCCTCTCGTCTCATCGCAGAAGCGCGGCGGTTAGCCTCCTTAGCTGCCTTGACGAATTGCCAGTTTAGGGAAGGAGATGTCGAATCCCTCTCCGGATCCACGGAGGCTGTAGACGCGATCATTAGCTCCCGGCTTCTATTGGTGGTTACCAACCGAGAGCCCGTTATCAACGAGATTTTTCGTGCGCTGAAGCCGGGAGGCCGTCTCTTTCTTACCGAGCCAACATCTACCTTCAAGACACAGTTGCCGCTTTCGGCGATGCGATTTGCCACCTATTTTATGCGGAGAGCCAATCGCAAGGCATTTCCTCTGAACGCGAAGGTGATGGATTCTGAGGCATTTGAGAAACTTGTACGTTCTCAACCCTGGGGCAAGGTCTTCATTCACAGACATGGAGACTATCAGTGCGCGGTCTGCCATAAGAGCGGCGATGCCGAGCTAAATTTTGAAGAGACGCAGGAAATTGAGACCGGTATTCATCTTGCCTATCCGCGGAGCTTTGTCTAGTGGTCTATCCCATTCTCGATCCAAGATATTCAGACACCTCACTTCACTCACTCACCGCGCTGGCCGTGATGGCAAAGGCACCCCGCCCAGGCAGAGTGAAGACACGCCTGTCTCCGCCTCTGACACAGGATGAGGCGGCTGCCATCAATACCTGCTTCCTCCAAGACGCCACAGTGAATATCGCTGACGTCGCCGAGTACGCCCCCTGTGCTGGTGTGATCTCCTATACGCCAGTGGGAGACAAGCATCTCTTTGAGGGACTGTTGCCCGAGGGATATTGTCTGCTCCCCCAGCGAGGAGATGGTTTTGGAGAGAGGCTCTTCAGCACGGCAGAGGATCTATTCCGTTGCGGATTTTCATCGGTCTGCCTCATCGATTCCGATTCTCCGACGGTTCCTCGGGAAGCCTTCGCCATGGCCGTGTCTGCTCTACAACGGCCTGGGGACCGAATCGTGCTTGGCCCATCCCATGATGGTGGCTATTATCTAATCGGAATGAAGCGGACGCACAGCGCTCCGTTCGAGAACATCACGTGGAGTACCGCCGCCGTGTTCTCCGAGACTGTCGCGGCGGTGGATAAAATCGGGGTCGAGCTCATAACCTTGCCGCTTTGGTACGACGTGGACGATGGCGGGTCTCTGGCGGTTCTCCGGAACGAGTTGTGCCATGGTCTTAAACCGGACTTTGCTGCTTTACCTGGATTTGTTGCGGAGCACACGCGAAGGTTTCTCCAGCAATTGGATGGCCCGGCATGAAACCGAATCGACTTTCATCCGTCAGTCCATGGATTACGAATGCCATCCTGTCGTTGCTTGGGACCGGGCTGCTCACGTTTACAAAGCAACTCATCGTAGAGTTTCATCATTTCTCGATCGGTTTTTCAGGTGTTGCCGGCTGGTCCGTCATTCTCTACGTTTTGGCTGCAGCTGTCCTTCTGATAATGCCCGCAAACCGGTGCACCTTGATTCTGGTCATCGGTTTTGGAATCGCGTTCCGTCTCGTCACATTGCTGCCCGAACCCTTCATGTCATCCGACATCTATCGATATGCCTGGGATGGCGTGGTCCAACACGCTCACATCTCTCCATATCGGTACGTTCCTGGTGATACTGCGCTTTCATTTCTACGTAACTCGAATCGCGATCTCTTCGAGCATATAAATCGCCGCGACTACGCCCACACTATCTATCCTCCGGTCGCCCAATTCCTCTTCTACGGCATCACTTGGTTCAACGCTTCGGTGACCTTCATGAAACTGGCGATGATTCTTTTTGAAGGCATCACCGTCTACGCGCTTATGGAGTTGCTGAAGCTGCTCGGGAGACGCAGGGAAGAAGTCCTGCTCCACGCATGGTGCCCATTGTTGATCTGGGAGATTGGAAGTTCGGGGCATTTGGATTCAGCCGCCATGGCCTTCATTACAATGGCCCTGCTCGCCCGACTTCGTCAGCAACCAATCAGAACAGGATTGTTTCTCGGGGCGGCAATCCTGATCAAGTTTTACCCCCTGGTGCTGGTGGCGGCGCTATGGCAGCGCAAAGACCTCAAAATGCCTTCGACAATTGTGATTCTTGCAGTGTTTTCCTATACCTGTTACGCAGGCGTGGGACGGCTGGTCTTCGGATTTCTCGGAGGCTATGTAAAGGAGGAGGGAATAGAGACAGGAACACGGTATTTTCTGTTGGAGTTGGCACAGCGTGTTTCCGGTTTACATCACGTCTCTGTCATTGTGTACCTGCTGCTCGCGGCAATGGCACTTGTGGCCTTGGCTATATGGAGCTGGGAAGCGGGCAACTCCGTATCCGTGCGCCGGCGAGCCGCGTTCTGGACACGCTACTTCCAGTTACCGGAAGAGGCGGCATTCCTTCCCGGCGCGCTTTTTCTCTCGTTTGCCATGATGCTCGCCTTTTCCCCGCATTATCCCTGGTATCTGGCGTGGCTGATTCCATTTGGGGTGCTGCTTCCCAATCTTCCGGTCTTCACTTATGTCTGTGGATTGTTCTATCTTTGTGCCACGCGCTACGGTGCCGGTACCCAGGAGGCCCAGTACGCTTTGAACGACATCCTATATAGTCTGGTTGCGATGTCGGCAGTGCTTGAACTTCTGCTGCGGCGCTGGCCGATATGGCGCGGGCTTACCTTGTCTGCCGGTCTTCATACAGAATCGCTTCAAAAATTAGAGAGGCAAAGTCATTTATGAGCGATCTTCTTCCCATCCTTGCTCCTGAGAGTCCTCTTGATCCCGACCATACTAACTGGTCATCGGCAGAGCAGCGCGCCGAAGAAGAGAAAAACCGCATGCGGCGCTACTTTCAGAAGCCCGGCTCGCAATCTGAATTATCTTCAACGGCAGCAGAAGAGCCGGTGTGTCTGTATCTTGAAACGACGAATCGCTGCAACCTCCTTTGCACAACTTGTCCTCGTACCTATGAGGATCTGGAGCCTGAAGCAGACATGCCGTGGGAACTCTTCACCTATCTGATCGATCAGTTTCCGCGAATTTCGCGTGTGGTCCTGCACGGTATCGGTGAGCCAATGCTTGTCAAAGACTTGCCGGAGAGGGTTCGTTATCTGAAAGGGCGCAACATATATGTGCTCTTCAACACGAATGGAACGCTGCTAAACGAAAAGAATGGGAAAGCTCTCATCGAATCCGGGCTAGATGAGTTACGGGTTTCACTCGACGCTGCCGAGCCGGGTGTGTACGAAATGGTGCGCGGAAAAGACTTCTTTGAAAAGATCGTCTCCAACCTGCGCAATTTTACGCGCATGCAGCGCGATATGGGTGCCGCGAAACCGCGCGTGAGCCTCTGGCTGACGGGGTTGCGGGAGACGGTCGATCAGCTTCCTGCGTTTGTACGGCTGGCTCATTCGGTGGGGATCTTTGAAGTCTATCTCCAGCGGCTTGTGTTTTTTGACGATCCAATAAGTAAGGAGTCACTGGCCCGCGCCGAGTCGGCGCTATTTGAACACACTACCAAGTGCGAAGAGGCACTGATTAATGAAGCCGAGAGGATTGCCAAGGAACTCGGTGTGATGTTTTCGGCGTCCGGTGCCGTCGATCCGGGCGAGTCCATTCGTATGCGGCGGTCCGACAGCCCTTGGTCGTTGTGTCGACGCCCTTGGTCGCTAATGTATATCACAGCGAACGGGCGAGTGCTGCCCTGCTGTATTGCGCCCTTCAGCATGAAAGGATATGACTCGTTCACTCTTGGAGATGCAACCCAGCATTCACTGCGTGAGATATGGAACGGAGAAAAGTACAAAAATTTTCGTGAAGGGCTTCTCACTTCTGCGCCGCCGCCTGGTTGTGCAAACTGCGGCCTGCGCTGGAGCCTGTAAGGATGTCGTACCAGCAGGTCTCCGTTGTTATTCCTGTACTAGATGAGAGCGAGTCCATCGGGTATGTCGTTGCGTCCATGCCGTGGACGCGCATTGCCGAATGTATAGTGGTGGACAACGGTTCCACTGATGGAACGGCAGAAGTTGCCTCCGCTGCGGGAGCGCGTGTGGTGCAAACTGCTCGTGGTTATGGTTCAGCATGCAGCGCGGGAGCAGCTGCGGCACTGCCCGAGAGCACAGTCCTTGTATTTCTGGACGGAGACGGCAGCGATGTTATCGAAGATATGGACCATCTGCTACAACCGATTTTGAACGGAAGTGCGGATTTCGTGATTGGGTCGCGAATTAAGGGCAGACGCGAGCCTGGTTCTATGCTGCCGAGTCAAATCTTTGCCGGCAAAATGGTCAGCCTGATATTGCGTTTGTTGTATGGTGCGAAGTACTCCGATATGGGGCCCTTTCGCGCGATTCGAAGAAGCGCATTGCACCAGTTACAAATGTCTGAGATGACTTATGGCTGGAATCTTGAAATGCAGGTCAAGGCGCTCAAACATAAATTGCGTATCTGCGAGATTCCTGTGAGTTACAGGTGCCGCATCGGCGGGACCAGCAAAGTGTCGGGCAACTTTTTCGCTTCACTGAAAGCTGCAATACGGATTTTGCTAGTGCTTATGCGCGCCAATCTCCCATCCGCTGGTCGCTCTGTGATGGCAGACAGCCGGAGTGCCTGAAGACATGCGGCTGATCCGCATGTCAGAAGTACATGACAACAACTTGGCACAGTCCTGGATCGGGTGAGAAGGGATGCTTGCCTGCTACTTCACCGTGATCACAATGCTCAGCGGGCCGCCATCCGGTTCAAATACCTTCATGCGTCCTGCCGTTCCACCGCAAACAGAAAATGAGCCTGAAGCTTCGGGCGCGGGCATAAATGCTGGCCTACTCTACTCCGCCGCAAAACGCCACTCCCGCGGCGTTCTGTGGCCTATGTTTGCTCCGGCGTTCATACATGGTCGTGGTGAACGTTCGACAGCAGACATATTCGTAACAAATACTCACTCACCCGTTCAACATTTAAAACTTTTCTTCGGAGTATAGGCCTAGATATCCTTAGCTTTGTCATGCATCTCTCAACGCAAGGTGCGCAGTCGCGCATTTTCCTCGGCTTGGTTCTTCTTCCACTATCTCTCGTGATGCACGCGCAGACGGTTGCGCCCGCGAAACGATTCAGCTTCGCTGACCTTCAGCATCTACAATCGGTTGGCGATGTGCAGATGAGTCCCAACGGTCACGCAATCGTGTATAGCGTGTATTCCATCGATATACAACATGACAGATTCGATCGAACATTCTGGATCGTTCGGTTGTCTGGTGCACAGGTTCCGGTAGCGCTACCACACGTCAGCGCGCCCTCATGGTCCCCGGATAGCCAAACACTGGCCGTTGTCAACTACAGCTCAGGTCGGAGCACCGTGCAGTTGCTTCGCGGTGACACGCTTGAGGTCGTTCGGAACTTTGCGGTACCTTCCTCGCCGGGAACTCTCGTATGGTCCCCGGATGGCAAGTCGTTGGCGTTCACTCTTTTCGTTCCAGAAGACAATGCTTCGTCGTTTCTGCAGCGGGAGTGGATATTGCCGAAGGTGATCTCGAGAAGCCTGCAGGTGCTCAATGGGCGCCCCCCGTGCAGCTAACCCAATCTGCGCACTACCGCGAGGATGGTGGCGGGTGGCTGCAGAGCGGGAGCGGGCACCGTCACCTTTCGTGCTCTCAACGGTGAACGGCATCGTGCGACAAGTGGGCAGTCAACCGTTCGATGATGGCGACCCTGCATGGTTGCCGGACAGCAAGACATTGCTTTTCACTTCGGACCGGCGCCCCGGGAACGAGCATATGTACCCGGTGCCTGCGCTATACATGACCGACCTGTCGGGTCACGTGACGAGGCTAACCCTCGGAAGCGACAGTTATTTCGCACCCAAACCCAGTCCAGATGGCAAGTGGATCGCCTACATCAGAACTCCGAGCCGACTGGCGAGTTATACACGAAGCGACCTCTACGTCATGCATGCGAACGGGACTGAACCACACCAGCTTGCGGCCGATCTGGATCGAGACCTCTCCGCCATCACTTGGACTGCCGATGCGCGAGGTGTTTACGCAAAGTTCGCTGATCACGGGATCTCTCATGTAGGGCGTTTCGATCTGGAAGGCCACAGCAAGATACTTGCCTCTGGAATAGACGGCACATTCTCAATCTCCCGAACCGGTATGATCGCGTATTCCGGTGAGAGCGCCGCCGGTCCGAATGAACTGATGCTGCAGGATCACGGCAGAGCAGTGGAAACACTCACGTCGCTGAATCAATTTTTGAAACAGCGACAGCTTGGCAAACTGTTGCATCTTGAAGCGCAGTCCAGCGCGGACGGCACCCCGGTGGAGGGGTGGGCGCTACTGCCGGCCGGAAGCACGGGAGAGAACAAACTCCCGATGATCTTGGCTTTGCATGGAGGCCCATTTGGAGATGATGGTCCAGATTGGTCAAGCGAATACCAGTTGTTTGCAGCTGCAGGTTACGTGGTTGTTTACGGGAACTACCGGGGATCGATCTCCTATGGCTCAGCCTTCTCGGAACCCGCGAATCACGAGATTCCTGGAGTGGCTTACGACGACGCAATGAGCCTTGTCGACCAGGCTATTCACCAGGGCTTTGTCGATCCCGATCGGCTCTTTGTGACGGGCACTTCTGCAGGAGGGGAACTCACGGCGTGGATTACGGGAAAGACAAGTCGCTTCCGGGCCGCCGCCGCAGAGAAGCCCGTGATCAATGAGATTAGTCAGTCTCTCACAACAGACCAGTACCTTGCGGCTCCCATAATTTACGGGGGTGAGCCCTGGGCGCGTGAGAAAGAGCTGTGGGCGCACTCGCCCCTTTCGTTGGCAGGCGCGGTGACAACACCAACTTTGTTTATCGTGGGTGAGCAGGATTTCCGAACGCCGATGGATGAGACGCTTCAAATGTACGGTGCTCTTCAGCTTAGAGGCATACCTACGGCGCTGCTAAGAGCACCGGGCACAGGCCATGGAGATTTGCGCACACGACCATCGCAGAGCACTGCGATCATAGCGGCAACACTTGCCTGGTTTCACAAGTACGACTCCCCGCAAGACACACAACCATCGAATTTCTAGTTTCGGGTAAGCGCAAACGGACACAACCCGGATCTTCGGCAAAGGGAGAACGTTCACTCTTAAGTTGTGATTCGTCTCAATAGGAATGCGTTTGTCCGAACAGCGAAAGTCCGTTGATGAAGCGACCTGTTCGATATCGGGGTGAGCCCCGCTCAATCAGCGCAATCGCTCAAGCCCCAGCTTATACCAAACAGCAGGCTAGCTAACTATGCCAATTAACCGAGCCGAGTTCGAAAGCGCATATCCGGTCTTGTTCCACATTTCGCTAGCGCGGGATGTGGAGCAGATCATGCGTTTCGGGCTCCTGAGCACGGCCGCCTTGCTGGACCTATGTGAAATCGAAGGCGACGAACGCTTGCGCATCGAGGTACGGCAACGTCCGAAAGCAGTTCCGATCAGGCATCCAGTTCACGGGGAGTTTCTGATCAACGACCAAGCCCCAATGAACGCTATCGCACTCTCGAAATGCTTGACGGACCTCACAACACAGCAGTGGTGCGAATCGCTGAATCGGAGAGTCTTTCTGTGGCCAACGAGAGAACGAGTAGCCAGGCACATTGGCGCGAAGCCTGTAGCCGGAACGAGACGCATTGTTCTAGCGTTCGACACACGCTCAATTTTCGAAACGCTGGATGTTGATCTGTTCGAACTTTCGCCGATCAATTCCGGAAACACAATGCGTATAGCTGCGCCAAGGGGCTCAGACACCTTCCGCAGCTTTCGCGATTATCCCTTTCACGAACGACGGAAAAAGAAGGGGCTCAAGGGTGCAGTTGCGGAGGTCACTTACCCCTACGCAATTACACCAATTCAACTCGCGTCAATCCAAGTATCGGCGGAAATACTACCGGGATAGAGCAGGGATCAAGCAGGAGGGCGTCAATGGCGAGCCACGCCGAAACCATTCGTAACTTCTAATCAGCAGGCGACACGGCAAGGGCGAAGGCCTTTATGGCGGAGGGCGTCAATGAGCATCATTGGAATCCGGATTGTGTCTGCATCAGTTTTAAATTTAATCCAAGAGATGACGGAAATCACTACCAGCGAACCCGCGCCATAAACAAGCGCAGGCCGCTGATAGCGATTACTGCAGCAGAATAAAACAAAGCCGTCAGCCTAACTAGCCGAGAACTCTGCCATTGTCTTCTTAGGACGAGCGCCCCCGTGCTCTGTCACAATACGGTTGTCCTCTGCTGAGACTCAGGCTTCCGCTGTTTAGACGCACTTTAGCTTAGGCGGACCAATTATCCGCCGCGCACTCCGTAATCGAGCGTAAACGACGCTAACCTATATATACGGTTACTGGAAGAGCAAGCGGCAGATATCTTCATCCTGTTGAAAGTAAACAGGATGCGCACTGTACCTAAATTTGTATCCGAGATGGCGAGCCAGTGAGAGCGGGTCCAAGCAAACCGCTGAAAATAAACAGGATAGTTGGTGCCGGGAGGGGGGGTCGAACCCCCATGACCGCAAGGGTCGGCGGATTTTGAGTCCGCTGCGTCTGCCAGTTCCGCCATCCCGGCGCGAGTGGGCACTTTCAACAGAATAAATGAAGGCCTTTGCAAAGAAAAGGAGAAGCCGATTTTGCGATTCCTCCTTCACCTGTGTTCGCGGTTCAATTGGATGTGAGCGCGCTCTCCGGCATTTCCTCTTCGGCGCACTCTTCCGTTCGGCGGCGTTTCCACTGGAACTTGGTCAGCAGTGTGCTCAACAGCACGTACAGCACCGGAATGAAGATCAGGTTCAGGAATGTTGAAACCACCATACCGCCCACGATCGCCGTACCAACGGAGTTGCGACCCTTTGCGCCCGCCCCTGTTGCAAAGTAGAGGGGCAGCACACCGAGAATGAATGCAATCGAAGTCATCAGAATTGGCCGCAGCCGCAATTCCGCCGCTTCGATCGCAGCCTCGGCAATTGAGCGTCCCTGTTTCCGCAGCTGCTCTGCAAACTCAACGATCAGAATGGCATTCTTGGCTGCAAGTCCAATCAGCAACAGCAGGCCAATCTGCACATATACGTCATTCGAGTATCCCCGCAACGAAATCAGTTCCAGAGCGCCCAGGACCGCCATCGGTACCGAGAGCAAAATGACGAATGGCAGCGCGAAGCTCTCATATAGGGCAGCCAAGGTGAGATACACCACAATGATTCCCAGGGTGAAGATGATGATCGCTTTGCCCTGCGACTCGACCTCTTCCAGTGCCAATCCGCTCCAGGTGTAGGCCATGCCCTGCAACTTGTTCTGTGCGAAAAGCTCTTCCATCGCCTTCAAGCCCTGGTTGGAGCTGTACCCCGGAGCAGCAGAACCATCAATTTCTGCCGAACGGAACAGGTTGAAATGGCTGATCACCTGCGGTCCCGCGGTATTGCTGATGTATACGAGGTTATCCAGGGGCACCATACCGCCGTTGCTCGAGCGCACATAGTATTGGCGCAGGTCGCTCTGCTTCATGCGGTAAGGTTGATCCGCCTGAATGTAGACGCGATATGAACGGTTGTTGAAGTCGAAATCGTTGATGTACTCCGACCCCATATAAACGCCGAGCGCATTCGTGATCTCGCTGATCGGCACGTTCATAGCCTTGGCCTTCTCGCGGTCGATCTGGATCAGGAGTTGAGGATCGTTCGCTGTATAGCTGCTGTAGAGATTTGTCAGGTCCTTACGCTGTCTGCTTGCCCCGACAATCTTTTGCGCGACAGTCGCCAGGTCCTGCAGTGTGTTCCGGCCAAGATCTTGGAGCTGAAACTCGAAGCCGCCGAAGCTGCCAATGCCCTGCACTGCCGGAGGCTCAAAGACCACGATCAACCCGCCAGGAACCCCAAACATCTTCGGCGACAGGCGCTGGACGATATCGCCCGCGCTGTGCCCTTTACCCTTTCGCAAGTCAATCGACTTCAGCGGGACGAAAATTAATCCGTAGTTTGGAGCACTGCCACCGGACAAGCTGAATCCGGGTACCGCGAACGTACCGAATACATCAGGATCTTGCAGGATAACTTGTTCCGCCCGATGCGAAACTTCCGTCGTGTAGTTCAAAGAAGCGCCAGGAGGTGTTTGTACCACGCATATCAGATAGTTCTGATCTTCCTGCGGAATGAATCCGGTCGGCACGTGGTTGTACATGAAATATGTGGTCGCAAGTCCGGCAAAGAAGACCAGCAGCAGCAGATAACGCAGTTTCAGGGCTACGTGAATGACCTTCGCATACGTCCTGCCAAGCCAAAGGATGGTGGAATCTACACCGCGTGCAAAGGCCGCATAGCCGCGTGTAAGGAACTTGATCCGTGTCCAGTCCAGTACTTTGTACTTCTCCTCCTCGCCACGCAGGAAGAGAGCCGCGAGCGCAGGCGACAGCGTCAGCGCATTAAACGCTGAAATGGCGATTGAGAAAGCGATCGTCATCGCGAATTGCTTGTAAAGGATGCCGGTCGTTCCTGGGAAAAATGAAACTGGTATGAACACCGAGATCAGCACAAGAGAGGTTGCGACAACCGCACTGGTCACTTCTCTCATCGCATCGGACGTTGCTTTGTGCGGGTCGCAATGCTCCAGTGCAATATGCCGTTGTACGTTCTCAATCACGACGATAGCGTCGTCAACGACAAGACCCGTAGCCAGAATGATGCCGAACAATGTCAGCGAATTGATCGAGAAGCCAAACGCCTTGATGAACGCGAATGTTCCGATGAGTGATACAGGGATGGTAATGGCGGGAATTACTGTCGCGCGCCAGTCGAGCAAAAAGAGGAAGATGACGGCAATAACGATCAGGATTGCCTCTTCCAGCGTCGAAATGACTTCCTTGATCGAATCGCCTACAACAGTTGTCGTATCAAAAGCGACGACGTATTTGATTCCGGGCGGGAACGATTTCGCCAGTTCAGCCAGTTGCGCCTTTGCGGCCTTGTCCACATCGAGGGCATTGGCATCTGAAAGCTGTTGTACGCCGACGCCGATCGCTTGATGTCCGCTGTACTCCAGGTTCGTGTCGTACGATTCCGCGCCGAGTTCCGCATGGCCGACATCCTTTACCTGGATCAGCCCGTTCGGCGTATTCTTCAGAATGATTTTTTCAAATTCCCGCGGGTCACTCAGACGGCCGATGACGCGCAGAGTGATCTGAAAATCCTGCGTTGCTGGCGCAGGTGGACGACCCAGCTGTCCGGAAGGAATCTCGATGTTCTGCTCTTGAATGGCATTGATTACGTCTGTCGCCGTTAAGCTACGGGCAGCCAGCTTCGTCGGATCAAGCCAAAGACGCATCGCATATTTGCGCTCGCCAAAGATGACCACATCGCCCACGCCTTTGATTCTCTTTAGCGGGTCCTTTACATAAACATCCAGATAGTTCGAGATGTACTGATTTGACACACTTCCATCTGGCGAAAAGAAACCAGCCGCAAAAACGAAGTTGGAGTTGGCCTTCGAAATCGTGATTCCGGTATTTTTGATTTCCTGGGGTAAGCGGCCCTGTGCGGTAGACACGCGGTTTTGTACGTCGACCGCGGCAATGTCCTTGTTGTATCCAGTAGTAAAGAAAACCCTGATGCTGCTGGTGCCATCATTTGAACTGGTTGAGGTCATGTAGTGCATGCCTTCAACGCCGTTAATTTGCTGCTCCAGCGGAATCGTAACTGCCGACTCAACCACCTGTGCGTTCGCGCCAACGTAGTTGCTCGTGACGTCGACCTCCGGCGGAGCCAACTCCGGATACAACGAAATTGGCAATGTGGGAATGACCGCAGCGCCGGCAAGAATTATCAGCAGCGCGCAAACCGTTGCAAATACGGGACGGTGAATGAAGAAATCTACCACGCGAAAATCCTTTCGCTACCGGGCCGCCGGCCCCAACCTTGTGACGCTGAACTCAGGCGCAGCTGAAAAATCTGCGAACGTCCACCCCTGCAATCTCCCATCGCGATCAACCCAACGGCTGTACCGGAGCGCCATCCACCAGAAACTGCGTACCGGAAATAATGACCTTATCTCCATTCTTCAGGCCGGCCTCAACGGCATAATCGTTGCCGATGGTGTCACCGAGGGTTACAGCCCGTTGTTTGGCGACATACTTTCCGTTCTCGTTCTGCGCAACGTACACGAAGGCCTGGCCGCCAAGCCGCGTAACGGCCAGTACCGGCACCACTGGCATGGGGCTGACTTTCCAGATGACGCGCGCTTTGACCAGCTGCGCCGTTCGAACTCTTGCCTGCTCTGATCGTACCGGAGCCTTGGCCAGGATGCCCTGCAGCTGGTTATCCACCTGGGGGGAAACGAAATCGATGGCGGTGTGCTCGATGAGCTGCTCGTTGTTATCGAGAATGTCCACGGCGAGTCCGCTGTGGACTTGGGCTGCCCGCTCGGTGGGAATGTAAATATAGGCTTCGAGGTCCTTGTTTTCATCCACCGTCGTGAGCAGCGTTGTTGCGGAGACATAGTCTCCCTGACGCGGTGGGATGTCGCCCACGATGCCATCAAACGGTGCGCGGATTTTGTAGTAGTCGAGTTGTTTTTCCTGAGAGACCCGCGACGCAACTGCGGCTTCGTAGTCTGCTTTAGAGTTGGCGTACGACTGTTCCGCTTGATCCAGCGTGTCGCGGCTGGTCACACCGCCCTCAAAGAGCTTTCTCTGTCTTTCCACTTCGGTCTGGTTATATTGATAGACCGCAAGCTTCTGCTTCTCGGTCGACAGCTGTGACAAAACGGTGGCTTCCTGCTTGGCCGGATCGATCACCATCAGGAGTTGACCCTGTCTCACGTGATCGCCGGAGTGGACAAGGATCTGGGTCAGATTGCCGTCCACCTGCGGGTTCAGGGTGGCGGATCGCCGTGACTTGATAGTGGCGACATATTCGTCAGACTGCGCAACAGGAGCAGCAGCAACCTGCATTGTCTGGACGGGCAGCGCCTGCGGCGCCGCGGCAGCCGGAACCACCTTTTGACACGCAATCAGGCCCAGACCTGGAAGCAGGGAAATAGAACTCAACGTCCAAAGGTATAGCCGGTTTCTCAAGGGATGATCCTCAACGTTACAATTTCGTTTTTTGCCGTGCACTTAATTCGTTGCGCCAAAACACCATCAGGCGGCGCGATTCGCAATCTCCCAGCCCGATCTCCCGGGAGCCTCGCAGGGGCGACTGCTAACCAGTTTCACTTTAGGACTCTCTCTCTTTGGACTCAAAGGGTAAGCGCCCGTCACGACCGTTGGAAATTGGATTCACTTGATCCGCAGAGGCTTCACGAAATGTTCGCCGATGTTCGGATTCGAAGAAGCGAAGAATTTGTAAATCGCCAGGAAACCGGACACCATCACCTGGCCAGGAAAGTGCTCGAGGCTATTAAATACGAGAGGGATCCGGAATTTGTTCAGATTCGACAAAAGCCGAGGCCGACTTCTGTCCTCAAGGCTTACCGGGGGATGGTGCCTGCCAGGATCGAGTTTGCGACAGCAGGGCCTAGGGCATTGAAGCGAAGAGCTCACAGCGCTAAAGTGTGTTTTGACACCCCAGATGGCAATTGATACATTCGAAGTTAGCGTTTCTCCATTGTTGATGCCCTCCCAGCGCGTGCAATATGTCCCCGTCGTCTAGCCCGGCCTAGGACACCGCCCTTTCACGGCGATAACACGGGTTCAAATCCCGTCGGGGACGCCAAATAAAATCAATAGCTTAACGGATTTTACGGTTTCGCTGGTTTGGCGGTTGGTAACGCTACGGTCACGATAGGTTCTGGTTCTGGGGCAGCCGCGGGAGCCAGCGAGAGCACGCCGTCGAGATGTTTGGCTGCGTCCAAAAGGAACGGCTGAGACAGATGAGCGTAGCGATCGGTCATGCGTGGATCCGAGTGCCCGAGCAGCTTTTGCAGCGTGTGAAGATCAACGCCATTCATCCGAAGAATAGAGGCGTAGTGGTGACGAAGATCATGGAGACTGAAATCCTGAATCCCTGCGTCGTCGCAAGCTCGAATGAAGGCAACGCTCACCTGGGCAGGTGTGACGTCCGGGAAGAGCGGGCCGCTCTTGGGTCCGTCCGGCGCCATGGAAGTGAGAACTTGTAATGCCAGGTCGTTTATGAATGCCGGGCGCTGCTTCCCGCTCTTTGTATGCCGCAGCTGGATTTCCCTGCGAGAGAGGCTGACGTCCTCCCATCGAACCCTCAACATCTCGCCGCGTCGCGCACCGGTACTTACTAAAAGCCCGACGATGGGGCGCAACCATTCCGGGCACGCGCGCAGCACCTTGCCCAACTCCTGAGGCGACAGGTAACGCACTCGCCCTTCAGGCGCTTTCGGAACATCGGCACTGTGTGCTGGGTTGGCGGGAATCTTCTCCTTGCTCACTGCAACACTGAACAGCCGCTTGAGCACGTTGACTTCTTTGATGATCGTGCCGTCGCTGACAACTCCGATGCGCGAATCGATGTAGCTGTTCACGTCCTTGCGGCGAATGAGGGCCAGCTTCATTGAGCCGAAGTGCGGCTTTAGATGGGCCTCGACTATGCCCTCCTGGCGCCTGAACTCGACTGCCGATATCTTGCCCTCCGCGGGCGTGGCTGCGATGCGACGCCGCTGGTAGTCGAGAAACTCGGTGGCGAACTCAGCGAATGAATCCTTGGAGGGTGGGGCGTAGCCCAGCGTGCGCTGCTTGTCGACGAGCGCTTTCTCTGCGTTCAGAAGCGCTCGGGCCTGTTGCAGTGTATGAGCGTTCAGTTTGCGCTGTCGCCTGCGGCCGCCGGCGTCGATCCAGCTTCCCCAAAACTGACCAGGCCGATCTTTGCGCGTGTAGATCCCGTCACGATCCTTCGTCTTACCGCGTGGCAATAGACACCTCGGAAGCCTCAACCTCTCGGATCTTCTCCAGTAGTTGATTCAACTTTTGTGGCGGGCAAGCGGATCGGATGCGAGATCGCTCTTTGCGAATTTCAGTGATCCACCGGGACGTGATCACTCCGCCCGATGTGATCATTCCGCCCACAATGCGTGTCTTCCATGAACCTGATTGCCGTGGGCTCGGACGCCGCTGGAGTATCTCGAGCGCCAACTCGATCTTTTCCGTGTTTTCCTTCACGGCGTCGCGATGGTGTGCGCGATTGGAAGATGTATTCCGCCCGCAGTTCCCGCCGCAATAACGTTTGTTCGAAGGTCCAGAGAAAAGACTCTCGCAGCGTCGATTGGCGCAGATTCGAATGTCTTTACGATCGGGGCGACGGAGGTAATCCCAAAACAGCAGGCAGGCTCGCCACTGCGCAGCCTGGTTCAATGATCTCGCGCCCGATATCTTGGAAACTGCTCGCACTCCATCCGTGCAAAACTCGGGGACGAAGGTTCGATTCTCCATCGCCGCCTCGAGCATGCTCGCCAGGTATCCATTTTGAGCGCTCCACGCATTCGCGTTTGGCATGTACAGGGCCCAGCTGCGGAAAAGGTTATCAACGGTCTCTAAGTAGAGCCGCAGAACAGAGATCGGGTCAGAGCTCGCGGGGAGAGGACGACGAGACGATCTGCTGGAAACGAGCGGACGAACGGCAATCCCATTGGAGTTGAGGCTAACGCCGATAGGGATAAGTGTGCTGTGCGCGAGCATCTGGCAAAAGTACTTTGCGACCTGCTGGCTTAATTCGTGACCGCGGCGTAACTGCGTGACTTCGACAATCGCAGCCAGCGGATTTGAGAGAAGAGCCCCCGCGCGCTTCGACTGACTGCGAAAGTGACGCTCTAACACCGCGCTCTCTGAATTATCGGTGGGTTCGATGTACCAGACTTCCGTTCGCGTCATCTGATTTATGCCTTCAGGGGTTTTTCTAACTAAAAATGACTGTATCTCTGGATTGCTCATTGATGCAAGCAGCCGCAAACTCGTACCTACAAGTCAAACAAGTCTCTTGGAGGTGAGCGGTGCAAAGCACGTCGGGAATTATGAATTCCAAGCCGGTACTCAGTGCAGGGATTAGACGCCAATACGTCAGTGCGGCCGAGGCTGAAGAAATCACTGGGGTTTCGCGCTGGACCTGGCGGCGCAAGGCATATGCCGGCTCTATAGCCAGCACGAAGGTGGGAACCCGTTTGCTGATTGCCGTCGATGAGCTAGAGCGCGTGTTAGCGGAGGGTACGCGCCCGCGAGTGCAGGTAGCATAAAAAGCCCCGGGCGGCTTGTGCCAGGTGCCAGCCGGCCGCCCGCCCGAGGACGATGAATGAGTCACGAAGTAAGGTTCAACAATCGAGAAGCCGCTGGCGGGAGGCCCTTTCTGCCGATCGTGAAGAACTGCGCCTTTCCGGCTCAAGAGTTGCTCCGCTATCGTCGGCGCCTGCTTCACGACATGACGAAACTACCGGAGGGTGACTCGTCCCTTCGCCACGAATCCATCAAGCATTCGCTGCGCGCGATTGACACTCTAGCCCGGGCCCATGAATCGATCCGCGGCTGTGACTGCTTCATCCGGCTCAGGCAACGCCGCATCGAGGTGGAGGCTGCGAGGCGAGAGCGTCGTGAAGTTCAGCGGAGGACCGCATGAGTAAACCTCAGGCGGCGCGCTTTGCCAAGATCCCACATGAGCTCTTGGAAGCGGGCCTCGGTGCGCACGCGCTGGCCGTCTATGCTGCGATCGCTCGATACGCGGACTTTTCGACTGGCATCTGCAGCGAATTCTCCCCCAGCTTGAAAAAGATCGGAGAGATTACCGGCCTCTGCAAAAACTCCGTCCGCAAAGCCTTGGCTGTTCTACAGGCCTCCGGATTTCTACGGATCAGGCAGGTGAGGAGACGAGGCGCGGCGGAGTGGCCGGAATACCAACTCACGGGGTCATGCTATGAACCCGTCACGGGGGCATCTGGTGAACCCGTCGCGGCCTCACGGGATCACGCCATGAACCATACGGGGTCATGCTATGAACCCGTCACGGGGGCATCTGGTGAACCCGTCGCGGCCTCACGGGATCACGCCATGAACCATACGGGGTCATCTGGTGAACCCGCACGGGGTCATCTGGTGAACACAATAAGAGAGACTGAGAGACTGAGAGACAAACTACCCCCCATAGCCCCCCAAGGGGGGCGTAATCATCGCCGCTCTCGCAAAAAGTTTGAACCGGGCATCTATGACCCGACCAAACCGCCCTCAGGGAATGATTATCTCTCGCAGATTCGCAATCGGCTCGCCAACGGCGAAACGCTGACAGGCTTTGAAGCTAGCCTTCTTCGCGACATCGACGCTTCGTTCCAGGTAGTAAACGGGGGCGCCCGATGATTCCCGGCACTCGAGTTCACCTCGAGCGCTGAATCAATCGTTTGCAACACCCAGTTTCGCCTGACTTTTGGAACCTAAGGAGAAGACCATGATGACCGAAAATGTAACTATCAGCGGCACAACCTACACACTCGCACCGATCAACTTTGAACAGTGGGAAGAAGGCCTCTTCGGCAGCGACGGGCAGCCGCTATCGCGGGCGAAGACTGGTTTCCTCGTCGAGTGCAGCCTGAAAAACGCAGCCTCGGCATCAAATCCCGACTACGCGTCGATCCCGGCCGGGCACATTCCCAAGTTGCTCCCGGCCGTGCTGAAGCTTTCGGATCTGGAGAGCGATGACGAGGGGGAAGCGACGGCGACGGAGGGCCAGGGATAACGCCCGGCTACATTCGCGGGCTTGTCATCACTGCGACGGGCTGGACGCGGTCGGAACTCGGAAGCACGCCACTCCCGGAACTGTGGGACTTGTTGAAGTACTGGCGGGAATTTCCTCCGCAACACATTTTGCTTCGTGGCTTTGTGGGATGGAAGGGCGCAGAGGATGAAGAAAGCGGCGAGTTTCAGATGTCACCTGAGTTGGCGGGCGCACCAGTCATGAAGACGCTGCCGCCTCATTTGACGCAGCACTTGGAAGAGTTGAAGGAACTGCAGGCAAGAAAGGGGAAAAATGCTAGATCCAAATGAGGCAGCGGCGATCGCGGCTATTCAAGAGTCGAACCGCAGAGCTGTCGAGGCCATTCAGGAAGCGACACGCCAGGCGCAAAGCGCCGTGGAACAGCTGCAGGCGATCGCGAGAAGGGTGCAGTCGAGCTACCTTGCAGTCCAGCAGATCAACTTGGCGCCGACGCTCGTGCCAAAGCACCACATCCCCGAGGTGTACCTTGCCTCCTGACGGAACACTTCAAGTTGGAACGCAGGTCAACATTGCAAACCTGCGTGACGGTATGGAAGAAGCTCAGGCCGCAGTCAAGCAGGCATCCGCGAACATGGCGGCGGCTCAAGCTGAGTTCGGTAGAGCTGCAGCCCAGGGCAATGCACAGGCTCAGGCCGCATTGAAGCTTTACCAAGCTGAACTTCAATCGGCGCAGTCGGCGCTCCAGGGCCTCACAGGAACTGAGGAAAGAGAGATGGTCGCGCTCCGCAGCAACATCTCGGCGCGCATGGCAGCCAGCGCGGAGCTACGGGTTCTGGAGGCCAACCTTCAGGGTTCGACACGCGCTGCTGCTGCATTTCTGACAACTATCCCAGGAATCGGCGCAGCCCTGCAGGTCGCCTTTCCGCTGTTCGGAGCCTTGGCACTCATCGAAGTGCTCGTCACGATGGGCGAGAAGATCGCCAAACTGACTGACGACTTCGACGGGCTACGCAAGATCAGCGACGAAGCCTTCGCAGATATGGCGAAGTCCGAACAGGAACTAGTCTCCCTCACTGAGCAGCATCTGCGGATCACTCGCGGCCTTCAGGTGGCGCAGGCAGAACTCGCCAGCAGTAAAACGGGTCGCAGCGCTGCGGGCGCAGCTGCGGGTGATGCGTTCGATGTAAGCGTCGCCACGAATAACCTGAAGACCTTGCAGGGGCAGATCGAAGCAACAAAGAAGACCTACGATGACCTGCTGACGCGCTCAAAGGCGACCACGACTCAGTTCTCTCCCCTCGGCGGCGTCTTCGGTGGTCCGGCAGGCGGAGTCAGCACCCAGCCGACAGAAGATGCCAAGACGGCCGCTACGCAACTCGGCAAAGTTTATACGGACCTCGCCGTCCAGGAACAGCAGGCAGAGAATCTCCGCGATGAAATAGCTGAGAAGCAAGCGGAAATGACTCTTCGCCAGAAGGAGGGGCAGGAAGACCTCGGGCGCGCTTCTGAAGAGGCTGCGCGGAAATGGCAGACCCTGCTCAGTCAGGTTCAGCGCAGCAGCGAACAGGTAGCGAGGACGACGCGCGAGATATCGAATCAGGAGATCGAATACCAGTCGAAGCTGAAAGAGGCCAGTGACCTAGCGAATAATCCCTCGGAAATTCAGCGGCTCAAGAAAGAGAGCCAGGATCAACTCGACATCCTGAAGCAGCAGACCGACCAGTATCGGCTGCAGGCCGACGCCAAGATCAGGGCAGCATCTGAAACCTACCGCGGAGTTGAGCAGCGCACCCAGACCCAGGTCCAGACCGGAACGCTGAGCCCCGGACGGAGAATCGCAATTCTCCAGCAAGCAGCGGCTCAGGAATACGCCGCGCAGATGGAAGCGATCCAGAAGAAGGAAGCTCTGGATGCGGGATATGTTGAGAGGTACCAGGCGGACCTGAACCAGCAGGCGGCGCTCACTCAGGCCTATTACCAAAAGCAGCAGGAGCTGGCGCAGCAGGCCACTCAACAGCAGCAGCAGGTCTACCAGCGGATGTTCAACACGATCGACTCTGCCCTCAATCGGACGATCGATACGTGGCTACAGGGCACCGAGCGGATGAGTCAGGCCTGGCGCCAATTTGGTGACAATCTTGCCCTCACTGTCATCAACGGTCTGGCACGCGCTGCGGCTGCGCAGCTGGTTTATCTGGCGACGAGTAAGACAGTGGATGCCGACGAGCGCCTCGATAAAGCGAGGACGGCCGCGGCGAACGCCTACACATGGGCCTCAGCATGGGGAGGTCCGATCGCCGGCGCAGTCTCCGCTGCGGTCGCCTTCGCAGCAGTCGAGTCTTTCGATAAGGGCACCAGCTACGTCCCCCGCGACGGCATGGCCATGTTGCACAAGGGC
Source organism: uncultured Acidobacteriaceae bacterium (assembly GCA_963786085.1). Lineage (GTDB taxonomy): Bacteria > Acidobacteriota > Terriglobia > Terriglobales > Acidobacteriaceae > Silvibacterium. The sequence goes on from CAWAYO010000052.1 coordinate 25,443, forward strand.
GAAGCTGTGTTGCCGCCGCCGCAGACGCAAGCGCTGGCGAATGCTCTCTCAGGAGGTGGCAGCCAGTCGGGGCAAGCCAAGCCAGGCATTCGCGATATCAACTTCACGGCGAACTATCACCAGGCCGGCGCGCCGTCGAGATTGGCGCTGCGCGATTTTTGGAAAGTCCTCCGCAATGCCGGTGCCGTGACCTGATGCGCTGACCCGCGGTGCCGACAACCTCAACGAAGTTCAACTGAAGGAGAAAAACGCGATGGATACCAAAACCTTAAAAGAGTTGAAAACCCTGCACGACCAAATCGGCAAGTGCCTGAATGGCAATTGCTCTCACGATGGCGTCGGCAAGTGCTTATCCAAAATCGGCTCGGCACACTCAGCGATGGGTATGATCATCGACCGCGAGCCCGGTCTCGGCGACACGACCGAGAATGAGAAATACGCGGCGATCTCTGCGAACGATCCCGGCGTCATTCAAAAGACCGTCCGAGCGATCTACTCGGCCAGCCCCGTGCACGTCGACTAACCACCGCCACCAGGTGCCCGCGGTGCCTTAGAAGGGAAAAAACACAAGGAGAATGCAATGACAGCAGCACCAGCAATTCCGCAGACCATCGATCCCAAGCTCGAACAGGCGTATCAGCGGGCCCACGCTGAATTCAACAAAGTTCAGAACGAACTCCAGGCCACAGAGAGAGAGCTCGCGAGCGCAACGGCGCAGTTCAACGAAGAATGCAAGTTGCAGGCTCTGGGCAAATCAGCCGATCCGCAAAAATATCGCGACAAAATGGACCGGATCGAGCAGAAGATCGTCGGCCTGAAGGCTATCGTCGCGGAGCGCCAGGCTGAATTCACTTCAGCCGCCGGCGAACGGTCAGCTGCCTACACAGAACTGAGTCAGGAGAGCGAGCGGCAACGATTCAGGGATCTCCGGAAAGCCCTCAAGGAGGCGCAGGATGCCGTCACCGCGGCTTGGGAAGCAGTCCGACGAGCCCAGGAGAAGGAGCGGCGCGCAGGTAACGCGCTGAGCGTCGCGCTGCGCGGCAATCCCGCAGCCGGCAACTGGACATAATGCGAGACGCGCTCAAACGGTGCCGCAACCGATAACGCACAGACCAGGAGATCATCATGGCAACAGTCACACACACCGACGCCGCGGCAGAAATCGAAGCCGACCAGGCAACCATCGCACAGTTCATCGAGGAGAGAGACAAGCTGATCGCATTACGCGAAGACCTGGATTCTGAGGAAGCCGCAATCAAAAGCAACAACGATCGCTATGCAGAAGCAACGCGCGTGTTCGCGGGCGGCGGCGACGCAGATCCGGCCGCCATCCTCGCGGACTCCGATCGTCGCGGGTTTCGCATTGCGGGCTTGAAGATGCTGATCCCCGAGCAGGAACAGCTAGTCGCGTCCCTGCAGGAGTCGCGCCTGGCCGCGACAAATCGTGAACTGGCTCGCAAGCACGCCGAACACCTTGTCAGCATCGACAAGGCGATCGCTGAAGCCGAGGCCAAGACGAACGAGGCGCAGCAACAGCTCGATGTGCACACCGCCGAGTTGCGCAAGCTACGCCTCGATCGCGAGGAAGTTCTCAGGAGCCGCCAGCGCGGGGCTCAATAACGACGTTGGTCCGAACGGGTTCTGCCAGGCCCAGTCACCCTGGCCGGCCTCCTTACCGTTCGGGCCATCGACGAAGGAGGGGTTCCGTTGCTGAGGGCGATACCTGGTGCGCCCTGCCCCTCCTTTGCTTTACCGACTGATCTTGGAGGACCGAGGATTATGTCACCGATCTGCACAATCTGCCGCCATGCGAACCAAGCGGAAATCGATCAAATGCTCGTCGACGGGACGTCATTACGCAACATTGCGAAACAGTTCGGAACAAGCGCAACAGCGCTCCACCGCCACAAGAAGCACCTCGCGCCGGCCCTGGCTGTGGCCAAGGAAGCCGCACAGGCAGCGGACGCGGGCACACTTCTCGACAAAGTGAAGCAGTTGCTCGTCGACGCTCAGCGGCTCACGGCGCAAGCGGAACAGGCGAAACAGCTCGACGTTGCGCTCCGCGGGATCCGCGAGGTGCGTGGAGTGCTCGAGTTGCTCGGAAAGGTGTCGTCAGAGCTGGCCTCGCGCGAAGCTGCTGCGGCGTCTGGCACCGGTGATGCCAGAGAGAAGTTGCGCGCTTTGCTCAGTCGGCGACCATATACGCAAGCCGACGCTCTCGTGCGAGCGGAGGAGCTCTGCAAAGAGTATGGCTTGGAACTCCGGCCGGTGCTCGACGTGAGCGACCCAGCCGCAAACGAGAAGCGGATCAAGGAAATCATGGCCAAGGTCGGTGTCGAATGGCCGCCTAGCCAGGTGAACTGATGGGCCGTGGATCGCCCTATTGCTGCGAGGAGCACCGGCGTCAGGCTCTGAAAGAGCGACGCGCTGAAATCGCCAAGGGACGCTGCCGGTTGTGCGGCCGCACCCTGAGGGCCAAGGGAGCCCGAGCGAAAGAATCTCGGGCCTGTGCGACGGTCGCACAAGGCGTTCCTTAAACCTATCCAGACCCGCACTTGCAACCCGTTGAGCCGTCAGCCCAGGGAATGCGGCTTTCGGAGGTTCCAGAAGCTTGTTGTTGTGGGACGACTGCGGCTTTTGGTACGATGGCGACCCACCGCACGATGGCCGGACGCGCCAACCCGAAAGTGCTGACCTCGCCAGTGCTCGACACTGGAGTTATTTATTGCGGTGACAATCTCGAACACCTTGCAAAGATGCCGAACGGCTGCGTGGATCTGATTTATATAGACCCGCCCTTCAATTCCAACCGCAACTACGAGGTCTTTTGGAACGAGCGCCGCGAGGTTGCCTGCCTGCTGGTCGGGGGTGCGCCGCGCATGGTGCGGAAGAATGTACTGATCGGGCTCCGTTCCGCCCAGGCTCTCCCAGCGCTTCAGAATCCACCGCATAGAGCGCAGGGCGAGGAAGTTCAGCGGGATTGCTCGAATGCGGTAGTCGTTCTTCGTTCCACCGTTCACCGTCACCTCTGGCATGTCCCGATCGAGAAGCACGTCCTCGCGCCGTAAGTGACGCAATTCGCCAAAGCCCATGCTGGTGTTTGCCATGAGGATCAGGCAATGGCCGGCGAGTAGGCGGCGCGGCTTGCCGCTGTCGAGCGCCACAGCAACCAGGCGGCGCTCCTCTTCCTCGCTCATGTTCTGCCGCACCTTGGTCTTCGGCACCGGCAGAGGCCGATAGACGTCGGCGATGAATTTCCACTGGTCGGCTTCCCGGAGAATTTGCTGGAGGGCAGATACCTCCGAGTTGTTGCGAAGCGCGCCAGCCGTATCCTGACGCCACCGCTGATAGGACCGCACCTTGCCCACATCAAATTCACCGATCGGCAGATCGTCGAAGAATCTGGTGAGCATCTCGATGTACTGGCGATAGCTTCGATATGTGTTCGGTTTGATGTAGGCTCGGCGATTGGCGAGCCACGCATCGGCATACCTCGAGAACGGCTCCCTCGAGACATCTCGTCGAAATGCATCATGGTGCTCAACGAGCCGCGGCGACTCCGCGTTGAGGGTCCTCGTCGCGATCGTCGGAGAGATCGAGAAAGAATTGAAAACTCCGAAGGTCGATGAACCGAAAAACTGAAACGTAGACATGAGACTCTCCCGAAAACAATTCGTTGTGGAACTTCTCGAGCCGTTGGCAAACCAGTAAACGTCTCGACCTAGATTCTGAAGGTTGCGGGAGTGTGTTCCTGGCAAGGTTTTTGGGACATCTGGGCAATCACATCCCGCAGCTGCTCTGTTGTCAGCCCGCACTTGTCCTGCAGGTTGCGCAGCAGCTCTCCGATCATGCCGGCGGGATCGACTGGCGTAGACGGGGGTGGCGGCGCGTATCGCGTCGGAGGTCGGCTGTGGGAAAAATCGCCCTGAATGCCCAGACCTCCGTTGTACCGCTGCGCCTTCCGAACAGCTTCAACCTGCGTTTTGTCCGAGATGTGCGTATAGTGCTGAGTCATCCTCATGGAGATGTGGCCGGCCCGCTTCATAATCACCATGATCGGTACACCCGCTTCAGCGAGGCGCGTGATCGCCGTGTGTCGCGTGTCGTACATACGAAACCAGACAAGGCCGCTGGCCTGACGAACCTCTTCCCAGGGCTTCTTCAGGCCGCTCTCCGTCATCTGCCGGTCAGCAAAAGCGCGTTTCGAACGGGTAACGATGAACGGGAACAGGTAGTGATGGGGCGCGCAAGCGCCCAAACTGTTAGCGCGAGCCACAAGCTGTTCAAGGGCCCAAATCGCGTCTTCACCTGCGACTTCAATGTCCCGGTGCCGATGGGCATTCTTCGAAGCCTCCACCGGAACTCTCACCATCCGTTGCTGCAGGTTGATATCGCCCAGGCGCAGCCCGCGGATCTCATTCGTGCTCATGCAAGTGTCGAAGGTGAGCAGCGACCACCAATAGACCAAATTCCAGCGAGTATGGCTCCGCGCTGTCTTCAGCCATCGCTGCTGTTCCTCGGGCGTAAGCGCCCTCTGTATTTGCGGAATCTCCTCCCGGAGCTCTCGGTACAAGTCCTTCAAGTGCTCGCCCCAAAGGCCCGTTCTCTTAAGAATGCGAACGACGTGTGTCAGCTCCTGGTTGACCTGTTGCGGCTTCGCCGGGCAAGGCCGAGGGTGCTTGTCGTAGGGGTGACGTAGGCGAACGAAAGGTTCTGCGCCCTCAGCGCGGGCACGCTGGTAGGCGGTCAGGTGGTCGAGTCTGATGTCACAGAGACGCATCTCGCCGAAGAAGAGGCAGACGCTGCGCAGCTTGCGCTCGTAGTCGCGTTTCGTGGTTGACCGGATATAACCTCCGATGCGGCTTCCGTCAGCCGCAACCGGAGCGACGGATTTCAGCCATTCTCTTGCGGCATCGGCAAAGGTCATGTCAGGCGTGATGGTTTGCCCACTCTGGGCGATCCAGCTCGGAGTGACGGCAGTGAGTTGACTGCTGATGGTGGCCATGGTGTCTCCTTTGACTGGCGGTTGCGAGATTACTGGATGGCGCGCACGGCTGTGCCGACGCCGATGCCGAGCTGCTTCGCGATCGACCGCCAGGGGATGTCGGCTTCGCGTAGCTCACGAACCTTGGCGGGATTCACGTAAGTTCGTGGCCGGCCGATTCGTTGACCGCGGGCCCGGGCGGCCTGAATGCCGGCGGAGACGCGTTCCCGGATCAGAGCCCGCTCAAACTCAGCCATCGCTGCCACGACGTGAAACATCAGCCGGCCGGATGGCGTCGACAGATCCAGGTTGTCTCGCAGTGAGATGAACGCGACGCCATAGGCCTGCAGGTCCTCGAGCGTGATCACCAGGTGCTTCAGGCTTCGACCGAGACGATCGAGCTTCCAGCACAGAACGGCATCGAAGGCGCACAGGTGAGCGGCCCGCATCATGCGGTTGAATTCAGGCCGCGATTCCTTTGCTCCGGAGACGCCGAGGTCGACGTATTCGCCAGAGATGATCCAGCCGCGGCGCCGAGCGTACTCTCTCAACTCCGCGAGCTGCATGTCGGGGTTTTGACCGTTGAGCGTAGAGACGCGCGCGTACAGGGCGACGCTGCGAATCTCTTGAGATGAGGGGACAGGGGTGCTAGTGTGGCGATTAGCCATGATTGCCTCCTACTAGGCGATTTTGGTTAGCGTCGTATCGGTGTTAGAGCACCGGTGCGGCGCGTTTTTGTTCAGCGCGGCCTGAATTGTGGTAACGCTGTGGTAACGATGGAACTGATAAAGCTGTCCCAACTGATGCAAACGGATCATAGTTCCAAAAGGCCAGTATTTGCAAGTGTAATCTGCAGTTTGGCAAAACTATGCAAGGGAGGACAAAGCAGGGAAAGAGTGTCTATAAAGCCCTTTCACGGCGATAACACGGGTTCAAATCCCGTCGGGGACGCCAAATAAAATCAACAACCTACATTGAGCTCCGCCGAATTTACGAGGGTGCAAAAGGAACCGTTCGTGCCCTGATTCATCCCGCCAGACTCTGAATAAATCAACCGGGACAAAGGCGGATTTGAGTCGAAAACTCGGCCATATCGGAGCCCGTGTACGCTCGCATAAAGGCGTCTTGAATACTAAATCTTGCGAGCCAAAACGATGATGTCCATCGACAGGCTCGGGAACCAACCGCCGGTAACCGACAAGAGCGGAAATTTTATGTCATCGGTAAAGTGCTGCGGTAAGAATGGAACCCAATTCCCGGTTTGCTTGACGGCCTTAAGGCCATGGACTTTCATCTGCCTCTTAAGCACAGGGAGAGTGTAGCCTCGCACGTGCCCGCTACCTTGCAGGTTGTAGTTCAGCCATGCAGGATACATACCCAACACGAGGCGCAGGCGGTTCTCAAAAGAGGCCAGATTCGGTGTCGTAACGATGACGTGGCCTCCGGACTTTGTGCAACGGGCGACCTCTGAGAGAAACCCATCTGTATCAACTAAATGCTCAATCACCTCTCCGGCAAAAACAAGATCAAAAGACTCGCTCGGGAATGGAATTTTCCCTGAATTCAAGTCGCAAAACCGAGCGTCAATACCCCTTTCGCGCGCCGCCTCAATATGGTATCGGTCGATATCAATTCCACACGCTGACCAGCCTCTCGCTTGCCAGTGCATTGACCACGTTCCGGTGGAGCAACCAATATCCAGGAGATTGCCTGGACGGAGCGTCTCGATCATTTTGCTGCATTTACGAAGGCGAGACTCAGCCATCTCATATGTGAATGTTCTCGTCCTGTTGTATTCGGAGACCGATTGCAAATAGCACCTCAACGGCCCAATCCTAAACGAAATTCGAATCAAAATGGGAGTTCTTCGGCTTTTGGTCGGTTGACCTGTGTATTTTTTGGAGCCGATGAATCGTCGGTGTTGACCAAATTCGGGATTGCCAGCATAGGCTGCCGTTTTATGCTCTTCTAAGAAACAGATGCTGAGCTGTTTATCGCCACAAAGCTGGCTCGTTGATACAGGAGCCAACGGCGCGCAGAGTCGGTCACCGGGTTCTCAGAGTGTGCCATCGGCTGCTATATTGTCGACGTAGGAAGAGTGAGTTGCAGAAAATATAATGTGTCAAGTCTCAAGGAGTGGAGGCCTTCAGTGTATGCCTCTGCATCATCTAGGAAATTCTCCCGCCGGGGCTCATATCTCTTGAAGACGCTATTAGGGAAAAGCAGAGTACTTTGCGCGTTGGTCGTTATTTTATTTTCCTGTGCGGCGAACTCGCAATCGAAGGCGCCATCTGGCAGTGGAGTAGTGCTGAGGAACCCAGCCCCAGTGCAGTTGCGGCTGAAGCCGAGTGTTACGGCCGCGAGCAATGCTTATGGAAGCATCCAATCCGCAATCAATTCTCAACCGGGCCCAGTCCAGATCTATCTCTCATGCGGCGTTTACACCGACAACGTAGTTATCACCACGTCGGATGTGAGGCTTATAGGTGAAGAGCGTGAGTGCGTGCAAATTCAACCCGCCGACCCAACTAAGCCCGCAATTACAATCGATGCGACAAACAGCGGTGCAGGCGGTATTCACTTCGATGAAGTCAGCGATCTTACGATCACATGCCCCACGAATAGCATATGTTCGGACGGCCTCAAGATCATGGGCCGCCTCGATATCAATCAGCCGAACGACTTTCATAAGTTTTCTCGTCTTGGGGTGTATGGCCCGTTTCAAAACGGAGTGAACCTGGCAGGAAGAACTATATGGACCGAATTCGACAATATGGAGGTCGGGTATGCGCGTGGAAATGGAATCAATGTTGTCAGTAGTGGCGTCACGAATGCACTGACCTTCCGTCATGTTAGGGTGGCCGAGAACAATGGGTACGGGCTATATTTCAACAACACTCAGGCCGATCGGGCCCAAGGTGTTCTTCTCGATACGTTTAACTCGGAGTATAACGGCCTAGATCGAAATTTGCACGACTGTGCAGGGGTCTATATGACCGGAGTAATACAAGCTAACATAGAGAACTCGTATTTTGAAGGGGACTGTCAGGGGAATTCGGCTGACAACCGCGCGGCCGAGTTGCGTATCACGGGCACTTATGCGGTTTCAGTCAATGTCATTGATAGTGCATTCAATCTTCAGTACGCCGAGGGAGGCATCTATAACGACGCTGTACTCACCACCGGCATGTACTCCGGAAACAAATTTGACACGTCCACCAGCAATTTCACGATGTACTTCGCGACAACTCACGAACAGAGTAATGTGCTAATTGGTGTTAACTTCAACTCAACTCCGACTATTGTGCCTGACGTTAATGGGCTCACGCATGTTCGAACGTTGGTACCGTTTGGTCTCGACTATGTCCCAGTTACTTCAGTTGTTGGGAACGCGATCAACGTCGCATCTGCAAATGGGATAATTCTCTATAACGGCCCATTTACCATTAATAATCTTGTAGGAGCAACACAAGGACAGCTTCTGTATCTACTGGCATTAAATGCCGGGGGGCACGTTCTGACCAACGGAGCGGGCGGAACTGGGCAGATTTTATTTCCCGATGGAATGAATCGAGTCCTGAATGTCGGAGAAAGTCTCATGCTGTACTTTGACGGGAGCAATTGGCGGCCGATTGAGAGCGCGATTTCCACTGAGACTCGCTATATGGCGACCATTACAACCACGGCAGCTACTTCAGATTCGGCGATGATCAATGGCATTGCCGCCTCATCGCATTGTCAGTTCTCCGCAAGGAACGCGGCGGCAGGCTCTCTTGTCGGAACCTATATCTCAGTCACAAGCGGCGCTGTAACGCTCAATCACCGTCCTTTTGAGGGAGCAGTCTTTGACATCTTCTGCAGCGCTAGGTGAAGGCGCCAGGCTGAGCGCGGTTCTTCGGCTCAGTGTTTAGAAATTGCGAAAAATGCGCCCCACGGCGTGAAAATTCGCCGGGTCATCCTTTGACCTTGGCAAATATAAAATTGAAAGCGAAAGGCCTGGGAATAACTCCGTCGATTCCTGCAGCAACGGGCCTGAAGGAAGGGAGAATCCCTTCAGCGGAGCCCTTCAATTATGCTTTAAATAAATGGGTCCGATCGTCATTCAATGTGTCGTGGTGCTCTATAAGTGTCCGGCCGCGGAATCCCGTACGTTGCGTTCGCTGGCCGATTTCTGCAATCAGCAGAAAGATCTGGCTCAGCGAATCGCGCTGCTCATCTATGACAATTCGCCGGACCCGCAACTGCCCCGTTTCGACGAGTCGACGTGTGGGGCGATCGAATATTGCCATTCTGGGGAAAACGGAGGACTTTCGGCTGCTTATAGTCAAGCACTGTCGATGGCCCTGGATTCGAAGATCGAGTGGCTACTCTTGCTCGATCAGGATACTGCGCTTGACGTAGATTTTCTCCCCGCCATGATGGCAGCGATCACGTCTCCCTTGCCGGCAGAGATATGCGCGATCGTGCCGAGGGTCGCCCAAGAGGGAAAGATACTCTCTCCGGGGTTCCTCACACGGTTCCGCAGACACATTCTTCCCGCTGGATTTTCTGGGGTGCACCAGAGACCAATCGCTGCTCTGAATTCAGGTGCGTGCCTGCGAGTGAACGCTGTGACTGCGGTCGGGGGATTCCCTCGCGACTATTGTCTCGATTACCTTGACCACATTATGTTCTACCGCCTGCAGGCAGCCGGAGGGCGTGTCTGGATATTGGATGTGGAACTTCAGCACCGTCTCTCGCTCCAGAATATGGAGGCAGAAATGTCTGTCACTCGCTACCGTAGTTTTCTGGCCGCGGAGTGGGGTTACATCCGCGAGTCGGATGCGGACGGTGGGCCGTGGGTACATCGGCTTCGCCTTATGAGGCGAGCATTGGGTCAGGCCTTGAAACTCCACAACAAGGCGTATGCCTTGTTGAGTCTTGAGGCAGCAATCAGCGGACTAGCCCCGGTTCTGCGCCGCTAAACGTCAATTGTGAGCTTTATTCGCGACGTTCGGCCGTGAAGGAGAGCTTCAGCGAACTCTTGCCTCTCTGCTGGTTTCAGTCCGACAAGCCATGCAATCCCAAATGTAAGCAAGGTCCAGATGGCCAACCAGGGAAGACTAGCTGGGGGCATGGCAAATCTTCTCCAAAGGGGAAAAAGCAACAGCGATGGAATGATGCATGATAACGGACGGAGGACAGCCTCCGATAAGAAGCATCGACGCGATATCAGAATCGTCGAGCGAGTGAGTTTCATGCTAACCGAAAGATGTACGCCGATACTGATAAGAGCTCCTACACAGGTTCCTATCGCAACGCCGAGTGCGCCAATTCTCTGCACCAGGTAAATGCTCAAAGTCACATTTACGACCGCCTCTGCAACCGCCGCAATGGTGGCCAATCGCTGCTTGCCAGTCGCAACGACAACGAGCGCATATGGGTAGCCGATCATGCGGATTGCATTGCCCAACACAAGAACTTCCAAAAAGAGCGCGCTCCGGATGGCATAGGCGTGTCCAACCCATAGCTTTAGAAGGGGATAGGCTCCGAGAAAAAGCGGCAGGCCAAGAAGGCAGATGAGCAGCGAACAAAATCGTGTCACCTTAACTACTAAGTCTCCGATTTGGGTGGGCGTCCTTCCGGAATTCATCGAAGAGACTGCTGGCAGAAGCGGGCTGAATACACTGCTGACTACAACCAGCATCAAGTTTGTCGCCGCCGCAGCGATGCCGTAATACCCCGTGTTCTGGTAGTCGTAATGGCCCACGATGACGATATCCAAACCGCTGACCAGCAGAGCTGCAACCGTCCAGATTGAAAGAACGCCGCCATATTTCGCCAACCGAAAGGCTGTTCTACGCTCGACGAGCTTAAGAGACAATCCCACGCGATTCTTGACATACTTCTCCCATCCAATGAATTGGCCGAGAGCTGTCGCTGCGTTGCAAGCAGCCGTTAACCATGCCATTTGTATCAGGCTGCCATGCATCAGAAGCAGGCCGGCCAGCGCGGCAGAAGAGAACAACTTGCTTGTTAATGCTAGGACTGTGGGATATCCATACCTTTGTAATCCGGTGAAGGCGGCCAGGAAGACTCCGAAAGGTAGCGCGAAAACCGTGGACAGTCCCACCACCAGAATGCCCTGGCGCAAATCGCCGATAAGTGCGGACGGCACCTGGTGAAAGAGTTGCGGCACCCGCCAGCTGATAATGGCGATTATCACAACTCCAACGAAAGCGCTCACCCAGAGGATTGCAAAGGAATTGCTCAGAACCCGGCTACTGGCGGCTCGATCGTTGGCTGCATCATGCTCCGCAACAAATTTGCCGACAGCGGTTTGCAGACCAAGATCGAGCAAATTGACGTATGCGCTGCATTGCAGGATCAACACCCAGGCGCTGTACGCGGGGGGAGACATGCGATGCACAAGGATCGGGGGCAGCACCAATGCGATGAGCATTGAGAGTATTACCCTTGCCATGTTAGAGGCTGATCCCTGCAGAATCTTTCGCTTGTGCGACATGAAACGACTGCTCCTACGCAAGAATACACGGCCGGATATTGCTGCCTCTTTCCCGTCGGAGCGAACGTCGCCTCGTCGTATTCGAGCCTGTAGCTTGCTGTATACTAAGGAGTTATGCCAACGTTCACAACGGAATTCGGCTATTGGAAGGCAGTGCTGGCGGGAGTCGCCGGACCGAAAGTAAGCATCCTGGATTATGTGCCAAGGACGAGAAAAACTCCGGAACGAGTGCTAGGCGTCGTGACCGCATGGAAAGGGATCGAAAGTATCGTTGCCGACATTATTGAGAGGTTTGAACTGAAAACAGGGAATTGCCTCGAATTTGGTGTTGAGCATGGCTATTCAACCGCTGCTCTTTCGTCTTATTTCCAATCTGTAACAGGAGTTGACACATTCCTGGGGGACCAGCACACTCAGAACAATTGGGATTTTTACGCGGAAACAGCCAAGCGCCTCTCCGATTTTCATAACATTCGGCTAATTCGAAGCGACTATCGCGACTGGATCTCAAAGGACAATAGCGTCTATGACCTGATCCACGTCGACATAGTCCATACCTATGCTGACACCTTTGCTTGCGGACTATGGAGCGCCATGCACTCGAAGTGCGTGCTTTTCCACGACACCGAGAGCTTCCCGACAGTAAAGCAGGCCGTCATCGATATCGCGCGTGAAACTAATAAAATATTCTATAATTTCAGAGAAAGTAACGGTCTTGGCATCTTGGTCTGACACTGATGAGTCGATACTACGGAGTGTCTCAAGCCATGCTATGGAATCTGCTACAAGGAGTTTATGTTCGACCTGGCGGTCGCATATAGAGTTTATCCCGGGATTTCAAAGACCCCGGCGTTTTTCTCGAATGACAAGCTCAAACTTTCGGAACTTTGCCTGAAATCGTTTAAGGGTTCCCTCGGGCCGCTTCGGGTAAAGATCTGGGCGTTACTAGACGGATGTCCGGCAGAATACGAGGAGCTCTTCCTGAAAGTGCTGGGGGGCGACGATCTCGAGATAATACGACTAAGCGGAGTAGGCAATCTCAGCACTTTCTCTCACCAGATCGACTTACTCACAAATCAGACGGTAGCACGGCACGTCTATTTTGCAGAAGACGATTACTTTTATCTTCGCGATGGACTTAGTGCAATGCTCACATTTATGCGAGAGAATCCTGACGTTGACTTTGTAACTCCCTACGACCATCCGGATAGCTATTACACCTGCTCGCGCTTCGAGCGCCATCACGTCAAGCCGTTCGGCGATCGATATTGGCGGACCGCAAGTTCTACATGCCTCACTTTTCTTACCTCCCGCGAAAATCTGATTCGCACGGAGTCCGTGTTCCGGACATACTGCCAAGGCAACATGGATTGCCCCATCTGGCTTGCCCTGACTCAAAGGAGTGAACTCGGCAACGTTCGCGTGCACTGGCATGATTCTTTCCGACTGAAGACGTGGATCAAGACGTGGATATGGGGATATCGATCGCTGCTGTTTGACAGACGTTATCGTTTATGGACGCCAATGCCAACTCTGGCTACGCATATGGAGTCCACCGGATTGTCGCCGCTTCTTGATTGGCAGTCGCATTTTCTCCAAGCGCAGGATCAGGGCCCGGAGACGCCAATCTAACTGTCAGTGGGACAGACGATAGCGACGCCTCTGCGCCGACGCAAACACCGTCGAATTTTCTGCGGAACTTCGACGCCGAGGTGGCATCGCGTATCATAAACCGTACATGCACGCGATCATTCGCGAGGTCTCGGCTCTGTCCGCGATCGTCGAGCCAGCTGTGGAACTATCAATCATTCTCGTTAACTACAACGGCTTGTCTTACATTGCCCCTTGTCTGGACTCGATTAGGCAATTTGCGCCGCCACGTACAGAAGTGATCATGGTCGATAACGGTTCCGGCGACGGGTCCGACAGCCTGGTTGCCCGCGAATACCCATGGGTGCAACTGGTAAAGAGCGAGCGGAATCTGGGTTTCGCTACCGGCAATAATCTTGCTGCGATGCGGTCCGGCGGGACGGTCACGCTCCTTCTTAATACGGACACCGTGCTGCTTGAGCCGCTCGCTCCGGCTATGCAATGGCTTGAGGAGCATCCGGAGTACGGGATACTAACCATAGAAATGGTTGATGCTCAGCGAATCCCCCGAGCCTGCACGGGACATTTCCCTACACCCCTGCGATTGGCATTCCTACGCACGATGCTCGTCGATCCGGACAAGTATAGAGATCAAGAGGCCTGTGAGGTCGACTGGGTGCAGGGATCCTTTCTCTTAATTCGTACAGATCTGTGGCGCACTCTCGGTGGCTTAGACGATCGCTATTTCATGTATTCGGAGGACATCGATCTATGTAGAAGAGCCCACGATTCAGGCTTCAAAAGCGGAATTCTTCCTCGCATGCGATACGTGCACATCGGGGGGTTTAACCCCTCCCGCTTTCCGACCCAGATTGCCAGTCTCTCCATTTACGTCGACCGCCACATGGGAGGAATCCGGAAGTGGTGCGCCATCGGGGTGTTGCTTCTGGGATGCCTGGCACGCGTCGTCTGGTACCAGTTTCGGGCGGTTCTGCTCCGGGATGAAGCAAGTCGCACTGTTGTCAAGGCATGTCGTCAGGCCCTTGCGGGTTTTCTTCCGGGTCAACGGCACGCCCGGCCCCGAGAATTGGGAGTCCGATCGTGACGGAAGCCAGCCTCAGCCCCGTAGGGTTGGTCAGTGTTAGAAGAGACGGGCCGCCACGCCCCCTCGCAGTCCACAGATATCTCCCAGTAGCGATCCTGTATTTTTTCTTCAACTCGGTTGGCTTGCCCACCGGATTGTTCTTCACGACAATTCTCGCGCCAGTGTTTTATGCATGGGTTTACTTCGAAGGACGGCGATGGGTGACCATGTGGTTTTTGGCTGTGCTTTTCCCGTTTTTCGTGGCACACGGCCTGAACGGCGTCGACTCGCTTCCCTACTATGCGAGGTCGACCCTTTTGCTATGGACCGCCTATGTAACAGCTTACGCCTTCTGCTGGGCGCTACTGCAGACGCATGATCTTGAGCGCTTGTTCGATGAACTGATCGTCGCTAATTTCATCGCAGCGATGGTTTCGGTTCTTCTGCTGGTCACACCCGCAAAAACCCTTGTTTGGGACAACCAGGCTGATGTCATCGGCGCATCGCATCTCTACCGATTGCGGTTGTTGACGTCGGAGCCCTCGGTCTATGCCGAACTCATGCTTCCTTTGATGGTCTTTGCGGCTTTGCGCCTCGTGCTTGCACCTACCAGGCGCAGCTTCTGCTATGCGGTGATGATCGGATTTCCGTTCCTTCTGTGTCAATCCTTTGGAGGTCTTGGAAGTTTCGTCATCGGCGTCGGACTGGCGGCTCTTTTTGCCTTTCGAAGATTGCTCAAGCGGCCCAGAACAGTCGTCATCCTGGTTCTGCTGGCGATTGTGATAGCTGCGGTTGTGGTCATTCCGAATCCTATTTCGGAGCGGCTTTCTCAGGTTGCAAGCGGCGAGGACTCGTCGGCTCATTCCAGAACCATCTTTTCCTTCTATGCAGGGTATGCCGTCGCCGCCACGAAGAGCTTTTGGTGGGGAGCTGGACTAGGTCAAGGTAAGCTCGTCGACGTTTCTGATGTCGCTCTTGGTTTCACCAAAGGGATTATCCCCAACGCAGTTGCAGGAACGTTTGCCGAGTTGGGCATTGTCGGTTTAGTCGTGCGGTTTGGCGTTGAGATATTCCTCTTTTTCCGCACCCGGGTCTACAAAAATCCATTCAGAATGGCGATGTTCGCTGTGGCATTTGCGGCCCAGCTATCGGGAAGCTATCTCAACAATGTTCAGGAATATCTTATGTGGTGTTTGGCGTTTGGACCTTTCTTCCCTGAGATGGATTCTCGGAATTCCGTCCAGGCGAGGCGCTAATGGACCGCGGCGCCGTCCCAAAAGTGGACGGTGCATCAGGAAGTTCCCGGCGGCCGCGCATTGGCGTCGATCTACATGTAGTCGACGGCATTTACCAAGGCTCGCGCACCCACTGTCTCGAACTCTTCTCTCGGGTCATCGAAATCACGCTGGAATGTGACTTCGTACTGTTTCTGGATCAGCCTTCAACGCTGCTGCAATTCTCTTCGAGTTTCTCGCAGCCGAACGTTCGAGTCGTCAGGATGCCTCACGCTCCCGCTGCATGGCGGCTCGTCCGGCAACTTCCAGAGCTGGCCCGACGTGAGCAACTTGATCTGCTCCACACGCAATACATTGCTCCCCCTCTCTCGCCATGCCGAACCGTTGTGACGGTACACGACATCCTCTTCGAGTCCCACCCTCAATATTTTGGCAAGCTGTTTGTAGCAAGATCGCGGGCTCTCGTGCGTCGCTCGACGCGGAGGAGTGCAGAAGTCTTCAGTGTGAGTGAATACTCACGGCACCAGATTGCTGAGATTTATAAAGTCAGCCTCGACCGAATTCACACAATATTCAACGGAGTAAACCAGGACCGGTTTTTCCCTGGCGAGCAAGGGTCCGACGTCGTTCGTGAAGCGGGGTTAGTACCGGGGGAGTATTTTCTAACCGTTGGCCGCCTAGAGCCGCGCAAAAATCACGCAAATCTTATAAGGGCGTGGGCCGCGCTTCCCACACCCCGACCACAGCTGGTGATTGCGGGTGCGAAACACTTCGGCTATGACGAAGCGCTGAAGCTGAGGGAGAGCCTCGCTCTGACGACGGACGTCCTGTTTCTGGAAAGGGTTTCGGACCAACACCTTCCTGCCTATTTCCGCCACGCGAGAGCATTCGCTTATTGCAGCTGGGCTGAGGGATTCGGAATGCCGATAATCGAGGCAATGGCATCGGGTATCCCCGTGATCTCTTCCGCGACTACAGCGCTGCGCGAGGTTTGTGAGGATGCCGCGTTGCTGGTGGATCCGGCTGACGTCGATGCGATCCGGGATGCGATTTTGGCCGTCGATTCCCAGCACGATCTCCGTGATCGCCTTGTCCGGCGAGGTCTGGAGAGGGTGCGAAACTACACATGGATCGGCGCCGCCGAGACTGTGCGCGACGTTTATCTCGATACTCTTGGCATTGAGAATCCGCGGAAACTGGCTCAGAGTGGTTCCTGGAGCAGCGTGAAGTAGGAATCTGCGACCTCGTCCCAACCATATCGATCGCGAATCCTATCCCGTGCCTTCCGCTTGATGGTGATGCCGTCTATCTGCCTTTTGTCGATCGCGTTCACAGCGGCCGCGACATCCTCGCGCGTGCTGAAGAATACCCCGCATTCGCCAATTACCTCACGATTGAACGGATTGTCGTGTGCAATCACCATGTTCGAACAAGCCATAGCCTCAAGCAGGGAAGGGTTTGTGCCTCCAACGCTATGACCGTGTACATAGGCGCGCGAATAAAAACGAAGCGCGGTGAGCTTTTCTCTGTTGTACACGGTGCCGAGAAATCGAATTCGATCACCGCGGCGCGCGAGGAGTGTCTGGACGTAGGGATTCGGGTTGTCGATATTGCCGAGAATTATCAGGGGTAGAGGAGACTCCGACTGCAGAAATCCCTCCATGGCTTCAGCCACGTGATTTTCCGGCTCCAGCCTGCATACGATGATGTAATAGCCATCAGGCTCCAACCCCCACTCCTCGATCAGCGTTTCATGCGGTCGCTCGGACGGAATGTCAGCACCATAAGCGATGGTGGAGACGCGTTTGAGGCCGGGATACCGCCGGCGCAGATATGCCGCTATGGCACCCGAGTCCGCGATCACGCGCGTGGCAAAAAGGACACTCAAGGCTTCGGCTATCGCAAGATAAGCTCGTTGCGGCCAATTGAACTTGGTCCGCTTCCATTCGACGCCGTCGGTGTTGACCCATACCTCGGCGCCAAAAAACCGCGGAACCCATGCGGCGTAGGCTCCGCCAAGGCCGAGCATGTAGACGACGTCATAGCCGCGCCGTGCCTCGCAGAAGCATCGTCCATCCCAGACCATCTCGGAGTACTTACCCAGTTCCGGGAACCGGACAAATTTGAGCGTCACGCCGTGGAATCTTTCATTGTCCTTCGGGGACGGGGTAGGACAGAAGACGGTGACGTCCACACCGCGAGCTGCCAGCCGAGTTGCTAATCGTTCTGCAAATGTTTCGAACCCGCCGTAATGCGCTGGTATGCCTCGAGTGCCGAGTATCGCGATTTTCTTCAACAGTTGCTCCAGAGTGTCATTCGTGGCCGAACAGTATGCCTGGACAAGCCAGCGCTCGGGGGTCCATTAGTGATGAATCGCTGCTCACTTTTCCCCGTTTCTTAGTGCATCCTTTGATAAAGTAAATTCATTCACCTGTACTGTCATCGTGAGACTCCCCTCGCTAACTACAACCGGCGCCGCGGGAGTTCCGATCAAAACTGGGAGATTGCTGCCGCGCAGGCCATGCCGGACATTTTCACAATCGATGTCGAAGACTGGTTTCACATACTGGAGACGAATGGCACGCCTGATGTCTCGTCGTGGAACTGCCTCCCAACGCGGCTCGAACAGAACCTTGGCGTGATTCTCGATCTCCTCGCCGCCAGTAACGTGAGAGCGACCCTTTTCACTCTTGGCTGGGTTGCAGAGCGCTTTCCGCGTGTATTGCGAGAAGCTGCGGATCGGGGACACGAAATAGCGAGTCACGGCTACGCCCATCAGATCGTTCATGGGCTCTCGCGGGCACAATTCCGCGAAGACATCTGCATGGCAAAAGCCGCTATCGAAGATGCGACTGGGCGCCCCGTGCGGGGATACCGGGCTCCGGGCTTCTCCATCACTCAAGAGACCCTGTGGGCATTTGACGAGATAGTGGATGCCGGATACACCTTCGACAGCTCGATTTTTCCAGGCAGGCATGGACACGGAGGGATTCGGAAGGCGTCTCGCTCACCCTCGGTTATTCGATGCTCGGGTGGTGAGTTGATTGAGTTTCCGCTGACCGTTGCGGATACTCCGCTGGGTCCGCAGTGCTTTTTCGGCGGAGGTTACCTCCGGCTGACCCCACTCCCCCTGGTGGAGGCGATGGCGGCCCGCGTGCGGAGCGAAGGACGTAGCGTGATCTGGTACATTCATCCGCGAGAAATTGATCCCGATCATCCGCGATTGCCAATGCCGCTGCAGCGCCGGTTTAAGTCCTATGTCAATCTTCACAGCACGACCCGCAAGCTGAAGGTCATTCTTGAGTCCGGCACATTCGCAACAATGGGAGAGTTGGCTGCGAGTATTTCCACGCCATCTGCCGACTTGCACATGAGCCCCCTGGCTGGTTGATCTCGGCGAAAAGTCAATTCGGCAGAAGAGCTACCAATTTGGGGACGCTTGTGGAGGATGCGATCATCTCCATGTCCATAGAGATGCCGAACCGTTCCTGGAATGCAAGACAAACGTTGAGCTGGGCGAGCGAGTCCCACTGAGGAACATTCTCCATTGACGAATCGGCCGCGATCGCGCTCGTCGGAACATCAAGAACTAAAGCTACCAAGCCCACAACTTCCGCCGTTCTATTACTCATGGAAGCAACCTCTCGTAGATCTTTTTGCCGTTTTCCTGTTGTGACAGCAGCGTGAAGCCCTGGGAATCATAGAAGCCAGAGACCTGCTGATTCTTGCGTGTTGGAACGAACTCTCCGACGATCCTTATCTGCCCACGTTGCCGGAAGAGTTCGCAGATCTTCGCTATAATTCGATCCTCTACCCTCCGTCCGATGACCCGGCAACTCATCAGGAGAGTATCGATTCGACTCTCCGCAAAATCCAGAATTGCCAATCCCACCGAACCTTCGGCCCCGAAACGATCTTTGTAGTCCACGAGGAGGACGGCGTGTTCTGGGCTGTTCAAAAACTGCTGGATGTCCGGAACCTCGTATCGCCGTGTTGTCAGGTTGAATTGATTTGTCTTCTGTGTCATCTGGGCTATCCGGTTGATCTGCTCTGCCGGATCGATCCGAATCTCGCACTCGATCTGCAAACTCGCCAGAAAAGCGTCCAAATCGAGTCCGCCCGATAACTGGCGACGCTCTTCGTTGGCGCGGTATTGGGCTGTTTTACCGTGGTCTTCCGCTGTGATCGTGTACTTGCCGAAAAAGGTTGGTGCAACATCGCGCAGGAGCCAGGCTGGAAGATCCTCTGCTCTCGCTGGAAACTCTGGTATTGCAACTCCCGGCACAACGGTTGCAACCATGTCCCGCTCAACCGGGTTGTCATCAATGAAAACGAAGCTGTCGGTCCCCAGATTCAGGGTTTGAGCGATGTCGAGAATGTTTTCCGGCTTCGGCTGCCAGTTTGCGCGAATGCACGCGAAATCTTCACGCCGCAGAATCATCATCGGATTCCGATCGAATACCTCATCAAGGTCGCCGGGATTGTTCTTGCTGCAGATGGTCAACAACACACCGGTGCGCTGCAGTCCCTTCAGCGCCCGCTGGAAATCGCGGTAGCAGCGACCTTCCCCGTCCTCGGAAAGCGTGATTCCGAGAGGGCCAGTTTCACCCACGATCCCACCCCACAGCGTGTTATCTAGATCGAGTACGAGGACCTTACGGCTTCGATTTGCCCATGCGTCGACTAGCTGATGCAGAGTTTTAGCCAGCGACCGGAACATCCGATTGGTGTAACGGATCCGCCCCAGGTACCAGAATGGCGCGGAGAGCAGCGCGTCTTCCCCGTGCTGCCGAAATATCAACTCGATATCCAACAGCAGCAGATTTGGACAGGTGTGGGCGATAGAGATGAGCCGTTCATTCAAGCGGTATTCGGTAGAACGAAGCGACTGCGGATGCAGCAGGTCCGCAAAGTTCAGCCAGCGGGCCGCGCGGAAGCAAAATGTGTTTGCGACCACGACCTTTCGAGGGTGCGCAGCGCAGAACATTTCAAGCGCTGACAGAAATGAATCGCACTGGTCAGGGGCGCCATCCCCGTAACCCGCTTCCCCAAGCATCGTGTCGCTATCGAAAAGACAGAGAAGGTGAGTGAACTCCTGGGAGCTTGCTGCGGAGGCCGGATTCGCAAGGTCGAGGAGAATGCTGTTGAATTCACCGCTGTTAGTCTCCCACGGCTTCAGCAACGCAACCAAAGGCTGCATGTTGATATTGCTAAGTAGCAGTGCTTTCATCACTTCCTTAAGAATTTTATTGGCCCTTACCGCGCCTCTTGGGTCGGCCCTCCGTTCCAGGCATCTATTCATCGCTCGTCTGAAGGACCGTTCTCATCGTACCCTGCACTGCAACGAACTCAGATCACATCGCTGTCACCGAGCATGCAATAGAAATTGTTGCGTCGAATATCGAATCCGGGTGAACCAATCCACTGCGCATATACCGTGGTTTTGCGCGGGAGTGCCCGCGTGGGAACCTTGAGAAACGGCAACCTGCTCACAGCAGATGGCGAACCCCACTCCGTATTTCCCAGCAACATGACCATCTCCGCACCGTCCGTCGATGCTCGGGCAGTTTGAGGTAGATAGGCAGACCGCCATGCTGCGGATGTGAGCTCCGACCGCCCAAATGCATCAACGACAAAGAGGCAATCCATCCCATGGTAGGTAGTACGCCGTGTGACAAGATAACCGCGCAGTTCTCCCTTCTCGCGAAGAAAGAGAACGTTATATCGAAACACCGGACTGCGTTGGTAGCGCCAGTCGAGGTATTCCGCAGAGCGGATTCCCACAACCTGGTCTCCGCAGGCGGTCGAAAACATCTCATTGATCGCAAGAGGATCGGGCCACTCCGTTTCAATCCGCGTGTGACTGCGGGAGCCACCCACGCGGGCCGCTGCACCAATAAGCAGGTGCCAGGGCCAGTCGAGAGCTGCCCCCAATTTCCCCGTATGCAGTTTACCCGTGGATTGAAGAAGAGCCGCCGGACGCAATGGAATAACAGCAGCGTCCAGATCAAAGTGTCCCGGCATTTTCACGAATTTTTCCCAGACCGCTGCGCCCGCGGGATTGGGCGCCATTACCAGAAGAAAGTCAAAGCCCGAGAGCTGCTTTAGTCCAATCACGAGCTGAAAGAGCGCATTCATGCCGCGCTCTTTAGGATGAACCAGGAAGTCCACAATATGTGCGGCTACGTAGACCCTTCCCTTGTGCAGGAACTGGCGGGCCAGCGCAACCATGCGCCCCACCAGTTCGCCATCCCGATAGACGTGAATGCCTGTAGACGGTCCCTGGGGATTTTCGATGAACTTCCAGCGCAGATGGCTCGCCTGAGAGACTGCTGCGTCGTCTCCGTATTCAGCGCGGGAAAGCTGCACATAGGGCCCGATATGCGGCTCGCCAATGCGCTCAACGCGCAGCTCAAGACTCAAATCCGAGGATCCTTTCAGCGACATCGCTTGATGTACGTTGCGGTGCGGTGGCGATGGACTGCATCGGCTGCGTGCGCCATCCCGGATACTTCTCTCCGGACCGGCGAATCAACAAATGTTGACCTTTGTGCTTAACGCCAATTGTAAGAAGTAATTCAAGTTGCTGCAATTGCCGCTCACGTTAAGTTGCTTGTGCCACCCCTACGCTGCCGTCTTCCAGTACGAACATCAGGCGAAGGGCGGGCAGACGAGTGTGTTGCCATTGGCCTTCGTCTCGGTTGAGAGTCTCGATGAGTCGGCAAATGCTGGCTCGATCATTCCTCTTCGCTCGTCTAAGATTCTGCTATGCAGAACTTCGACAAAGCGAAGGAACTGGCTGCGCAGAGGAGTCTCGAATTCATCGAGGACGGCATGGTTGTGGGGTTGGGATCCGGCACCACCGCAACGCACTTCATCAAGTTGCTCGGTGAGCGCGTGAAGCAGGGCCTTAAGGTTCGCGGCATCGCGTCGTCTAAAGCAAGCGAAGATCTGGCCATCTCGCTATCTATTCCCGTGATCGATTTTCACGTGAGCTCTGAGATCGACGTCGCTATTGACGGCGCGGACGAGGTCACGCATCAGCTTGAACTCATCAAAGGCGGGGGCGGGGCTCTTCTTCGCGAAAAGATTGTGGCCAGCGCTGCCAAGCGATTCATCATTGTGGCGGACGCAAGCAAGCTCATGGACCGGTTGGGGAAGTTTCCGCTGCCGGTCGAAGTGATCCAGATGGCTTCGCCGCTGGTTGCGAAGAAGCTGCAGGGACTTGGTCTGAGCCCGACGGTGAGGAAAGTTGCGTCCGGTGCGGACTTCATCACGGATGAAGGGAATCTGATTCTCGATTGCCACGGCCCTGAGATTGATGACCCGCACAAGCTGGCAGCCGAGATCCGGCAGATTGTTGGAGTCGTCGAGCATGGGTTGTTTCTTGGCATGGCCGAGAGGGCATTGATCGCGGGCGAGTCGGAAGTCACAGAAGTGACGCGCTAAGCTATCTCGCATCGAACTGGCCCGTGTTGACGATCAGGGGCGCTCCCACCAATGATATTGAGCATGGGCCACTTGGTTACGAATGCTCCAGTCTGGCTGCCCCATCGACTTAACAAGCTGATCAAATCAAAGAAAAGAACGAGCAAGGGTGCCGGCATCCTGGCGATTTCTGCTTGCACGATGGCGGTGACGAGCTGTCACTCTTCGCGACACCCGACGATTGCGGTCATACCCCGTACGACTGCCTTGATCTTGTGGGAGGCCGAGCATGCAGGCGCGGAATTATCTGCCAAGCGAGCCGGCTTCAACATCTACTGGAATGCTCCGACCAGTGAAGACGATGTTGACAGGCAGATCGCGATCATCAAACAAGCGGTCGATCGTGGCGCGGTAGGGCTGGTTCTGGCTCCCGACCAGGCGCTGGCGCTCATGGTTCCGGTGCGTGATGTGATCGCGCGCGGAATTCCGACGGTGGTAATCAGCTCGCCCCTGGCGATACCGCCGGGCGGGAAGCTTTCCTACATCCTCAATGATGAGGACGAGACCGGTCGTCTGGCCGCGGAGAGAATCGGGTCTATTCTGCATGGCGAAGGGTCGGTCGCCATCCTGGGCATCGATCCCGATGTGACCGGAATCATTCACCGGACGCACGCGTTTGAAGCGAACCTGGCAGCGAAGTTCCCCCTCATCAAAATTGTGGATGAGCGAACCGGAGGGTTCAACATCACGGAAGCCCAGGAGATCACAGACGATGTGCTGGCGAAAAATCCCCAGATCGACGCGATTCTGGCTCTGAATTCTTCCGCAACCCGGGGCGCGTTTATTGCACTGGAGAACAGCCATCAGCTCGGCAAGATCAAGCTCGTGGCCTGTGAACAGGAGTTGATCCCGCCACTGGTTACCGGTGAGATCGATTCCATCATTGTTGAAAATACCTACGAGATGGGATACCGCGCGATTCAGCTCATTGCAGCCCAACGCCGCGGAGAAAAGGTGCCCGCTGAGATCAAACTGAGTCCCAAGCTGGTTACACGCGAGAATCTCAACACGCCGGAGGTACAACGCATGCTCACGATGAACTGGAGACCGTCAAATTGAGAATTCTGGCTTGGCTTCGCGGGCGCGCCGGCGTCACAATCCTCGTCACAGCCGCAGCTGTCGCGATTGGCTCAGGCTGGATCTACCTACACAGCACTCAAGCATGGAAGTTGCCTTACCGCGACTCCTTCGCTACCGGCCAGGCCGACGAGTGGACCGCATTTGGAGGAACCTGGCAGATCGCCGATGGTGCGATGCGCAACGACTCTGATGAGCGCGGCGCCAAATTGATGACCGGGTCTCCGGACTGGAAGGACTACTCCTTCAGCGCCGATGTGGAGTTGCTTGGAAGTCCGGGAGATGCCGGTCTCATTCTGCGCTCCAGCGATGAGGAGCAGGGCGTCGATTCTTACCGGGGCTACTATGTCGGTCTGCGCAACAACGACGGAAATCTGATTATTGGCTTTGCCGATCACGGCTGGATCGAGCTGGCGGGGACACCGATGCCGGGTGGCGTACATGCTCTTCGCTGGTATCACCTGATGGGTGCGGTTCATGGCTGCCAGATCACTGCATACGCCAGTGAAATTCCGGACGGGACTTTGCAGACCGTTTCCTATACTGACAGGAACTGCCTGACCAGTGGGCGCATCGGTCTTCGCTCCCACTCTTCCGGCGGAGCATGGAAGAACCTTGCCGTATTGCCACTGACCGGCGCCGTAACGATCTCTCACGAGGTTGAGCCTTACCATGCACCGCGTGATCTGCCGTATGCCGTCGATGATCCGGTAATGCAGAGCCGCACCCGTCCCGAACACCCAAGTGCTGCTTCGGCCGGCGATCGAGCTGCCGGTCTCGCCGCTGAGGCGGGTGCGGGATCCGCGGCTGACGTCGAAGGCATCGGCAGCTTGCGCATGATTCGCACCCGAGGGAGGCATGCTACCGTTCGCGGCACGGTGATCCTTACGCGGCCCCAGCTTTATGTAGAGGACGCTACCGGAGGAGTTGCCGTCCTCAGCTCCAGCGAGCCAAATCTGAAGGTTGGCGATGAAGTCGAGGTGTCGGGAGAGGTCGAAGTGCATGACTTCAGCTGCCGGCTGCGCAATGCGAGCATCCGACTGCTCTGGGCTCATGCCCCCGCGCCGCCAATTGCCGTAACCGCCAGCCAGGCGGCTACTGGCGCATTCGACGCCAGATTCATCGAGGTGGACGGCCTCCTGTCGAACAAGGATAAAGGTCCGGACAACACGCTATTGTTGTCCATGAAGGCGAACGGGCAGTCGTTCCGCGCCATCGTGAATCCCAGCCGTGGCGACGCCATTCTGCGACATCTGAACACGCAAAGCGTTCTCCGGCTGCGCGGCGTATGTGTTGTCGACCCGCAATTCACGCATAACCTCACGCCGTTTGTCCTGCTGATTGCTTCGAGCGACGACGTCGAGGAGCTGGCCGGCCCTCCCTGGTGGAGCGGGCGAAACCTCGTGATCATCGGACTGGTGACCATGACGCTGGTACTGCTCGCCTACATGCTTTATCTGCACGCGAAGCATCTGCGCTTGCAGGCCATTGTTGAAGAACGCGAGCGGATTGCACACGACATGCACGATACGCTGGCGCAGAGCTTTGTGGGCATCGGCTTTCAATTGCAGGCAATCAGCAACAGCATTCCTGAGGATTTGCCCGGGATTAATCAGCAGCTCGATCTCGCCTGTGACCTGGTCCGGCACAGCCACGAAGAGGCGCGTCGCAGCCTCTTGACGCTTCGACGTGAGTTCCTGCAGTCTGAGACGCTCCACTCCGCACTCAATGCCTTTGCCTGCCGGATGGTGGAACATGGCGCGGTCAGTGTGCGTCTCACAATCTCCGGCGAAGACACTTCTACGCCGTATGCGGTGAAGGATGCTTTGTTCCGCATCGGCCAGGAAGCAATTGCCAACGCTCTTCGTCATGGAAAGCCATCGGTCCTACACATTCATGTGAAGTACACGAGTGAATCAGTCGACATGCTGATCGATGACAACGGCGTCGGCTTCAATCCGGGTGATGATATACGCGGATTCGGCCTGACGGGGATCCGCAAGCGCGCCGACGGTATTTCCGCAGTCGTGCGAATATCGAGTACTTTGGGGCGCGGGACGCAGGTTGCGGTTATCGCCCCGCTACCGTCGAGGCTTGGATGGCTCAAGCATGATAACTACCTTTCCCAGCTGGCGAAGGAAGCAACTACCGATGCAAAAAGAAAAGCCCGTCAAGATCCGTATTCTTATCGTCGATGACCATCCAGTGGTGCGCACCGGATTGACCTCCATGCTGGGCACTCAGACGGGATTCGAAGTAGTCGGCGCCGCGTCCGACGGCGAGGAAGCGCTCGCTCTGGTCAATCGAACCGCCCCCGACGTGATGTTGATGGACCTGCGTATGCCGGGTATGAATGGGATCGATCTGCTGCGCGCACTGCAATCGAGCTCCAACCCGCCGCGGGTGATTGTGTTGACCAGTTTCGAGACCGACGAGGACATCTACCGGGCCGTACAGGCGGGCGCGCACGGTTATCTGCTGAAGAGCACGATGCAGCAGGAGATGGTGGCTGCGATTCATGCCGTTCACCAGGGTAAGCGCCATATTCCACCACGCATTGCCGCTCGGCTTGCGCAGCGCATGTCCCGCCCGGCATTGACCGCCCGCGAACTTGAGATTCTGGAAATGCTGGCCAAGGGCCTGACGAACAAACAGATTGGCACGGTGTTTCAGATCAGCGGCAACACGGCGCGAAACCACGTCAACAGCATCCTCGAGAAGCTTGAAGCAGCCGACCGAACCGAAGCTGTGTCTACCGCGATCCAGCAGGGAATTATCGACGTCTCCAACTAGCGGGATCGCAACGATCCGGCTACCAGGTTCCGACCAAGAGTGCGCGTGCGCATGCGCAATTTGGCGTCACTGCCGGGTAACTTTCTCTGGTCCATCTGAACCAATAACCATTGGTGCATCTTACTCATGCGCGACGTTAGTTCCCGCCTATAGCCTCACGAACGTTGCGAACCAGGTATCAGCGGATTACTGAAATCGATTACATAAACCTGAACGGGGCGGACGGCAACCAGAGGGAACTTAGCATCTGGGCCCGCTGCCCGCGTTTGCATTGGCCAGGAGGTAAGTATGAACGCTGCAGGAGTAGTGATAGCAAGGAGTACGAGGCACAGCAATCTTTCGATCGAGAATCAATCGAATTTAAGAGGAGCGTGGTGCTGGGCGTTACTGGCTACCATTCTTTTACTGCTTTCCCTGTCGGCGCGCCTGCAGGCGCAGAGCGTTCGCGGCACCCTCACTGGAAGTGTATCTGATCCGACCGGAGCGGTGATTCCCGGCGCATCAATTCAAGCTAAGAATGTTGCTACCGGAGACGTCTCGCAGACGGTATCAACCTCGGCCGGTACGTTTCGTTTTCCTGAGCTCCCGCTTGGCCGCTACGATGTCACCATCAAGGCTCCCGGCTTCGGGGTCGGCGTCTTCACGGGCATCCCGGTGCAGATTCAGCAGGTCACTCCGCTCGAAGCCGTCCTCAAGCCGGGCGCAACAGCGGAGACTGTGACAGTCAGCGCGAATGCTGCTGCGCTGCAAACCGAAAGTTCCGATGTCGGCGGTATCGTCTCTGCAAGGCAGATCGTTGAGCTTCCCCTGGCGCTTGGCGGCGTAGGCGCACTGCGGTCGCCTGAGGCTTTCGCGTTTCTGCTGCCCGGCACAACGGGGCCGGGAACCGCCAACAGCAACAACGGAATCTTCCTGTCGAAGATCGCCGGTGGCCAGAACTACGGCAATGAAGTGCTGATCGACGGAGCCAGCCAGCAGCGCAGTGAAAACGGCTCGTCCTTCGACGAAGAAGCGCCGTCCGTCGAGGCACTGCAGGAATTTAAGATCACCACCGCGCTTCCACAGGCGGAATATGGACGGACGACCGGCGGCATCGAGAATTTCGTAACCAAGAGCGGCACAAATAACTATCACGGCACCGTTTATGAACTTTTCAGGAACACGGCGCTCGACGCGAACACGTGGTTCAACGACGGCAATAAAGCCTACTACTGCAGTGGAGCAAACGATACCCCTGCATGCCGATCGTCCTACGCTGTTCCCAAGGACAACAAGAACGATTATGGCGTGACAATGGGCGGTCCGGTTTGGATTCCCAAGCTTTATAACGGCAAGGACAAGATGTTCTGGTTCTTCTCCTGGGAGCAGCTTGGATACAACGTCGGCGCCACCAACATTTCAACCGTGCCGACGGTCGCCATGCGCAATGGAGACTTCTCGGGTCCGCTTATCTACCGGACGGATCTTCCTCCGGTTGCGACTAACCCGTGCCAGGGAAATGCGCCTGTTTACCAGGGCGAAATCTTCGATCCGATGACCGAGCGTGTCGTCAGCACGCCGAACGGTCCTGTGACATGCCGCGATCAATTTCCCGGGAACATGATTGACCCGAGCAGGTTCAGTTCAGTGGCGAAAAATCTGCTGCCCTATTATCCGGCGCCCACCAACGACCAGCAATTCAATAACTTCGCCTTTCCCAGCTCGATTCCGATCAACAACACGACTATGACGATCCGGATCGACTACAGCATCTCGCAAAAGAACAAGATTTACGGCTCGTACAGTTCGCGTGAGAACAACCGCATCTCGGGTGGAAATCCACTTCTCCCCGATCCGGTCGATCCGAACACATGGAAGCAGGACTTCACCACGCACTTTGGGCGCTTCGGCTGGGATTACGCCTTCAGCCCCAACCTGCTTAACCATCTCAACTTTGGCACGAACCGCAGCAACAGCGTGAACTACGCACAGGCCATCTTTGCGGGCGTGAACTGGTCGCAGAAGCTGGGCATCGGCAATGCGGACTCGATGAATTTCCCGCAGATCACGAACTCGGATGCTTTTTTTCCGGTTGTGGGGTCGAGCGGTGAGGTGGTCAATCTCGGCAACCCACCGCAGAATGACGACAACATCGACAACGGGCTACGTCTGAACGAGAGTGTCAATTGGGAGAAGGGCCGCCACAGCTTAGCGTTTGGTCTAGACCTGCGCTGGCAGCAGTACTCTCCCATCGACGGAAACAGTCCTACGCTCAGTTTCTGCGGTAATCAGACCGCATCCCAGGCCGGGATCACCGATGGCTTTGGCTTCGCCAGCATGCTGCTTGGACAGGTATGTGGCGGCAACCAGAGCATTATCCCCCACCAGTCGCGCTGGACCTCCTGGTACTACGGAATCTTTGCCCAGGACGACTTCAAAGTTTCCAGAAACCTGACATTGAACCTTGGCCTGCGCTGGGATGTGGACCTGCCTCGCCACGCAGCCGGTAATTTCACCTCTAACTTCAGCCCAACGGCCACCGATCCGGAATACAACGTTCCCGGAGCCCTGATCTTCGGAACCACATGCAACTGCAACACTGCATGGGCTAACGCCTGGCACAAGGACATCGCTCCGAGACTTGGCTTTGCCTACACTCCGCCGTGGCTTGAGGGTAAGACCGTGCTCCGCGGCGGCGGCGGCATCATGTATGGACCGCTGCAGTACTCCGACTTCGGTGGGAGCATGAACACCGGGTACCGGGCTAATCCCAGCTTCAACAACAATGGATTTGATCCCTCCTTCCAATTGGACAGCGGCTATCCAGCGTTCGCGCAGCCTCCGGACCTCGACCCGGGATTCTTCAACGGAGCTCCGGTCAGCGGCTCCTATATCGAGTCACAATTCGGACGGCCCGCGATGATCAGCGTGTGGACGCTGCAGGTCCAGCAGGAGGTTGCGCAGGACTTGATTCTGAGCGTGGGATATATCGGCAACAAGGCCCAGAACCTGCACTCGAATATTCAAAACATCAACAATATCCCGCAGCAGTACTTCAATCTTGGCAATCACCTGACCGATCAGGTGATCGGCAACACAGTGGGCGTCTCGGAACCATTTGTCGGCTTCAACGAACTCTGGCACGGAGGTCAGGTGCAACAGGCTCTCCGCCCGTTTCCCCAGTATGACTACATTGACACGGGCTGCTGCCTGCAGAACGTCGGCATGTCGAGCTATGAGGCGCTGCTCGTCTCCCTGGAGCGGCGATTCCATAATGGCTTCAATCTGCTCGCCTCCTATACCTGGGCCAAACAGATCACCAACTCCGACAGCCTGCTGCCCAACAATGGTGTAGGCGTAGCGCAGGTTCAGAACGTGAACAACCTGCACCAGGAAAAGGCCATCAGCGCTCAGGATGTTCCGCAGACATTCGTCATCAGCTATCTCTACCAATTACCATTCGGGCAAGGTCAGCGCTGGTTGAATCACGGCTTGGCCAGTTACGCGGTTGGGGGATGGCAGATCGGCGGTGTGCAGCGGTACATGTCGGGGCAGCCCTTCTCCTTCTGCTGCGCAACCGGCATTCCGGGTTTCGAGAACTCGATCCGCTTTGACAGAGCGCCCGGCACTTCCCTGAAGAGCGCGGCTTACCGTAGCGGTCATGTGAATCCGATCGGCGCGACTGCGGCGGATCCAAACACCAACTCATTCTTCAATCTCGACACATTGCGCCAGCCAAATGGCGGTGCCTTCTACGACCAAAACGCGGTGGCCAACAGGGGCCAGTACGGCGCGTTCGGCCTGGGAGACATGCCGCGCGTGACCGGTGAGGTACGTACGCCCAACTACTACAACGAGGACTTCAGTATCCTGAAGAACACGCCGATTCACGAAAATATCGTCTTTCAGCTCAAGTTTGAGTTGCTGAATGCATTTAATCGCCATACATTCAGCATTCCTGACACCGGACCCAACGACACCCTGTTCGGCGTGCCCAATGGTTTGGTCAACACGCCGCGCAACGTTCAGATTACCGGACGGATCAACTTTTAACGCTGGCAGAGGATAAGCCCGCACTGGAATGCGGGTTCTTCCGCCAGTTTTGTGTGCCCTCCCCAGAGGAGTCTTTCTGACTCCTCTGCTTTTTTTAAGAGATCCCGCGAGCATTAACCCAAGGCTGGCACGATGAACCTGTTGAGAACGGCATCCATCGCTTTGCTATTTGCTTCTTCCTTCCTCGCCCCGTTTGGTGCGCAATGTCAGGCCGGTAACGGCACCTTCACGAATCCGTTGCTGCCGAGCGGCGCCGACCCGTGGGTGATTGCGTGGAAGGGCTACTACTACTACATGAACACGACCGGAAAGAATCTGACGATCTGGAAGACCAGGGATATTACCGATCTGAAAAATGCAGAAAAGAAGGTTGTCTGGACACCACCGTTGTCCGGCCCTTACTCGCATGAAATCTGGGCGCCGGAACTCCATCGCATCGACAACAAGTGGTACATCTACTTCGCCGCCGATGCAGGCTCAAACGAGTCACACCGCGTATGGGTGCTCGAGAATGGCGCTGCCGATCCACTCGATGGCACCTGGGAGATGAAAGGGAAGCTGAGCACGCCTGAAGACCGCTGGGCAATTGACCCGTCAGTTTTCGAAAACAAGGGCAAGGCATATGTCATTTGGTCAGGATGGGACGGACCGACGAACGGAGTACAGAGAATCTTCATCGCCCTACTGAAGAATCCGTGGACGCTCGGCAGCAAGCCGGTTGTGATTTCATCACCGGATTTTCCCTGGGAGAAGGTCGGAGATCTCACGGTGAAGAACCGGATTGTTGCGATTCCTCACGTCGACGTCAACGAGGGCCCGGAAATCCTCCAGCACGGCGGTAAGATCATGCTCATCTATTCCGCCAGCGGATGCTGGACAGACTACTATGAGCTCGGCATGTTAACGGCTTCTGCCGACAGCGATCTCCTCGACCCTTCTTCATGGAAGAAATCTTCAAAGCCAGTCTTCTGGCAATCGCCAGAAGCCTCGGTCTATGGTCCCGGTCACAACACGTTCTTCAAATCTCCCGATGGCAAAGAGGACTGGATTCTCTACCACGCCAATTCAGTACCGGGCGAGGGCTGCGGAAGCTTCAGGTCACCTCGGGCTCAGCCTTTCAAGTGGAACGCTGACGGGACGCCCGACTTCGGCAGGCCGATCCCGCTGAGCCAGCCGATCCGTAAGCCTTCGATGTAGGCGCAAACGCGGCGGGAATCGTTACTGCGGCTCTTTTCCGGACTTGGCCCCGTACAGCTTTTCGCTGGTCGCGAACTCGGCCTTCGCGCGATCAATCATTCCCGCAGTCCGATAAGCCAGGCCCAGTTCATAGTGCAGACGCGCTTCGTCGGGACTGAGCGTTGCGGCCTCTTCGAGTTCCGCAATTCCGGGCCTGGTCGATCCGGTGACGCCGAGCGCGCGACCCAGCTTTTCGTGGCAGGCAACACACTTTGGCGCAAGCGCAACCGCCTGCTGCAGGATCGGGACGGCCTCTGCGGCACGGTCGTGATCCAGCAGGAAACCACCGTAGTTCAGGTAGGGCCACTCGTCGGTATGCGGAGTTTCCCGGGCCAGGGTCACAGCCATTGCAAATGCCCGGTCGGCGTCTGCAGGTCGATTTTCGGCGTCGTAGGCGAGCGCGAGATTCTCTGCGGCCTTCATATTCTTCGGTTCGAGTGCGAGCACCTTTTGAAAAGCTCTGTCAGCGTCTCGGAAACTGCTTTGCGTGTAATAACAACGGCCCAGACTATACCATGCATCCGCGTTTCCTGGCTCGAACTCAACGGCCTTTTCAAGCCAGTGGATGGCGTCGGGATAATCATTCAGGAGCACATAATCAAGGCCCACGATTTTCAGGTCGTCGCCGCGCGGCGTGGCAAGGCGCGCCGCCGCCGTGTATGTAGTGAGTGATTCCCTCGGCTTGTTCTCCCGTTGCTGAACAAAGCCAAGCATGAAGAGCGCGTCGGCGGAGTTCGGATGAAGCTGTGAGTAACGGGTGAGAGCGGCCTCGGCTTCAGGGAATTGTTCGAGATTGGCGAGAGCTTTACCTTCGAAGAGCAGCGCATCGCTGCTGCCGGAATCCTGCTCGGCGGCGCGCGCCATCAGGGATGCGGCATCTTCCCAATGATGAGCCGCGAACGCAGTCCTGCCCTGATCGTAAAGCGAGGTACTCTGCGCCCGGGATGGCGATTCCCACGCGAGTGCGAGCAGGCCAATAAAGATCAAGAGAGAGGCTTGCGTGGCCGCCCGGCCGTTACGTTCAACCAACATCGTTATTCAGTATAGGTCGGAGATGGTCTAGCGTTGCCGGACGCAAAAGGCTGTGCGATCCAAACCGGATGAATGGCAGAGTAAAATTCCGAACAGCAATGACGTCTCGTCCTATCGTGATTCTTTCATGCCGAATGCGGCCTTCCTTGCAGGGAAGAGTCGCCAGCGATCTCAAAGGATTTACTGCCCTTCTCGCACTCTTGATGACCTTTTCAAGCGCGCTGGTACTCGCACAAACAAGCTCTGCGCTGCAGCCGGAGGGAACCACAATCCGCGGGACCGTCCGCGATGCGACCGGTAAGCCGGTTGGCGATGCCGTCGTTCGGCTTGAACAGAACGGCAGTTCCTCCGTTGTGACCACAAGCTTTGAAGGCGTTTACGTGTTCCCTGCGCTTCAAGCTGGGACCTGTGTCATTAACGCCCAGAAATCCGGGGCGCGCAGCCGTGCTGTTACCGTTCCCGTTGTGAAGCAAGGGAATGAATCGCACGTCGACCTGGTTCTCGAATTGCCGAACGATCAGAAGAATCAGGCCGCGGCCTCACACACTTCCACCGACGCCATGGCATTCGCAGACAACCCGAATTTTACGGTGGCCGGCATCACCGATTGGACTGCCGTGGGTGGACATGGATCGGATGCCAGTCTGCGAACCAGTGAAGCACTGGCACGCGAGACCGCCACGCTGAAACCGAACGAAAAGACGGCGGGAGTTTCGGCACTACCACGCA
The DNA here is from genome assembly GCA_963786085.1 of uncultured Acidobacteriaceae bacterium. Lineage (GTDB taxonomy): Bacteria > Acidobacteriota > Terriglobia > Terriglobales > Acidobacteriaceae > Silvibacterium. The sequence goes on from CAWAYO010000052.1 coordinate 59,228, forward strand.
GCGGTGCTGGCAGCCCAACAGAAACCAGCTTGCGGGCCGCTGCCGCTCAGTCGCCAGCGAGTTTCGAAGCCAATCATCAGCTGGGTGAATTTTGTTTCCATAAGGGCAGTTATCGAGAGGCCATTCCGCCGCTCGAAGCTGCTTACCAGATCGATCCCGCGAATCATCGCAACGAATACGATCTCGCCCTTGCTTATAAAGAAACGGGAGACTATGGCCGGGCGCGCGAACACATCCAGAAACTGATCGCGCAGGAAGATAATGCCGACCTGCATCGAGCCTTGGGTGATCTTGACGAGGAGTCCGGAGATTCGTTGGGCGCAGTTCACGAGTACGAACAGGCCGCGCGCCTCGATCCCAGCGAGCAGAACTATTTCACGTGGGGCTCAGAACTATTGTTGCATCGCGCGGTGTGGCCTGCGGCCGAGGTCTTCAGAAAGGGATCTGAGGCGTACCCGAAGTCAGCCAGAATGCTGGCCGCGCTGGGCGCCGCTCTTTTTGCCAGCGCAAATTACAGCGAGGCCGCGGCGCGGCTCTGCGAGGCTTCCGACCTCAATCCGACAGATCCTGCGCCTTATATTTTCCTGGGTAAGATTGACATGGCCGCGCCGGAGCCGCTGTCCTGTGTCGAATCGAAGCTGCTTCGCTACGACCAGGAGCATCCCACCGATGCCCGCGCTAAGTATTACTACGGGATGGCAGTCTGGAAGCGCCTCAAGGCCTCAGAGAACACACCGAATGCGCAGCAAGTGGAGAAGCTGCTTACACAAGCAGTCACGCTGGACCCCAAATATGATGCCGCCTACCTTGAGCTGGGCAATATCTACTCTGAGCAGCGAAACTTCGAGAGGGCGATTGGCTTTTACCTGAAGGCGATTGAAGCAAACCCGCAGTTGAGCGACGCGCATTACCGCCTGGGCGTGGCCTACGAACGAACCGGCGAATCAGCGAAAGCAAAGCAGGAATTCCAGCTGCACGATGAAATCGAGAAGGCACAGGCGGCGGCTGTCGAACGTCAGCGGCAGGAAGTCAAGCAATTCATGGTGGTCCTTCAAGGTCAGCCAGTTATTCACTAACTCATTCAATACTGTTTGCCATGAACGAAAGACAATCGATGGGAGGCTTCGGGATGCACAAGCTTTTGGCTGTGGTACTTTTGCCAGTGATGACAATGTTCGCCAGCGATCTCCCGAGCAAAAAATATCTGAACCTCGCCACCATCAAGATCATGGTTGCGGCCGCGGAAGCCAAAGCTAAGGAGCTGAATGTCTCGGTAACAATCTGTGTCGTGGACGAGAGCGGAAATCTTCTCTTTCTCGAGAAGGGCGAGACAGCTTCGCTCAATACAATTCAATTCGCACAGAAGAAAGCGCGGCACGCTGCCTTCTACGGCAGTCCGTCAAAGGACGCGGCGGATACCGTGAAGAATGGCAACACCGCAGCCATGGCGTTCCCTGAATTCTTCCCCAACCAGGGAGGCCTGCCAATTCGCGTCGACGGGCAGTTGCTCGGCGGAATTTCGGCAAGTGGCGCGAAGTCCGAAATCGACGAACAGGTGGCGCAGGCAGGTATTGACGCCCTTCTGAAGAAGTAGAGTTACGTCGCTCGACGCCTGGCAGGCGCGACAATGCCTTCGCCTTCGCGGATGGAGATTATCTGGTTCGCCTTCACGTTCGTGAACCGCTCAATCTTCTGCGTAGTCGGCCACTTCACTTCAATCAAATCGACGCTCTCAGCCTTGCCGAGGCCGAAGTGTAGGCGCAGGTCGCTTTGTGACATTACACTCGTTCCGCTGTGGACTTCGTCCATCTGCGCATGCTTGCCGGTTACCACCCGCGCGCGCGCTCCAATCGCAGTGCGATTGCACTTGGCTCCGATGAGCTTCAGCTTGATCCAGTTCTGCTTGTTTCCACCGTCGTTGCGCAGGAGCGACGGCGGATCATTCATGTTCAGAACCAGCACATCCATGTTGCCGTTATTGTTGTAGTCTCCGAACGCCGCGCCGCGGCTCGAGAAGCGCTCGCTGATGCCCGGCCCCATTTCTGACGAGACGTCTTTGAAACGGCCATCGCCCAGGTTCCTGTACACCAGCCGCGGATTTTTGTATGTCTGTCCGAACTTGTAATTGTCGATCTCCGGATAGACATGGCCGTTGATCTGGATGATGTCCGCCCAGCCATCGTTGTCGTAGTCGACGAAGCCGCAGCCCCACGCCACGTAGTTGCTGTTTACGCCAATGCCGGATGCGAAAGTGACGTCACTGAAGGTTCCGTCGCCGTTGTTGTGATACAGGTTGCAGGTGTCGTCGGCGAAGTTGGTCTTAAAGATGTCGAACCAGCCATCGCAGTCGTAGTCGGCTACCGCAATACCCATGCCAGCCTGTTCGTGGCCGTTATCGTTGTAGGCGCAGCCGGCCATCACCGCGATGTCAGTGAATGTCCCGTCGTGATTGTTCTTGAAGAGGATGCTTGGCTCCGAGTCGACAGCCACGTAAATGTCGGGCCAGCCGTCGTTGTCGAAGTCGTAGGAAACCGCCGTGATCGAATAGCGCGGACCAGGCTTCAGAATTCCTGATTTCTCCGAGACATCGGTGAAGGTGCCGTCTCCATTGTTGTGGTAGAGGATGTTTGTATCGGCCGGAAGCCCGCGCGGGCCGCACATCGTTGGGATGCCCTTCCACTGGCAGAACTTCGTGTCGTTCGGAGGAGGAATCGCCTGCGGGTCGAGCTTTATGTAATTGCAGACGAACAGATCAAGATGGCCATCCCGATCGTAATCGAGAAAAGTACAGCCGGCGCCCCAGCGATACTGCTCCTGGTACAGGCCGGCCTTGCGCGTGACGTCGGTGAAGGTACCGTCTCCGTTGTTGTGAAAGAGGACGTTGTGTCCCCAGAAGCAGCAGAAGAGATCGTCCCAGCCGTCGTTGTTATAGTCGCCAACGCAGACACCTGTTTGCCATCCGGTGCGTCCGAGTCCTGATTTTTCGGTGACGTCGGTGAACGTTCCGTCGCGATTGTTCTTGTAGAGGTGAGAAATCGGCGCCTTCCCTGCGGGCCAGTTAGCGTCAAGGCGATCGCCATTCGTGAGATAGATGTCCAGCCATCCATCGTTATCATAGTCGAAGAAGGCGAGTCCGCTTCCCTTTGCCTCGATGATCGAGCGCTTGTGTTCAGTGCCTCCCCACACGTTGGGGATCGTCAGCCCGGCTTGCTGAGCGACATCGACATACTGGACCGCAGACGCCGTAGTTGCGACCGCAGCTTCGACCAGCGCCGGATTTCTCCACTGCCAGAGTGGAGTCGTCAGTGTCTCAAGCAAGGTACCGCTGAGCAGGAAAAGGGATGAGCTGAGGAAACGCCGCCGAGGCAAATTCATAGACATTGATTGGGATTATTGAAACAGATATTCACCGCGATGGCACGAGAGGGAATTTGCGGGGGACAATTCCAGTTCCTTCCTTCACGGCAATGATCTTATCGATCGGAACATCGGTTAGCTTGTCCACACGGCCGCTGGGCCAGGTGATGACGAGTGAGTCGATCTTCGAACGCTTGCCCAGGCCGAAATGAATGCGCGGATCGTTTGCCGACATGTAGCTCATTCCGCCCTTGGACTGCTCGACATGAGTAACGCCTTCTGAAGTGAGCTTCAACACGGAACCGATGCCGTCGCGGTTCGACTGCGTGCCGATCAGCAGGACTTCGAGCCAGTGATTTGCGTTGCCTCCATCGTTGCGAAGAAGCTCGGGGTAATCGCCGCGCACATTCACGGCAATATCGATGTCTCCATCGTTGTCGAAATCTGCCGTAGCCAGGCCGCGACCAGCTATCGGACGCATGAAGTCCGCGCCCAGGGCCTCCGAAGTTTTTTCAAAACGCCCTTTACCGAGATTGCGGTACATCAGCAGCGGTTCTTTGTAAGAGACCTCGCTGTGATAGAGGTTTACATTGTCCAGCATGGCGCCATTCAACTGCAGAATATCCGGCCAGCCATCGTTGTCATAGTCGAGAAACTTAGCCGCCACTCCACTCAGCAGCACGGCCTTGTTGCCGATGCCGCAACTGTAGGTGTCATCGGTGAATGTGCCGTCCTGATTGTTATGATAGAGACGGTTCAATTCGAAATCCAGATGGGTGATGTACACATCCATCCAGCCGTCGCCATTCACATCTGCGGCGTCGATGCCCATGCCAGCTTCGTATTTCCCATCCTCACTCGCGGCGATGCCCGAGAACAACGAGACATCCTTGAATGTCCCGTCGTGATTATTCAGGAACAGAAAATTCGGCCACGTGTCATTGGCGATAGCAATGTCCGGCCAGCCATCGTTGTTGAAGTCTGCCGTGACCACTCCCATTCCTTTTGATTCGGGCAGCCCCACGCCTGACTTGTCGCTCACATCGGTGAACGTGCCGTCGTGATTGTTGTGGTACAGCTTCGTTTTCTGCCCCTTGTAGTTGTTGGGATTGCAGTAGGAACGGTAGCCGGGTCCGCGTTCGCCGCACCAGAGATTGTTCTTCGGGCTCCACTCGATGTAATTCGTAACGACCAGATCGAGATAGCCATCCTTGTCGTAGTCGAACCACGCCGCGCTGGTGGACCATCCACCCTCATCGGCAACTCCAGCCTTCGCGGTCACATCCGTGAAGGTTCCGTTGCCATTGTTGTGGTAAAGAATGGCGCGGCCGTAGCCAGTGACGTAGAGGTCCGGATAGCCGTCGTTGTCGAAATCCCCCACCGCCACGCCCTGGCCGTAATGTCCCTCGCCACCAACGCCTGCCTTTTCGGTCACGTCTGTGAAAGTGCCGTCTCCGTTGTTGTGATACAGCGCCGATCGCAATGGGTGCGTGGGCTTGTAAATATCCGTTGGCCCGGACTGGACGAAGTAGAGATCCATCAGCCCGTCCTGATCGTAGTCAATCCAGCCCACGCCGGTTCCCATTGTTTCGAGGTAGTACTTCTGGTCGGTCTGCGTCGAGTCCTGTTGGAAGGTAATGCCGGCGGCCTTGCGAATGTCGGTGTAATGCACGGGAATGGCGGCGTTGTCCTGCTTCCACGGCTGCTGACCGAAGGGCGCGGAATAGACGAGAAATGGCATCAGCCCGGCAGCGATGCCGCGCCACATTTTTGCCGCGAGACTCCTCATGTTCTCAGAGAGTCCGATCCGCCAGAGTAAGCGCCACTTGCAGCAATTGCTTCCGGCTGGCCATCGACATCGGCTGATCCCCGGCGGAAGGAATGTCTGGAGCCTGTGCCAGCGCCTGTTCAATCCGGTTTACATCGAGAGCACCGCTCGCGTTGCTGTTCTTAAAGCGGTTCAGGACCTCCCGTGCTTTCGAGATCTGGCCTGTCTGGTAGTAGAAAATCCCCAGTGTCGAATAGCTCCCCGGCCACTCCGGCAGCAAGTCCACTGCGCGGGCGAGCTGATCGGCGGCCTGCGCGGTATTGCCCTCCATGGCTGAAACGATACCTAAGCCCCAAAGAATTTTCCCGGAACCGGGAACGCGGGCCTGGCCTTTCAGCAGGGTCTGTTTGGCTGCATCAATCGAGTTTTCGCGAAGCTGAAGCAATGCGAGCGAAAGGTAATCCTGATCATTGTCGGGATTTCGCGCGATCGCATCCTCATAGACCCGTGTTGCTCGATCCGCATCGCCGAGGTGGGCGTAAATGTCTCCGACCAAAGCAAGATATGCATCGTCCTTGCGTCCTTGCTCGGAAACCTGCATGGCCGCGTCGAGCGCCTCGGAAAACTGACCCTTACGGAAGTAGGCATCCGCGATATCGAACATGACTTCGTCCGACTTTGGATTCGCTTCAAGAGCATTCCGAAAGTGCTGAATCGCGTCGTCGTACAGCCGGTACCGCGCGAGCAGCACTCCCACGCCCGTCTGCGTGCGGTAGTCGCCTGCGCTGATCTTGTCCAGCTGCGCAATGGTGTCTTTCGCTTCCGCGACTCTACCTGACTTGAGATACGCCTCAGCCAGCAGATACAGGTCTTCGGGCTGATCGGGATGCTTCTTGATGTCATCGTTAAGCTGGGCGATATCGGCCTGCGTCTGTGCCTTGGGAGCGAGCTTCGAACGGTTGTCGAGATATTCGAACAGGTGCTCATACGGATATGGCCCGGTGGGCGCATCTTTGGAGAGCGTTTGAAATACCTTTAGGTCGCGGTCAGCGGCCTCCATGTCGTGAAGATTTCTCTCCACCATGGCCAGCTTGTAATACCCGGTAGCGGGTGTGCGGCTGACCTGAACATACTTCCTGAGCAGTTCTGCCGCGTCCGAATACTTCTTGGCGACAATGCGGAGATTCGCCAACTCCAGCAATGCGTCAGCAAAGTCGGGACTGGCGCGCAGCGCTTGCTGGAACAGAGCTTCTGCGCCGGCCGTATCGCCCTGCCGTTCTGCGATGAACCCGAGGTTATACAGGCAGGCGCTGTTATGAGGATCGAGCTTCAGCCCTTGCTGAAAATACTGTTTTGCCTCATCGAAACGGCCCAGGTGCCGGTACGAGATCCCAAGGAAGACATACGAGCGTGCCGACGGATCAGCCTGAATCAGCTTCTGGAATTCTTCGATGGCCTTGTCTACCTTGCCTGCCATGAAGTAGCTCTCCCCGAGCGCCGCCCGCAGATCAGACCGCTGCGGCGCGATTGCCAGACCGGACTCCAGCAGCGGGATCGCATCCTCGTAATAATTTTGAGACATGCTGACGCGGGCCATGAGGAAGATGATGTCGGTGTTGTCCGGCGCGATCTTGTGTGCCCGAACCAGCAGGTCAAGCGCATCAAGCGGCCGAGATTCGTTCGAATATGCCTGCGCAAGAAGGTAGAGGGCATCCACCGATTCCGGTTTCAGCTTGAGTGCACGGTCCAATGCGAGTGCAGCTTCAGAGAATTCACCGTCGCGCAGATAAGCCTGACCCAGGTTGTAGAGAATCTCGAAGGTGCGCGGTTGCAGGGCATCGGCTGCTGCCAACTCAAGCTGGGCAGGCTTGTATTGCTTCTCAGAGGCCAGCAGGAGACCCAGTGTGAAGTGTACCTGGACGTCATTCTTGTTCTGCGCAGAAAGCTCCGTCGCTAAACGCAGTGCTTCCTGAGGCTGCTTTTTCTCGAAGTAGGCTCGAATCAGATTCATTCGCGTGGCGACATTCGGCGGACGGACCCGTTCAAAGTGCGGAATAGCTTCTGCCGGCGAACCCTTGCTCAATAACAGGATGCCCAGGTTGTAATTCGCGTCCCGATCCGAAGGATCGACCCGCAATACACTTCGAAACTCTTTCTCAGCCAGGTCAGGTTTCCGTTGAGACAGATAGACGTTGCCCAGATTGTTGCGAGTCCTCGTGGAGGTTGGCGCAATTTCCAATGCGTGCTGAAAGGCTTCGACAGCATCGTCGTAGTCCTTTTGGCCGATGTAGACAAAGCCCAGGAGGTTATAAGCTTCTACGCTTGAGGGATTCCGCTGGAGTTCCTCAAGCACCTCTGCTTTGGCCTGGTCGAGCTTGCCTTGCTGGAGAAACTCTTCCGCTTGCCGAAGCGTAGGTGAGGTCGTGGAAGATTGATGAGCCTTATTCGGTGCGGTGGAACTATGGGCCTGCTGCGCTGCGATCATCTGCGGAGAAGAAACGAATAAGCAGGCGATGCCAACAAGGCACGCAATCGGTCGGGCAATAATGATTCTGGCTGTCTGCCGCTCTGATCTGCGACCTACCATCCATCCACACCGTAGCCGATTGCCCATCAAGGCAGCGATTTTAGCATTTCGAGAGCCTGCTGCGCCGCGCGATTTTCGGGCTGAATGCGTAGTAGTTCGCCCAGCACCTCTCTGGCTTTCTCCGTGTCGTGCTGTATCACGTAAACACGCGCGAGATTCAAGTAAGACTGATCGAAGTTCGGAGCGATGCGAATACAAGCTTTAAATTGCTCCTCTGCTTTGGGGTAATTCCTGCTGCGAACGAAGAGAACGCCAAGGTTGTTCAGGGCTTCCGGATAATCAGGACGAAGTTCGATCGCCTTTTCAAGGGAGTCTGCTGCTTCTTGCATCTGGCCCTGCTGGGCGTAGAACATCCCCATGCTGTAGTTGGCTTCGGGATCGTCGGGTTGAATCTCCAGCGCCCGCTTCAAATACATCTGCGCTTGATCGAACCTGCCTCCCCGTCGATAAAGGTTGCCCAGGTTGAGCAGTGCTATGCTGAAACTCGGCCTTTGCCGCAGGGACTCTTGAAAGTTGCGGATCGCCTCCTCGGGCTGACCCTGCGCTGCGGCGATCATGCCGAGGTTGTTCCACGCCTCCGGATACTCGGGACGCAGCTTCACCGTTTGCTCGAGATACTGGCGGGCCTGCTGAAGGTCGTTCCTGCGCAGGTTGAGAGTGCCCAGATTGTAATAGGCCTCTGCATCATTCGGCTTCTCAGCGACTACCTGCTGGAATGACTCTGCGGCGGCGTCGAGGTAGCCATGCTGGAAAAGCGCCACGCCGTAAGTGAAGTCATTGCGTTGAAATGCGTCCTGATAGAGCACTCCGCCAAGCGGAATCGCCTTGTGCATGCGCTCGGCCGGGCTGGTAGGCATGGATTTCACATCATCCAATACCTGCCGTGGATCGATCGGGCCCTGGTAAAGCTTCACGATCATGCCGAATCCATCGAGCAAAAAGGAGGCCGGAATGGGAAGGTCTCGGCGGCGATCGAAGAGATAGCGGTAAATGATGTTGTAGATCCCAGCGACTTCTGTCGTCGCAAAGAGAATGGGGAAAGAAAGTGCAAGTTGAGTCGCGACCGACTTTGCCGCTGACACATCAGCCGGGTCATCGACGTTGACGGCAATGACGTTCACCTTGTTTGCGCTAAATGCCGACCGGTGTTGCTGGAGCCTCGTCAGCTCATCCCGCGAAGCCGGAGCCTTGGCCGTCCAGAAGTGCAAAAGAGCAAAGCTGCCTCGGAACGATCGAAGCTCGCGCATTTCTCCCTTGAGATCGGGTAGAGAAAATTCCGGCGCCTTCAACGGCTCGACGAGCCACGTATCTACCGTCGAGGGGATCGGTTCTGATGCCTGCGGCGGTCCTGGCCGCACGTAAGAAGCGGGCGGAGCAGGGAACGGCCTGGCGGTAAAAGCCGCTGAGCCCTCTTCAATCTCAATGCGGTGATTGACCGGTAATCCTTCAACTTGCTGAGACAACCCATTCGGCCATCGGATCGTCGCCCGTAGCGGGCCTTCCTGCTTTCCGACCCCAAAGAAGATTTCCTTCGAGTGCTGCGCCAGAAACCCCGACCCGGCCTGGAGATATTTCGTCTGGCGGAGCGCCTCAGACTCCAGAGTGACGGCGGTCCCTATGGCGTCGCGATTGCTCTTCTGTCCGCGAAGGCGGATCACGATCGAGTGGCCGATGTCTGGCATCGCATTTCGCAGGATTCGGACCTGTGGCGCGTTACGGTTCTTGAGGATGATTTCCAGCCGTCCATCGTGGTCAATGTCAGCGAACGCAAACGAGCGGCTGTCTTCGAGGAAGTCCAGCCCGACCGCGCCGGATATCTCCGAGAATGTCCCATCGCGGTTATTCGCAAACATCACATTTCTCTCGTAACCGTTCCAGGTGTTGTCGGAGCGAATCAACTCGTTGAGCGCATTCCATCCATGCTCGTAAGCCGGCGACGGAGTTGCATCATCAGGCGATTTGCCAACCACCTGCCGCCAGAAGAAGCTGCCAAGGTCGCTTCGATCCGGACCGGAGATATATCCGTTGGCGACGTAAAGATCGGGATAGCCATCATGATCGAAGTCGAAGAAATCCGAGCACCACGACCAGCGTCCCATCTCAACGCCAGCCTGATCGCTGACGTTCTGAAATTTGCCGTCGCCCTGGTTGTGATACAGCGAATTGCCTCGCGCATGACGCCGGTATAGAGCGCGAATATCTTCTGGCGCGCCCGGGTGAAAAATCTTCTGCTGCGAAACCCTCTGTCCTGCAGCCGACCACATGTTAGCCGCGTAGATATCCTGATTCCCGTCGTTGTCGACATCGCACCATGCCGCGCTCATGCCTGCGCCGGGTTCCTCGACGTGAGCGTCGGATGAGACATCGGTGAAGGTCCCGTCGCCCTTGTTGCGATATAGATTGCTCCGCCCGAAATCGTTCGCGACATAGAGATCGGGCAAGCCGTCGGAATTCGCTGCGCCCCACGCGCACGCAAAGCTGTAACGATTGTTGCTCGCGTTCAGCCCCGTTGCGTCGGTGCGGTCCACAAAGGTGGCGTTGCCCTCGTTGTGCAGTAGAAAGTTCGGCGGCCCATTCCGCGCGTCGAAGTAAGGCACCGGATAGTGATACTGGTCCAGACCGAGGTAGTAGCTGTATAGGCAAAAGTAAACATCGAGGCGCCCGTCGCGGTCATAATCTGCCACCGCCGCATGCGTAAACGTGCCTTGAGGAGTATTGGCAAACTTGAAGGCGTCGCGCTTCAGGGTGAAGGAGCCATTGCCCTGGTTCAGAAATAATAGCGGCCCGCTCCCACAAACCACCAGCAGATCCTGCAGTCCTTTATTTTCGAGGTCTGCGAACAAAGCGCACGCAGTATTGTCGAGCACGCCGACGCCCGACTTCTCCGTCACGTCTTCGAAAGTTCCGTCGCCGCGGTTGCGATAAAGCCGGTTGGGAAGCCCCGCAGGCTGGCAGACGTAAAGATCATCAAAGCCGTCATTGTCGAAGTCTCCCGCGGCGACGCCATTGTTGCCATAAACGTCAATACCACACGCGCCATCAAGAACCGTGCGCCAGTAATCCGTCCCGCGAAGCAGTTGGCTTTTATAAGAGTTGTTGGCGCCAAGCGCCTGCGGAGTTACGTCGATGAAGCCCCGCGACTGTGCCACAGCGCGAGTTTCAACGTCGGCCTCCCATCTGCGAACCGTCCAGATCTCTCCAGCGTTGCGCGACCACTCGGTGCGCCACTGCCCAACGCGCTCCTCACGGCGATGATCGTTGTACGTAATAACCAGTTCATATCGGATGTCCAGACGGACGGTCAGCGGGTCGTTCCCGACCTCCTCGATGCTGACGATTTCGAATTCTGCAGTTTCCACCGCCGAGTTAGCGCCGATGTACTCGCGAAACTCGCGGAGAAATCGTTCTCGTCCAGCAAGCACGCCGGATCCGAACTGCCTTTTCGCAATATCGATCCCTTCGTCCGCGCGAACGGTGCGCTCCTTCGCCGTGTTGAAGGAGAAGGCGGCGATCGACGGGTCGAGAAATTCCGCCAGCACGGACTGATCCCGTGCCGACGACCTCAGTGACGCGCTCCACCTTCGGAGAATTATTTCGATTTCGGAAGCGTACTTCTCCGTCACAAACTCGTCGGAGCCGGGTGCGACCCGGCGGAGTACATCTTCCAGGGGCGATCTGGCTGGATAGCTCGGTTCCAATCGAAAATCCGCCAGAGCCAGTGGTGGAGGCGGGAATGTTGCTATCGGGAATCCGAACCGAAGTCCGGAGAGAGCTGCGGGATGGAGCGCCACAGGCGCTACCCCCATCCTCTTGAGGAACGTTCGGCGGGACAGGGTGAGATCAGGGGTTTTGCGTCGCGACATCCTCAGGAATTCCGGTGGTAACCCGCCAGGGATTTGGCTCCCGGCACGAGCATCGTAGCATCATCGCAAATGGGATCCCGAATTTCACGCGCGGAGCGGAAAAACCGGTACCCCGGGACTGGCCGAATGCCGCTCGCAAATCGCCTCAACCTTTTGATGGAGGCGGGCTTCCACTTTTTGTTTGACAAAGGGTATTTGCGGGTACTACGATTCCGGCCCAGTTGAATGTAACCGGTTACTTAGCACGGTAAATGTTACTCCACTGCGCACCCATGGGCGCAGGAAAGCGGAGGTTTTGGGATGGCCAATCAAAGGAATTTCGCCCTCGGTGCGCTTCGGGTTTTCGGCTGCGCAGCTCTTGCATGCTTGTGCTTTTTGCTTATCCAGGCGCCGAGCGCCTTTGCCCAGGTCGACCAAGGATCGATCACCGGAATCATTCAGGATCAAACCGGCGCAGTGGTCCCCAATGCGAAGGTAACGTTGCTGAATACTGACCAAGGGTTAACCCTGGAGACGACTGCCGACAGCTCAGGCGTTTACACCTTCTCGCCGGTCAGAATCGGGCATTACTCCGTTACGGTCACGGTTCCCGGATTCGCCACGACGACCCAGCAGAATCTGACTGTGAATGTGAGCCAGAACCTGCGCGTAAATATTGAACTCAAGCCAGGCTCCGCAACTCAAACCGTCGAGGTGACCGCCGCGCCGCCGCAACTGCAGACCGAAGATGCGTCGACCGGTCAGGTGGTTGACACACAGAGTGTGAATAATCTGCCTCTGAATGGCCGCAACTTTACCTTCCTCGCACAGATCTCCGCCGGCGTGAACACTCCGCAAGCTGACACGCGTGGTAATGCCGCCAACGGAGCATTCTCCGCGAACGGTCTGCGACCTGCGCAAAATAACTACCTGCTGGATGGTATCGACAACAATTCCGATAACGTCGACTTCCTCAACGGAACAAACTTTGTCGTCCTTCCTCCGCCGGACGCGATCTCGGAATTCAAAGTTGAGACTTCGGATTTCAGCGCTGAACAGGGCCGTGCCGCGGGTGCCATCCTGAACGCTACCGTCAAGTCCGGCACCAACCAGATCCATGGCGCAGTCTGGGAGTTCTTCCGCAACGATGTGCTCGACGCTGCGGACTGGTTCGAAAACAACAATGGGATCAAGAAGAGCGAGTTGCGTTGGAACCAGTTTGGCGCCTCCATCGGCGGCCCGATCATCAAGAACAAGATCTTTTACTTCGGCGATTATCAGGGTTTCCGGCGCGTGCAGGGCAACACTCAGTCGGGAATAAGTGTGCCAACTGTTTTGCAGCGCGACAGCGGTTACACCAATCTCTCCGAGCTGATCACCGCCAATGCCTCGAGCGCGCCTCGAATCGATGCCCTGGGTCGATCGATCCCGGTGGGCACGGTTCTTGATCCATCGACATCGCGCCAGGCGCCGAACGGCAACTGGGTTCGCGATCCCTTCAGTACGGTCTGCGGGCCTGGTACTGCGGTCTATTCGCTCGCAAATTGCCCCGATCTGAATCAAATCCCCGCGAACCGCATCGATCCAAACGCCGTCAGTCTGCTGAATCTCTTCCCGCTCCCCACGAGCGGTGGAGTCAGTTCGAATTTTGCATCCAGCCCTAATCTGTACCAGCACAACAATCAGTTTGATGTCCGGGCCGACTTCGACATCTCGGAGAAAAATCAGGTCTTCGCACGCGTCAGTTACTGGGATAACCCGCAATTCATACCCGGGCCTTTTGGCGGCATAGCCGACGGCGGCGGCTTCCAGCAGGGAGTCCAGACAGCGAAATCTTTTCAGGGTGTGGGTGTATATACGCATGTGTTCTCGCCCAGCACCGTGAATGTGGCCCGCTTGGGCTGGAGCCACTTGCACACCTCACGGTACGGCCCTGAGGCCAGCAACTATGGCATCCCCGAGCAGTACGGAATTGCCGGCATCCCGCAGGTGGATAACAACGGCGGCCTTCCTGCTTTCGGATTCGGCGGACTGCAGACCCTGGGCAGCAACAGCTTCCTGCCTTCTGACGAAACCACGCAGACGACCCAGGTTACCGACGACTTCTCGAAGGTCTACCAGGCCCACAGCTTCAAGATGGGTATCGAATACCAGCACGTCAGATTCAATACCCTCCAGCCGGCCTGGTCGCATGGCCAGTTCGACTACAACGGCAGCTTTACCGACATTCCGAGCAATAACAGCAGCACTACGGGCATAGGGCAATTTATTCTGACGCCCGTCGCCAACTCCGCAGGCCAGGTGTATGGGGGCTCTGACCAAGTCTATGCCTCCAACATAAACAAGACCTATGACCTCAGACATTATTTCGCTGCTTACTTTCAGGACGACTGGAAGCTGAATCCAAAGCTGACGCTCAATTTGGGACTGCGCTACGACTGGTTCGGACCCACTGAGGAAACCAACGGTGGCCAGGCGAACTGGGTGCCAAACGGCCCCCCGAACGGCGGCCCGACATACCTTCTTCCCGCGAGCGGAAAGGATAACAGGACTCTTTCGACAGCAAACGCTTCGAATGGTCTATGCGTGCCACAGACGGGTGCAACCGGGTCAGCCAATTGCCCGAACGGTACCACCCCTCAGGGCTTCACCGACCTTTTGGCGAAGGATGGAATCACGCTGGAGGAGACCAACAGGTACGGTCAGGGTCTATCCAAGCAGCAAAACTATAACTTTGCGCCCCGATTTGGCCTTGCCTATCAGCTGACGCCGAGGTGGGTAATTCGAACTGGTGCTGGTCTCTTTTACAACGCCTTCGAGAACATCGGGTACGGACCGAATATCGGTGAAAACTATCCCTTCGTATATAACTTCGACTATGTAACCAGGACGAACACTAACGCTCCTAACGGGTATAGCACTGTGGCACCCGTAAGCTTCGGTACTCCCTTTGCAAACTGCCCGACTGCTGGAGGCAATCCTGCGGCCGGAAACGGAGTCGCCACTTTTGAAGCGGGCTTCTCTTGTACCCAGTTCACCCCGGCTCTGGTAAATGCTTCGGGATTGGGCCTGGAGGGAATTCAGTTCAAATACGTAACTCCGAAAACCTTTGAATTCAACCTTACCGTACAGTACGCGATCACTCACTCGATGTCGGCACAGGTCGCTTATGTCATGACCAACGCCAACAATCTTGCGGTCATTCTTAGCGGCAATCCTGTGACCGCCCTCCTTCCGTACAACGTGAGCACGACAAGCACAGGCGGCCTGCCCGGCGGGGCTCAATTCCCGGATTTCGGCGGCGGCGACTGGACACAAACGATGGGGGCTAGTAACTACAATGGTCTGCAAACCAAACTTGAGCAGACATTCTCCAACGGACTGAATTTCCTTGCCACCTACACGTTTTCCAGGGTCTTCACCGACGCCCCCGATCTGCTGAATGGCGGCAGCACCAATTTCGGCCGCGCGCCGTATGTGCCCGGCTTTGGCCTGCGTGGCGACTGGGCACTGGCCCCCGCCAACATCACCAACGTCTTCCACTTCAGCGGTGGGTATCAGTTGCCGTTCGGGAAAGATAAGCATTTCTTGCACGATGCGAATAAGCTCACCAATGCGATAGTTGGAGGATGGAGCACAAACTGGCTCCTCACGCTCCAGGGCGGCCAGCCGCTCAGTTTCACGTGCCCGACTTCGTCAACGGCTGGCGGCACGGCAAGCCTGGGCTGTTACGACGTGAAAGTTCCCGGCGAGAGCCAGAACCTTGGCATCAAGGTAAAGCCAAATGCGAGCGGACACCCGACCCCCTACTGGGTTAACAACCCGGCAGCCTTCCAGCAGCCTTGCCAATTGGGGGCCGGCGGCGTCCCAATTCCAGATTCACCGGCGGGCTGCATCCCATTAACCGGATTCGCGGCTCTCGGTGATAAGCCACAAATAGTGCCTAACGGTCCCGGCTTCCATCGGCTCGACATCTCCGCCTTCAAGAACATCCCCATCACTGAGCGCTTCCATATGGAGTTCCGGGCCGAGTTCTTCAACATCTTTAACCACCCGAACTTCAACGCCCCGAACTTCGGCGGCAACGGCGTTGTCGCAATTCCGAACTCTGGGAACTTTAACAACGCGAACTTCGGCGCAATTGGATCGACACGAGACGCGCCATTTGATCCGCGGCAGATCCAGTTTGCTCTGAAGCTGTACTACTAGCTGCACATAACACCCCGGAAGGCCGACGCCAGACCACCGTCCTTCCCGGGGTGTTCTTCCATGCAGAGCCTTGCTCTCACGCGGTGGTAACATGGGAGGGCGGTGAGCACAAGCCTTCGGTCCCGGTTAGTGTTTTTTTGTTCGCTTCTGATCTGCGCAACGTTTGCCGTCGCCGACGACGGCCCGAATCAAAATCTGGAGCGTCGATTTCAGCTCGCCCTGGCTCAGTACAACGCAGGGCGCTTCGCAGAGGCGTCTTCCCAACTAGAGAGCCTGCTACCTAGCCTTCCAAAGAGCTTCGAAGTCCAGGAACTGCTGGGACTCGCCTACGCGGCCCAGTCATTGGACGCTAAAGCTACGCCGCACCTTGAAATAGCGGTGCGTTTGAAGCCGAATTCGGCAGAGGCCAGAACAAATCTGGCGGCAAACCTGTCGCGTCTGGGAAAGCTTGATCTGGCTGGCGAGCAGTTTCACAAGGCGCTCGAACTCGAACCGAAGAACTACGACGCCAACCACAACTTAGGCGAGTACTACATTCAATCCGAAAAGATTGCCGACGCGACTCCCTATCTTGAGACAGCCCAGAAGATCAATCCCTCAGCTTATGACAACGGCTACGACCTGGCGATGGCTTACTTCCTCACCGGCAAGTTAGACCAGGCGCGGCAGGTCGTCGAGAGCCTGCTGCAACAGAAGGACTCTGCGGAGTTGCACGACCTGCTCGGCCAGATCGACGAAAAAGAAGGTAAGTATGTCGAATCGGTCAATGAGCTGCAGACCGCTGCCCACATGGACCCCAGCGAAGACAACCTCTTTCATTGGGGAAGCGAGCTTCTTCTGCACCGCACGTACGAACCAGCGATCGATGTGTTTCAGCGTGCTGTCGAGCTATACCCGAAGTCGCCCCGCCTGCGCATCGGGCTTGGCATGTCGCTTTACTCGCGCGGTAAATACGATGAAGCGGTCAAATCGCTGCTGGCGGCTGCCGATTTGGACCCCTCGGATCCTCGCTGCTATTACTTTCTCTCGAAGGCCTATGACAGCTCGCCGAATCAGGCTGACGACGTCATTCAGAGATTCCGGCGTTATTCCGAACTCCAGCCGAACAATGCGCAGGCCGTCTATTATTACGCGATGAGCCTCTGGAAGGGGAAGCGCACTGAAGACCCGAGCCTGAATCTGCAGCAGATCAAGACCCTTCTTCAAAAGTCGATCTCCCTTGATCCGAGACTCGCTGACGCCCACCTGCAGCTCGGCAATCTCTATTCCGATCAGCACGACTATGCCGTGGCGATTTCGGAGTATATTCGCGCCCTCGAGCTGAATCCGAATCTCTCGGACGCCCATTACCGCCTCGGGCAGGACTACGTTCACACAGGACAGAAGGATCGCGCCCAGCAGGAGTTCGACGTCTATCAGCGTCTCCGAGCGCAGCACCTGGCGGAGCTGGACAAAGAAAGAGCGGAGGTACAGCAGTTCGTCTACACAGCGAAAGCCGCTCCTTCTCCGAAACCTTGAATTGAATGGCGTGAAGCAAATGTCGTTGAATCGGTCATCATTTCGTGGGACGCCGGGCTTTCGAGGACTTGAGCCTCGAGAGATCGCCCCATTTCTCGCCTGCTCGCGCCGCGATTTCCTGCGCAGTGCTGCGGGACTGGCGCTGGGCTCCACTTTGATGAGAAGCAGTCCCTTCGCTTTTGGAGCATCGCCAAAAAAAAGGAAGGTCATCGTCGTGACTTTCGGTGGGGGTGCACGTGACCAGGAAACCTTCGCGCCCGAGGGACAGGACAACATCCCCAACATGCTCCGCGAGCTGGCTCCCCAGTCCAGCTTTTTCACCCAGGTTGTAAACCACGGTATCCTCGGACACTACGTCGCGACCGCCAGTCTGGCTACCGGAGTCTACGAGACTCTGAACAACTTTTCCGCCGTCCCGCCGGACCATCCCACAGTATTCGAATACTTCCGCAAGGATCTGCGGCGTCCTGTCTCTGATGCATGGGTCGTGGCACCCAGCAACGGCTTCAACCGGATTGGCGAAAGTGACTACCGCTCCTACGGCCCGGGCTGGGGAGCACGGGTGATTCTCCCCAAGCATCTGCTGACCGCGGCCATGTCCGGTAGCACTACCGACTACGAACACCTGCTGCGGGATAACTACGAGACCCCGCTCTACGCGCCTCAGCTGGGGGGCAGCGAATTCGACCTCGAACAGCTCGAGATGATCCTGAAGCTTTCAGTCGATGACTTTAAAGCGCACGCGAAAACCCTGTCGAGTCCCGACGAGCTCTCGATGTATATCGTGCGCCAGCTCATGCGCCAGCAGGCGCCGAGCCTGCTCTGGATCACCATGCATGACATCGATGTCGCGCACGCTGGCGCGTATTCGCTCTACATTGAAGGAATCCGGCGCACCGATCGGCTTTGCGCTGAGCTTTGGAAGACGGTTCAAAGCGAGCCGGAATACGCCGGCAATACCACTCTCTTCGTTCTTCCCGATTTCGGCCGCGATTCGGATGAGGACTCTGGCGGCAACGGCTTCCAGCATCATCGCACTGGAGATGCGGCCTCGCGCACGACCTGGATGATGGTTCTGGGCGCTGGCGTTCGTGAGGGTGTGGTCTATGACCATCCCATGCAATCGACAGACCTGGTGCCCACCCTGGGAGCAATCATGGGGTTCACGCCTTCCTTATCGCAAGGCCAGCCGATACAGAAACTGCTATAACTTGTATGCTTCCCCACGATCTCAAAGCCGAACAGTTCAGCGGGTACCCACCCGAGGCCCGCAAGCTTGCCGTCTCCAATATCGAAACGCTCCGGCAGCTCCCTCTCAGCTTCCTTCCCAACCTGCTGCGGGAGGTGATCGAGTACGACTTCAAATTTCCGGCTGAACGCGCGGAAGTCAGCAGGGAACTCGCCCAGCTGAGCTCTCTTTCGCCTGCGCAACTGAACGAGTGGTTCCAAAGCTTCTCTCAATTTCAGCTCTCGTCAAAGCTTGAGAGCTTTGACTGGGTGGGCCAGCCGGCTCAATTTGTCGAGCAGTTGTCGGCTTACCTTTGGTCGACTCATCAGCTCGATACATTCCGCAAGGCGGCCATTGAATACGAGGACCGCCTGCGTTCCGAGACGCCTCCACAACCGCCACCGGTGCAGAGGCTGGGAATCGCCATCATTGGTCAGGGAGTCGCATCCTACGATGCTCCCCTCTTTCGCAATTTGCGAGAGCATGGCACCTACTTCTCGCAGGTCAAACCGGACAACGGCGTCGAGATTCTACTGAACGCGGTCGCCGCCCGGGCGAAGGCCTATCCAGTGCCCTACGGCCACTGGTACATCGAGGGTGGACAGCAGGTCGACCACAGCCGGCTGCTGACCTGCGTGTCCTATCAGGCGCTGGAACCGGTGCGGACCGAGCTGCTCCGCAATATGCAGGCTGAAATCAGGCGTCCCGGAATGGGGCCCGAAGAACTTCGCACCCACCTTGCGCGGTTGTCTCCCGCCGATCTTGGTATGGATAAATCCGGAGACGTCGTCCTCAACTATTTTCAGCTCAAGGTATTCACTGAGGGTTCCGGTACTCAGATCTTCAGCACCACTTTCGCACAATGGACAGCGCGGGAAGCCCTGCGCCGCGCCCAGCCGCTCACTATGCTGGTGCGCTTCGGCCCGCGTCAGCTGCAGCGGCCGATGAATGATCTGCTGTCGAACAACGTCATGCCTGAGCTCGACCCGCTCGGTTCCCTTATTGATGCCGACATGGGCGCCTACTATAACTGGATCAATCAACAGCGCTTGCCGATGGCGGAGCAGTCCTCCTTTCTGGTGTGGTTTGAAGGCCACAATCAGGCTCTTGCCATTGGCCCTTCCCTGGCGCGCGGGACTGCCTCAAACTCGGCAGCCGATCTTGGACAGTTGCTATCCTGGGCCGCCGGCTGAGCTGGGATCAACTGGCCACGTCTTTGGGATTCTCTATCTCCGAGAGCATCCTCTGGAAGATCGCGGACAATTCCTTACTTTCCTCAGCCAGACGGGCGTAGTGACGTTTGACCCTGGCATTGAGCTCATCCCCATCCTTTCGACCGTCGATGAAAACTGGCGCCTTTAACTTATCGCTGGCGTATTCATGGACGAGAGTATTCAGGCGGACCTGCTCCTTCCAATCTCTGATCTCTTCCTCTGTCGGCTCCACTTGATCTCCGTTCTGTCAAGTTACGTGCACCGGCGCAGCCCGCGGCGTGTTCGATTCGCGCTGGATTCGGCGGCACAGACTTAGTTGCTCTAAGTCTTGCCTGGCAACACTTCGGCTTTAGGAGCGGTCAAATCTGAGGAAGTTGAAGCAGAATTGAGGATTTTCGGCGCAAGGCAGTAACTAATATTGTTTTTGTTCTTTACTACCGAAGCAACAAGGTGAGGAAAATCTGGCGGAGAGAGGGGGATTCGAACCCCCGATAGAGCTTTTGACCCTATAACGGTTTAGCAAACCGCCGCCTTCAGCCACTCGGCCATCTCTCCGGCTGTCTTCAGCAAGTATATAGGATCGGAGCGGTTTTCCCGACCTTTGAATAGCCTCGACTTTGTGGATCGACGCGCAACATCCGCAGAATCTTTAGAAGATGCTCAGCGGCCCTTGTTTCCCCGCCTTGCATCTTACTTTAGGAGGCCGCGCCGCGAACCCACGCAAGCCGCGCTCCGAGGCCAGGGCAAGCAAATCCAGACACACAAAGGTTCTCCGATGACAAGCAGCGATTGGAACAGCGAAACAAGCGGCACCGTGGTCGCCTACTTCTCGAATGGCGAAGACGCTCAGAACGCTATCAACGAACTGGTGGATGAGGGATTTCCCGTCAGTGAAATCGGGGCAGCATTTCACGGCAGCGCAACTGCGTCCGCGGGCGTCACAGGGTCACCGAGCCGCCCCGTTCACGACGAAGTCTCCACCATGGGATCCACTGCTTCCGGTGCAGGCGTCTCGGGCGCAGAATCCGACACCAGCGGAGTAACCCCAGCAGGCTTGTCGACCGGAGCAGGGACAGGGTTTGCCGGCGCAAGCCGTCCCGGCCCAATTCCCGGCTCGGAAATCCCCGGCAATCTTCCGCACGAAGTTCCCAGCACGCTTCGTTCCGCCAGCACCGCGCCTCTTTCCGAGAGCACCGGAATGGGCGTAGCTCCCACCCCCGCGACTACCGTCCCCGTGCACCACGAGCACCGCTCTCACGAGAACGCATCGTGGTGGGACAAGCTGAAGCATCTGTTCTCGGGAGAATCCGGCGCCGATACTTCGGTTCGGAGCGCGCCGGTCTCCGACGCAGGCAGCAGAAAATTCGGCACCGGCGAAGGCGAACTCGGAATCGCTTCCGATTACGACTATCCATACTCCGGCTCGGCTTTCGAGAGCTCATTTACCGGGATGGGAATCTCGCAGGAGCGGGCCCGCCGGTTTGCTACCGAGATTCGGCGCGGGGGCGCCATCGTTACAGTGAATGCCGGCCTGAACACCGCGCAAGCCGAGAAGATCCTCGAGCGCAACCACGGCATCATTCGCTATCAATCGGCCGGCGTTGTGAACGAGGCATGGGAGACTGGTCCGGACGCCGCCCGCGTGCAGGTATTCGGCCGCGTGCAGCGCGTTTATCCTGGCTACGTAGGACCTGGCTACGCAGGCCCAGGCTCCCTGGGCGCCGACACGCCCTCGCGCAAAGCGTCCTAGCACAATCGGCATCAGGCCCCGTCGAACACGGCGGGGCCTTTTTCTGTTCGGCCGCAATTTTTTCTGTAGACGTTCCCGAATCACGTTAATCTAAAAAACTGGAGATTACCGAGGTCAAACGTCTAGTAAAGTCCGCCGCAAAAGCCGCGAAGTCGCCGCGCACTTTGCGCCTCCTGCCTCTCGCCGCTGCTACATACTTCATGGTCTCCGGCGGACCGTACGGAATCGAAGATATATTCGGCGGTGCAGGCTACGTCAAGGCTCTTGCCATCCTGCTCTTTCTTCCTTTTGTCTGGAGTTTTCCCACCGCTCTCATGATCGGCGAGTTGGCCAGTGCCATCCCCGATGAGGGTGGCTTCTATGTCTGGGTGCGGCGCGCGCTCGGACCGTTCTGGGGATACCAGGAGGCGTGGCTCTCACTCACGGCCAGCATCTTCGACATGGCCATCTATCCCACGATCTTTGTGCTTTATCTGGGCAAGCTGTTTCCCGCCTGGACGGCGGGCTCGCGTGGCACATTCTGGGAGCTGGCACTCATCGCAATCTGTTGCCTGTGGAACCTGCGCGGAGCTCCGGCAGTCGGTGAAGGATCGATTGCCTTGTTCGTAATCCTGCTTGCGCCGTTCGCCGTTCTGGTGGGCGCCGCGGTGTGGCACGGCTGGCATCTGCACACCAACACGGTTTGGACATCGGCAAAGACCGGCAGCGAAGGGCTCTCGACCGCGATCCTTGTCGCGCTATGGAACTACATGGGCTGGGACAACGCGTCGACAGTCGCCAAGGAAGTCGAGAATCCGCAGAAGAATTATCCCCGCGCCATGCTGCTGAGCGCTGTCGTCGTAGCCCTGAGCTATGTAATCCCGCTGGCAGCCATCGGTTTCGCGGGCGTGGCCATCGCGCAGTTCACCACCGGCTCCTGGACCGATGCGGCGACCGCGCTCGCCGGTCCGTGGCTGGGAATTGCCGTGGTCCTCGGCGGCACGATCACCGGGCTCGGCATGTTTAATGCGCTGATGATGAGCTATGCGCGCGTGCCGATGGTGATGGCTGAGGATGGCCTGCTTCCATCCTTCATGGCCCGCCGCAATCGCCATGGAGTGCCCTGGGTAGCGCTGCTGGTCTGTGCCAGTGCCTGGGCGCTGGCCCTGCAGTTCAGCTTCGAGCGGCTTATCTCCATCGACCTGATGCTCTATGGCGCGAGCCTGATCCTGGAGTTTGTCGCGCTCGTCGTGCTGCGTTTCCGCGAGCCAAGTCTCGCGCGGCCCTTCCGCGCTGGCAACCTCGCCATGGCCATCGCCATCGGGGTGATGCCCACAGCTCTCATCGTTTATGCGGCTTTTGCAGCTCGCGACGAGCGCATGGCCCACATGCCTGCCCTGCTCTTCGGGCTGATCATCGCTGTCGCCGGACCCGTCTTCTACAAGGTTTCGCGAAGCGTCTGGTCGGGACGACCGCTGCAGAAGGAACTGCAGCCGGCATCATCCGGCGACTGACGTTTTCGCCGCCTTATTCTCCTTGAAGTTGTTCGCCGACCACGCAACGCGGTCACGCGCGTAAGCCGCGTCATGCCAGCCGTGGACTTCCACTCGCTTGCCTTCAAGGTCTTTGTAGATCGAGAAGAAGTGCGTGATCTCCTTCAGCATGTGCGGATAGATCTCCGAATAGTTCCACACATCCGTATATCGCGGATTATTCTTGCCGACGGCCAGCACCTTCTCATCGAGAACACCCTGGTCCAGCATCTCCATCAGGCCGATCGGCCGCACCTGCATCACGCAGCCCGGAAAACTGGGCGCATCCACCAGCACCAGCACGTCGAGCGGATCGCCGTCGTCGCTCAGCGTCGACGGAATAAATCCGTAGTCTCCCGGATAGTGCACCGGCGAGTAGAGATTCCGATCCAGGCGAAAGACGTGCAGCTGCTTGTCGTATTCATACTTATTGATGCCCTCGAGCGGAATCTCGATGACGGCGTTTACAACTTCGGGCATCTTTTCGCCAATCGGCAACTCCAGATAATTGACCATGTGAATTCCAGTGTACGAAATTTGGTACGAAATTGGCGCACTACCTACCAGTGGCCCAGAAAACTGCTTGCGCCGAATGGCCCGTATCGCTGGACGCGAAGTCCTTTATAATCGGGCACGATGAAGGCTCATGTCTACGTAACCCTCAAGCAAACCGTCCTCGATCCCCAGGGACAAGCCATCCATAACGCACTCAAGAAGATGCAATATCAGGGGATCGAAGACATCCGCCAGGGAAAATATTTCGTGATTAAACTCGACAGTCAACTCGATGCCGCCGCAGCGCAGGCCGAGGTCGAGCGCATGGCTCGCGAAGTCCTTACCAATCCCGTCATCGAGGAGTTTACTTTTCACCTCGAAGAGTAGCGCCTTCCTGTGCTCAGTGTCCTGAGCTCTGCGCCCTGAGATAATCACTCTTATGTGTGGAATTGTCGGCTACGTCGGCAGCAAGCAGGTCGTCCCTCTCATCATCGAAGGCCTCCGCCGCCTTGAATACCGCGGCTACGACTCGGCCGGCATCGCTGTAGGCGGCAACGGAGCGGGACTTGAGTTGCGCCGCGCACCCGGCAAACTGCGCAATCTCGAAGAGGTCATTCGTGAGCGCCCTCTCAGCGGAACCTATGGAGTAGGCCACACCCGCTGGGCCACGCACGGCCGTCCCACCGAGGAAAATGCCCATCCCCACCGTGACTGCAGCGGACGAATCGTTGTCGTCCACAACGGCATCGTCGAGAATTACCTCGCGCTCAAGCACGAGCTTTCCCTCGAAGGTCACAAGTTCGTAACTGAAACAGATACGGAAATCATCGCCCATCTCATCGAGGAGGAGATCGCTTCTGCAGCCGACACCGGCAAGACCATGGCCCTCGACGAAGCCGTCCGCCGCGCCGCGCGCCGCCTCACCGGTGCCTACGCCATCAGCGTCATCTCCGCCGACGAGCCGGACAAAATTGTGTCCGCGCGCAACGGACCGCCCGTGGTCATCGGCATCGGGGAAGGCGAATACTTCGTCGCATCCGATGTCCCCGGCATCCTCCACCACACCCGTGATCTCTATTTCCTCGCCGATGGCGATGTCGCCGTGCTAACGCCATCCGGAGTCGAGCTCACCGACCTCGAAGGCAACCGCGTCGAGCGTCCGTTACAGCGCATCCTGTGGGATCCGATACAAGCGGAAAAGGGCGGCTACAAACACTTCATGCTCAAGGAAATCTTCGAGCAGCCGCGCGCCATCCGCGACACCACCCTCGGACGCATTTCGCTCGATACCGGCAAAGTCTTCCTGAGTGAAATGAAAATCTCCGACGAAGAATTCCGCCGGGCAACGCGTATCAACATCGCCGCTTGCGGAACAAGCTGGCACGCTGCTACAGCAGGGAAGTTCATGATCGAGCGCCTTGCTCGCCTGCCGGTCGAGGTCGACTACGCCAGCGAATACCGCTACCGCGACCCCATCGCCGATCCCGCCGCACTCGGCCTGCTGATCACTCAGTCCGGCGAAACCGCCGATACCATCGCCGCACAACGCGAGATGATCGCCAAGGGTTCCAAGACCATCGCCATCTGTAACGTAGTCGGTGCCATGATCGCGCGCGAAGCTCATGGAACCATCTACACTCACGCCGGCCCGGAGATCGGCGTCGCATCGACCAAAGCCTTCACCGCTCAGCTTGTCGCGCTGTTCCTCTTCGCACTGCATCTTGCGCAGACGCGCGAAACGGTCACCGGCGACCAGAGCCGCGCCCTCGTGGAGTCGCTCAGCCTGCTACCCGGCAAAGTTGAAGAAGCCCTGCGAACTGCCGACTCCGTTTGCGAGGAGATCGCCAAGCTCTATTCCAACGCCCGCGACTTTCTCTATCTGGGGCGTGGCATCCATTACCCCATTGCCCTTGAAGGCGCACTCAAGCTCAAGGAGATTTCCTACATTCACGCCGAGGGCTACCCCGCGGGCGAGATGAAGCACGGCCCCAACGCCCTGATCGACGAGACTCTCCCCGTCGTCGTTCTCGCCACGAAGGACGAGAGTAACCGCGACTCAGTCCTTCGCTATGAAAAGACGCTCTCGAACATCCAGGAAGTCACCGCGCGCTCGGGCAAAGTTATCGCCGTGGCTATCGAAGGCGATAATCACATCAAGCAGCTCGTCGATCACGTACTCTATGTGCCGTCTGCCTCCGAGCTGCTCCTGCCTGTGCTCGACGTGATCCCGCTGCAGTTGCTGGCGTACCACATCGCGGTCCGCCGCGGCTGCGACGTCGACCAGCCGCGCAACCTGGCGAAATCCGTAACCGTGGAATAGCTTGCCTTAGTAAACATCTGTCTGGTAACGTCTCGCCTTCTTCATCGCGGCGAGATACTCTTGCGCTTCGTCCGGAGTACAGTTCTGTCCGTTGGCAATGGCGTCAAGGAGCGCAACTTCCACATCTTTCGCCATGCGATTCGCGTCGCCGCATACATAAACATGCGCCCCGCGCTCGAGCCAGCGATGTAACTCGGCGTCATTCTCCCGCATGCGATCCTGCACGTAGATTTTGTGTGCCTGGTCGCGAGAAAAGGCCGTATCGAACCGTGTCAGAATCCCGTCCTTGAACATCCCTTCCAGATCCTCTCGATAAAGAAAATCCGATGCGCGTCGCTGCTCGCCAAAGAAGAGCCAATTCTCACCCTTGTGACCATACGCCTTGCGGTGCTGCAGAAACGCACGGAACGGTGCGATTCCTGTACCCGGCCCTATCATGATTACCGGCGTGTCAGTATTTTCCGGCAGCCGGAAATTGTTATTCGAATGCAGAAAGATCGGCATCGTAGAACCTTCCGGCGCGCGTTCTCCCAGATGCCCTGAGCACAGTCCCTGCCGGTCGCGTTGATGACTCGTGTAGTAGACAACGCGCACGATCGTATGCACGGCATTTCCCACCACGGCTTGCGATGACGCGATCGAATACATGCGCGGAGTAAGGCGCGCCAGCACTGTGAACAACTGTTGCGGCTGCGTAATACCGCCGGGATATTCCTTAATCAGATCGATGAACTCGCGGCCCCAGATGTACTCCTCCGCCAAAGAGCGATTCTCGGGCAAAGCCAATGACTTCAGCGCCTCGAGTCCCGGCGCTGACTCCGGAGCGATCTTTGCATAGGCGTTCACCGCGCTGCGAGTAAGCTTGCCGATCGCCAGGCGCGTACGGAGTGCCTCCTGAAGGCTGATCTCCACTTTGTAGTGATCCAGCACCCGCTCATCGCCCTTGAAATGTAACTGTTCAAGTACCTCCCCGACCTCGGAGGGCCGGTTCTCGGGCACGATGCCAACGGCGTCACCAGGCGTATATTCCATTCCTGGTTCCAACTCCAGCTCGATATGGCGTGTTTGCTTTTCTGAGCCTTCCAAAGTCATCAACACGTTGACGAGCATGCGTGAAATGTATGGACTATTCCGGGTGTATTTCTGCGGCTGTGCGCTCATAAGGCCGTTCGTGAGTTCAGAATTTTGTCACGTCGAGTATATCTGCAAGGCTCCGAAGAAGGCCTGTCGCGACCGGCACGGCCTATATCGTCAGCTCGATTGCTGGTATCACGAGGCACAGGCGATAATTTTTCAAGGAAGAGAGTTCACTTTGGATAGACAGCTCCTTACCGCCCGCCTGCAGCAAAAGTTATTGCTCTCCGAACCCGCGCAGTGTTACCACCTCGAATTCGCTATCGATGAGGTTCCGCATTTCGACTTCCTGCCAGGTCAGTTCATCTCCTGCGTCGCAGCCGACGACCGGGGAAAAACGCAGACTCGCGCTTACTCCATCGCCTCTGCGCCCCGCGCAAACATGCTCGACCTGTGTGTAAACCGGGTAGAGAACGGCTTCTTTTCGAATTTCCTGTGCGATCTTGAGGTCGGCCAGACCATTCAGTTCCACGGGCCGCACGGCTTTTTCACGCTGCGCCAGCCGCTCACCGACAGTATCTTCATCGCCACCGGAACCGGAATCGCACCGATCCTCGCCTTCGTTCAGTACCTCTTCCCCGAGAGCGGAGAGGACCGTGGCAACGGCCGCAAAATCTGGCTCGTCTACGGCACGCGCCACGAAACCGAAATCTACTACCAGAAATATTTCGAGAAAGTCGCTGTCGAAAATCGCAACTTCCAATATCTATGCAGCCTGAGCCGCCCGCAGGAGGGCTGGGAGGGCCTGCGCGGCTACGTGCAGGACCACGTCGCTCGCCTGCTCGATGGCCGAGACGTTCACACTCAGGCCGCGCCCGTTCCCACGGCCGCCGAAGGCGCAGGCTTCGACATCCACGCCTACATCTGCGGTCTCAACAACATGGTCTCAGCCAACCGCGACCGTCTCAAGGAACGCGGATGGGAGCGCAAGCAGATCATCTTCGAACGTTACGACTGATCTCCGCACGTCGACATCAGGCGCTCGGGCTGGCGCCAACCTGTCCGGGAATGGCGAGCGCCGTACCTGTCTCCTCAAGGACCTTCAACACGCCAAGGTAGATTTTTTCCTGCGCTTCGAGGCAGCGGTTTCCATCCATGGGAGGAAGCAGCAGGTATGCCCAGATCTCCATCTGCAGCCCCAGGGCATTCAAGTCGATTACCCGCACCCGGGCGCTGCTCTTTTCAACTTCCTTCGTGTCGCGCAACAGCTGGTCGATCCTGGCCTGTACTTTGGCCGCCTGCTCCGACGTGGTCTCATGCCGCAGGTTGAAA
The DNA here is from genome assembly GCA_963786085.1 of uncultured Acidobacteriaceae bacterium. Classification (GTDB taxonomy): domain Bacteria; phylum Acidobacteriota; class Terriglobia; order Terriglobales; family Acidobacteriaceae; genus Silvibacterium. The sequence goes on from CAWAYO010000052.1 coordinate 87,433, forward strand.
ATCTGATGCACCCAGAACTTGTCGCGCAGAGAGAAATTCTGAATGCTCAGCTGCGCCACCTTGGAATTCGGCAGCGAAACCACGCAGCGGTCAAAAGTCCGCAACTTTAACGAGCTCAGCCCGATGTCTTCCACCGTTCCCATGTCGTCGCCAATCTTGCATAGGTCACCCACCCGCAGGGCCTTCTGGCCGACGATCGTGATGCCCCCGAAGAAATTCTCCAGAGTCTTTTGCGCGCCCAGCGCCAGCGCGATTCCGCCGATCCCCAGACCGGCCAGCATGGCGCTTACATTCACGCCGGCGCGGCTCAACAGTGCGAGGCAGGCGAACAGCACCGCCGCTATCTTGAATATCCTCACTGCGACGCCGACAAAGGTCGCGCGTGCGGTCGCCAGGTTGCTTGTCTGGCCCTGGGTGACGAAAACGGCCACCAGGTCGCTCACCCGAATGAACAGCAAGGTGACGCCGACCACCAAAAGAACCGCCGCAGTCTCATTCCAGAATTCCCGCGCCAGCACCGTAAGCGAGTAGCGGGTGAAAAAGCGCACCGTTGCGGCCAGCAGCAGGAGGAAGATCGGCAGGCGAAGCTTGCGTATCACGTTCGCGCCGCTTATCGGCAGTACCTTTCCCAGAGCCGGGCCGAGTATCCACTGCAGCAGCCGGGACAACAACGCGGCAATGGCAAGGATCACCACCACCGACACCAGAAGCAGCACCCAGCGCCAGAGCGGTATGTCGAAGAACCGCGTTTCCACCATCCAGCGCGGGAACCGCTCTTCCATGCGCGCAATGGGCGATTGGCTTCTCAGCCCTGGAACCGCCGCAAGCGTATCCGAAGAGAAGAGCCAGATCGGCTCCTCGCCGCGTCGCTGCACTCGCTCAACCACAATGTCCAGGCTGCCTGCGTCAGTCTTGACCGTGCCGACCAGGTCCCGGGTGGTTCGCAGATTGTCGGTCTGGTTCCCCTCCGACTCGCGTGATAGCCCGTCCAGATTTTCCGTCAAACCCTGGTCGAGCAATGCTTTTAGCTGTCTGGCCAGTTCCTCGGCCTGAGCCGGAGGCTTCTTCACGTCCAGATATTGCGCAGCGCGTGCGTAGTCCTGCTTCTGCGCCGCCAGCAGAAAGCCGACGACGCACCCGTGGGGCGACGATCTGCCCAGCGGATCAGGCGGAACCGGAGGAGGCGATGGAGTTGCAGGCTGCTGCGCGGTCGCGGCACTCTTCACGCCGGGTATCTGGCCGATCACGCAGGTGGCGCAGAAAGACAGGGCCGCGAGGAGCGCCCACGACATCATCCGACGTCGTTTCGTGACCGATGCCGTAGACACCTCCACGCCACATTGCAATGCTTGCGCCCCTACTCTATCGCAAACTCACTCCGTCTGAACCTGCGTTTCAGCCAGGCCCTTGATTCCTTGCAGTACCGTATCGTCTCCGTCGAGCGAATGCCTGTACCGGCTCTCTCCGTCTTCGACCTTGGAGAAGTCGCCCTGCGTAATCTCGAGAATCGATCTTCCCGGAACGTCCTCCCTGAGTTCATATTTCATCGTGAGATAGTTTGAAGGTATATCTGCAAGCTTCGAATTCGGATCGAAGATCGTGTACTCAAGCGCTCGTGCCGGCTCGAATCGGACCACATGGCCTTTCACATAGACCACGCCATCTGCCGCGCCTCTCCAGAGCAGTGTCGAGCCAGGTTTCCAGTCTGTTTCAGCATCGCAGCCGAACATGTACTGCCGGATAAACTCGGAGTCGGTGAGAATCTTCCATAGAGTCTCGACTGGCGCGCTCACGTCGATCGACTTGCGGATCAGTAATTCGGTCATAAACTTCTCCTCAGGGAGAATATAAGCAGCACCCTCGCCGCGATGATTGGAAAAACGCGACAACAGCCCGAAGCAACGCCCGCGACAAAGCCTGCGGCGGCAACCGAGCAGGTCTTCGATCTCGCTGCCGGACCCGCGCGTGGCGTGCTTCAATCGCAGCCGTCTGCCGGACAATTCCGCCATGTGCGCCGCAGTCCCGCGCCGACACTTGCTCATTGCATCGCCCATTACTGGTTCGTCAGCTGGGATCTCCGTGGTCTTGATCCTCACATCGCGGAAACTCTCCCGCATCCCAATGTCCACGCCATCTTCGAACCTGCGGGATCGACCGTCGCGGGCGTCCACACCGCGAAATTCAGCCGCCGTCTTGAAGGCCGCTCGCACGCCTTCGGTGTCAAATTCACATCAGGCGGTTTTCGTGCATTTTTGAATGCGCCTGTGTCATCTCTTGTCGATCGAACCATGCCCGTACGCGAGATCTTCGGTGGCGAGATCGACGCTCTCGACGCAATCCTGACGACATTAGACAACGAAGAAATATTGATCGCGGCCGCCAACAACTTCTTCTCCGCGCACATACCTGCCGTAGACGACTCCGCCGTACTCGCAGCCGAGCTGGTCAGTCGCATCTTGTCGGAGCCCGACATCCGAACGGTCGCCGACCTCTCGGCCCGCGCCAGACTCGGCGAACGATCCCTTCAGCGGCTCTTCAGTGAATACGTCGGCGTTTCTCCAAAATGGGTCATTCGCCGCTACCGCCTGCACGAGCTTCTGGAACGGGTCCACTCCGGCGCGGAGCCCGACTACGCCCAGCTTGCACTCGAACTCGGCTATTACGATCAGGCCCACCTCATCAACGATTTTCGTTCTATCGTGGGTTACTCTCCCGGGCTATACCACGCCCGCTGACTCCCCTTCTTGTTTCAACCCATTCAATCGACGTACGATGGCACCAAGATCCTAGGCTCACCTCTTCTTCAATGTCAGACTTCTCCGAGCAGATCAGGACACCTCCCGTTCAACAGCACAGTCAGGAAGATCTGACCGGGAAGACCGTCGGCCGTTTCCGCATCGAAGAGCGCCTTGGCGCCGGCGGCATGGGAGAGGTCTACCGGGCCGTCGACTCCAAACTGCAACGCACAGTCGCCATCAAGCGCATGTCCTGGCGTCAGGGACTCACGCCCAACGACCACGCCATGTTCCTGCGCGAGGGCCAGCGCGCTTCCGCCCTCAATCACGCCAACATCGCCAGCATCTACGACGTGATCGACGAGAACGACGAGATCCTGCTCGTCATGGAGTACGTTCCCGGCTCCAGCCTGCGCAAGCTCATCGGCGACCCCATGCCGCTCGACCGATTCTTCAACATTGCCGTCCAGTGCGCCGACGCTCTGGCCGCGGCCCATCAGAGCGGCATCCTGCACGGCGACGTAAAGCCGGAAAACATCATGCTCGGTCCCGGCGACCAAGTGAAGCTGCTTGATTTCGGTGTCGCCCGCCGCCTGCCGGGCAGCAGTCCCGACCTGCCTACCAGCTCTCTGAACACCATCTCCGCATCCGGCATCATCTCCGGCACCCCCGCCTATATGGCGCCCGAGGTCCTCAAGGGCGAGCCGCCCGACGCCCGCGCCGATATCTTCGCGCTTGGCATCGTTTTCTACGAGATGCTCACCGGCCGGCATCCCTTCCACGGCTCGAACGTCACGGTAATCACCGCTCACATCCTCGACGAGCGCGAGGCCGCTCGAATTCACTCCACCGGGCATCGCATTCCTCCGCGGATGGCGGCCATCATCGCCCACGCTCTCAGGAAAGATCCTGACCGGCGATACGCAAGTGCCCGCGATCTGCGTCACGACCTTGAAGCCGTCCGGCAGGGAGGCCGACCCGTCCACCATCACCGCGTCGCGCCCCGCTGGCTCTGGTTACTGGCGCCTGCTCTTGTCGCGATAGCGGTCGCGTTGCTGATACCTTCCGTACGCTCGCACGTGGCCTCCATCTGGAAACCACGCAGCCACGCACCCATAGCGTCCGCGCCCGCACCCACGCCCAGACTGGCAATGCTCCCGCCGCAGGTCAATGGAACCAGCCCCGAGCTGCGCGCGTTTGCGAATGGACTCTCCGCCACCGTCGCCGCCAAGCTCTCCGGTCTCTCCGAGAACCACGACATCGAGATCATCGACACGGCGCAGGTAAACAAGGCATCTTCTCCGGGAACCGATCCCAACCAGGCCCTCAAGACCCTCGGCGCCAATCTCACCCTTCAGCTCACGGTGCAGCAGTCGAACAACATGAACCGCACGATCTGGAAGCTGGCCGACCTCCAGACCGGAAATGCTGTCGCCGAACAGACCCTGACCGCTCCGCGCTCCGATCCTTTCTCCATCGAGGACCAGGTGGCCGATGGGGTCGTCCGCGCGCTGCAGTTCGATCTTCGCCCCGGGGAGAAGACGGCGCTCACCACGCACGGCACCACCGAGCCTGTTGCTCATGATTATTTCTTGCAGGGCCGCGGCTATCTCGACGACATCTCCCGGCCGGAGCACGTCGCCGACGCCATCACCGTCCTCGACCGCGCGCTGGCCCTCGACGCGAATTACGGCCGCGCTTATGCCGCTCGCGGAGAAGCCTACTGGCGCAACTATGAAATTACGAAGCAGCGCAAATGGATTGACGACGCAAATAAGGACTGCAACAAGGCGGTGAGCCTCGGCAACGCCGGAGTGGAAGGCCACCTTTGCCTGGGACTGGTCGCCGCTGGCACCGGTGATTACCAGCAGGCCGTCGACCAGTATCAAAAGGCCATCGAACTCGATCCCACCACCGACGAAGCATACGTAGGGCTCGCGAAGGCCTACTCGCGCCTGAACAAGCTCGGCGACGCGGAACGAGTCTATCGGCAGGCCATCACGCAGAAGCCGAACTCTTTGCGCGCCGTCGAGTGGCTGGGTATTTTCTACTTGCAGCAGGCCCAGTACGGCAAGGCGGTCGAGCTCTTCCAGAAGGCCATTCGTCTCGCCCCCGAAAGTTATCTCGATTACAGCAATCTTGGCGCCGCTTACGTATATCTGGGTAACTATCCGCAGGCCATCACTACTCTCGAACAATCGCTGAAATTGCGTCCTACTGCCGGCGCATTCTCCAATCTTGGTACTGCCTACTATCAGTCCCGCCGCTTTGCCGACGCTGCAAGGAATTATCAGGAAGCTTTAAAGTTCGACGAAAAGAATTCCGATTTGTGGGGCAATCTTGCCGATGCCTATCTCTATAGCGGGCAGAAGCCGAAAGCCGTCGAGGCATTCAAAAAACAGCTGGCCCTGATCAACAGGCAGTTACAGGTCAACCCGAACGATGCTGAGCGCCATGGTGATGCCGCCGCCTGCTACGCGATTCTCGGCGATCGCGAGAACGCGCTGGCTCACCTCTCGCGCTCGCTCGAGCTTGGCCACGGGGACAAGGACCTGCTCTTCAACGCCGCCGTCGTCTACAACGACCTCGGAGAAACGGGTGTAGCGCTCGAATGGTTGCAAAAGGCCTTTACTGCGGGATATTCTTCCTCGGTCGTCAGGGATTCACCTGACTTCGACAATCTCCGAAACAACCCACGGTTTCAGGAGCTGTTGGCCCACGCTCAGGTAAAGTAGCCTGTTCTGTGTGCGCATTACGCGCTGAAAGGAAGAATCGTATGCGTAAATTCAATGTCTACAGTCCTCTCATCGTTGTGGTCCCAAATGAAACCTTTGAATGGGTACTAAACTCGGCCGAGGGAAACTCTGTCAGCATAGCGCCCTCTGGTGGCTCCTGGCCTCTGACACCGTCTAACCCCACCGTCAATGCAGGAACCCCGGTTCAGGTTACTGTCGCGAGCGGGGCAAATCCCGGCTCTTATACTTTCACCTGCACGCCGCCGGCTCCGAATGTCACCACACAGCAACTCATTGTGGCAGCTCTCGAGTTCGTCGATCCTTGCTCGGATATCAACGTCATGGCCGGTGAATACTTTGTCTGGAAAAATGCCACCAACGGCGCTGTGACCATCGTTCCCGACCCCGGCAATCCCAACTTCTGGCCGATCGGAGACCAGCATCATGTCATCGAGGCCAACGGACACCACGCAGTGCAGATTCCCGCCAACGCGAAGCCGAACCCCTATAACTTGTTGGTCACTTACGATGGGGGTGGCGGATGCGATCAGGATACACAGCCCAAGCTCATCGTCGGAGGCTCAGGAATGGCCGGCAGCTAGCTGAGCTCAGTATCCGTTGGCCACCAGGTAATCCACCGTCAGCTCAAACGTCGAAACAGGGGGCCGTCGCTCGGCGGCCAGCTTCACAAGAACGTCGGCCTCCAGATTCACCGGCGATCCCGCCTGCAACCGGTGCAGATTCGTCGCCGCGTAGGTGTGGGGAAGGATCGCCACCCCGACCGTCCTGCCATCCCATCGCGCAATCGTCAGGCTTATGCCCTCGATGGCCACCGAGCCCTTCTCCACCATGAAAGGCCGCAGGGTCTCCGGAATCTCGATCTCCAGCCACCAGTCAGCGATGAGGCGATCCGCTGCCGGGTCGACCTGTTTGAGCGAGACCACCGTGCCGGTCGCGTCCACGTGCCCCTGCACAACATGTCCGCCCAGAGGAGCGCCCGCCGGAGTCGGCAACTCCAGGTTCACCGTAGTGCCCGGAGCAAGCAGCGCCAGCGATGTGCGGGCCACCGTCTCCGCGGCGAGATCGGCGTGAAAGAGTCCCGGCTCAATGTCCAGCGCCGTCAGACAAACGCCGCTCACCGCAACGCTGTCGCCCGTCTTCAGCCGTTCGGCAATCCCCGGCGCCTCGACGGCAATGCGCATCGTTCCCGCCCGCTCTTCCACCGAGAGGACCTTCCCAGTCGCCTCAATCAAGCCAGTGAACATATTCGCTTCGCTCCTTACGCCCAGGGATCCCGAAGATATCCCTTGAACCAGAAGTCCTCCCCGAGTTGTTCGGTCGATGTGCTCACCCATTGGGGCTTCGTCAGGTCAATCGCGCTGAGCATCGGCACGCCTGCCGCGCCGAGAAATACCGGCGCATAAAAGAGGCTTACCTTATCAACCGACTGCAAGGCGAGTGCTGACGTCATCAATTGGCAGCCCGCCTCGACCATTGCCGATGTCATCTGCATTTCGCCCAGCCGTTCGATCACGCGTTTCACCGAGACCCGGGGACTGCCT